>NZ_JAGGNV010000036.1 GCF_018614955.1 Variovorax paradoxus
TCCACGTAGTCATTGCGCCCGGCAATCAATGGCGGCATCATCACTTGGCCGCGACATCGTTCTCATCCAGATTGTCGTGCGCCTCTCAGCCAGATAGTCGCGCCACACTATCTGCTGCGTACCAACCTCGGTGCGCACGATCCCGCGCAGCTGTGGACGTTCTACATCCAGCTCACCGAGGTCGAGCAGGCGTTCAAGGAGCTCAAGCACGACCTGGCCGTACGCCCCATCTACCACTCCAGCGAGAAGCGCATCGAGGCACACATCTTCGTGGCCTTCCTCGCCTACTGCCTGCAGGTCACCTTGAAGGCCCAACTCAAGCGCCTGGCGCACGGCCTCACGCCCGGCGAGGTGATCGCCAAGTTCAAGACCATGCAGATGGTGGACGTGCACCTGCCCACCACCGACGGCAGAGAGCTCGTGCTGTCGCGATACACCCAGCCCGAGGCCGATCACCGCATGCTGCTGGACCTGCTGCGGCTGAAGCTGCCCGATCAACCCCCGCCGAAGATCACCGCCAAACACGCCCGCATCACTGCCCAACCAATCCCGCTGTAGTGGAGACCTTCGAGCGCGTGCTGAATCAAATCAAGCACTTAGCCGGCTTCACACCGGTCAGTTGAGAAAGATGGGCTAGACTTCGGGCGACCAGAGCCGCTGGCCACCGCTTTCGAGGTGCGTCAGATAGAGGCGCAGGTCGAACTCGAGCTGGTGATAGTCCGGCTCCATGTGGGCGCAGAGCTGATAGAAAGCCTTGTCGTGCTCGCGCTCCTTCAGGTGCGCCAGCTCGTGCACGACGATCATGCGCAGCCATTCGATCGGCACCTCCTTGAACAGGCTCGCAACCCGGATCTCGCGCTTTGCCTTGAGCTTGCTGCCCTGCACGCGCGAGATGGTCGTGTGGGTGCCGAGCGCGTTGCGGATCACGTGCAGCTTGTTGTCGAAAGCCACCTTGGACAGCGGTTCGGCATTGCGCAGAAACTCGTTCCTGAGGCCGCTCACGTAGTCGTAGAGCGCGCGGTCGGTGCGGATATCGTGCACGCCGCCGTAGCGCTTCAGCAGCAAGTCGCCGAGCTTGCCCTGTGCCATGAGATGCTCGACCTGGGCGCACAGGTCTGCGGGATAGGCAGAAAGGTATTTCATGCTGCGGCGTAGGCCAGCCCGGCGGCCACGCCACCGAACAGGTCGCCTTCGATGATCTTCGTGCCCGGGAACGCGCGTCGCAACGCACTCTGGAACGGGCTCAGCGCCGATGAGCCGCCCGTCAGATAGATGGCGTCGAGCATGCCGCCCGTCGTGCCGCTGCGCCGCACGCATTCGCGCGCGCAGGAAACCACGCTGTCGAGCAGCGCTGCGAGGTGCCCGGCCATGTCGTTCGCCGCGAGGGTAGCGCGCAGGTCTGCCTCAGCGAAGGACAGATCGATGGCGACGTCGTCGTTGGTCGCGGACGTTCGAATCTTGGCTTCTTCCACCTCGCTGGCGACGCGGTGCCCTTGCCGGTCCACGAGCACGCCCATGAGCCGGTCGTGCAGCCGCGTATCGAGGTAGTTGATGCGCAACTCCTGAACCTGCCGGATCGCCTTCGGCGCGTACAGCCAGTTGATCAGGTGCCAGGACGACAGGTCGAAGAAGGTCTTGCTCGGCACTTCGCGGCCTTGCGGGCCGATGTGCCGGAAACCGAAATGCGGCATTACGCATTCGACGCTGAGCCGCTGATCGAAGTCGGTGCCGCCGATGTGTACGCCGGTGGTGGCCAGCACGTCGCGGGAGCGGTCCGCGTTTCCCATGCGTTCGGGACCGAGGCGAACGACCGTGAAATCGGAGGTGCCGCCGCCAAGGTCGACGATCAGCACTAGCGATTCGCGCGTGACGCGCCGTTCGTAGTCGAAGGCTGCGGCGATCGGTTCGTACTGAAATCCGACTTCGCCCAGGCCGGCGTTTTGCGCGGCTCGGCGCAGCGTGGCCTCCGCCTCGCGGTCGCGCGCCGCATCGTCGTCGACGAAATGCACCGGCCGACCGATCACGACCCGTGCGGGCTCGATGCCGAGCTGCCGATGGGCGCGCGTCGCAAGTTCCGACAGGAAGAGGGCGATGATGTCTTCGAAACTGACCCGCTGATTGTCGATTTCGGTCCGGTCCTGCATCAGCGAGCTGCCGAGCAGGCTCTTGAGCGACCGCATCAGCCGGCCTTCGGTGCCGGCGAGGTAGAGCGAAATCGCCTCGCGCCCGAAATGCGTGCTGCGGTCTTCGGAATTGAAGAAGACGGCCGTCGGGATCGTCGTCGCCGACCCTTCCAGCGGCAGCATGCGGGCAAGTCCGTTTCCCGCCACGCAGGCGACCGCGGAATTGGACGTGCCGAAGTCGATGCCGATGGCCGGAGCGGGCGTCTTCAAGATTCCCGGCGCAAGGCAGGAAACAGGATCACGTCGCGGATGCTCGGCGAGTCGGTGAGCAACATCATCAGGCGGTCGATGCCGATGCCGCAGCCGCCGGTGGGCGGCATGCCGTATTCCAGCGCGCGGACGAAGTCGTGGTCGTAGAACATCGCCTCGTCGTCGCCGCTGTCCTTGGCCGAGACCTGCGCATTGAAGCGCGCGGCCTGGTCTTCGGCATCGTTGAGCTCGCTGAAGCCGTTGCCGAATTCGCGGCCCGTGATGTAGAGCTCGAAGCGCTCCGTCACCTCGGGGCGCTCGTCGTTGGCGCGCGCCAGCGGCGAGATCTCGGTCGGGTGCTCCATGATGAAGGTCGGCTGCCAGAGCTTTTCTTCCACGGTCTCCTCGAAGTACATCACCTGCAGGCTCGCCAGGCTGCGCTGCGAGAGCTTGTCCTTTTCTTCGGTGAGGCCGAGCTTGCGCAGCGCGTTGACGAGCCAGGCGGCGTCGTCGGCGTTCGCGCCGGCATCGGTGTGCTTGTGGATCGCCTCGCGGATGGTGAGCCGTTCGAAGGGCGGGCTCAGGTCGACCGGCCTGCCCTGGTACTCGAGCTCGAGCTTGCCCACGGTCTTCTGAGCGATCGCGCGGATCAGCGTTTCGGTGAAGTCCATCAGGTCGCGGTAGTTCCAGTAGGCCGCGTAGAACTCCATCATCGTGAACTCGGGGTTGTGCCGCACCGAGATGCCCTCGTTGCGATAGCTCCGGTTGATCTCGAACACGCGCTCGAAGCCGCCGACGATCAGCCGCTTCAGGTAGAGCTCGGGCGCGATGCGCAGGAACATCTCCTGGTCGAGCGCGTTGTGGTGCGTCTTGAAGGGCTTGGCGTTGGCGCCGCCCGGGATCGGGTGCAGCATCGGCGTCTCGACCTCGAGGAAGTCGTTGGCCACCATGAATTCGCGCAGCGCGCTCACGGCACGGCTGCGTGCCGCGAAGCGCTCGCGTGCCGATTCGTCGGTGATCAGGTCGACATAGCGCTGGCGGTACTTCTGCTCCTGGTCGGCCATGCCGTGGAACTTGTCCGGCAGCGGGCGCAGGCTCTTCGTCAAAAGGCGCAGCTTCGTGACCTTGACCGAGAGCTCCCCGGTGCGGGTCTTGAAGGCCGAGCCTTCGGCGCCGACGATGTCGCCCAGGTCCCAGTGTTTGAATTCGGCGTAGGCCTCCTCGCCGACGGCGTCGCGCGTGATGTAGAGCTGGATGCGGCCGGTCGCATCCTGCACGGTCGCGAAGCTGGCCTTGCCCATCACCCGCTTGAGCATCATGCGGCCCGCCACGCTGACCGCGATCGGATTGGCTTCGAGCAGCTCGGCCGCCGTTTCGCCGTGCGTTGCAACGAGCGCCGCTGCGCGATCGGCGGGCTTGAAGTCGTTCGGGAATGCGACCCCTTTGCCTTCGGCCTGCGCGGCGCGCAGCGCCTTCAGCTTTTCGCGTCGTTCGGCGATGAGCTGGTTGTCGTCGGTGGCAGGGGTGGGAATGGGGGAGTTCGAAGCGTCGGACATGGGAGAGGAAGAGGGGCGCAGGCGGTCGCGCGCGCAACCCACCATTTTAGCCGGCCAGCCCTCGCCCTCGCGCTACGGAATGAAGAGCGGACTACTTGGTAATGCCGGTGCGTGCGAGCAGGTCGCTGACCAGTTCGAGCCGCATGAGGGGGCTGTCGAGTTCCATCAGGCGCTGCTTGAGTTCCGGCTGCACCGGCAGCAGCTCGCACCAGCGGTTGGCCACCCAGCCGCAATCGTCGAAGCGGTAAGGCGGTGTGATCGGCAGCCGGACGTTCCCGTTGCCCTCCATGCGCTGCCGCTCTTCCAGCGTGCCGACCAACCGGCGCAAGGCCTCGGCGGTGAGCTGCAGATCTTCGGGCACTTCGAGGGCCACGTCGTCCGGCACGGCCTCGACATCGGCGGTCCACAGCCCGTGCTTCTGAAGTTCGCTGGAACGCACGCGAAAGCGGTGCGTGCCCACGCATTCGATCTGCATCAGGCCGGCCTGGGGTGCGTCGAACTCGCGGATCACGGCGAGCGTGCCGAGCGCGGCGAAGCTTTCGGCTTGCGCACCCGCCCTGCGGACCTCCGAGCCCTGCGTGAGGCTGACCACGCCGAAGGGGGCGCCTGCCTTGTGGCACTTGCCGATCATGTCGAGGTAGCGCACCTCGAAGATGCGCAACGGCAGGAGGCCGCCGGGAAAGAGCACGGTGCCGAGCGGGAACAGGGGAAGAGAATGCAGAAGGGGTTGAGTCGTCATCGATGAACCTTGCATGGCTATCATCGCATTCCGTCCACGACCGCGCGCCATGCTCTACCAGATCCCCTCGTTCCTGCTCGACGTGATCGTCGGCCTCCTCGGCGGCGCCTGCCTGCTGCGTCTCTACATGCAGTACCACCGGGTGCCATTCGGCAATCCGCTGGGGCGTTTCGTGTTCGCCGTCACCGACTGGATCGTGCTGCCCCTGCGGCGCATCGTGCCATCGGTGAAGCGCTGGGACCTGGCGAGCGCCATGGCCGCCTGGCTGCTGGTGATGGCCAAATTCCTGCTGCTCTGGATGCTGATGGGCAGCCTGGGCCGCTGGGCGATCTTGCCGCTGGTGTCGCTCATCGGCCTGTTGCAGCTGGCCGTGTCGGGCCTTACCGCCTTGCTGATCGTCTATGCCGTGCTGTCCTGGGTGCCGAATGCATCGTCGATGCTGCAGGATCTCATCGGACGGCTGGCCGAACCACTGGTGCGGCCGCTGCGGCGCTTCATTCCCTTGGTGGGCGGCGTCGACCTGTCGCCGCTCGCCGCCATCGTCCTGCTGCAGATCGGCGCTATTGTGCTCGGCAGCCTGATGGCCACGGCCTTCGGCCTCGGCCGATAGGCCGCGCTCCTTCAGATCACCGCATCGGCCGGTTGGCGCAGCAGCATCGCAAGCGTGCTTGCGACGGTCTTGCGCAGCTCGCGGCGGTCGCAAATGAAGTCGATCGCGCCCTTGGTCTGCAGGAACTCGGCGCGCTGGAAGCCTTCAGGCAAGGTCACCCGAACCGTCGACTCGATCACGCGCGGTCCGGCAAAGCCGATCAGCGCCTTGGGCTCGGCGATCACGACATCGCCCACGAAGGCGAAGCCGGCGCTCACGCCGCCCATCGTCGGATCGGTCAGCACGCTGATGTAGGGCAGGCCTTTCTTGGCCAGGCGCGTGAGCGCGGCGTTGGTCTTGGCCATCTGCATCAGCGAAAGCAGGCCTTCCTGCATGCGCGCACCGCCGGTGGCGGTGAAGCAGATGAAGGGCACCTTCTGCTCGATCGCGGTCTCGACGCCGCGCACGAAGCGCTCGCCGACCACGCTGCCCATGCTGCCGCCCATGAAGTCGAACTCGAAGCAGGCGACCACCACGTTGATGCTGTGCACCGAGCCGCCCATGACCACCAGCGCGTCGGTCTCGCCGGTGTTCTCCAGCGCTTCCTTGAGCCGCTCGGGGTACTTGCGGCTGTCCTTGAATTTGAGGGCGTCGACCGGCAGCACTTCCTGGCCCACTTCGTAGCGGCCTTCGGAGTCCAGAAAGGCATCGAGCCGCGCGCGCGCGCCGATGCGGTGGTGGTGGCCGCAGCTTGGGCACACGTTCTGGTTGTGCTCGAGGTCCGTCTTGTAGAGAACGGTCTCGCAGCTGGGGCACTTGATCCAGAGCCCTTCGGGCATCTGTCGGCGCTCGCTCGGGTCGGTGGGCGCGATCTTGGGGGGAAGCAGTTTTTCAAGCCAACTCATGGGGGCTCCTTGTGGTGGCGCGATTATCGGCCAGCCGCGTTCTTGGGCGTGGCGGCCGGCAAGGCATCGAGCGCCTCGCGGATTTCGGCGAGGAATTCGCGCACCAGCGGCACCACCTGATCGCGCGGCTGGCCCTCGATCAGCTGGATGATGCGGGTGCCGATCACGACCGCGTCGGCCGTGGAACCGACCGCCTGCGCGCTGCGTGCGTCGCGGATGCCGAAACCCACGCCCACCGGCAACTTAACGTGCTCGCGGATGCGCGGAATCATCCTTCCGACCGCCTCGGTGTCGAGGTGACCGGCGCCGGTCACGCCCTTGAGCGAGACGTAGTAGACGTAGCCGGTGGCGATGCGTCCGACCTGTGCCATGCGCTCGCCAGTGCTGGTCGGGGCCAGCAGAAAGATGAGGTCGATGCCGTGCGCCCGGAGCTCGGCGGCGAAGTCTTCGCATTCCTCGGGCGGATAGTCGACCACCAGCAGGCCGTCCACGCCGGCGGCCGCCGCATCGCGGATGAAGCTGCCCTTGCCGTGCACGCCGTCGTAGCGCTCGACCGGGTTGGCGTAGCCCATCAGCACCACCGGCGTGGCGTCGTTCTTCTGACGGAAGTCGGCGACCATGGCCAGCACCTGCTTCATGCCGACGCCCAGCGCCAGCGCGGCTTCACCGGCCGCCTGGATCACCGGCCCGTCGGCCATCGGGTCGGAGAAGGGCACGCCGAGCTCGATCACGTCGGCGCCTGCTTCGACCATGCCGTGCATGAGCGCGGGCGTGATGTCGGCGAAGGGGAAGCCGGCGGTGACGTAGGGAATCAGCGCCCTGCGGCCGTCTTTTTTCAGTGCCTCGAAGGTGGCGGCGATGCGGCTCATACCCGGCCTCCCTTCACGCTCAAGCCACGCATCGACGGCCGGTCGTAGAAATCGACACCCGAGAGGTCGGCCACCGTGCCGATGTCCTTGTCGCCGCGGCCCGAGAGATTGACCAGGATCGACTGGTCGGGGCGCATGGTCTTCGCGAGCTTCATCGCGTAGGCGAACGCATGGCTCGATTCGAGCGCGGGAATGATGCCTTCGGTGCGGCACAGGTAATGGAAGGCTTCGAGCGCCTCGGCGTCGGTGATGCCCACGTACTCGGCGCGGCCGATGTCGGCCAGGTAGGCGTGCTCGGGGCCGACGCCGGGATAGTCGAGGCCCGCGCTGATGCTGTGGGTCTCGGTGACCTGCCCGTCCTCGTTCTGCAGCAGGTAGGTGCGGTTGCCGTGCAGCACGCCGGGGCTGCCGCGCAGGATCGAGGCCGCGTGCTTGCCGCTGTCCAGGCCTTCTCCTGCCGCTTCCACCCCGATGAGGCGCGTGTCCGCGAAGGGTATGTAGGGATGGAAGATGCCGATGGCGTTGCTGCCGCCGCCCACGCAGGCGACCACCACGTCGGGCTGCCGGCCTTCGGCCTCGCCGGTGATGCCCTGGGCCGCCAGCATGGCGGGCATCTGCTCGATGCACTCGGTGCCGATCACGCTCTGGAAATCGCGCACCATGGTCGGGTAGGGGTGCGGCCCGGCGACGGTGCCGATGATGTAGAAGGTGTTCTCGACGTTGGTGACCCAGTCGCGCATCGCTTCGTTGAGCGCGTCTTTTAGGGTCTTGCTGCCCGATTCCACCGGCACCACGGTCGCGCCAAGCAGGTTCATGCGGTAGACGTTGGGGCTTTGGCGCTTGACGTCCTGGCTGCCCATGTAGACCACGCACTCCAGCCCGTAGCGCGCGCAGATGGTGGCGGTGGCGACGCCGTGCTGGCCGGCGCCGGTCTCGGCGATCACGCGCGGCTTGCCCATGCGCTTGGCGAGCATCGCCTGGCCGATGGTGTTGTTGACCTTATGCGCGCCGGTGTGGTTCAGGTCTTCGCGCTTCAGGTAGATCTGCGCGCCGCCCATCTCGCGGCTGGTGCGCGCGGCGTGGTAGATCGGCGAGGGCCGGCCCACGAAATGCGCGAGCTCGTGGTGGAACTCGGCCTGGAACTGCGGATCGTCCTTGTACTTCGCGTAGGCGTCGCGCAATTCGTTGATCGCATGGGTCAGCGTTTCGCTGGCGAAGGTGCCGCCGTAGATGCCGAAATGGCCGCTGGCGTCGGGTTGCTGGTAGGTGTTCATGGTCTCGATCGTTGGGGCCGGCTGCCTCCTTCGATCGAGGTCTCGGGCAGCCAGCTAGCTGAGGGCATCGGCCGCACGCACGGCGGCCACGAATTCGCGGATCTTCACGGCGTCCTTGATGCCCTTGGAGGCTTCGACGCCGGAACTCACGTCAACGGACAGCGACTTCGCTGCCGTTCGCAAACGGCGAATGCCATCGCCCACGTTTGCAGGTGTGAGCCCACCACTCAAGACGAGGTGAGCGTCGACGGCGGGTGGAAGAAGTGACCAATCGAAAGCCTTGCCGCCACCGCCATAGGCTTCGACGTGGGCGTCGAGCAGGATGGCTTGGGCGCGGGAGTAATCGGACGCGTATTTTACGAGGTCGAAGCCCGCTCCGGCCGCGCCCAGCGGAATACGGGCTGCGCGCATGAAGCGGTGGGCGCCGCGGCCGCTGGCTTCCCAGCACTGGTCGGGCGACTCGTCACCGTGGAACTGGGCCATGGATCCGGGCACGGCGGCCAGCGAGGCTGCGGCTTGGGCCACGAGCTCGTTGACGAAAAGCAGCACCGGCGTCACGAAGGGCGGCAGTCGCGCAGCCAGCTGACCGGCGCGCTCCGCCGTCACCGCGCGGGGGCTGACCGGATAGAGCACGAAGCCCACCGCATCGGCGCCGGCATCGACCGCGGCATCCACGTCCTGCTCGCGCGTCAGCCCGCAGATCTTGATTCGCGTGCGCGCGAGGGAAGGGGCGGAACTCATGGCGGACCATCATACGCAGCGCCGGTGGCCGGCATCGTGGCCTCGGGCGGAAGCCCCCAGCCGGCGGCGTAGAGCGGCCCCAGGAAGTAAAGGCCGTTCGGCGAGAAGGTCGGGGCAGCCACCACGCGGCTGCGCGCCTCCAGCACTTCGCGCATCCATTCCGCAGGCGCGTCGCCGCGGCCGATGCGCACCAGGCTGCCCATGATGTTGCGGATCATGTGGTGCAGGAAGGAATCGGCCTCGAACTCGAAGTGCCAGCGGCAGCGATCGGCGTCGCCATGCCGCGTGATCTCGATGCGCCGCAAATCCTTGATCGGCGAACGCGCCTGGCAGGCCGAGGCGCGGAAGGAGCTGAAGTCGTGCCGGCCCACCAGCATCGCGGCCGCGGCACGCATCGCATCGCCGTCGAGTTCGTACATGGACCAGCCCACGCGGCCCGCATCCAGGCTCGGGCGCACCGGCGACTGCGACAGCACGTACAGGTAGCGCCGGGCGAGCGCGCTGGCTCGGCAGTGGAACTGGTCTGGCACCGGCTGCGCCCATTGGACCGCGACGTCGTCGGGAAGAAAGCGGTTGGTGCCCCGCACCCAGGAGAAGGGTGCGCGCTCGACCGAGGTGTCGAAGTGCACCACTTGCATCAGGGCATGGACACCGGCGTCGGTGCGCCCCGCGCAGAGGGTGGAGATGGGCTGGGTGGCGAAGCGGCCGAGCGCGGCCTCCAGCTTGTCCTGGACGGTACGGCCCGAAGGCTGGCTCTGCCAGCCGTCGTAGGCTTGACCGTTGTAGCGGATGCCGAGGGCCAGCCTCACAGCGGGATCGGCGGCCGCACGGCCGTTCAGCGCAACTGGCCGAGCAGTTGCTTGGCTTCGGCCCTGACCTCGCCCGAGCCCTCGGAAGCCACTTCCTCGACCAGCGAGCGGGCGCCTTCGACATCGCCCAGCGCCTTCAGTTCGCGCGCCAGCGAAAGCTTGATGGCGTGCGGGCTTTCGCCGCTGTCCTCCACCGGCTCCAGGCGGCCGCGCTCGGTGTCGGCGGGGCTGCGGCCCGACAGGCCGGCCATCGAACTCATGTCGAATTCGATGAAGCCGGAGTCGCCGGGCAGGCCGGCGCGCAGGGTCGCGGGCTGCGTGAACTCTTCCTCCGAGTTCAGCGGCGCACGTGCCGTGTTCGGCTCCAGCGCGCCGGGCGCGGTGTCGAAGTCGTTGTTCAGATCGATCTTGGCGCTCGAAGCGAGAGGTGCGCTGTACTTGATCAGCGATGGGGCTGCGGCATTCTCAGCGCCGTTGCGTGCGGCCGGAAGGGTGGCGTTGACCGGGGCCGCAGCAACCGGCGCAGGTGCCGGCGGCTTGCTCAAGTCGAGGTCGAAATCGAGTGGCGCGACGGAGGGCACGAAGGCCGGCGGCGGTGCGGCAGCGACAACGGGTTTTGCCACCGGGCTCGGCGCCGGCGCAGCAGCGGGCGGGGCCGGCGTGGCTGCTGCAGCCAGCGTGCCGGCGAAGGCGGCCGCTTCTGCCGCCGAGACGCCGCGGCCACCCGATTCGTACAGCGGGTTGCCCGGATCCAGGTCCTTGCCGAGTTCGACCACGCGGTTCCAGTCGGCGCCGGTGCCGCCGGTCAGCTTGTGCACGTCTGAGGCCAGCGCTTCGTAGGCGCGCAGGTCACGCCGCTTGGCGTGGATTTCGAGCAGCTTCAGATGGATGGCAGTGCGCTCGGGGTTGACGCGCAGCGCTTCGCGCAGGATCTCCTCGGCCTGTAGATCGCGGCCATAGGCCAGGTAGACGTCGGCTTCGGCCACCGGATCGACATCGCCGGCATCGAGCTGGCTCGGCGAGTACGACAGCGAGGAGACGACCGAATTGCCGCGGTTCTTGGTGTCCACCGATTCGCCGCCGCTGGCGCCGAAGAAGGAGTCCTTGGGAATGCGGCTTTCGAGGAACACGCTGTCGTTGGCGTCGCGGCGCTTGCGGCCGAGCACGCGGTAGAGCAGGAAGCCGACCAGGAGCGCGATCAGCGCAGCTGCGCCCAGCATGATGGGGTTGTCGAGGAGTTCGTCGAAGAAGCTGCGTTCCACCGGTGCGGGTGCAGGTGCGGGCGGCGTGGGCTTGGCTGCTGCTGCTGGGGCGGGCACCGCTGCCGGCGCTGCTGCTGCGGATGCGGCAGCCTCGGGCGGCGTGGTCGTGGCGGCCGGCGGCGTTGCCGGGGCTTCCGCCGGGGCCGTTGCGGCAGGCGCAACAGCGGCCGGAAGAGCGGGGATGGCCGGGCTGGCTGCAGGCGCTGCAGCCGTGGGAGCCGGGGTCGAGCCCGTCGCGGGCGGGGTCGCCGCCGGCGCTGCCGCCGAAGGTGCTGGTGCAACCGGGGCAGGTGCCGCGGCCGGAGCGGCGCTGCCGGCCGTTGCAGGGGATCCGCTCGCGGTCTGCAGCTTGTTCAGCTCGCTGATGTTCTTGGACAGCTCGGCAACGCGCGTGCTGCTTTCCTGGGCTTGACGGGCCTTGGCCAGCTGTTCTTCGGTCTGCCGGCCGGCGACCGCCCCGCCTTGGGTGATCTTGAGCTTGTCGGCGGCCGCATTCGCGGCGTTGCGATCCTCGACGTTGGCCTGCAGCTTGCCCGAGGCCTGGCGGTCGGCGTCGGCGACGCGCGAAGCGGGTGCGTTCTCGGCCAGGCGGCGGCGGTACTCGCCGAAATCGCGGCTTTGCGCGGTCACGGTGCGCCGGGCTTCGGGAGCCGGCACGGTGCCGGCTTGCGCTGCGCTCGGCACATCGAGCACGGCACCGGCCTTGATGCGGTTGACATTGCCGCCGATGAATGCATCGGGATTGGCGCGCAGCAGCGCCACCAGCATCTGGTCGAGCGACACGTCGGCCGGTTTGTACGCGCCGGCGATCTTGCTGGCGGTATCGCCGGGCTGCACCGTCACCTGTTGGTCGCCGCTGCCGGTGCGCACCGTGCTGTCGGCTTGCGTCGGGGCTGCTGGAGCCGCTGTCGCGGGCGCGGGGCGTTCGCGGCGGGCCGGGGCTTGCACGACGGCGGGAGCCGTGCGCTGGGAAGGCGCGGTGATCTGCGGTGCAGCCGGGGCGATCGGTGCGGCCGCCGTTGCAGTCCGGCTCTTCGGCGGGTCGAGCAGCACCGTGTAGTCGCGCACGACGCGGCCGGAATTCCAGGTCGCTTCGAGCAGCAGGTCGATGAAGGGCTCGCTGAGCATGCGATTGCTGCTGAGCCTCACCATATAGCGGCCATCTGCGCGGCGCTGCAGACTGGTTCGCACGTCTGCCAGGGCGGCGTTGTAGGGCACACCGGCGGCGTTGAATGCGTCGGCCGAGGCGATGTTGACCTTCAGGCCGTCAGCCTCGGCCGGCGTGATCTCGGTGACCTCGATTTCGGCCCTGAGCGGTTCGCCCAAGGCCGATTGCACATTGAGCCGTCCGAGCGCAAGCGCGGCCGCATCGGTGCTGATCGCGCCCAGGGCCAAGGCCACGGCGGCACTGAGAAGTGAGAGCTGACACCGACCTGAAATCGTCGGAGTCGGGCAAGTGGCCGGGAGGCGGGCCGCAGGCAACGGATGTCGTGTCATGCTGGTAGGGGGCAGCGCGGCCCAAAAGTGTAAGAGGACGTTAACATCAACACCCCGCACTGACAAGGCGACAGGCCTTATCTACCCAGTGCGCGCCAACTTCGGAGCGCATTCTGCGTTGCGGCACCGCAACGTCGGGCGTCCGAAGGGCACCCGGCATCGCTTCAGGCCTCCAGCAGGATGCGCAGCATGCGCCGCAGCGGCTCTGCCGCACCCCACAGCAGCTGGTCGCCGATGGTAAAGGCGCCGACGTACTCGGGGCCCATGGCGAGCTTGCGTACCCGGCCCACCGGAATGCTCATGGTGCCCGTCACCGCTACCGGCGTCAGGTCCTTGAGCGTGGCTTCGCGGTTGTTCGGCACGACCTTGACCCAGTCGTTGTCGGCTGCGATCAGCGCTTCGATATCGGCGACCGGCACATCCTTCTTGAGCTTGAATGTCAGCGCCTGGCTGTGGCAGCGCATCGCGCCGATGCGCACGCAGAAGCCGTCGACCGGTGTCGCTGCGGTTCCGAAGCCTGCGCCCTGGCCGAGGATCTTGTTGGTTTCGGCGCCGGCCTTCCACTCTTCCTTGCTGATGCCGTCGCCGAGATCCTTGTCGATCCACGGGATCAGGCTGCCGCCGAGCGGTGCGCCGAAATTGGCCGTTTCGGCGGCGCTCAGCGACTGCTGCTTGGCCAGCACCTTGCGGTCGATCTCGAGGATCGCCGACTTCGGATCGTCCAAGAGGGCACGCACTTCGCCGTTGATCGAGCCGAACTGCGTGAGCAACTCGCGCATGTGCTGCGCGCCGCCGCCCGAGGCGGCTTGGTAGGTCATGCTGGTCATCCACTCGACCAGGCCGGCCTTGTAGAGGGCGCCGACGCCCATCAGCATGCAGCTCACGGTGCAGTTGCCGCCGATCCAGTTCTTGCCCCCCTTGGCGAGCGCCTTCTGGATCACCGGCAGGTTGACCGGATCGAGCACGATGATCGCGTCCTCGTTCATGCGCAGGGTGGAGGCGGCATCGATCCAGTGGCCGTTCCAGCCCGCGGCGCGCAGCTTGGGAAAGACCGCGCTGGTGTAGTCGCCGCCCTGGGCGGTGATGACGATGTCGCACTTCCTGAGGGCCTCGATGTCGTGCGCGTCCTTCAGCGTGGTCTCGTTCTTCGCCATCGCCGGGGCCTTGCCGCCGGTGTTGGAGGTGGAGAAGAAAAGCGGCTCGATCAGTCCGAAATCGCCTTCGGCCTGCATGCGGTCCATGAGGACCGAGCCGACCATGCCGCGCCAGCCGACGAGGCCGACCAGAGGTTGAGTTGCGTTCGCCATTTCAATTTGCCCTTGTGAAAAAAAGAAAGTTGTCTTTTCTTTGCACCCGGCTCGTCAGAGCCGGGGGAGGGCGTGACGAAGCAGGCTGCGGTTAGCCGGTAATCGCCTTTTTGGTGATGGCTGCCACCACGGCGTCGCCCATTTCGCGGGTGCCGACCTTGGTCGTCCCCGCGGACCAGATGTCTGCCGTACGCAAACCCTGGGCCAGCACGTGCTTGACCGCCGACTCGATACGGTCGGCAGCGTCGGGTTGGTTCAGGGAAAAGCGGAGCATCATGGCAGCGGACAGGATTGTAGCCAAAGGATTGGCAACCCCTTTGCCTGCAATGTCGGGCGCGCTGCCGTGGCTGGGCTCGTAGAGGCCCTGGTTGCCGGCGTTGAGCGAGGCCGAGGGCAACATGCCGATCGAGCCCGTCAGCATGGCGGCCTCATCGGACAGGATGTCGCCGAACATGTTGCCGGTGACGACCACGTCGAATTTCTTGGGCGCCTTGACCAGCTGCATCGCGGCGTTGTCGACGTACATGTGGTCGAGTTCGACGTCGGGGTATTCCTTGCCCACCTCGGTCACGATGTCCTTCCAGAACTGGAAGGTTTCGAGCACGTTGGCCTTGTCGACGCTGGTCACACGCTTGCTGCGCTTGCGTGCCGCCTGGAAAGCGACGTGGGCGATGCGCTCGACCTCGGGGCGCGAATAGCGCATGGTGTCGAAGGCCTCCTCGGCGCCGGGGAAGTGGCCGTCGACAGCGATGCGGCGGCCGCGCGGCTGGCCGAAATAGATGTCGCCGGTCAGTTCGCGGATGATCAGGATGTCGAGGCCCGCGATCAGTTCGGGCTTCAGGCTCGAGGCGCCGACCAGTTGCTCGTAGCAGATCGCCGGGCGGAAATTGGCGAACAGGCCGAGGTTCTTGCGCAGGCCGAGGATGGCCTGCTCGGGCCGCAGCGAACGCTCCAGCCTGTCGTACTTCCAGTCGCCCACCGCGCCGAACAGCACGGCATCGGCCTCCTTGGCGAGCTTGAGCGTGGCCTCGGGCAGCGGATGACCGTGGGCCTCGTAGGCTGCACCGCCGACCAGGGCCGATTCCATCTCGAAGGAGAGGTCGAGCGTGTCGAGCACGCGGATGGCTTCGGCGACGATTTCGGTGCCGATGCCGTCACCGGGAAGGACTGCGATTTTCATGAAGTTGTTCTGAAGAAGTGGAAGGGGTCAGGCGATCAACTGGTGGCTGAGCCAGGGCTTCTGCGCCAGGCGCTCGGCCTCGAAGGCCTTGATCTTGTCTTTGTGGCGCAGCGTCAGGCCGATGTCGTCCAGGCCGTTGATCAGGCAGTATTTGCGGAAGGCCTGCACCTCGAAGGGCAGCTCGCTGCCGTCGGGCTTGACGATCACCTGCCGCTCGAGGTCGATGGTGAGGCTGTAGCCCGGAAAGGCGAAGGTCTCGTCGAAGAGCTGGGCGACCTGCGACTCGCTCAGAACGATCGGCAGCAGGCCGTTCTTGAAGCTGTTGTTGAAGAAGATGTCGGCATAGCTGGGCGCGATGATGGCGCGGAAGCCGTACTGCTCGAGCGCCCAGGGCGCGTGCTCGCGCGAGGAGCCGCAGCCGAAGTTCTGGCGGGCGAGCAGCACCGAGGCGCCCGCGTAGCGCGGCTGGTTCAGCACGAAGTCGGGGTTCGGCTTGCGCGACTTCGGATCCTGGCCGGGCTCGCCCGGATCGAGGTAGCGCCAGGCGTCGAACAGGTTGGGGCCGAAACCGGTCTTCCTGATCGACTTCAGGAACTGCTTGGGAATGATGGCGTCGGTGTCGACGTTGTCGCGGTCCATCGGCGCAACGAGGCCCTTGTGCACGGTGAATTTCTGCATGGTGTGTGGCTCCTTCAGGCGAATTGACGGACGTCGACGAAATGGCCGTGCACCGCGGCGGCCGCGGCCATGGCCGGGCTCACCAGGTGGGTGCGGCCGCCGGCGCCCTGCCGGCCTTCGAAGTTGCGGTTGCTGGTGGAGGCGCAGCGCTCGCCGGGCTCGAGCCGGTCGGCGTTCATCGCCAGGCACATCGAGCAGCCCGGCTCGCGCCATTCGAAGCCCGCGGCCTTGAAGATCTGGTCCAGCCCTTCGCGCTCGGCCTGTTCCTTCACCAGGCCGGAGCCCGGAACGACCATCGCGAGCTTGACGTTCTTCGCGACCTTCTGGCCCAGCTTCTTGACCATGGCCGCGGCTTCGCGCATGTCCTCGATGCGGCTGTTGGTGCAGGAGCCGATGAACACTTTGTCGATGAGGATGTCGTTCATCGGCTTGTTCGGCTCCAGGCCCATGTAGGTCAGCGCGCGCTCGATGGCGCCACGCTTGTTGGCATCCTTTTCCTTGTCCGGATCGGGCACGCGGCCGTCCACCGGCACCACCATCTCGGGCGAGGTGCCCCAGGTGACCTGCGGCTTGATCTGCGCGGCGTCGAGCTCGACCACGGTGTCGAAATGCGCATCGGTATCCGAATGCAGCGTCTTCCAGTAGGCGACGGCCCGGTCCCATTCGACGCCCGTGGGCGCGAGCGGGCGGCCCTTGACGTAGGCGATGGTCTTCTCGTCCACTGCCACCAGTCCGGCGCGTGCACCGGCCTCGATCGCCATGTTGCACACCGTCATGCGGCCTTCCATGCTGAGGTCGCGGATCGCCGAGCCGGCGAACTCGATCGTGTAGCCGGTACCGCCGGCGGTGCCGATCTTGCCGATGATCGCCAGCACGATGTCCTTGGCGGTGCAGCCCGGTGCCAGCTTGCCCTCCACCTTGACGAGCAGGTTCTTCGCCTTCTTGGCGAGCAGGGTCTGGGTCGCCATCACGTGCTCGACCTCGCTGGTGCCGATGCCGTGCGCCAGTGCGCCGAAGGCGCCGTGCGTGGAGGTGTGCGAATCGCCGCACACCACCGTCATGCCCGGCAGCGTCGCGCCCGACTCGGGGCCGATCACGTGCACGATGCCCTGGCGCTTGCTCAGGAAGGGGAAGAACGCAGCCGCGCCGAATTCCTTGATGTTGCTGTCCAGCGTGGTGATCTGCTCGCGGCTGACGGGGTCGGCGATGCCGTCGTAGCCGCGCTCCCAGTTCGTGGTCGGCGTGTTGTGGTCGGCCGTGGCCACCACCGAGCTGATGCGCCACAGCTTGCGGCCGGTTTCGCGCAGCCCCTCGAAGGCCTGCGGGCTGGTCACTTCGTGGACCAGGTGGCGGTCGATGTAGAGGATCGATGTTCCGTCTTCCTCGGTGTGGACGACGTGTTCGTCCCAGAGCTTGTCGTAGAGCGTGCGTGCCATGGTGATGGTCTCTTTCGTGGGGAGGGTGATTGTCTTATGCGGCCAGCTGGTCGGCGGGCGCCGCCACCGCCGGCGCCTGCAGGTGCTTGACGAGCATGCGCGCCGCGACCGGGAGCGTCGAGAAATCGCGCGCGACCAGGTGGATCTCGCGTGCCGCCCAGGCGTCGTTCAGCGCCACGCTCGTCAGGCCGCGGCCGATGCCGCCTTGCATCATTTCGAAGGCGCGCAGCGGCATCACGCCGATGCCGAGGCCGTTCTCGATCATTCGGCACATGGCGTCGAGGCCGGTCACGTGGATGCGCAGCTTGATCGTGCGATCGGCGGCCAGTGCGGCCTGGTGCATCGCGACGTAGATCGAGCTGTTGGTGTGCAGGCCGACGTGGTCGACATCGAGCGAGTCCGCGAAATCGATCGCGTGCTGCGCCGCCAGCGGATGGCCCGCGGGCACGATCAGCACCAGCGAATCGTGGCGGTACGGCAGGCTCTGCAGTTCGCTGGTGCCTTCGGGCACGTGGCAGATGCCGAGGTCGGCGGCGCCCTCGTGCACGGCGCGCACCACCTCGCTGCTGAGGTGTTCTTCCAGGTCGATCTTGATCGCGTCGTGCTCGCGCGTGAAGGCACCGAGGTCCTCGGGGAGAAACTGCACGATGGCCGAGATGTTCGCATGCACCCGAACATGGCCGCGCACGCCGTCGGCGTATTCGCTCAGCTCGCCCTGCATCTTTTCCAGGCTGTAGAGCACCGAGCGTGCGTGGTGAAGAAGGCTCTCGCCGGCGGGCGTCAGGTCGACGCCGCGCGCATGGCGATAGAGCAGGGGAGTCCCGAGGGTGGCTTCGAGATCAGAGAGCCGCTTGCTGATGGCCGAAGCCGCGATAAATTCGCGCTCCGCCGCGCGTCCGATGCTGCCAAGCTCGCAGACGGCCACGAACAACTGCAGCGACGTGAAGTCGATGCGGCGGGCGAAGCTGCGTTCTGAGGAGGTCATACGGGCCTTGGCATCTCGTATGGAGATGGAGGCCCGTATTTTCCTTCGGTTTCTAAGGAGGAGCCATCGCGATGCGCGATGACATTACTGTCGGCGTGCGATGGGCGGGTGCGTCGTCATTGCTTCTTCTTGCCTGAATCCTCCATCTTTTCCCCGGCCTTTTGCACGTCTTGGCCGGCACCTCTCCAGGTGTTGCAGCCGGCCAGCGGCACGGAGAGAGTGAAAGCAATCGCGACCAGTGCGGCAAGTTTCTTCATGGCGGAACTCCTTCGGTTTGGGTGCCTTACAGCCTATGCCCCCCTTGCCGTCGCTGCGTGTCAGCCAAGACGCAAAAAAGCTGCCCGAGGGCAGCTTTCCGGGGTGAGCGCGAAGACGAGGCTCAGCGCTGCGCGATGGGCCGCACGTCGCGCTTGGGCGAGCCTTCGAAGAGCTGGCGCGGACGACCGATCTTGTACTCCGGGTCGCCGATCATCTCGTTGAGCTGGGCGATCCAGCCGACGGTGCGCGCGAGCGCGAATATCGCGGTGAAAAGCGGCACCGGAATGCCGATCGCGCGCTGCACGATGCCCGAATAGAAGTCGACGTTCGGGTAGAGCTTGCGCGAGACGAAGTATTCGTCTTCGAGCGCGATCTTCTCGAGCGCCATCGCGAGCTTGAACAGCGGGTCGTTTTCGAGGCCCAGCTCGCTCAGCACTTCCTTGCAGGTCTCCTGCATCAGCTTGGCGCGCGGATCGTAGTTCTTGTACACGCGGTGCCCGAAGCCCATCAGCTTGACGTTCGAGCTCTTGTCCTTCACCTGCTTGATGAACTCGCCGATCTTGTCGACGCCGCCCGCCTTCTGGATGTCGTGGAGCATGTTGAGCGCCGCCTCGTTGGCGCCGCCGTGGGCCGGACCCCAGAGGCAGGCCACGCCCGCTGCGATGGCCGCGAAGGGGTTGGTGCCCGACGAGCCGCACAGGCGCACCGTCGAGGTCGAGGCGTTCTGCTCGTGGTCGGCATGCAGGATGAAGATGCGGTCGAGCGCGCGCTCGAGCACCGGGCTCACCTTGTATTCCTCGCAGGGCGTGGCGAACATCATGTGCAGGAAGTTGCCCGCATAGCTGAGGTCATTCTTCGGGTACATGTACGGCTGGCCGATCGTGTACTTGTAGGCCATGGCCACCAGCGTCGGCATCTTCGCGATCAGGCGGATCGCGGCGATCTCGCGGTGCTTCGGATTGTTGATGTCCGTGCTGTCGTGATAGAAGGCCGACAGCGCGCCGACCAGGCCGGTCATGATGGCCATCGGATGCGCATCGCGGCGGAAGCCGCGCAGGAAGAACTGCATCTGCTCGTTGACCATCGTGTGGTTGGTCACGAGCTTGGTGAAGTCGGTCTTCTGTGTCGTATTCGGCAGTTCGCCGTACAGCAGCAGGTGGCAGGTTTCGAGAAAGTCGCAATTGGTCGCGAGCTGTTCGATCGGGTAGCCGCGGTAGAGCAGCTCGCCCTTGTCGCCGTCGATGTAGGTGATGGCCGACTCGCACGACGCCGTCGACATGAAGCCCGGGTCGTAGGTGAACATGCCGGTCTGGGCGTAGAGCTTGCGGATGTCGATCACGTCGGGGCCCATGGTGCCCTTGTAGATCGGCAACTCGACGTTCTGTCCGCCGTTACTGAACGACAGGGTGGCCTTGGTCTCGGATGCTTTCATTGCGAGTGTCTTTCAAAGAATGTTCAGGAAGATTGGGATTGCGCGCCGTCGGTGCGCATCAACTGCAGGAGTTCGATCACGTCGGCCCCGGCCCATTCGGGCTCGGGTTCCTTTCTTCGAAGCAGCAGGTCGAGCAGATCGTTGTCCGACAGGTCCATCAATGTCTCCAATGCCTGCGCCTGCCCGCAGGTCAGACCTTCTTCATGCCGCTCGAAGAAGCGCGCGATGAAGAGGTCGTTTTCGAGCAAGCCGCGCCGGCAGCGCCATCTCAGCTTGCTCAGCGCACGTTCGCTGATCGGCTGCTGGAGGTCGGTGGCGGATTGCATGGTCGTCAAAAGCTCAGATGGCGCGGCGCACCATCAGTTCCTTGATCTTGCCGATTGCCTTGGTCGGGTTCAGGTTCTTCGGGCACACGTCGACGCAATTCATGATCGTGTGGCAGCGGAACAGGCGGTACGGGTCTTCGAGGTTGTCCAGTCGTTCGGCGGTGGCCTCGTCGCGGCTGTCGGCGATGAAGCGGTAGGCCTGCAGCAGGCCGGCCGGGCCGACGAACTTGTCGGGGTTCCACCAGAAGCTCGGGCAGCTGGTCGAGCAGCTCGCGCACAGGATGCATTCGTACAGCCCGTTGAGCTCGTCGCGCTCTTCGGGCGATTGCAGGCGCTCCTTTTCGGGCGGCACCGTGTCGTTCTGCAGGTACGGCTTGATCGAGTTGTACTGCTTGAAGAACTGCGTCATGTCCACGATCAGGTCGCGGATCACCGGCAGCCCGGGCAGCGGCTTCAGCACGATCGTGCCCTTGAGCGTGAGCATGTTGGTCAGACAGGCGAGGCCGTTCTTGCCGTTGATGTTCATCGCGTCCGAGCCGCAGACGCCTTCGCGGCAGGAGCGGCGGAACGACAGCGTCGGATCCTGCGCCTTGAGCTTCATCAGGGCGTCGAGCAGCATGCGTTCGTGGCCGTCGAGTTCGATCTCGATGGTTTGCATGTAGGGCTTGGCGTCCTTGTCCGGGTCGTAGCGGTAGATCTGGAATGTGCGCTTCATCGTGAAAACCTTAGGTATGTTCTTAGAAGGTACGGACCTTGGGAGGCACGGACTCGACCGTCAGCGGCTTGAGCTTGACGGGCTTGTAGGACAGGCGGTTGTCCTGGCTGTACCAGAGCGTGTGCTTCATCCAGTTGGCGTCGTCGCGGCCCAGCGGCGCGACGGGGTCGTCGGACGGGCGCTCGTAGTCCTCGACCGTGTGCGCGCCGCGGCACTCCTTGCGCGCGGCGGCCGAGACCATGGTGGCCTGCGCCACCTCGATCAGGTTGTCGACTTCCAGCGCCTCGATGCGCGCGGTGTTGAAGACGCGCGACTTGTCCTTCAGCGTGACCTTGGCCACGCGCTCGCGCACGGCGGCGATCTTCATGACGCCCTCGTCCATGGAGGCCTGCTTGCGGAATACGGCGGCGTGCTGCTGCATCACGGAGCGGATCTCGCCGGCCACGTCTTGCGCATACTCGCCCGAAGTCGACGACTCGAGCTGGTTCAGGCGTTCCAGCGTGCGGTCGGCGGCATCGGCCGGCAGCGGCTTGTGTTCCTTCAGCTTGTCGTTGAACTCGACGATGTGATTGCCGGCCGCGCGGCCGAACACCAGCAGGTCGAGCAGCGAATTGGTGCCCAGGCGGTTGGCGCCGTGCACGCTCACGCAGGAGCATTCGCCCACCGCGTACAGGCCGTTGACCACGGCGCTGTTGTCCTCGCCCTTCTGGATCACGACCTGGCCGTTGATATTGGTCGGAATGCCGCCCATCTGGTAGTGGATGGTCGGCACCACCGGGATCGGTTCCTTCGTGATGTCGACGTTGGCGAAGTTGACGCCGATCTCGTACACCGAGGGCAGGCGCTTGTGGATCGTCTCGGCACCGAGGTGGTCGAGCTTCAGCAGCACGTAGTCCTTGTTCGGGCCGCAGCCGCGGCCTTCCTTGATTTCCTGGTCCATCGAACGCGAGACGAAGTCGCGCGGCGCCAGGTCCTTGAGCGTGGGCGCGTAGCGCTCCATGAAGCGTTCGCCGTTGCTGTTGAGCAGGATCGCGCCTTCGCCGCGGCAGCCTTCGGTCAGCAGCACGCCGGCGCCGGCCACGCCGGTCGGGTGGAACTGCCAGAACTCCATGTCCTGCAGCGGAATGCCCGAGCGCGCCGCCATGCCGAGGCCGTCGCCGGTGTTGATGAAGGCGTTGGTCGAGGCCGCGAAGATGCGGCCCGCGCCGCCGGTGGCCAGGAGCACCGTCTTGGCCTGCAGGATGTGCAGGTCGCCGGTTTCCATTTCGAGCGCGGTCACGCCGACCACGTCGCCTTCGGCGTCGCGGATCAGGTCGAGCGCCATCCACTCGACGAAGAACTGGGTGCGCGCCTCGACGTTCTTCTGGTAGAGCGTGTGCAGCATCGCGTGGCCGGTGCGGTCGGCCGCCGCGCAGGCGCGCTGCACCGGCTTCTCGCCGTAGTTGGCGGTGTGGCCGCCGAAGGGGCGCTGGTAGATGGTGCCGTCCGGATTGCGGTCGAAGGGCATGCCGAAATGCTCTAGCTCGTACACCACCTTCGGCGCTTCGCGGCACATGAACTCGATCGCATCCTGGTCGCCGAGCCAGTCGGAACCCTTGATGGTGTCGTAGAAGTGGTAGTGCCAGTTGTCCTCGCTCATGTTGCCGAGCGAGGCACCGACGCCGCCTTGCGCCGCGACGGTGTGCGAACGGGTCGGGAACACCTTGGACAGCACGGCCACGTTGAGGCCGGCGCGCGCCAGTTGCAGCGAGGCGCGCATGCCGGAGCCGCCGGCGCCGACGATGACGACGTCGAACTTGCGCTTGGTGATTTGTTCTTTGGTATAGGACATGATGGGGTCAGGACTCCCGCAGGGCCGCCCCAAGGGAGGCCGCGCCCCCTTGGGGGGCAGCGAATACATGAAATGATGAGCGTGGGGGCATTAGATTCTCCAGAGCACTTGAATGGCCCAACCCGCGCACGCTACAAGCCAGACGATCGTGAAAACCTGCAAGACGAGACGGATGCCGACCGGCTGGACGTAGTCCATCCAGATGTCGCGCATGCCGACCCAGACGTGATAGAGCAACGAAGCGATCACGACGAAGGTGAGCACCTTCATCCACTGCGAAGCGAAAATGCCGGCCCACGCGTCGTAGCCGATCGGCCCGCGCGTGAAGATCAGCTGCGCCAGCAGGATGACGGTGAAGAGCGCCATCAGGGCGCCCGTGATGCGCTGGCTGAGCCAGTCGCGCAGGCCATAGTGCGCGCCGACGACGATGCGCTTGGAGCCGTAGTTCACAGACATCTCGTGCTCCTTCTCAATAAAGACCGAACAACTTGGCGCCGAGTACGACGGTCAAGAGAATGCTGATGGCGAGCGTGGCGATCGCCGAGCTCTGGCCGAACTCCTTGTTCACCGCGGCGTGGCTCACGTCCATCCACAGATGGCGCAGGCCGGCGACGAAGTGGTGCAGGTAGGCCCAGATCAGCGCCAGCACCACCAGCTTCAGAAACCATCCCGGAACGAAACCAAGGCCGCTGTTGAAGGCGGCCTTGAAGCGGGCGTAGGAGTACTCGGAAGACACGGAGGTGTCGAACATCCAGATGACGAAGGGAAGCAGCAGGAACATCAGCGCACCGCTCACGCGATGAAGAATCGACACGATGCCGGCCGGCGGAAGCCGGTAGGTGGTCAGGTCGGTGAAGGCGTTGATGTTGCGGAACTCGCGCCGCGGCGGTCGGGGTGGTGTGGCCAGCTCTGTCATGGGGGCTTTCGGTATATTTTTCGAGGGGCGGCTTGGTCTTTGGCGGAAATGCAAACAACGCAAAATTCTATTGCAACGCACCATCGCGCTTCGCGCGCTGCGAAGTCATCGCACTGCTTCGCTCGGTTGCTATTGATTCGATAGCGTGGTGCTCACGGGTCAGCCGAGTTCATTGCGATAGTGGTGCGTGTCGGTGCGGTAGAGGCCGCGGCGCAGCTCCATCGGCGTGTCGTGATAGGTGTGGGCCACGCGCTCGACGCTCAGCAGCGGCGTGGCGGTGGAGACGGCGAGCAGCGCAGCCTGCGCCGCGTCCGGCAGCACGGCGCGGATCTTTTCTTCGGCGCGCACCATGCGCACGCCGAACTCGGTTTCGAACATCGCGTACATGGGGCCGTGCCAGGCGTTCAGCCGCTCCGCCGTCAGGCCCTTGAAGGGCGCGCCCGGCAGCCAGAGATCTTCGAGGATGGTCGGCATGCCGCGGTACGCCAGCACGCGCCGGACCTGCAGCACGGCATCGCCGGTGCGAAGCGCCAGCAGGCGCGCGATGTCGGCGGTGGCGCGCAGCCGCTTGCAGTCGACGATCTCGCGCTCGGCCGGGCCCTCGCTGTCGACGTCGCCGCTGTCGGGCACGAGTTTCAGGAAGCGGTACTGCACATGCTGCTCGGCGTGCGTGGCGACGAAGGTGCCCTTGCCCTGGCGGCGCACGACCAGGTTCTCGGCCGCGAGCTCGTCGATGGCCTTGCGCACCGTGCCCTGGCTCACGCGAAAGCGCGCGGCGAGCTCGATTTCGCTCGGGATCGGCTCGCCGGGCTTCCACTCGCCGGTGTGCAGACTCTGCAGGATCAAGGACTTGATCTGCTGGTAGAGCGGGCTGAACGAAGGCGTCAGCTCGGCAAGCGCGGTGGGGGAGGTGCTCATGTCGGCCGACATCTTATATAAGACACAAGACTGGCGCCATCGAAAGCGCAAATCGGCATAAAATCTTCGCCGGCCTTTGCGCCCGGGCGGATCGCCCGGCCCGACCTCCGCGGCCGCATCCGCGACCGCGCACCGTTTACATCACATCCTGGAGTTTTCCCATGAGCAAAAAGCCTGTTCGCGTTGCCGTCACTGGTGCCGCCGGCCAAATCGGTTATGCCCTGCTGTTCCGCATCGCCTCCGGCGAAATGCTCGGCAAGGACCAGCCGGTCATCCTGCAACTGCTCGAGATCCCGGACGAGAAAGCGCAGAAGGCGCTCAAGGGCGTGATCATGGAGCTCGAAGACTGCGCGTTCCCGCTGCTCGCCGGCGTGATCCCCACCGGCGATCCGCTGGTCGCCTTCAAGGATGCCGACTACGCGCTGCTGGTTGGCGCCCGCCCACGCGGTCCCGGCATGGAGCGTGCCGACCTGCTGGCCGCCAACGCCCAGATCTTCACGGCCCAGGGCAAGGCGCTCGACCAGGTCGCGAGCCGCAACGTCAAGGTGCTGGTGGTCGGCAATCCCGCCAACACCAACGCCTACATCGCGATGAAGAGCGCTCCCAGCCTGCCGCGCAAGAACTTCACCGCCATGCTGCGCCTGGACCACAACCGCGCCGCCAGCCAGATCGCCGCCAAGACCGGCACCGCCGTCGGCGACATCGAGAAGCTCACCGTCTGGGGCAACCACTCGCCCACGATGTACGCGGACTACCGTTTCGCCACGGTCGGCGGCAAGAGCGTCAAGGACCTCATCAAAGACCAGGTCTGGAACGCCGATGTGTTCCTGCCCACCGTGGGCAAGCGCGGCGCCGCGATCATCGAAGCGCGCGGCCTGTCCTCGGCCGCTTCGGCCGCCAACGCCGCCATTGACCACATGCGCGACTGGGCCCTGGGCTCCAAGGGCAAGTGGGTCACCATGGGCATCCCGTCGGACGGCCAGTACGGCATTCCGAAGGACGTGATCTTCGGTTTCCCGGTCACCACCGAGAACGGCGAGTACAAGCTGGTCGAAGGCCTCGAGATCGACGCCTTCAGCCAGGAGCGCATCGACAAGACGCTGAAGGAACTGCAGGACGAGCAAGCCGGCGTGGCCCACCTCCTGTAAGCCGGGCGCCGGAATGCTCGACTGGAACCCTGCGCTCTACCGGCGCTACGAGGACGAGCGCACGCGCCCCGCACAGGAGCTGCTGGCGCGCGTTCCGTTGACCGGGGCGGCCCGTGTGGCCGACCTCGGCTGCGGGCCGGGCAATTCCACCGAGCTGCTGGTGCAGCGTTTCAGCGGTGCCGCCGTCGTCGGCACCGACAACTCCGAAGCCATGCTGGTCAGCGCGCGCGAGCGCCTGCCCCAGGCCCGCTTCGAACTCAGCGACATCGCGCGCTGGCAGCCCGAGCTGCCGCCCGATCTGATCTACGCCAACGCCTCTTTGCAGTGGGTGCCCGACCACGAGACGCTGATCCCCCGCTTGTTCGCTGCATTGGCGCCCGGTGGCGTGCTCGCCGTCCAGATGCCCGACAACCGCGAGGAGCCCACGCACCGGCTGATGCGCGAAGTCGCGGCCGAGGCGCCGTGGGCTCAAGCGATCGGCGATGCAGACAAGCTGCGCACGATGCTGCTGCCGATCGACGGCTACTACGACCTGTTGGCCGCCGATGCGGCACAGGTCGACGTCTGGCGCACCGCCTACCAGCATCCGATGGCTTCTGCCGCCGCGATCGTCGAGTGGGTGCGCGGCACCGGGCTCAAGCCCTTCGTCGATCGGCTGCCGGCCGAACTGCAGGCGAGCTACCTGGCCGAGTACCAGCGCCGTGTCGACGGCGCTTATCCCGTGCGCACCGACGGCAAGCGCCTGCTGGCCTTCCCGCGCATGTTCATCGTGGCGCAGCGCAAGGCATGAGCACCTCTTCCGCGCATCCGCGGGACGTCCTGCTCGGCGCACAAGCCGGTGCCGTCGTGCTGCCCGTGTGCGACCACTACAGCGGCGTCGAGTCGCGCATGCGCAAGAGCCTGGCGCTGCAGGCCGAGATGGCCCAGGAGTTCGGCGCCTGCGTGTTCGACGTCACGCTCGACTGCGAAGACGGCGCTCCCGTGGGCGGCGAAGCCGAGCATGCCGCGCTGGTCACCGAACTGGCGCTGGCCGCGGCACCCGGCATGCGCGTGGGCGTGCGGGTGCATCCGGTCGACCACCCGGCCTTTGCCGGCGACGTGATCACCATCGCGGGTCGCGCCGGCCATCGGCTGAGCCACCTGATGGTGCCCAAGGTCGAATCGACCGACGACGTGCGCGAGGCCGTCGAAGCCCTCAACGCGGCCGGCGCCGAAGCGGTGCCGCTGCACGTGCTGATCGAATCGCCGCTGGCCGTGCACCATGCCTTCGAGATCGCCGCCCATCCGCGCGTGCAGTCGCTGAGCTTCGGCCTGATGGATTTCGTCTCGGCGCACGGCGGCGCGATCCCGGCCGAGGGCATGGGCGCGGCCGGGCAGTTCACGCATCCGCTGGTGGTGCGCGCCAAGCTGGCCATCGCCTCGGCCGCGCACGCGCACGGCAAGGTGCCGTCGCATTGCGTGGTAACCGAGTTCAACGACATCGACGCGATGCGCGCCGCCGCGAAGAAGGCGGCGGGCGAATTCGGCTACACGCGCATGTGGAGCATCCACCCGAACCAGATCCAACCCATCCTCGAGGCCTTCGCGCCGGACGAGCGGCAGATTCAAATGGCTACAAAAATCATCGCGACTGCTGCCGCTGCCGATTGGGCGCCGGTCAGTTTTGATGGCACATTGCACGACCGCGCAAGTTACCGTCATTTCTGGCAGGTACTTTCGCGTGCGCACGCCACCGGCCGTGCGCTGCCGTCCGAGGCGCAAGCTTGGTTTGCCGCACCGGCGTCCTCCTGAAAACCGAACCTCCTCCAAAGGAAAGACCCCCATGAAAAAGATCGTCCTGATCGCCGCCGTCGCCCTCGCGCTGCCGCTGGCATCGTTCGCGCAGAGCGCGGCAGACTCCGCCGCCAAGCCGCCCCTGAAGGAGCGGGCCAAGAGCGCGGCCAAGAACGTGACGCAGAAGGTCGTGCCCAAGCGCGTCATCAAGAAGGTCGAGGAAGCCAAGCCCATCAGCGAAGAGACCGACGTCGTCCTCACGCCCGAAGACCTGGCCGTCTCGGAGCGCGTGCTCACCGGCACCATCAAGTGCGAACTGGGCGCCAGCGTGAAGATCGACGCCAGCGAGAAGAAGAAGGGTTTCTTCATCGTCACGCACGGCACCACGCGCTATTTCATGCACCCGGTCAACAGCCGCACCGGCGCGATCCGCCTCGAAGACCCGCGTGCCGAAGCCATGTGGCTTCAGCTGGGCAACAAGTCGATGCTGATGAGCCAGAAGCAGGGCCTGCGCCTGGCCGACGAATGCCAGGCGACCGAGCAGGCGCTGATGGCGGAAGACATGAAGAAGAACCCGCCCAAGAGCCTGTTCGAGGGCGCGGACGCACCTAAAAAGTAAATCAAGGCGCCGGCGGCCCGCCTTTTGCTAGGCCGCCACTGGTTTCAGATCCCGGAGAAAAAGATGTTGCAAGCCTACGTTGACCATGTCGCCGAGCGCGCCGCGCTCGGCATCCCGCCGCTGCCGCTGTCGGCCCAGCAGACCAGCGAGCTCATCGAGCTGCTGAAGAACGCCTCCACCAAGGACGGCGAGTTCCTGTTGAACCTGCTCACGCACCGCGTGCCCGCCGGCGTGGACGATGCGGCCAAGGTCAAGGCAAGCTACCTGGCGGCCGTGGCCCACGGCACCGAGAAGACCATGCTCATCTCGCGCGCCCATGCCACGGAACTGCTGGGCACCATGCTCGGCGGCTACAACATCAGCCCGCTGATCGATCTGCTCGACGACGCCGAAGTCGGCCCCGTCGCCGCCGAAGGCCTGAAGAAGACCTTGCTGATGTTCGACCAGTTCCACGACGTCAAGGAAAAGGCCGACAAGGGCAACGCCAATGCCAAGGCTGTGCTGCAGAGCTGGGCCGATGCCGAGTGGTTCACCAGCCGGCCCGAAGTGCCGCAGGGCATCACGGTCAGCATCTTCAAGGTGGCCGGCGAGATCAACACCGACGACCTTTCTCCCGCGCCCGACGCCTGGAGCCGTCCCGACATCCCAATGCACGCGCTGGCGATGCACAAGAACGCACGTCCGGGCATCACGCCCGAGGAAGACGGCAAGCGCGGCCCGGTCAAGTTCATTGAGGACCTGCGCGCGCGCGGCCACCTGGTGGCGTATGCCGGCGACGTCGTCGGCACCGGCTCATCGCGCAAGAGCGCCACCAATTCGGTACTGTGGTTCACGGGCGAAGACATTCCCTTCGTGCCGAACAAGCGCTTCGGCGGCGTCTGCCTGGGCGGCAAGATCGCGCCGATCTTCTACAACACGATGGAAGACTCGGGCGCGCTGCCGATCGAGCTCGACGTGAGCCAGATGGAAATGGGCGACGTGGTCGAGCTGCGCCCCTACGAAGGCAAGGCGCTGAAGGACGGCAAGGTCATCGCCGAGTTCAAGCTCAAGAGCGACGTGCTGTTCGACGAGGTGCGCGCCGGCGGCCGCATTCCGCTGATCATCGGCCGCGGCCTCACGGCCAAGGCACGCGAAGCGCTGGGCCTGCCGCCCTCGACGCTGTTCCGCCTGCCGGTCAGCCCGGCCGATTCGAAGAAGGGCTATTCGCTGGCCCAGAAGATGGTCGGCCGCGCCTGCGGCCTGCCGGAAGGCATGGGCGTGCGCCCGGGCACCTACTGCGAGCCGAAGATGACGAGCGTGGGCTCGCAGGACACCACCGGCCCGATGACGCGCGACGAACTGAAGGACCTGGCCTGCCTGGGCTTCAGCGCCGACCTGGTGATGCAGTCCTTCTGCCACACGGCGGCCTACCCGAAGAAGGTCGACGTCAAGATGCACCACGAGCTGCCCGACTTCATGAGCAACCGCGGCGGCGTCTCGCTGCGTCCGGGCGACGGCGTGATCCACTCGTGGCTCAACCGCCTCCTGACGCCCGACACCGTCGGCACCGGCGGCGACAGCCACACGCGCTTCCCGATCGGCATCAGCTTCCCGGCCGGTTCGGGCCTGGTGGCCTTCGCGGCGGCGACCGGCGTGATGCCGCTGGACATGCCCGAGTCGGTGCTGGTGCGCTTCAAGGGCACGATGCAGCCGGGCGTCACGCTGCGCGACCTGGTCAATGCGATTCCGCTCTATGCGATCAAGTCCGGCCTGCTCACGGTCGAGAAGAAGGGCAAGAAGAACGTCTTCTCCGGCCGCATCCTCGAGATCGAAGGCCTGCCGGATCTCAAGGTCGAACAGGCCTTCGAGCTGAGCGACGCATCGGCCGAGCGCTCGGCCGCCGGCTGCACGGTGCACCTGAACAAGGAACCGATCATCGAGTACATCAACAGCAACATCACGCTGATGAAATGGATGATTGCCGAAGGCTACGCCGATGCGCGCACCCTGCAGCGCCGCATCGCCGCGCAGGAAGCCTGGCTCAAGGAGCCGCAGCTGCTCAAGGGCGACGCCGATGCCGAATACGCCGCCGTGATCGAAATCGACCTGGCCGACATCCACGAGCCCATCGTGGCCTGCCCGAACGACCCCGACGACGTTAAGACGCTGTCGGACGTGGCCGGCGCCAAGATCGACGAAGTGTTCATCGGCTCGTGCATGACCAACATCGGCCACTTCCGCGCGGCCTCCAAGCTGCTCGAAGGCAAGCGCGACATCCCGGTCAAGCTGTGGATCGCGCCGCCGACCAAGATGGATGCGCAGCAGCTCACCGAAGAAGGCCACTACGGCGTGTTCGGCAACGCGGGTGCGCGCACCGAGATGCCGGGCTGCTCGCTGTGCATGGGCAACCAGGCGCAGGTGCGCGAAGGCGCGACCGTGATGTCGACCAGCACGCGCAACTTCCCCAACCGTCTGGGCAAGAACACCAACGTGTACCTTGGCAGCGCGGAGCTGGCCGCGATCTGCTCGCGCCTGGGCCGCATTCCGACCAAGGAAGAGTACATGGCCAGTGCTGTAGTGCTCGATGCGTCGAGCGCGCAGATCTATCAGTACCTCAACTTCGACAAGATCGAGGACTACCAGGAAGTGGCGAAGACGGTGGCCGCCTGATCGAGGCTGTCGCCCGACCTGAAGCCCGCTTCGGCGGGCTTTTTTGCGCCCGCCTGCGTGGCAAGGCTCGAACCGATGCGCGGGCGGCCGCCAGGCGCGGCGCGGGATCATCTTTTGGTCGCTGATTGGTCATCATCCTGGTGGCACAGAGTGATCCAGGTGAGCGCCTTCGAGCTCAGGCGCGCGCCAATGCCGACAGTGCCGCCGCTGTCTGCGGGTCCGCCGGAAAGAACGACTCCACAGCCAGCTCCTGCAGCGTGACGTCCACCGGCGTGCCGAAGATCGTCGTGGTGCTGATGAAGCTCAGTACGCCCTGAGGCGTCACGAACTGGAAGGGCACCACCACGCCGTTGAGTTCGCCGCTCGCGGCGGGCGTGTCGTGGCTGACGTTCGGCGTCGGGTAGGCGGCCAGCTCGTCGTGCAATGCCTGAAGCACCGCGTCGCCCGTGGCCGCGATCTGCTGCTGCAGCCGTTCGAGCAGGTGCGCCCGCCATTGGGACAGGTTCGCGATGCGCGAGGCCACGCCCTCGGGGTGCAGGCTGAGCCGCAGCACGTTGACCGGCGGCTTCAGCAGTTCCGGCGCCGCGCCGGCCATCAAGAGCGGCACGAGTGCGTTGTGCGCCACCAGGTTCCAGTGGCGATCGACCGCCAACGCCGGAAAGGGCTCGTGCCCCTTGAGCACCAGGTCGACCGCCCGGCGTGCCGAGGCGAGGGCGGGGTCGTCCAGCGAGCGCTGCCGGTACATCGGCGCATAGCCGGCCGCCACCAGCAGCGCATTGCGCTCGCGCAGCGGCACTTCGAGCCGCTCGGCGAGCCGCAGCACCATCTCGCGGCTGGGCTCCGCGCGGCCGGTTTCGACGTAGCTCAGGTGGCGCGTCGACACCTGGGCCTCGTGCGCCAGGTCGAGCTGGCTCAGTCGGCGGTGCTGGCGCCAGTGGCGCAAATGGGTGCCGAAGGAGTCGGCCGCGGTCGGGGGTGTGCTGTGGGGGCTCATGGCCGCCATCCTAGTGAAGCGGGGCGCCGCGGCCATGACCTCCCAGGTCATCGACCGTCGGCCGGGCCTCCGGAATGATGGGCCCCAACGCGGCAGGAACGGCCTGCAGCGTGCCACACAAGGAGTCCGTCATGTCCGTCTTCGCCTCTTTCCGTTTTCTGCCCCGTGTGATGTGGGCCGATGCTGCCTCGTGCGCTGCGACCGGGGTGTTGCAGCTCGCTTTCACCGGCGCGCTGGCCCGGCTGACCGGCCTGCCGGCCCCCTTGCTGCTGGGCACCGGCGTCTTCCTGCTGGCCTATGCGGCCGCCGCGGCCTGGATGGCCAGCCGCGCCGTCCCGCCGCGCCGGCTGATCGGGCTGGTGGTCGTCGGCAACTTCGGCTGGGCAGCGGCCTGCGTTGCCCTGCTGGCGATCGGTGGGGCCGCGATCGCGCCGCTGGGCTGGGCCTGGGTGATCGCCCAGGCCGTGACCATAGTCGTGCTGGCCGAGCTGCAATGGATGGGCCTGCGTCACAGCCGGCCGGCGGCCCGCGGCGCGATCGCGGCATGAACCCACGCAGCGTCCGGGTGCGCTCCTCGACTACAGCCCTTGTCATCGATCCCTGCTATCTTTGAGGCGCTTCCACGAATCACAGGAGTTCCTCATGGCCAAAGAACCGGCGCACGCTTTTGCCCCCATGCTCAAGACCTTCAAGACCGCATCGGGCAAAGCCGGTAAATACTGGTCACTCAAGGAACTCGCGAAGCAATATCCCAACGTCGACAAGCTGCCGGTGTCGATCCGCATCGTGCTCGAATCGGTGCTGCGCAACTGCGACGGCAAGAAGGTCACGGCCGAGCATGTCGAGCAGCTCGCCAACTGGGCGCCCAACGCGGAACGCACCGACGAGATTCCCTTCGTCGTGACGCGCGTGGTGCTGCAGGACTTCACCGGCGTACCGCTGCTCGCGGACCTCGCCGCCATGCGCAGCGTCGCGCAGTCGCTGGGCAAGTCGCCCAAGACCATCGAGCCGCTGGTGCCGGTGGACCTGGTGGTCGACCACTCGGTGATGGTGGACCACTACGGCACGCCGAAGGCGCTCGACCTCAACATGAAGCTCGAGTTCCAGCGCAACAACGAGCGCTACCAGTTCATGAAATGGGGCATGCAGGCCTTCGACACCTTCGGCGTGGTGCCGCCCGGCTTCGGCATAGTGCACCAGGTCAACCTCGAATACTTCGCGCGCGGCGTCTACAAGAGCCCGAACGACGATGGCGACCCGCCGGTCTACTACCCCGATTCGCTGGTCGGCACCGACAGCCACACCACCATGATCAACGGCATCGGCGTGGTGGGCTGGGGCGTGGGCGGCATCGAGGCCGAGGCCGCGATGCTGGGCCAGCCGGTCTACATGCTCACGCCCGACGTGGTGGGTTTCGAGCTCAGCGGCAAGCTGCGCGAAGGCGTCACCGCCACCGACCTGGTGCTCTACGTCACGGCCATCCTGCGCGGCGAGAAGGTGGTGGGCAAGTTCGTCGAGTTCTTCGGCCCCGGCGCAGCCTCGATCGCGGTGCCCGACCGCGCGACGATTGGCAACATGGCGCCCGAGTACGGCGCGACCATGGGCTTCTTCCCGGTCGACGAGATGACGGTGGCCTATTTCAAGGGCACCGGCCGCACCGACAAGGAGATCGAGCGCTTCGAGGCCTACTACAAGGCGCAGGGGCTGTTCGGCATGCCCGGCGCCGAAGGCGCCTCCCAGTCCTCGGGAGAGCTCCAATACACCAAGGTCGTCAAGCTCGACCTCGGCACCGTGACGCCGAGCCTCGCGGGCCCCAAGCGCCCGCAGGACCGCATCGATCTCGGCCATCTCGCGACCAAATTTTCCGAGCTCTACAGCAAGCCCAACGAGGCCAACGGCTTCAACCAGCCGGCCGACAAGCTCAAGCTGCGCTATCCGTTGCCGCACAACCGCAACGGCGAGTCGGCGGAGCAGGAGCCGCCCGATCCGAAGCCGGGCGCGCCGCGCCCGGTGGTCGAAATGGCCGACAACAAGCCGACGTCGGAATCAGCGCACGTCGGCGACACGGCAGCCCATGTGAAAGCCAGCGGCGTGACCATCGGCAACGGCGACGTGCTGATCGCCGCCATCACGTCCTGCACCAACACATCGAATCCCAGCGTGCTGCTGGCTGCCGGCCTCTTGGCCAAGAAGGCGGTGGAGGCGGGGCTCACGGTCAAGCCGCACATCAAGACCTCGCTGGCGCCGGGCTCGCGCATCGTGACCGAGTACCTCGAGAAGGCGGGCCTCCTGCCGTACCTCGAAAAGCTCGGCTTCTACCTCGCGGGCTACGGCTGCACCACCTGCATCGGCAATGCCGGCGACCTGGCGCCCGAGATCAACGAGGCGATCACCAAGAACAACCTCGTGGGCGCGGCCGTGCTTTCGGGCAACCGCAATTTCGAGGCGCGCATCCATCCGAACATCAAGGCCAACTTCCTGGCTTCGCCGCCGCTGGTGGTGGCCTATGCCATCGCGGGCAACGTGATGGTCGATCTCATGACCCAGCCGGTGGGCAAGGGCAAGAAGGGCAAGGACGTCTACCTCGGCGACATCTGGCCCAGCATGAAGGAGATCGACGAGAACCTGCACTATGCGATGAATGCGAAGGCCTTCCGCAAGAACTACGAGCAGATCGCGGACAACCCCGGCAAGCTGTGGAGCAGCATCAAGGGCACGACCGGGCAGGTGTACGACTGGCCCAAGTCCACCTACATCGCCGAGCCGCCCTTCTTCGATGGCTTCAAGATGGAGCCGCACGCATCGGACGCCGGCTTCACCGGGGCACGCATCATGGCGCTGTTCGGCGACTCGATCACCACCGACCACATCTCGCCGGCCGGCTCGATCAAGGAAAGCTCGCCGGCGGGCATCTGGCTCAAGGCGCATGGCGTTTCGAAGGCCGACTTCAACAGCTACGGCTCGCGCCGCGGCAACCATGACGTGATGATGCGCGGCACCTTCGCCAACGTGCGCATCAAGAACCTCATGATTCCGCCGGGCCCGGACGGCTCGCGCGAGGAGGGCGGCGTGACGCTGTTCCAGCCCGGCAACGAGAAGATGTTCATCTACGACGCGGCGATGAAGTACATCGAGCAGGGCGTGCCCACCGTCATCTTCGGCGGCGAGGAGTACGGTACCGGTTCATCGCGCGACTGGGCGGCCAAGGGCACGCAGCTCTTGGGCATCAAGGCGGTGGTGGCGCGCAGCTTCGAGCGCATCCACCGCGCCAACCTGGTCGGCATGGGCGTGCTGCCGCTGCAGTTCCGCGGCGCCGATTCGTGGGAAAGCCTGGAGCTCACCGGCGGCGAGAAGATCGATGTCGTGATCGGCGGCGAACTCAAGCCGCAGATGGACGTCAAGATCGTGGTGCACCGTCCCGACGGCAGTCACCAGGAAGTGACGGTGCGCCTGCGCATCGACACGCCGATCGAGGTCGACTACTACAAGCACGGCGGAATCCTTCCCTTCGTGCTCAGGCAGCTCCTCGCTGCCTGAGCACACAGGCAGAGCCTGCCTCTGTGACCGGCACGCGGCCGCGTGCCGGGGTGCTGCGGCAGTTGCTCGCTGCCTGACTGGCTTCAGTTGCTGTCGAGCCGCTTCGTCAAACGCTCGAGCACCGGGCGGATGCCTTCGCCCACCTGGATCTGCGGGTTCGAGAAGCCGTCGTCCTTGCCGGCGTCGATTTCGCGCTGGCGAATCACCGGCACGGCCGCCGCGAAGGCTGCTTCGAAGGAGTGGCTCTTGCGCAGTTCCTCGTTGAATACCGCGCGGCCGAAGAAGGTGAGTTCGGACAGCCTGCCGCAGCCGTAAGAGGTGTGCTCGGCATCGGCGGCGGTCATGATGAGGCTGTCCTCGGTGGCGAGCGGTTCGATCCAGCCGCCTGAATAACAGGCCGAGATCGCGATCACGCGGTGCCGGATGCCGGCCGCGTCGAGCGCTTCTCGCACTTCCTGCGGCGTCAGCCACGGCACGGTCAGCGGCCAGTGCGCGGCAGCGAGCTTGAAGTCCCGCGCGCCGTGCGAGGTCATGTAGAGCACCAGCACGTCGCGCTCGCGGTCCATGCGCGCGGCCAGCGCTTCCACGGCGCGCCGCAGGTTCAGTGGCGTCGCCCAGGGGAGTTCCTGCGTGGTCGTCGCGTGGTTGACCAGGCGCAGCACGCGCCCCTTGGCGTCGAATCGCTCTTCGAGCAGGGTGGCCACCATGGCGCTTTCGCGCAGGAAGACGTCTTCCGAGGCATAGGGGGCGAACACCAGTCCGTAGACATGGGATTCGCCGTCCGGCCGCGGCGCCAGCCCGGCGACGGCGCGCTGCCACACGGCCTGCTGTTCCTCGAAGGTCTCCTGCGTCAGCTGCAGCCGGGGCCGCTCCGGCGCCGCCGAGGCGCTGTAGTCCGGCTGCCAGACCCGCTCGCGGTCCTGCGTGCTCTGCCAGATGCCTATGGCAGTGATGGCCAGCATGCCGGGCACGAAGAGGGCCAGGCGCATGCGCGAAGGCGCGCAGCGCGCCATCAGGCGCACCGAGCTCAGGAGCCAGCACGCGATCAAACTGCCGTAGACCGCCCAGAAGCCCGAGGTGGTGGTGAGCGGTTGAGGCAACCAGCCCCGGAAGTAGGCGAGGGCGAAGCCCGCCATGAGCAGGTTCCAGGGCACGGCGGCCCAGGTGAAGAGCGCGAACCAGCGGCTCACGCTGGCAGCCGGTGACAGCGCCGCCCAGCCGACCCACAGCGTGAGGGCGGTGGCCCACCAGGCATTCAGCTCCGCGGCCGGATGGAAGGTGGCCGGGCCGTCGATCTGGAGCCGTTCGATGCCCAGCACCAGCAGGAGCGGGATCAGCACGATGAGCATCAACTGCCAGGGGCTGGGCGAGGCCGTGATGCGAGGGGCCAGGAGCACCGAGGCGCGCAGGCCTTCGACGATCCAATGCCAGAAGCTGGGGCGGCGTGGCACGTCGTGTGCGGGCAGGTCGGGATGCTCGTCTGTCATGCCCGGATGATGCCTTGCACGCAGGGATTCTTCGGCTCCGGTTCGCCAAACGCCGGCGTTTTCGAGAATAATTCTCATTTTGACAATTGGATTCCGCGGGTGACCACCACGAACGGCGCGGCCTTGGCCGCCATCAGCCTCGACCAGCTTCCCAACAACCAGTGGGCGACCGTGCTCGATGTGCTTCGGCCTGAAGAGACGGAAAGCCGCGAGCTGGTGCTGCGGCTGACCGAGATCGGCTTCGTGCCCGGCGAGGCGGTGCGCATCGTCGCCAACGGCGTGCCGGGCCGCGAGCCGCTGGCCGTGCGCCTGGGCCACACCACCTTCGCGCTGCGCCGCCACGAGGCCTCGTTCATCCGCGTGATGCCGGGAGCCGCGCAGCATGGTTGAAGCGACGCTGAACTTCCAGCCCGGCGCCGCTGTCTCGTCGGCACTGCCGGGCCGCATCGCGCTCCTGGGCAATCCCAATTGCGGCAAGACGGCGCTGTTCAACCTGCTCACGGGCAGCCGCCAGAAAGTGGCCAACTACGCCGGCGTGACGGTCGAGCGCAAGGAAGGCCTGCTGCGCACCGCGGCGGGCCGGCGCGTGTTCGTGCTTGACCTGCCGGGCGCCTACAGCCTCAATGCGCTCTCGGCGGACGAGGCGGTGACGCGCGACGTGGTCACCGGCAGAAGCCAGGAGGCGCTGCCCGATCTGCTGGTGTGCGTGACCGACGCCACCAACCTGCGGCTCAACCTGCGGCTGGTGCTCGAGGCCAAGCGCCTGGGCCTGCCGATGGTGGTGGCGCTGAACATGACCGACATGGCGAAGAAGCAGGGCATCGTGGTCGATGTCGCGCTGCTGTCGCGCGAGCTCGGCGTGCCGGTGATCGAGACCGTCGGCGTGCATGCCGGCGGCGCCAAGGGCCTGCTCGAGGCGCTCGATGCGCCGGTGGCGGTCGCGGCGCCCCAGCCCTGGCAGGCGCCGGGGCTCGACGATGTGCTCGCCACGCAGCGCGAGGTGCGGCGCATCCTCGGCGTGGCGGTGCGCGAGCCGGTCGGCAGCCTGGCCGCCAGCGATCGCATCGACCGCGTGGTGATGCATCCGGTGTGGGGCATGCTGGTGCTCGCCGTCACGCTGTTCCTGATGTTCCAGGCCGTGTTCAGCTGGGCCAACGTGCCGATGGACGCGATCAAGGATGCAACCGCCGCCTTCGGCGAGCTCATCAAGCGCTTCGTGCCCGAGGGCATGCTGCAGAGCCTGCTGGTCGACGGCATCATCGCCGGCGTGGGCGGCGTGATCGTGTTCCTGCCGCAGATCCTGATCCTGTTTTTGTTCATCCTGGCGCTGGAAGACTCCGGCTACCTGCCGCGCGCGGCCTTCCTGCTCGACCGCGTGATGGGCACCGTGGGCCTGTCGGGCCGCTCCTTCATTCCGCTGCTGTCGAGCTTCGCCTGCGCCATCCCGGGCGTGATGGCCACGCGCACCATCAGCAACTGGCGCGACCGGCTCACCACGATCATGATCGCGCCGCTGATGACCTGCTCGGCGCGCCTGCCGGTCTATGCGCTCCTGATCGCGGCCTTCATCCCGGCGCGCACGGTGGGCGGCGTGTTCAACCTGCAGGGCGTGGTGCTGTTCGCGCTCTATGTGTTCGGCATCGTGTCGGCGATGGCTGTGGCCTGGGTCATGAAGCGCTTCCGCGACAGCCGGCAGCATTCGCCGCTGATGATGGAGCTGCCGGCCTACCGCTGGCCCAACCTGCGCAACCTGGCGCTGGGCCTTTATGAACGGGCGTGGATCTTCATCCAGCGTGTGGGCACGATCATCCTCACGCTCACGATCCTGCTGTGGTTCCTCTCGACCTTCCCGGCGCCGCCCGAGGGCGCGACCGGGCCGGCGATCCAGTACAGCCTGGCCGGCATGATCGGCCGCGCGCTGGAGCACATCTTCGCGCCCATCGGCTTCAACTGGCAGATCTCGATCGCGCTGGTGCCGGGCATGGCGGCGCGCGAGGTGGCGGTGGGTGCGCTCGGCACGGTGTATGCGCTGTCGGCCACCGGCGACGACGTCGCGGGCCAGCTGGAGCCGCTGATCGCCGGCAGCTGGTCGCTCGCCACGGCGCTGTCGCTCCTGGTCTGGTACGTGTTCGCGCCGCAGTGCATCTCGACGCTGGCCGCCGTCAAGCGCGAGACCGGTTCGTGGCGCTACGTGTGGATCATGGCCGGCTATTTGTTCGCGCTCGCCTACATTGCGTGCTGGATAACCTATAGGGTTGCTCTGGCACTCACAGGAGGATGAGATGACACAACAGATCATCGTCGGGCTGATCGTCGCGCTGGCCGCGATCTATGCGGTCTGGCGCTGGATGCCCGCCGGCTGGCGCCGCGCCGCGGCGGCGAGGCTCGCGTCGGGCACGCAGCGCGCGGGCCTGGTCGATGCGGAGCAGGCACAGCAGTTGGCCGAGTCGCTCGCCAAGAGCTCGGGCTGCGGCTCATGCGACAGCTGCGGCAGTTGCGGCACCACCAAGAGCAGTCCTTCGGCAGCGCCGGATCGCGCAAAGCCAGCGACGCGCGCGCATTGAGCGGGGAATGCCGGCCGCTCACATCCTGATCGCAGGCGGGGGCATTGCGGGTCTGGCGAGCGCGCTCGCCCTGGCTCGCCGCCGCCATCGCGTTGACCTGTTCGAACAGGCCGTGGCCTTCGGCGAGGTCGGCGCCGGCATCCAGCTCGGCCCCAATGTCACGCGTCGGCTGCAGTCGCTGGGCGTGTGGGAGCCGCTCGTGCGCGTCGCGGCGCGGCCCGAGGCGCTGGTGGTGCGCAGCGCGACCGGCGGCCAGGACATCGCCCGCCTGCCGCTCGGCAACGCCATGCTGCGAAGCTACGGCTCCCCCTACCTTTGCGTGCACCGTGCCGACCTGCATGCGCTGCTGCTGGTAGCCGTGCGCGGGAGCGGCGCCGTCACGCTCAACACCGGCGCGCGCGTCGACCAGGCGGTGGCGCGCGCCGGCGCGGTTTGCGTGTCGAGCACGGACTCGAGAGCCTGGGAGGGCGATGCGCTGATCGGCGCCGACGGCCTCTGGAGCGCGGTGCGTTCGCGCGTGGTGGAGGATTCGCCGCCGCCGCGCGCGACCGGCCACACGGCCTGGCGCGCGTTGATCGAGCAGTCGGCGCTGCCTGCGGCGCTGCGCAGCACGCAGATCAGCGTCTGGCTCGGGCCGCGGCTGCATGCGGTGGCCTATCCGGTTCGGCGCGGCGATGCGCTCAATGTCGTGGTGCTGGCCGAGGCCGCGCCGGCCGGCGATGCCCGCGACTGGGATCAGGCGAGCAGCCTGGCTGCGCTGCAGACTGCCACCGGCCGAACCTGCGCAGGCCTGCAGGCGCTGCTGGAAGCGATGCCTTCATGGGGCGCGTGGACGCTCAGCGACCGTGCGCCGCTCGCCGGGCCGGAGCAGATGGCCAGCGAACGTGTGGCGCTGGCCGGTGATGCGGCACATCCGATGCTGCCTTATCTGGCGCAGGGCGCCGGCATGGCGATCGAGGACGCGGTGGCGCTCGCCGATGCGCTGGACGGCGGCGATTCGAATGCCGTGCCCGCAGCCCTGGCGCGCTACGCGGCCGCGCGCTGGGAGCGCAACGCCCAGGTGCAGGCGCGAGCGCGGCGCAACGGCGAGATCTTTCATGCCACCGGCCTGGTGCGCATGGGCCGCGATGCGGCCCTGAAACTGCTCGGCGCGCGGCTGCTCGACCAGCCCTGGCTCTACGGCGCCTGAATTCAGAGGCTAAAGCTTTGGAGGTGGTCGACGCGTTCGGCCAGGCCGTTCGCGCCGAGGTAGTGGCTGACCTTGCCGGTGCGTACTTCGGCCAGCGAGGTCTCCAGTTCGGCGAGCATGTTGTTCCTGACCGTTTCGAAGGCAGCCGGCAGGTCGTCGCGCCTGCGCCTATAGGCGTCGGCGATCAGGCGCGCGGCAGCGGGTGCACCGCAGGCCACGCACTCGGCGACGGCGGTCGCGCTGGGCTCGGCGCCGTGCTCGAGCAGTAGCTCGACGAGTTCGGGCGAGACCGCGCTGTCGATGTAGTCGAGCGCGTCCGGCGCCACCGGCGCACCGGCACGCACCAGCGCGGCCGCTGCGGCATGGGCACCATGGCTCAGCGCCAGATCGGTGGCGATGGCGCTGCCTTGCAGCGGGCCGTCGAGTGCCACGCCGGCAGCCGCCAGGCGCTCGACCAGCGCGGCATCGTCGGTCGCGACCGCGTGGCGCAATGCGATGCGCGAGAGCGGGCCGTCCTGGCCCAGCGTGCCATCGGCCAGCGGCGTTTTCCAGTCGACCGTGGCGCGGCGATAGAACGCGACCAGCTTGTCCATCAGCTCCAGGGACAGGCCGTGCGTCTCGTGACGTTCGTCGAGGTATTCGAGCACCGCCTGCCCGGTGAAGTAGTCGCCTGCCGGCTCGAGCGGGTCTTCGTCCAGGTGCAGCACGGCGAAGGCCGCGGGGAGGTCGTGCGCGACCGTCGTCAGCCCATCCTCGTGCAGCGCGTGCGCCCAGGCCTCGGGGAGGCCCTGCTTCCACGCCAGGACGTGGCCGTAGTCCGCGCCGGGCTCGACCACGGCGTAGATGCGGTCACTGTGTTCGAAGCCGCCGAAGGGGAGGGTAGTGAGCTTGCCGTCCCAGGACTGGTCGCTCGCCGCAGCGGCTTCCTGCGCCACTTGCCGTTCGTGATCGATCCAGCCCTGCAGGTCGTGATAGCCGTCGCTGCCGTTCCAGAATAGCTCGCTCCAGCTGACGGCTTCTTCGTTGCCGTTCATGCGCAGGTGGAGGTCGTAGTCGATGCGCCCGCCCGCCGTCTGCTGCCAGAGCGCGACGAGTTCGGGCGGGATCGGCCCGGCGCACAGCGCCTGTACTGCGGCGATCTGCTCGAAGGGCATCGGCGGCCGGGCATCGAAGATCACGCGCTCGGCAAAGAGCACGATGCCGTGCTCGCGCAGAAGGGCCAGTTCGTCGTCGGCAAAGTCGTCGCTCATCGTCATCTCCCGGTTTGTTATCGAGATGGCGGCTCTAGAGATCCGTGCGCAGCTTCCAGATCTCCGGGAACAGCACCACATCGAGCATCTTGCGCAGGTAGCTTACCCCGCCGGTGCCGCCCGTGCCACGTTTGAAGCCGATCACGCGCTCGACCGTGGTCACGTGGCGGAAGCGCCAGAGGCGGAAGGCGTCCTCCAGGTCGGTCAGCTCCTCGCCGAGCTGGTAGATGTCCCAGTGCGCCTTCGGGTTGCGGTAGGCCACGAGCCAGGCCTGCTCGACGCCGTCGCTGAGTTCATAAGGCTTGGTCCAGTCACGCTCGAGGTGGTCGGCCGGAATGTCCAGCCCGCGGCGCGCCAGCAGACGCAGCGCCTCGTCGTAGAGAGAAGGCGCGCGCCACGCCGCCTCGACCTCGGCCAGCAGCTCGGGGCGGTGCGCATGGGGCTTGAGCATGGCGGCGTTCTTGTTGCCGAGCGCGAACTCGATGCAGCGGTATTGCCAGCTCTGGAAGCCGCTGGAGCTGCCGAGGTAGGGCCGCATCGCGCTGTACTCGGGCGGCGTCATGGTGGCCAGCACGTCCCAGGCGTGCACCAGCTGCTCCATGATGCGCGAGACGCGCGCCAGCATCTTGAAGGCGCTGGACAGGTCGTCTTCCGCGACGCAGCGGATCGCCGCGCGCAGCTCGTGCAGCATGAGCTTCATCCACAGCTCGCTGGTCTGGTGCTGCACGATGAAGAGCAGCTCGTCGTGCGCCGGCGAGCGCGGATGCTGGGCGTTGAGGATGCTGTCGAGGCTCAGGTAGTCGCTGTAGCTCATCGAGGCGCTGAAGTCGAGCTGCGCCTTCTCTTCGTGGACGATTTTTTCGGTGCTCATGGGCGTCCCTCTTTAGGTCACCGCGAGTTTCTGGTTGAACTCGGGGCGCTTCCATTCCTCGCGTTCCAGGACCTGCACCAGGTGCTCGACGGCATTCCACACGTCTTCGAAGCCGAGGTACAGGGGCGTGAGGCCAAAGCGCAGGATGTCCGGCATCTGCGCATCGCCGGCGCGGAAGTCGCCGATCACGCCGCGCGCGATGAGTGCCTGCACGATCGCGTAGGCGCCGGGACCCTTGTCGCTGAGCGCCAGGCAGACCTGCGAACCGCGCCTCGCGTGCTCGCGCGGCGTGACCAGCGTGAAGCGGCCGGGGCAGCGTTCTTCCACCAGGGCGATGAAGGCATCGGTCAAGGCCAGCGACTTGTCGCGCAGCGCCGCCATGCTGCCCCGATTGCCATCGAAGGGCTCGGCGGCCAGTACCGTGTCGAGCCCGCATTCGAGCGCGGACAGCGCAAGGATGGGCTGGGTGCCGCACAGGTAGCGCGCGACACCCGGCGCCGGCCGGTAGTGCGGGGAGAACTCGAAGGGTGCCGCATGGCCGAACCAGCCCGAGAGCGGCTGTTCGAAGCGGCTCGCGTGACGCGCATGCACCCAGACGAAGGCAGGCGCCCCCGGGCCGCCGTTGAGGTACTTGTAGCCGCAGCCGATCGCGAAGTCGGCTTCGCTGTCGTTGAGCGCCACCGGCACCGCGCCTGCGCTGTGCGCGAGGTCCCACACGGTGAGCGCGCCGGCCGCGTGGGCCGCGGCCGTGAGCGCCTTCATGTCGTGCATCGCGCCGGTGCGGTAGTTCACGTGCGTCAGCATCAGCACCGCGACTTCGTCGGTGAGTGCCGCGGGCAGCTCGTCGGCATCGATCAGCTTCAGGGTGAAGCCGCGCTCGCGGCACAGCGACTCGGCGATGTAGAGATCGGTCGGGAAATTGCTGCGTTCGCTGATCATGACTCGGCGGCCGCCGGCCTTCATCTGCGACAGCGCGGCGAACAGCACCTTGTACAGATTGACCGAGGTGCCATCGGTGCACACCACCTCGCCGGGCGCCGCGCCGATCAGGCGCGCCACTTTGTCGCCCAGGCGCTGCGGCAAATCGATCCAACTGGCGCTGTTCCAGGATCGGATCAGGCCTTCACCCCATTCCTTGGCGACGACCTCGGCAATGCGTGCCGGCGCAGCTTTGGGCAGCACACCCAACGAGTTGCCGTCCAGGTAGATCACGCCCTCGGGCAGGATGAACAGGTCGCGCAGGGCGGCGAGGGGGTCTTGCGCGTCGAGGCGCTTGCAAACGTCGAGGGTCATGGCTGGTGGGTTGTGAGTTCGCGCAGCACGGCGCGGACAGGGGAAGCATCGGCCGTCACCAGTTTGAGCGGCAGCGCGATGAGTTCGTAGTCGCCTTCCGGCACTTCGTCGAGCACGAGGTTCTCGAGCACGCGCAGGCCGAGGCGGCGGATGACCTGGTGGCTGGCCAGCGTCTTGCTCTCGGCCGGGTCGATGCTGGCGGTGTCGATGCCGATGAGCTTCACGCCCAGCGCAGCGAGGCGCTCGATGGTGGCGGGTGCGTAGGCGGCGAGCGCGCCGTCCCAGCGGTCGACGGGTGCACGCCGGTAGGTGCGCACCAGCACGCGCGGCGGCAGCTTGTCGATGGCGTGAACGAGGTGCTCCCACTCGATCAAGGGCCCGCACTCGATCGCATGGATCACGCGGCAGGGGCCGAGGTAAGGGAAAAGATCGACATCGCCGATGGTCGCGCCGGCCGGGTCGTAGTGCAGCGGCGCATCGGCATGCGCGCCGACGTGCGGCGACAGCGTGATTTCGCTGACATTGACCGGGCAGCCCGGCGCGATGGTGGCCGCCCAGCGCTGCCGATAGGGCGTGTCGCCGGGGAACACCGGCGCGCCTTCATGCACCGGCGGCGAGATATCCCAGATGCGTTGGTTCATGGCGCAAAGTTAGCGCCGTGAACGGGGTCGTGGTGTCGGTTATTTCCAACAGAATGGAAACACCGGCACGAGAGTCAGTTCGTCTGCCGTCCCAGCAGCAGGAACTCCATCAGCGCCTTCTGCGCATGCAGCCGGTTCTCGGCCTCGTCCCACACCACCGATTGCGGGCCGTCGATCACTTCGGCCTGCACTTCCTCGCCGCGGTGCGCGGGCAGGCAGTGCATGAAGAGGGCGTCGGGATGGGCCACGCGCATCATCTCTTCGTCCACGCACCATTCGGCAAAGGCTGCGCGGCGCGCCTCGTTCTCGGCCTCGTAGCCCATGCTGGTCCAGACATCGGTGGTCACCAGGTCGGCGCCGCGGCAGGCTTCCATCGGGTCCTTGAACACCTTGTAGCTCTCGGCCGAGCGGATGCCGGCGATCGACTGGTCGACCTCGTAGCCGCTGGGCGTGCTCACATGCACCTTGAAGCCGAGGATCTCGCTGGCCTGCAGCCAGGTATTGGCCATGTTGTTGCCGTCGCCGACCCAGGCCACCGTCTTGCCGGCGATCGAGCCGCGGTGCTCGATGAAGGTGAAGATGTCGGCCAGGATCTGGCACGGATGGAATTCGTTGGTGAGACCGTTGATCACCGGCACGCGCGAATGCGTCGCGAAGGCCTCGATCTTGGTCTGCTCGTAGGTGCGGATCATCACCAGGTCGACCATGCGGCTGATGACCTTGGCGCTGTCCTCGATCGGCTCGGCGCGGCCGAGCTGGCTGTCGCCGGTGGTCAGGTGCACCACGCTGCCGCCCAACTGGTACATGCCGGCCTCGAAGCTCACACGGGTGCGGGTCGAGGCCTTCTCGAAGATCATGGCCAGCGTACGGTCGACCAGCGGCTGGTGCTTCTCGTAAGCCTTGAACTTCTTCTTGATCAGTGCGGCGCGCGCGAAGACGTGCGCGTATTCGTCGGCCGTGAAATCCGAAAACTGCAGGTAGTGCCGGATGGCGGGTGTCTTGTCGCTCATGGCCGAGGCTCCGCAAGGAAGGCTTTCACGATCGGCGCCAGGATTGCGACGATCTCGTCCGCTTCGGCGATGCTGAGGATCAGCGGCGGCACGAGGCGGATCACGCTGTCGGCCGTCACGCTCAGCAGCAGGCCGGCGTCGCAGGCGCGGTTGAGGATCACGCCGCAGGGCCGGTCGAGCTCGATGCCGAGCATCAGGCCCTGGCCGCGGATTTCCGTCACGCCTGCCAGGCCGCCCAGCTCGCGCTCCAGCGCGGCCTTGAGATGCGCGCCGACATCGGCTGCGTTCTCGAGCAGCTTGTGCTCTTCCATGATCCGGATGGTTTCGATGCCGGCGCGCATCGCGAGCGGATTGCCGCCGAAGGTCGTGCCGTGGTTGCCCGGGCCGAAGAGGTTGGCGGCGCGCGGGCCGGCCACTACGGCGCCGATCGGCACGCCCGAGCCTAGGCCCTTGGCCAGCGGCATCACGTCCGGCAAGATGCCCGCCCACTGGTGCGCGAACCACTTGCCGGTGCGGCCCATACCGCACTGCACCTCGTCGATCATCATGAGCCAGTCGCGCTCGTCGCAGAGCGCGCGCACCTGGCGCAGGTATTCCCAGCGCATCGGATGGATGCCGCCTTCGCCCTGGATGGTTTCGAAGAACACGGCCACCACGTTCGGATTGCCTTCGGTCGCCTTCTTGAGCGCTTCGATGTCGTTGAGCGGCACGCGGATGAAGCCTTCGACCAGCGGGCCGAAGCCCTTCTGAACTTTCGGATTGCCGGTGGCCGACAGCGTGGCGATGCTGCGGCCGTGGAAGGCGGCCTCGTAGACCACGATCTCGGGGCGCTCGATCCCCTTGTCATGGCCGAACTTGCGCGCCAGCTTGAGCGCGGCCTCGTTGGCCTCCAGCCCGGTGCAGCAGAAGAAGGCATTGGTGAGGCCCGAGAGCTCGGTCAGCTTGGTTGCCAGCTGTTCCTGGCCGGGCACGTGGTAGTAGTTGGAGCTGTGGATCAGCTTGGCGATCTGGTCCTGCAGCGCGGGCACCAGCTCGGGGTGGTTGTGGCCCAGCGTGTTGACGGCAATCCCGCCCAGGCCGTCGAGGTAGGCGCGGCCTTCGGTGTCCCAGACTCGGCAGCCCTGGCCGTGCGACAGCGCGATCGGCAGGCGGCCGTAGGTGTTCATGACGTGGGGCGACGAGGGGGCGGCAGTGGCGCTCATACGATCTCCGGAAAAGGGAACGCGGATTCTAGGCGTGCCCTTTGACAGCGTCGTTGAGGATTGCGCATCACAGCAATGCCGGCGCAGTGTCGCTCGCGGGACCGCCGGATAGAATCGTTGTGCAGCGCAGCACGAGCGCGCTTTCTCCTCTTGCCAACCGATGGTTCCCCCCTCCGCCAAACAAGTCTTCATCCAGGGCATCACCCAAGATGGCCGGACATTTCGCCCGAGCGACTGGGCGGAGCGGCTGGCTGGCGTGATGTGTTCGTTTCGCCCGGGCGGACCCCAGCCGGGCAGCCACCTGAACTATTCGCCATGGTGCGTGCCGACGGTCATCAACGGCATCAAGTGCGTGGTGGTCAGCATCGAACTGCGCGAAGCCGAAGTGATGGCCTGGGACTTCGTGATGAATTTCGCCAAGGACAACGACTTGCAGGTGGCGGAGGCCTGCCTGGTGCCGGATGCTGAAACCGGCCGCCCATGAAGAACCGCCCGAAGGCGGCCGGACATGAAAAAACCGCCCGAAGGCGGTTTTTTCACTTTGCTGCAGCGCACCCCGATCAAACGGCGGACTGGCAGAAAACCGGTCCGGGCTTAATGCCTGATGACGTCAGGCGGCGGCCTTTTCAGGGGCGAGGGCCAGGGTCTTGACCTTGGCCGCAAGGCGGCTCTTGTCACGAGCGGCCTTGTTCTTGTGGAAGATGCCCTTGTCGGCGACGGTGTCGACGATGCTCTGGGCCTTCGCGAAGAGTTCTGCCGCCTTGGTCTTGTCGCCGGCCAGGACGGCCTTCTCGACGTTCTTCACGGCGGTACGGTATTTGGAGCGCAGCGAGGTGTTCGCGGCGTTGAGTTTGACGTCCTGGCGGACGCGTTTACGGCCCGACGCGAGGCGCGGGTTCTTTTTCTTGGGCTTGGCGGATGCCATGGATGTATTCCTTTAGTGTCTGGGGATGATGCAGCAAAGCCTTCCATTATAGGCGAGGAGCCCGCGGCCGTCCTGCGGGCCGGGAAGAGCACGCGCAGCCACATACACTTCCGCCCGTGTCCCTGTTCAAATCCGCCTCCACCGTCTCCCTGCTGACGCTCGCCTCCCGGGTCACGGGACTGGTCCGCGACGTGCTCATGACCTCGGTGTTCGGCGTCAGCGCGATGACCGACGCCTTCTACGTCGCCTTTCGCATCCCCAACCTGTTCCGGCGCGTGTTCGGGGAGGGCGCCTTCAGCCAGGCTTTCGTGCCGGTGCTGGCCGCCAGCAAGACGGAGCACGGCGAGGAGGGCGCCAAGCAGCTGGTCGACCACGTGGCGACGCTCCTGACCTGGACCCTGGCCATCGTCTGCGCGGCCGGGGTGATCGCGGCGCCGCTGATGGTCTGGGCCATGGCCAGCGGCCTCAAGCAGACCCCGCAGGGCTTCGATGCCGCGGTCGTCATGACGCGCTGGATGTTTCCTTACATCGGTTTCATGTCGCTGGTCGCGCTGGCCGGCGGCATTCTCAACACCTGGCGCAAGTTCGTGGTGCCGGCAGCGTCGCCGGTGCTGCTGAACGTGGCGTTGATCCTGTCGATCGTGCTCGGCGCGCCGTGGTTCCGGCGGCTCGGCATCGAGCCGATCTATGCCCAGTGCGTGGGCGTGATGGCGGGCGGGGTGCTGCAACTGGCGCTGCAGATACCGGCCTTGCGCGGGCTCGGCATGATGCCCCGCATCGGCTCGAGCTTCGGAGCGATTCGCGCCGCCTGGGCCGATCCGACGACGCGCAAGATCACGAAGCTCATGCTGCCGGCGCTGGTCGGCGTCAGCGTGGCGCAGATTTCGCTGCTCATCAACACGCAGATCGCGTCTCATCTGGCGACCGGCAGCGTCAGCTGGATCACCAACGCCGACCGGCTGATGGAGTTCCCGACCGCCATGCTCGGCGTGGCGCTGGGCGTGGTGCTGATGCCTCAGCTCGCCGGCGCGCGGGCCGCCAAGGACGATGCGCGCTATTCCTCGATGCTCGACTGGGGTCTGCGCCTCGTGGTGCTGCTCTCGGTGCCCTGCGCATTGGCCCTGCTGGTTTTCTCCAAGCCTTTGGTGGCCGTTCTGTTCCACAACGGCGCCTTCAACGAGTTGCACGTCCAGCGCACCAGCCTGGCGCTCATGGGCTACGGCGTCGGGCTGGTCGGCCTGGTCGCGATCAAGGTGCTGGCGCCGGGCTATTACGCCAAACACGACACGCGCACGCCGATGCTGATCGCCGTGGCCGTGCTGGTGCTCACGCAGTTGCTCAACGTCGTGCTGGTGCCGGTGCTGCAGCATGCCGCGCTGACGTTGACGATCGGCATCGGGGCGCTGATCAACGCGATCTGGCTGCTGGTCGGCTTGATCCGGCGCGGCAGCTACAAGCCCGAGCCGGGCTGGGGCAAATTCGTGCTGCAGGTGATGACCGGCGCCCTGGTGCTGGGCGCGCTGCTGGTCTGGGGCGCTCAGCACTTCGACTGGATCGGCTTGCAGGCAGAACGCCTGCGCCGCATCGGCCTGCTGGCGGCGCTGATCGCGGGTGCCGCGCTGCTCTATTTCGCCGTGCTCGCGATCGTGGGCGTCAAGTTGCGCAGTTTTGTGCGCCGCTGAAAGCGCAACGCGCAGCCGCCTTGACGCTCCCCACGCGCTCCTCTACAAAGACACATGACGTTCAGCTTCTCGGCGCCCACTGCTCTGGAGTACTTCGACTCGCTTGTCAAGAGCGACGATCACTTTCCGCTGCTCGAAGCGGCCGCCAGCCTGGCGCAGGACGAATATCCCGAGCTCGATGTGCAGCAGGTACTGGGTGACGTCGACCAGTTGCTCGCGCGGCTCAGGCGCCGCCTGCCCGCCGATGCGGCGCCGCTGCAGCGCCTGCGGGCGCTCAACCAGTTCTTCTTTCACGACCTGAGCTTCGGCGGCAACGTCAACGACTACTACGACCCCGACAACAGCTACCTCAATGCCGTGCTGCGCACGCGCCGCGGCATCCCGATCTCGCTGGCCGTGCTGTGGATGGAGCTTGCGCAGGGCCTGGGCCTGCAGGCGCGGGGCGTGGGTTTTCCGGGCCACTTCATGCTCAAGGTCACGCTGCCGAAGGGACAGGTGGTGATCGACCCTTTCACCGGCAAGTCGCTCTCGCGCGAGGAGCTCAGCGAGCGGCTCGAGCCCTACAAGCGCAGCAACGGCCTGGTCGGCGACTTCGACGTGCCGCTGGGCCTGTACCTGCAGCCGGCCTCGCCGCGCGAGATCATCGGCCGGATGCTGCGCAACCTGAAGGAAATCCATCGCGCCCAGGAAGACTGGCAGCGTGCAATCGCGGTGCAGGACCGGCTGGTGGCGCTCTTTCCCGAAGCCTGGGGCGAGCACCGCGACCGTGGCCTGGCGCATGCCGAGCAGGGCAACAGCGCGCTGGCGGTGCGCGACCTCGAAACCTATCTGATGCACGCCGAGGACGCGCTCGACATCGATGCGATCGCCGAACGCGTCGCCGCGCTGCGCCGGGCGGAATACTGATGGACCAAGCCAAGGCCACGGCGGTCGACCTCGGCACGCGGCACGAGTTCCACGGCATCCAGCCGGTGCTGCCGGTGGCCGATGCGACGCGCGCGGCGCGCTACTTCTGTGATGTGCTGGGCTTCGAACTCGACTTCATCGCCGGCGAGCCGCCGAGCTATGCGCGGGTAAAAAAAGGCGATCGCAGCTACGGCGACCCCGTCTATATCCGCCTCTGGCAATGCGGGCGGCGCGAAGCCGATCCCTGGCGCGGCGAGATCGTGATCCATGTCGGCCAGGACGTCGACGGACTGCATGCCGCCTACCTGAAGCGCGGCGTCAACGTGATCGAACCGGTGGCCTCGCAGCCCTGGGGCCTGCGCGAGTTCGCGATCCGCGAGCCCGACGGGCACGTGCTGCGCTTCTGCGGCTACCTCTGAGCGTCCGAAGGCGAGCCCGCCAGTCCGAACTGATGCCACGCGCGGCGCAGCTGCGTGTCCGAACCGAAGCCCGAGAGCTCGGCGGCGCGCGTGACGTTGGCGCCCGACTGCAGCGCCAGCTGCGCGGTCGCGAGCCGCAAGCGCCGCAGATACGCGAGCGGCGCCACGCCCGCATGCTCGACGAACAGACGCGTCAGGTGCCGGGCCGAGGTGTGGGCGACTTCCGCCATGCGAGGCACCGTCCATTCGGCCTGCGGCTCTTCGCTCACCGCATCCTGCACGCGGTGCAGCGCGGGATGCAGATGATTGCGGTAGGCCAGGAAGGGCGAGAGCTCGGGGTCGTGCGGGCCGCGCCGAAGCGCCACCACCATGGTCTGCGCGACCTGCGCCGCGAGGGCTTCGCCGCAGATTTCGGCGATCCGGTGCAGCATCAGGTCGATGCCGGTCGTCACGCCGGCGCTGCTGTAGAGCGGCGGGTCGATCACGAACACGCGGTTGGCGATCACCTCGCAGCGCGGCTCCACCCGGCGCAGCTCGTCCAGATGATGATGGTGGGTGGTGGCGCGCCGGCCCGCGAGGGCACCCGCATGGGCCGCGAGCAGGGCGCCCGCGCAGATCGTGACGAGCTCGAGCCGGTCGCGCTCGAAACGCAGGCTGCGCAGCCACCGCAGCAGGGCCTGCGCCTGCGGGCCCGCCGTCGAGATCGTGTCGCCCGGCAGTCCGACCAGCACGATCCACGCGGGGCCGTCCCATCGGGTGGGCAGCGGTGAAAGGCCGGCGAGCGTCACGCCGACCGAGCCGATCGCCGCAGGATCCGGAGAGACGAACTCGATCCTGAAGCGCTCAGGCTGGCCGGCGGCGCGCAATTGCTGGTTGGCAATGCGCAAGGCCTCGGCCGGACCGGCCCAGTCCAGCACGAGGCTGTGGGGCAGCAGCACGAAGACGACCCGGATCGAGGGCAAGCTCATCGTGCGCAAGATCCTTCAGGCAACGGCCAGTGCGCCGGCGCGCTCCAACGCATGTTCGACACTGCAGATCTTGGCGAAACGGCCTTCGAGCACGGTCGCCGTGCGTGCCTTGATGTCGGCCGCGGACAGCGGACGACCGTCGGGCTGGGTCATGTCGAAGGTCAGCGTGGCGTCGAGTACGTAGTCGACCGACCAGCCCAGATCCGATGCGTGGCGCGTCGTGGTCTCGCAGCATTGTTCGGTGCGGATGCCGCTCACGATCAGCCGGCCGATGCCGTTCTCGGTGAGCCAGACATCCAGCCCGCTGTTGACCAGCGCGCTGTGGCGATGCTTGGTGAAGGTGGCGGCGGCATCGAAGGCGGCCAGCTCCTCGAGCGGCCGCACATGACCCGATTCGACCGCGAAGGGGTTGCTTGCGCTGGCCGGGCCGTCGACGTGGAAGATCCGAACGATCGGAATGCCGGCCGCGGTGCAGCCTTCGATCAACGCGTTCTGCGCCGTGACATAGGGGCCATAGTCGCGTTGCGCGAAGTAAGGGCGATGGCGAAACGATTCCTGGGCATCGATCACTATCAGACAGGTTTTCATGGCAGCGCGCTCCGGGGGGCGAGTGGATGATGCGCCTTATTTTTCTACTCTGCTGGGGTTCCGTCCGCGCTGCACCGGACAAGAATCGATCAAATCAGGACATCGCCTCAAACGAGCCGGGCGGCCTGCAGCTCCTTCTTGAGGTAGGCGTAGAACAGCGGTGCCGCCACCAGTCCGGCCGGGCCGAACACCGCCTCGGCCGCGAACATCACGGCCAGCAGTTCCCACACGCCCATCTGCGTGCGGGCCCCCACCACCTTGGCATTGATGAAGTACTCGGCCTTGTGGATCAGGATCAGGAAGCCCAGGCACGCCAACGCCGTAATCGGGGATACCGAAAGGCCGACCAGGGTGATGACGATGTTGCACAACAGGTTGCCGACGATCGGCACCAGCCCCGCGATGAACGTCAAGGTGATCAGGGCCGGCGTATATGGCAGTCGCAGATCCCACATCGGCAGCAGGAACAGCAGGAAGAGGGCGGTCAGGAAAGTGTTGAAGGCCGCGATCCAGAACTGGGCGGCCACGATTTGGCCGAAGGCTTCGCCGAAGAGGGTGATGCGCTGCTTCAATTGCTCGGCCAGGGGGCGGCGCGCCGGCGGATGGGGGGCAACGGCGGCCAGTGCGCCGACGATCATGCCGACGTACGCGAACAGCACGCCTCCCAGCCATGCCCGCCCGGTCAGCGCGAGCATGCCGGCCTGCGCGCGCAGGTAGCCGGCGACGACGCGCTGCACTTCCACGGAGCCCTCGGGCAGGTAGGCGGCGATGTCGGGCGGCAGCTTGAGGCGCAGTTCCAGCACCGTGCGCGCGATGTAGTCGAGCAGCTCCTGGTACTGCTCCGGCGCGTTGAAGACGAAGTCACGCGCCTCGGAGAAAGCCACGCTCAGAAGGCCGATCGGCGCCAGCATCATCAGCGTGGCGGCGATGACGCGCGACCAGGAGGGAACGGCGGAGGCCAGGCCCTGCGGCCGCAGGGGCAGCACGCGTTGGAAGCCTGCATTCAGCACGCGAGCGAACCGGCGCGTACCCAGAAATCCGATGCACACGCACAACAGGCCGGGCAGCAGGCCTTGCCACATGATCAGCAGCAATGCACCTGCCATCAGCAGATAACTCGCTGTCAGCAGCGCGCGCGATGACGGCGTGGAGGGGATATCGCTCACGCGGTGCAGGCCGCTCAGGCCACGACGACGGCCGCGCCGGCGCCGCGCTCGGCAATGACGCCGATCTCATGCACTGTCTCGCCCGCGGCGCGCAGCGTCGCCGCACAGGCGGCAGCTTCGGCGGCGTCGATCACGACCACCATGCCGATGCCGTTGTTGAAGGTGCGGTTCATCTCGATGTCGTCGATGCCGGCCACCTTCTGCAGCCAGGCGAACAGCTCGGTCTGCGGCCAGCTGCCCTTCTTGAGGTGGGCCGCCGTGCCATCGGGCAGCACGCGAGGAATGTTCTCGAGCAGGCCGCCGCCGGTGATATGGGCGAGCGCTTTGATGGGGTGCTTGGCCAGCGCCGCCAGCACCGGCTTCACGTACAGCCGCGTCGGCGCCATCACAGCTTCGCGGAAGGGCTGGCCGTCGAGCGTTGCGGGCAGGTCGGTGCCTGCGCGCTCGATCACCTTGCGCACCAGGCTGAAGCCGTTGGAGTGCACGCCTGCCGATGCCAGGCCTAGCACCGTGTCGCCTGGCTTGACGTTCTGGCCGGTGAGGATCAGCGACTTTTCGACCGCCCCGACGGCGAAGCCCGCGAGGTCGTATTCGCCGGCCGGGTACATGCCAGGCATTTCGGCGGTCTCGCCGCCGATCAGCGCACAGCCGCTGAGTTCGCAGCCCCGGGCGATGCCACCCACCACGGCGGCCGCAGTGTCGACGTCGAGCTTGCCGCAGGCGAAGTAGTCGAGGAAGAAGAGCGGCTCGGCCCCTTGGACCAGCACGTCATTGACGCTCATGGCCACCAGGTCGATGCCGACGGTGTCGTGCATGTTCCATTCGAAGGCGAGCTTGAGCTTGGTGCCCACGCCGTCGGTGCCGCTCACCAGCACCGGCTCCTTGTAGCGCTTGGGCACTTCGAACAGCGCGCCGAAGCCGCCGATTCCGGCCAGCACGCCCTCGCGCATTGTCTTTTTGGCCAGCGGCTTGATGCGGTCGACCAGCGCGTCGCCGGCATCGATGTCGACGCCGGCATCCTTGTAACTGAGCGGGGTGGGCGGGGTTGAGTTCATGGACTTGCCGGACGAAGGAAGGGAGGGGGCGAAAGGAAGGAGGACAATGACGCCGGCAACCGAAGCAGCCGGGCCGATAGAATTCGCCACGATTTTAAGGGCCGCCATGCCCTGTCCCATGAACCCCTTCTTTGCGTCATCCGCGCCACCTCAGCCGCTCTCGGCGGCCATGGCATGAAGCAGCTCGCGCTCGATATCGGCATTGCGACCGGTCCCACGCTCGCGGGCTTCTTCGCCGGGCCGAACGAGCCGGCGCTGCGGCACCTGGCGCTGTGGGTCGGCGACGCGCGCTCGACCACGCTGCATTCTCCGGTGCCGACCTACCTGTGGGGCGAGGGCGGCTGCGGCAAGACGCATCTGCTCGAAGCCGTGCGGGGCGCCTTGCGCGAGCAGGGCGCGAGTGTGGGCTGGCTGCATGCGGGGCTGCTGGATCCGCCTGAGTTCGACGAGCGCTGGGGCGCCGTGCTGTTCGACGACGTGCATCTCTACACCGCGGTGCAGCAGCATGCCGCCTTCAACTGGTTCGTCAATGCGCAGAGCCTGCAGCGCGGCGTGGTGGCGGCGGGCACCGTGCCGCCGGCCGATCTGCCGCTGCGCGAGGACCTGCGCACGCGCCTGGGCTGGGGTCATGTGTTCCACTTGCAGGTGCTCGGCGAATCGGAGCGGCGCGCCGTGCTGCGCCAGGCCGCGGACAGCCGCGGCGTGATGCTGTCGGACGAAGTGCTCGACTACATGCTGCATCGTTTCAGCCGTGATCTCGGCAGCCTGATGGAACTGCTCGCGCAGCTCGACGGCTATGCCTTGCAGACCCAGCGCGCGATCACGATCCCGCTGATCCGGTCGATGCTCGAAAATGAATGAGGGCGCCAGAGGCGCCGAAGCTTTCCAATGATCAAGAAATTCATCGACAAACTCCTCGGCAAATCCGGCGATGCCGCACAGGGCGGCAAGGCCCGTTTCGGCAAGCGCCAGGAAGTGCCCGCCTCGGTGCACGGCATCGACCCGGCGCTGGTTGACGAGCGCGCCAAGAACGTCGTCACCACGCTGCAGGATGCCGGCTATGAGGCCTACGTCGTCGGCGGCGCGGTGCGCGACCTGCTGCTCGGCCTGCGCCCCAAGGACTTCGACGTCGCGACCAACGCGACGCCCGAGCAGGTGAAAAGCCTGTTTCGCCGCGCCTTCATCATCGGCCGGCGCTTTCGCATCGTGCACGTGGTGTACGGCCGCGGGCGCGAGCACGAGGTGATCGAGGTCTCGACCTTCCGTGCCTACATGGACAGCAACGGCGCCGAGCAGGTGGCCGGCAACGAACGCACCAGCAAGGGCGAGCTCGCGGGCATGAAGCACGCGGTCGACGCCAGCGGCCGCGTGCTGCGCGACAACGTCTGGGGTCCGCAGGAAGAAGACGCCGCGCGGCGCGACTTCACCGTCAATGCGATGTACTACGACCCGGCGAGCGAGATCGTGGTCGACTATCACAACGGCATCAAGGACTCGAAGAAGCTCACGCTGCGGATGATCGGCGACCCGATCACGCGCTACCGCGAAGACCCGGTGCGGATCATTCGCGCGATCCGCTTCTCGGCCAAGCTGGCAGCGCTCGACTTCAAGCTCGAGCCCAAGACCGCCGCGCCGCTGGTCGAATCGAGCAAGCTGTTGGCCGACGTGCCGCAAAGCCGGCTGTTCGACGAGATGCTCAAGTTGCTGCAGACCGGCCATGCCGTCGCCACCGTCGCGCAGTTGCGCAAGCTCGAGCTGACGACCGGCATCTACCCCTTGCTCGACGTCGTGGTCGAGCGTGCCGATCTGCCTTTCGTGAAGGCCGCCCTGCAAGACACCGACCGCCGCGTCGGCGAAGGCAAGCCGGTGGCGCCGAGCTTCCTGCTGGCATGCGTGCTGTGGGCCGACGTGCGCGACGGCTGGGCCCAGCGCGTCGAGGGCCGTCATGGCCAGCGCGGGCAAGCTGCGTTCCCGGCGCTTCAGGATGCGATCGACGACGTGTTCAATGCGCGCATCGGCGACGTCTCGGGCCGCGGCAAGCTGGCCGCCGACATGCGCGAGATCTGGATGATGCAGCCGCGCTTCGACAAGCGCACGGGCGCCACGCCCTACAGCCTGGTCGAGCAGGCGCGCTTTCGTGCGGCCTTCGACTTCATGCGCTTGCGCGCCGACGTCGGCGAGGTCAGCGAAGAGATCGCCGAGTGGTGGCAGGAATTCAGCACGGCCGACGAGGTGCGCCGGCAAGACCTGCTGGATCAGGTCCGCGACGAGCAGCACAAGAGAACGCGCCAGCGCGCGCCCGCCGCGCGTGCGCCGGCCGCAGCCGCCGCGCCGGATGGCGCCGGCGAGGCGCAGCTTCCGCCCGACGGCGAAGTCGCTGCCGCCGCGCCGCGCAAGCGGCGCCGCCGGCGCAAGCCGCGCAGCGGCGGCGAAGCCGGCAGCAGCGTCGCGGCCGAATGACGACGAGCCGAGCCTACGTCGCGATCGGCGCCAACCTCGGCGATGCGCGTGCGGCTGTGAGGCACGCGATGGACGATCTGGCTGCGCTGCCCGGCACGCGCGTGGGCGCGCGCTCTTCGCTCTATCGCAGCGCCCCTGTCGATGCGCAGGGGCCCGATTTCATCAACGCGGTGGTCGAACTCGAAACCGAACTCGATCCTACGGCACTGCTGGCCGAGCTCCAGCGCCTCGAGAGCGGCGCGGGCCGCCAGCGCCCTTACCGCAACGCGCCGCGCACCCTCGATCTCGATCTGCTGCGCCATGGCGACGTGGTGATGGACACGGCGGCGCTGACGCTGCCGCATCCGCGCATGGCCGAGCGCGCCTTCGTGCTGATGCCGCTGGCGGAGATCGCGCCGGAGCTGGTCGCGCCGGCCCAGCTTGCGCAGGTGGCCGATCAGCGCATCGAACGCCTCTGACCGTCGCCTGCGCGCCCGACCAGTACACTTGCGCGGTTTTTTCACGATGGCGTCACATGAGTGTGGTGGCCGAGATCCAGGAGAGCGCCATGTTCGGCAAGCTGCTGCCTCGCGAGGGGAATTTTTTCGAGATGTTCAATCAGCACGCCGACCGCATCGTCGAAGCCGCGCGCGCCTTCGAGCAACTCGTCGCCAACTACAACGACCTGCATCTGCGCGAGCAGTACAACCGCGATGTCGACAATGCCGAGCGCGCTGCCGACCGCGTGACGCATGACGTCAACCGGCTGATCCACAAGACCTTCATCACGCCGATCGACCGCGAGCAGATCCACAAGCTGATCAACACGATGGACGACGTGGCTGACCTGATCCAGGACTCGGCCGAGACCATGGCGCTCTACGACGTGCGGCACATGACGGAGGAAATCACGCGCCTGACCACGCTCAGCGTGAAGTGCTGCGAACGGGTGAAGGATGCGGTCAAGTTCCTCGGCAAGATCACCGACCCGGCCATCGCGGAGGCCACGCTCAAGACCTGCGAGGAAATCGACCGGCTCGAGTCCGACGCCGACCGCGTGATGCGCAGCGCGATGAGCAAGCTGTTCCGCGAAGAGCCGGACGTGCGCGAAGTCATCAAGCTCAAGGCCATCTACGAGCTGCTGGAGACGATCACCGACAAGTGCGAAGACGTCGCCAACGTGATCGAGGGCATCGTCCTCGAGAACTCCTGAGCGCGGGCTCCGAATGACAACGGTGCAGGTCGCCCTGTGGGTGGTGGTGGTGCTGGTCGCGCTGGCCATCGCATTCGACTTCATGAACGGCTTTCACGACGCGGCGAACTCGATCGCCACGGTGGTGTCTACCGGCGTGCTCAAGCCCGGCCACGCCGTGGTGTTCGCGGCGTTCTTCAACTTGATCGCGATCTTCGTCTTCCACCTGAGCGTGGCGGCGACCGTCGGCAAGGGCATCGTGCAGCCGGGCATCGTCGATGTGCACGTGGTGTTCGGCGCCCTCGTCGGCGCCATCAGCTGGAACTTTCTCACCTGGTACTACGGCATCCCCAGCAGTTCGTCGCACGCGTTGATCGGCGGCATCGTGGGCGCGGTGATTGCCAAGGCCGGCTCGGGCGCCTTGATCGCTGCCGGGATCTGGAAGACGGTGGCCTTCATCTTCGTTTCGCCGCTCCTGGGTTTTCTGCTTGGCTCGTTGATGATGATCGTGGTCGCCTGGGCGTTCCGGCGTTCGACGCCGTCGCGCGTGGACCGGTGGTTCCGCACGCTGCAGCTGGTTTCTGCCGGCGCGTACAGCCTGGGCCACGGCGGCAACGATGCGCAGAAGACCATCGGCATCATCTGGATGCTGTTGATCGCGACCGGCTATTCGGCTGCCAACGCGGAGGCGCCGCCGGCCTGGACCGTCGGCAGCTGCTATGCGGCGATCGCACTCGGCACCATGTTCGGCGGCTGGCGCATCGTCAAGACCATGGGCCAGAAGATCACCAAGCTCAAGCCGGTCGGCGGCTTCTGCGCCGAGACGGGCGGGGCGCTGACCCTGTTCCTCGCCACGGCGCTGGGCATTCCGGTCTCGACCACGCACACCATCACCGGCGCGATCGTCGGTGTCGGCTCGACCCAGCGCGCGAGTGCGGTGCGCTGGGGGGTGGCCGGCAACATCGTGTGGGCCTGGATCTTCACGATCCCGGCCTCGGCCTTCGTGGCCGCGATCGCCTACTGGATCGGCCTCCAGGTCTTTTGACGGTCGAAGGCTACTGCGAGATCTTGCGGCCTTCTTCGATCTGGTGCTCGAAGAAGCGCTGGAAGCTGAAGGCGATGCTGGCCATGAGGATCGTGCTGCCGAAGAACAGAGCCAGCACGACGGCGCCGATGGTGAGCCAGTTGGTGCGTCCGGCGGGCGCGTCGACGGAAGCGCCGGCGTTGTAGCGTGCGTTCCATTTTTCGGGCGTCATCAGCCCGTAGACGATGGCGGTGAGCGCGCAGCCCGCGATCGTGAAGCCGAGCAGCGGCAGCAGGATCCAGCTCCAGCCGTCGTCCACGCCGTAGAGGCGCAGGCGTTCGATGCCGTACAGCCCGAGCGCCGTCGGGATCGGCAGCAGCCAGCCTAAGGTACTGCCGAAGCCGCGAAGGTAGAAGCAGTGCAGGCCCAGAGGCCCGCCGAGAAAGGCGAGCCAGGCCGCCACGGTCTTGCTCTTCATTCCGGGCTTGTCGAGTTGCCTTCGCCCAGCACCTTTTCCATCAGCACCACGTCGCGCCATTGGCCGAACTTCCAGCCGCAGTCCTTGAGCACGCCCACATGGGCGAAGCCCTGCCCGCGGTGCACGCCGATCGATCCCGCGTTGGCCGAGTCGCCGATCACCGCGATCAGCTTGCGCACGCCGACGGATTCGGCGGCTTGCGTCAGCGCGGCCAGCAGCCGTGCGCCCAGGCCCTGGCCGCGTGCGGCTTCGGCTAGGTAGATCGAATCCTCGGCCGAAAAGCGGTAGGCCGGCCGGGGTTTGAACCAGTTGCAGTAGGCGAAGCCGAGCAGCTCGCCGTCCTGTTCGGCCACCAAGAAGGGCAGGTTCTTCGACAACACGTCGGCCCGGCGGGCGGCCATGTCGGCGGCGGTGGGCGGCTCGGTCTCGAAGGTACCCGTGCCGTGCAACACATGGTGGGCGTAGATGGCGGTGATGGCTGCGACATCTTCGTCGCGGCTGGGGCGGATGGTGGTCATTCTGAGACGCCTGGCAATGCCAAGGTGGTGAAAAAAGTGGCTCGGGCTATAATCGTGGGCTTTTCAGCGTGTCGCTGGCCGGGTGGCCATGTCGCGTGTCTCGACGCTGGAAGAACACTGTGGGTGAACCTATTCGGGTTTGCTGCACCACCCGAAGGATAAATCATGGTCGTCATTCGACTCTCCCGCGGCGGCGCCAAAGGCCGTCCGTTTTTCAACATCGTCGTGTCGGACAAGCGCGTTCGCCGCGATGGCCGCTTCATTGAGCGCCTGGGCTTCTACAATCCGACCGCCAAGGAAAACGAAGAAAGCATCCGCATCGCGCAGGATCGCCTGGCCTACTGGAAGAGCGTCGGTGCGCAAGCCTCGCCCACGGTCCATCGCCTGATCAAGCAAGCCGCCGCAGCGGCTCCCAAGGCGGCCGCTTAAGCTGCCGATCCGGCGATGCTGCCCACGCTCGAAGCCGCCGAACTGCCGGCGGATGCGATCGAAGTGGCGCGCATTGCCGACGCCTGGGGCATCAAGGGCTGGTTCAAGGTCCTGCCCCACAGCGCCCAGCCCGAGGCGCTTTTTTCATCCAAGCGCTGGTTTCTGCAGCCGCCTGGCGCAAAGACCGCGGGCGCTTTCCGGCTCGCGATCCGCGAAGCCAAGGAACACTCCGATTGCATCGTCGCCTCGTCCGAGGACGTGCCTGACCGCAACGCGGCCGAAGCGCTGCGCGGGGCGCGCGTGTTCGTGCCGCGTTCGAGCTTTCCGACTGCCGGCGACGACGAGTACTACTGGGTCGATCTGATCGGGCTTGCCGTCGTGAACCGCGAAGGCGTCGCGCTCGGTACGGTGCGCGAACTGCTCGCCAGCGGGCCGCAGACCACGCTGGTGCTGGACGCCCAGGAGGGCGGGAAGCCGGTCGAGCGCATGGTTCCCTTCGTCTCGGCCTTCGTCGACAAAGTGGATCTGCCGGGCCGGCTGATCACCGTCGACTGGCAGCCTGACTACTGAGCCGCCCGGCTCCGGCGCCGCCATGCGCTTCGACGTCATCACCCTCTTTCCCGAGCTGTTCGCGCCCTTTCTCGCGAGCGGCGTGACGCGCCGTGCCTACGAGTCGAAGCAGGTCGAGGTCGTGCTGTGGAACCCGCGCGATTTCGCCGACGGCAACTACCGGCGCGTCGACGACCGCCCCTTCGGCGGCGGTCCCGGCATGGTCATGACGGCCGAGCCGCTGTCGGCCTGCCTGGATGCGGCGCTGGCGGCGCGGGGTGCCGCGGCACCGGTGATTCTCTTCTCGCCGATCGGCGAAACCCTGCGGCACGAGGCGGTGGAGCGCTGGTCTGCCGGCGAGGGCGCGGTGCTGGTGTGCGGGCGTTACGAAGGCATCGACCAGCGTTTCATCGATGCGCGTGTTACGCACCAGTTGAGCATCGGCGATTTCGTGTTGTCGGGCGGCGAGATTCCCGCCATGGCCTTGCTCGACGCCGTCGCGCGGCTCCAGCCGGGCGTGCTGGGCGACGCGGACAGCCACGTGCAGGACAGCTTCAACCCGGCGCTCGATGGCTTGCTCGACTGCCCCCACTACACCCGGCCGGAGCAATGGATGGGCGAGACAGTGCCTCCCGTCCTGCTCTCGGGGCATCACGTGCAGATCGAGCGCTGGCGACGCGACCAGCGGCTCGCGATCACCCAGCAAAAACGCCCCGACTTGATCGAGGCGGCGCGCGCAGCCGGCCGGCTCAGCCCGGCGGACGAGAAAGCGCTCCAAAAAAAGCTATAATTTCGGGCTCCCCGATCCTCTGCCGGCCGCGTCGCCTTGGCCCCCCAGGGCTTTATGACGCCTTTTGTGTAGCGCGAGCACGATCGAATCCAGGAAACCAATGAACCTCATCCAGACCCTCGAGCAGGAAGAAATCGCCCGGCTCGGCAAGAAGATTCCCGATTTCATGCCCGGCGACACGGTCATCGTCAGCGTGAACGTCGTCGAAGGCAATCGCAAGCGCGTGCAGGCCTACGAAGGCGTCGTGATCGCCAAGCGCAATCGCGGCCTCAACAGCGGCTTCACGGTGCGCAAGATCTCCAGCGGCGAAGGCGTGGAACGTACGTTCCAGACCTACAGCCCGCTGATCGCCGGCATCGAAGTCAAGCGTCGCGGCGATGTGCGCCGTGCCAAGCTCTACTATCTGCGCGAGCGCAGCGGCCGTTCGGCACGCATCAAGGAAAAGCTGCCCGGCAAGTCGTCGGCAGCGGCTGCTCAGTAAAGAGCGCCTCCCGTCGTGCAAAAAGCCGCCGATCAAGGCGGCTTTTTGCATTGGTGCTCCGATGCATCGATGCGATCGTGATTTTTGTTGTTGTGCCGCGCATCGCGCCGGCGCGGTTTTTGCGCTCTACTTCAGTAAGTCCTTTCTTGACCTCACCACCATCCACCATGCGCCCTGCTTCCGTCGAATCCGTCAACGCCGTCCTGCCGTCGGCGCTGCGGTCCTTCGACCCGCGCCAGGTACCGGTGGTCGGCATCGACGCCGCGCTGCCGGCGGTGGCGCCCTCACGCTTCGATGCACGCGCCTTGCGTGCACGCTTCGCCGCGCCGCCGGCCTGGGTGCCTGAACTGCGGCGCGAGCCGCGGCTGACGGATCGTGTACCCGCCCAGGCGGCGGTGCTGGTGCCGATCGTGATGAGGGACGAACCCACCGTGCTGCTGACCGAGCGGACGACGCATCTGTCGACGCACTCGGGCCAGGTGGCCTTCCCGGGCGGCCGGGTCGATCCCGAGGACGCCAATGTCGCGGCGGCGGCCTTGCGCGAAGCGTGGGAAGAGGTCGGCTTGTCGGCGGAGTACATCGAGGTGCTGGGCAGCCTGCCGACCTACACGACCGTCACGTCCTTCATCGTGACCCCGGTGGTCGCGCTCGTGCGGCCGGACTTCGAGTTGAACATCAATCCCTATGAGGTGGCGGCGGCCTTCGAAGTGCCGCTCGCCCATCTGATGAATCCGGCGAACCACCGGCGCCACGCGCTCGTCGGCGAAGACCTCAAGTCGCGCGAGTGGTTTTCGATGCCCTACCAGGACGGTCCTCACGAGCGTTACGTTTGGGGTGCGACGGCGGGCATGCTGCGCAACCTCTACCGCTTCCTCTCGGCCTGAGCCGCGCGAGTCCGTCCGGGTGCCTGGGAGGCACTCGCTATCATCGATGGATGAGTTTCTTTGCGATCCTGTGCGCGTTGCTGATCGAACAGGTGCGGCCGCTTGCGTATCACAACCCGGTATACGGCAGCGTGCTCGCATGGACGCGCTGGACCAGCCGCAATTTTGACGCCGGCAAGCCGCACCACGGCTGGGTGGCCTGGGGGCTTGCGGTGCTCGTGCCGACGGTGCTCGCATTGGGCGTGCATTGGCTGCTGGTGCTCACGCTGGGGCTGCCCTTCGCGGTGCTGTGGAGCGTCGCGGTGCTCTACGTCACGCTGGGCTTTCGGCAGTTCAGCCACCATTTCACCGGCATCCGCGATGCGCTCGACGAGGGCGACGAAGCGCTTGCGCGCTCGCTGCTCGCCCACTGGCAGCGTGTCGATGCGGCGGACCTGCCGCGCAGCGAGATCGTGCGGCACGTGATCGAGCACTCGGTGATTGCGGCGCATCGGCATGTGTTCGGTGTGCTTGCCTGGTTCTCCATCCTCGCCGCCGCCGGGCTGGGGCCTGCCGGCGCAGTGTTCTACCGCATGAGCGAGTTCGTTTCGCGCTATTGGGCGCACAAGAACGGCGCTTCGATCCAGCCGTCCAGCACGTGGGTTCAGCACGCGGCCGATCGGGCCTGGGGCGTGATCGACTGGCTGCCGGCGCGCATCACGGCGCTCGGTTTCGCGGTGGTCGGCAGTTTCGAAGAGGCGATCGACTGCTGGCGCAACGACGCCCGGCGCTTTCCCAATGAGAACGACGGCGTGATCCTGGCCGCGACCTCGGGTGCCGTCAACGTGCGGCTTGGCGGCGGCACCTTGAGTCCGGTCCCGCTGACCGATCCGCTGTCGAGGGCGCAGGCGGGCGATCCGCTTGGCGGCGGGCGTGGCCCCGACAGCGGCAGCACCCCGGGGCGCGAGCCCGAACCGGCGCACCTGCGCAGCGTCGTCGGTCTGGTCTGGCGTTCGGTCGTGATGTGGATGGTGCTGCTCGCGCTGCTCACGCTCGCGCGCCTGCTGGGCTGAGCCGGGTATGTCGGCCTTGAGCACCGTTCCAAGCTTCTGGAGCCCGCGCATTGCGGCGCTGGAACCCTATGTGCCGGGCGAGCAGCCGCGCATCGCGAACCTGGTCAAGCTCAATACCAACGAGAACCCCTATCCGCCCTCGCCGCGAGTGCTCGATGCCATTCAGGAGGCGGCCGAGAAGGGACTCGAACGCTACCCTGATCCCGAATCGATCGCGCTGCGTGAAGCGATCGCTGCGCGCCACGGGCTGCACAGCGCGCAAGTGTTCGCAGGCAACGGCTCCGACGAAGTGCTGGCCCACGCCTTCTTCGCCTTCTTCCAGCAAGCCGAGCCCTTGCTGATTCCGGACGTCACCTACAGCTTCTATCGGGTCTACGCGCAGCTCTATGCCATCGCGTGCGAGCTGCAATCGGTGGACGAAGGACTTCGCATCGATGCCGACACGCTGGCCGCGCGTGCCGCGGCCGGTTGCGGTGGCATCGTGATCGCGAATCCCAATGCGCCGACCGGCATCGGGATGCCGCTCGCATGCATCGAGCGCCTGCTCCAGGCCTGCCCGCAGCGCGTGGTGCTGGTGGACGAGGCCTATGTGGATTTCGGCGGCGAAAGCGCGCTGCCCCTGATCGCGAGCTATCCGAACCTGCTGGTCGTGCAGACGCTGTCGAAATCGCATTCGCTCGCCGGTTTGCGCGTGGGCTTTGCCTGCGGGCAGGCGCAGCTGATCGATGCGCTGCAGCGGGTCAAGAACAGCTTCAACTCCTATCCGCTCGACCGCCTGGCGACTGCGGGCGCCATTGCCGCACTCGCTGACGAGGCCTGGTTCTCGAAGACGCGCGACGCCGTCATCGACACCCGCGAGGGGCTGACGCTGCAGCTGGAGGATCTGGGCTTCGAGGTAATGCCCTCGCAAGCCAACTTCGTGTTCGTGCGCCATCCCGAGCACGATGCCGCCGCACTGGCAGCGGCGCTGCGGGCGCGCGCTGTGCTGGTGCGGCACTTCGCACAGCCGCGCATCGCGCAGTACCTGCGCATCAGCATCGGCACGCGAGAGCAGTGCGGCGCGCTGGTCGATGCGCTGGCGCAGGTTCTCGATTGAATCGCCTCAGGCTCGGCCCGTCACTTCCTTGAGCAGGCCGATGTACTGATCGACAAAGCGCGCGGGCATGAAGGCCTTCGCACGTTCGCGGGCCTTTGCCGTCTGCGCGGCCCGGAGGACCGGATCGCCCAGCACCCGCTGCATCTGCGCAGCCAGCGCTTCATCGTCGCCGTTCGGGAAGACGAGACCGGCATCGCCGACGCACTCCGAAAGTCCGCCCTTGGCCGAGACGATGAGGCTCTTGCCTGCCGCCAGGAGCTCGACCGCGACACCGCCCATCGGCTCGTACCACGCCGACGGAATCACGCCGATCATGCCCTTCGAGACCCATTCGACGAGCGCAGGGCCCGATTGCGAGCCGGCGAAGACGACGGAAGCAGAGAGGCCCGATTCGGCCACCAGCCGCTCGATCTCCGGCCGTGCGCTCCCGTCCCCGATGAGCAGCAGCCGCGGCGCTTCCCGGCTGCGTTGAACGACCTTCGCGAAGGCGCGGATCAAGGTGTCGACACCCTTCTCCTGCACGATCCTTCCCATGTAGAAGAACTCGTACTCGGGCTCGCCGCGGTCGGCTGCCTGGAAGCGCTCGATCGGAAAGGGGTTGTAGATCTGCACCTGCCGCGGCAGCGGCAGCGTCTTGTTCATCCAATGGGTGATGGCGACATTCCGCGTGACGGCGAACTTGGCGATGCCGCGTCGCAGCAGCAGTTTCAGGCCATCCTTCAAGCCGCGTATGTAGCCGTTTCTGCGCGCATGAAAGAGAAAAGACGCCACGGGCTCGAGCGGCGCCGGCGCGTTGTCGACCCAGCCGGCGCCGTCGATGCACGACGCTTGGTAGCCGACGTGCACCCAGATGAAAGGCTTGCGATAGGCCAGAACCCAGGGCTGAAGCGCCAGGCTCGCGCCATTGAAGAGGACGACGTCGGCCCAGCGCAGAAGTTCGCGCACGCGCGCGCTAGCCGGTTGGCGGATCACCTGGAAAGGGAACTGCGCGCCGTCCCCCTCGGGCGTCTGGGTCACCACCTTGCAGTCGATGCCTTTCGCCACGAAGCCCTCGACGAGTGCGCGCGATACGGTCTCGACGCCGCCCACCGACGGATGGAACACATGGGAATACAGCAGCACCTTCATTTGTAGCGGGATTGGCTCAGTTCGGCGAACAGCTCGCCGTAGATCCGGTAGCGCGAGGGGCTGATCGCACCCGGATGGCCGGGCGACTCCACCTGGGTGATCACGCCGCAGCCCGGCTCGTGCAGATGGGTGCAGTTGTAGAACTTGCATGCCGTGGCGTGTTCGGCGATGTCGGTCATCAGGTGCGCGAGCTGCATCGCTTCGATGTGCTGCAGCCCGAATTCCTGGAAGCCCGGCGAATCGATCAGCGCGGTGGTCCGCGCGTCGTCCACCCAGTACCAGGTGGTGCTGGTCGTGGTGTGCTTGCCCGAGTTGAGCGCTTGCGAGATCTCGGCCGTCGAGGCCAGCGCGCTGGGCACCAGCAGGTTGGTCAGCGTGCTCTTGCCGGCGCCCGACGGACCGAGCACCAGCGTGGTCCTGCCCGCCAGCAACTTCATCAAGGTCGCGCGATCGGCCTCCGGCGAGGCCTTGAGCGACAGCGGCAGCACGCCATGGTGCATGCGGCGGTAGGGCGCGAGCCTGGCCCAGGCCCGTTCGAAGGGGGCGACGACATCGCTCTTGTTGAGCGCGATGATCGGCGCGATGCGTTCGGCCGCGGCCGCGATCAGCGCACGCGCCAACTGGGTTTCGGAGAACTCGGGCTCGGCCGCGATCAGGATGAGCACCTGGTCGAGATTGGCCGCGAAGGACTTGGTGCGAATCTCGTCTTGCCGGTAGAACAGGTTCTTTCTCTGCTGCACCTGTTCGATGGTGCCCTCGTCCTCGCTGGCCTGCCAGCGCACCCGGTCGCCCACCACGGCCTGGCTTTTCTTGCCGCGCGGGTGGCAGATCAGTCGTTCGCCTTCGGGCGTTTCAACGAGGCAGTGGCGGCCATGGCTGGCAATGACGAGTCCGTCGCGCAATGCCGCGCCCGCGGCGTCGCTGCGTTGCTTAGCCAAGGGCGCGTTCCATCGGGCTCAGGCCGTTGCCAGCAGGGCGTCTGCCTGCGCTGCGCAGTCGAAGTCCGTGGCCGAGATGCCGCCTACGTCGTGCGTGTTGAAGCGCACGACGCAGCGGTTGTAGTGCACCGAAAGGTCGGGGTGGTGGTCTTGCGTGTGCGCAATGAAGGCCAGTGCGTTCACGAAGGCGATGGTCTCGAAATAGTTCGCGAAGCTGAAGGTCTTCTCGATCGCGACATCGGCGCCGTCGCCGGTCAGCTTCCAGCCTTCGAGCCGCGCAAGGCCGGCCACGATCTCGGTGGCGCTCAGCGCGCGGCGCGCGTGCTTCTTCCAGTCCTTGGGTTTGAACATGCTGCTCATGGTCGGCTTTCTCAGGTTCAACCTGCCGCCATGCGCGCGAGGCGCTCGGAGGCGGGCGGGTGCGAGTAGTAGAACTTGACGAACACCGGGTCGGGTGTCAGCGTCGAGGCATTGTCCTGGTAGAGCTTGAGCAATGCCGCCGAGAGGTCGGCGCCGCTGGTCTGCGCGATGGCATAGGCATCGGCCTCGAACTCGTGCTTGCGTGAGATGAGCACCGGCAGCGGTGCGACGAAGAAGCCGAACACCGGCACCGCCAGCATGAACAGCAGGATGGCGAGCGCGTCGTTGGGCGCCGCCATGTTGGGCTGCACGCCCAGGCCGACATAGAACCACGAATGGACCGACAGCCAGCCCAGCAGCGCGAAGCCGGCTAGGCTCAGCGCGGACATCGCAGCCATGCGCTTCACGACGTGCCGGCGCTTGAAATGGCCCAGCTCGTGCGCGAGCACCGCCTCCACTTCCCCGGCGTTGAGCTGGCGCAGCAGCGTGTCGTAGAAGACCACGCGCTTGCTGGCGCCGAAGCCGGTGAAGTAGGCATTGGCATGCGCGCTGCGCTTGCTGCCGTCCATTACGAACAGCCCCTTGGCCGCGAAGCCGCAGCGCTGCATCAGCGCGTTGACGCGCGCCCTGAGCGCGGCGTCGTCCAGCGGCTTGAACTTGTTGAAGAGAGGCGCAATGAAGGTCGGATAGACCAGCATCAGCAGCAGATTGAATGCCATCCATGCGCCCCAGGCCCACAGCCACCACAGGCTGCCGGCCGCGCTCATGAGCCAGAGGATCAAGGCGGCGATGGGCAGGCCGATCAGCGCGCCCAGCAGCAGCGACTTGACGCCGTCGAGGAGCCAAAGCCGCCAGGTCATCTTGTTGAAGCCGAACCGTTCCTCGAGCCTGAAGGTCTGCCAGAGCGTGAACGGGAGGTCGAGCAGGCCGCTGATCAGCGCGAAGGCGGAGAGCAGCCCGAGCTGCTGCAGCATGCCGCCGCCCATCCAGTCCATCAGCAACTTGTTGAGGAGATCGAGCCCGCCCAGCAGGGTCCAGCCCAAGAGCACTGCCGTGCCCCATGCCATTTCGAGCAGGCCGAAACGGGTCTTGGCCACCGTGTAGTCGGCTGCCTTCTGATGCGCTGCGAGCGTGATGGCCTGCGCGAAGGCGGCAGGCACCGCATCGCGATGGCGCGCCACATGACGCACCTGCCGCGTGGCGAGCCAGAGCTTGACGACGAGGCCTGCAGCCAGCGCGAGGGCGAACGCAAAAGTGAAGAGGAGGGCGGCGGACATGGCGAGGCGAGTTTAGCCCGCACGCCGGCCGCTCGCGCGCAGGGCCATCGACGACAATCCCCCGATGTCAGAATCCACCGCCCCGACCGCGCCCGTGCCCGTCACCACCCTCAAGAAGAGCGACCAGAACCTCGTCTGGCTGGACTGCGAAATGAGCGGCCTCGACCCTGAAAAGGAGCGCCTGCTCGAGATCGCCGTGGTCGTGACCGGCCCCGATCTGGTGCCGCGCATCGATGGCCCCGTGCTCGTCATCCACCAGAGCGACGAGGTGCTCGACGGCATGGATTCCTGGAACAAGGGAACGCATGGCCGCAGCGGACTGATCGACAAGGTCAAGGCCTCCACGCTCGACGAGGCCGCGGCCGAGCAGCAATTGCTCGAGTTCGTCGCGCGCTACATCCCGAAGAACGGTTCGCCGATGTGCGGCAATACCATCGGCCAGGACCGGCGCTTCCTGGTCAAGTACATGCCCAAGCTGGAAGCCTACTTCCACTACCGGAATCTCGACGTCAGCACCCTCAAGGAACTGGCCAAGCGCTGGAAGCCGGCTGCCTACAACGCCTTCAAGAAGCAGCAGGCGCACACCGCGCTGGCCGACGTCCACGAGTCGATCGAGGAGCTCGCGCACTACCGCGATACCTTCCTGCGTATCGCGGATTAGGTAAAAACCCCGAGGCCATGCGATAATCGCAGGCTTCGCTGCCGGGAAGCATTCAGGCAGCGTTTCTTGCATCTCCCTATCTTGCACACCGCGCCCCTTTGAATGGGCCGCAGCAAAGACGAAAGTCCTTGCTGAATGTCGTTGGATGGTTGATGTTTTTCACCACCCGACGGAGCGCCGCCTGCGGCAGCGCTCGCGTATGAGATTTTCAATGAACGACGCTTTTGCAGCGCAGGGCGACTTTGCGCCTGTGCAATCCGATGAATTCGCCATCGCCATCACCGGCGAATCGCTTGTCCCCACCGAAACGACGGCTTTCGAGGCGCTCGATGCCGTAGCAGTCGCCGAGCCGAAGCTGCCGAACGGCTTCGTCAAGCTCGGTCTCGCGCCCGAACTGATCGCCGCGGTCGAGGACCTTGGCTTCACCCAGCCGACCACTGTTCAGGAACAGGTGATTCCGCGCGCCATGACCGCCAGCGGCCAGGCCGACGGCGCCACGCGTTTCGTCGACCTGATGGTCTCGAGCCAGACCGGCAGCGGCAAGACCGCCGCCTTCCTGCTGCCCGTGCTGCACACCCTGCTGCAGCGCCAGGCCGAAGCCGAGGCTGCGGCCAAGGCCGAATTCCAGCGCCTGGCGGCTGAAGCTGCCGCACGCGGCGAAGCGCCGCCCAAGAAGCCCAAGCGCAAGGACCCGACCAACGCGCGCCATTTCAAGGCGGCCACGCCCGGCGCTCTGATCCTGTGCCCCACGCGCGAACTCGCCCAGCAGGTGGCGCATGACGCCATCGACCTGGTCAGGCATTGCCGCGGCCTGCGCATTGCCAACGTGGTGGGCGGCATGCCCTACCAGTTGCAGATCGCCAAGCTGCAGAACGCCGACCTCGTGGTCGCCACGCCGGGCCGGCTGCTCGACCTGCAGCGCTCGATGCAGATCAAGCTCGACCAGGTCAAGTTCCTCGTCGTCGACGAAGCCGACCGTATGCTCGACCTCGGCTTCTCGGATGACCTCGCCGAAGTCAACCAGCTCACCATCGAGCGCCAGCAGACCATGATGTTCAGCGCCACTTTCGCGCCGCGCATCCAGCAGCTGGCGCAGCGCGTGATGCGCGAGCCGCAGCGCGTGACCATCGACAGCCCGCAGGAGAAGCACGCCAACATCAAGCAGGTGCTGTTCTGGGCCGACAACAGCCAGCACAAGCGCAAGCTGCTCGACCACTGGCTGCGCGACACCACCATCAACCAGGCCATCGTGTTCGCGAGCACGCAGGTCGAATGCGACGGCCTCGCCAACGACCTGCAGCAGGATGGCTTCAGCGCCGTGGCGCTGCACGGTGCGCTGAGCCAGGGCCTGCGCAATCGCCGGCTGATGGCGCTGCGCCAGGGCCAGGTGCAGATCCTCGTCGCCACCGACGTGGCCGCGCGCGGCATCGACGTGCCGACCATCACGCACGTCTTCAACTTCGGTCTGCCGATGAAGGCCGAGGACTACACCCACCGCATCGGCCGCACGGGCCGGGCAGGGCGCGACGGCTTGGCCGTGACTTTTGCCGAGTTCCGCGATCGCCGCAAGATCTTCGACATCGAGTCGTACAGCCGCCAGCAGTTCAAGGCCGAGGTGGTCCCCGGTCTCGAGCCGCAGCAGCGCTCGCCGCAGTCGCGCCCGGGAGGCGACTTCGGTGGCCGTGGCCGCGACAGCCGTGACAACCACTCGCGCGATCGCAAGTTCGGCGGCGGCGGCGGTGGTCATCGTGGCGGCCCCGCAGGCGGCTACGCGGGCGCCAGCGGTTTCAACGACCGTGGTCCCGCACGCGGCCCAGGCGCACCGGCACCCCGCGGCTTCCAGAACCAGGGCAACGCAGGCTTCGGCGGCGGTCGCGACGACGGCGGCTACGGCCGCAAGCCGGGCTGGGGCGACAACGCTCCGCGTGGCGGCGCTGGCGCGGGACGCGGCGACGGCTTTGCACCTCGCGGCAACGGCGCCGGGCATAGCGGCGGCAAGGTGTTCGTGCCGCGCGACGCGCAACGGCGCGGCGCCTTCAAGCCGAGCCGCTGAGCGTCCGCAGCCTGACGGCTGCCCCACGCGCCAAAGCCCGCCCCACGAAGGCGGGCTTTTTTCTTGTGCGCTCAGGCCAGCGGCACGCTCGCTTCCTTGAGCACCCGCAGCACGAAGTGCGACTGGCTGTGGCGGATGCCCGGGATCTTGTAGAGCTTCTCACGCAGCAGCCGCTCGTAGTCGCGCGTGTCGCGCACCGCGATGCGGATGTAGTAGTCGTAGTCGCCGGAGACCAGGTAGGCCTCCTGAATCTCGGGGATGGTGGCAAGCACGCGGCCGAACTCGTAGAGCGTCTCGTCGCTGTGGCTTTCCAGCGTGAGCTGCACGATCACCGAATCGTGGTAGCCGAGCTTGGAGGCATCGAGGTCGACCGTGTAGCGCTTGATCACTTCCTGCGCTTCGAGCTTCTTGATGCGGGTCCAGCAGCTCGTCGGGGACAGGCCGACCTCGGCGCCGATTTCCTGCAGCGTCTTGCGCGAGTCGTGCAGCAGGGCACGCAGGATCGCCATGTCGAACTTGTCGAATGATTCTTCGTCTGTTTTCTTGTTTTGGCGATTGATCTTCATGGGAGTGGCCGAATTGCTTGAAAGAAAGAAGCAAATTCTGCAACGAAACCGGAAGAATCAGCGAATGCAAATCGCCGCTCCCGTCCCCACGTTTCTCTCGCTGCGCAATGGCGCGGAAGCCCTGCTCGACACCCTGGTCGAGTGCGGCATCGACACGATCTTCGGCTACCCCGGCGGCGCCGCGTTGCCGCTCTACGACGCGCTGCACGGCGAACCGCGGCTGCGGCATGTGCTGGTGCGGCACGAGCAGGCGGCGGTCCATGCGGCCGAGGGCTATGCGCGCAGTACCGGCCGCGTCGGCGTGGTGCTCGTGACCTCGGGGCCCGGCGTCGGCAACACGATCACCGGGCTGCTCGACGCCATCAGCGATTCGGTGCCCGTGCTGTGCATCAGCGGCCAGGTCGCGACCGCGGTGATCGGCACCAACGCGTTCCAGGAGAGCGATGCGCTCGGCATGTCGCGGCCGGTGACCAAGTGGAATCACCAGATCCGCCTTGCGAACGAGATTCCGGCCGTGGTGCGGCGCGCGCTGGGCATCGCCGCCTCCGGGCGTCCGGGACCGGTGTTGCTCGACGTGCCGAAGGATGTTCAGCTCGCGCCGCTGACCGGCGAGCCGGCTTCGACACCGCGGCGGCCCGGCCCGGATGCGCGATTGCCGCCGCACGGCAGCCTGCAGCGGGCCGCCGATCTTCTCTCGACCGCACGCCGGCCCGTTCTCTACGGCGGCGGCGGGCTCGTCAACGCCGGTCCCGGCGCATGCGAAGCCTTCACCCGCCTCGTACATCGCCTCGACGCGCCGTGCACGCTGACGCTGATGGGCCTCGGCGCCTTCCCCGCTTTCGACCCGCGCTTTCTCGGCATGCTGGGCATGCACGGCACGCTGGAGGCCAACCTCGCGATGCACGAGGCCGATCTGGTGATCTGCGTCGGCGCGCGCTTCGACGATCGCGTGACCGGCAGGCTCGACGAGTTCTGCCCACATGCGCGCAAGATCCACATCGACATCGATCCGAGCAGCATCAACAAGGTGGTGCGGGTGGACGCTCCATTGGTCGGCGATTGCGGCGCGGTGCTGGACGCACTGCTTGCCCTGCCGGCGCTCGACGGCCTTGCGCCCGAGCGCCTGGCGCTCTGGTGGCAGCGCATCGAGCGCTGGCGCGCACAGCGCTGCCTAGACTTTGTCCCGCGCAGCGATGCCATCCTGCCGCAGCAGCTGATGCGCTCGCTGCAGCAGGCCATCGCAGGCCGCGACGCGATCGTCTCCACCGATGTCGGCCAGCACCAGATGTGGGCAGCACAGTACCTGCGCTTCGAGCGTCCGCGCCGCTGGCTCACTTCGGGCGGCGCCGGCACCATGGGCTACGGCCTGCCGGCCGCGATCGGCGCGCAGATCGCGCATCCGGATGCGCTCGTCGTCTGCGTGAGCGGCGATGCTTCGGTGCTCATGAACATCCAGGAGCTTTCCACGGCCATGCAGCACCGCACGCCCGTGAAACTCGTGCTCTGCAACAACGGCTACATGGGCATGGTGCGCCAGTGGCAGGAACTGAACCATGACAACCGGCTGAGCCACAGCTGGAACGAGGCGCTGCCCGATTTCGTGGCGCTGGCCAGGGCCTTCGGCTGGGATGCACGGCGCGTGTCGGACCCTGCCGAACTATCGGCGGCGTTGGCCGAGTGCCTGGCGTACGAGGGGCCCTTCTTCCTCGACGTGCAGGTGGCGCCGCAGGAGAACTGCTTTCCGATGATGCCGGCCGGCCAGGGGCATCATCGCGTGATGCTCGCCAAGGACCGGTGGTACGCGGAAGACTGACCGCGCAGGCCGGGTAACCGTCACGGGCGACAATGCCGGTTGGCCGCGCGTTTCGGTTTCGTATTGCGCGCCAGCATCACCACTCGGAAAGAACCCCCAAGGACCGACATGAGCACAGCAAGCTACACCGACACCCGCCTCTTGATCGAGAATGAATGGTGCGACGCCGCGAGCGGCAAGACCCTGGACGTGATCAACCCCGCCACGGGCAAGCCCATCGGCAAGGTCGCCCATGCGGGTATTGCCGACCTGGACCGCGCACTGGCCGCCGCGCAGCGCGGCTTCGAAGCCTGGCGCAAGATTCCGGCCAACGAGCGCGCGGCCACCATGCGCAAAGCCGCCGGCCTGGTGCGCGAACGCGCCGCCGACATCGCGCGCCTGCTCACGCAGGAGCAGGGCAAGCCCTTCGTCGAAGCGCGTGGCGAAGTACTCGCCGGCGCCGACATCATCGAATGGTTCGCCGACGAAGGCCGTCGCGTCTACGGCCGCATCGTGCCCTCGCGCAACCTGGCGGCGCAGCAGCTGGTGATCAAGGAACCGCTCGGCCCGGTGGCCGCGTTCACGCCGTGGAACTTCCCGATCAACCAGATCGTGCGCAAGCTCGGTGCCGCGCTCGCGAGCGGCTGCTCGTTCCTCGTCAAGGCGCCGGAAGAAACCCCGGCCTCGCCCGCGGCGCTGCTACAGGCCTTCGTGGATGCCGGCGTGCCTGCCGGCACGGTGGGGCTGGTGTTCGGCGATCCGGCCGAGATCTCGAGCTACCTGATTCCGCACCCGATCATCCGCAAGGTCACTTTCACCGGCTCGACCCCGGTCGGCAAGCAGCTCGCGGCCCTGGCCGGCGCGCACATGAAGCGCGCCACCATGGAGCTGGGCGGCCACGCGCCCGTGATCGTGGCCGAGGATGCCGACGTCGCGCTGGCCGTGAAAGCCTCCGGTGGCGCCAAGTTCCGCAACGCCGGCCAGGTGTGCATCTCGCCGACGCGCTTCCTGGTGCACAACAGCATCAAGCAAGCCTTCGCCGAAGCGATGGTGAAGCATGCCGAGAGCCTCAAGCTCGGCGACGGCCTGGCCGAAGGCACGACTCTCGGGCCGCTCGCGAACGCGCGCCGCCTCACTGCGATGGCGAAGGTGCTCGACGACGCGCGCGCCACGGGCGCGAAGGTCGCCACCGGCGGCGAACGCGTGGGCTCCTCCGGCAACTTCTTCGCGCCCACCGTGCTGACGGACGTCTCGCTCGAAGCCGACGTGTTCAACAACGAACCTTTCGGCCCGATCGCCGCCATCCGCGGCTTCGACACGCTGGAAGAAGCCATCGCCGAAGCCAACCGCCTGCCTTTCGGCCTTGCGGGCTACGCCTTCACGAAGTCGATCAAGAACGCCCACCTGCTGTCGCAGCAGATGGAAGTCGGCATGCTGTGGATCAACCAGCCGGCCGCGCCCACGCCGGAAATGCCCTTCGGCGGCATCAAGGACTCGGGCTACGGCTCCGAGGGTGGACCGGAGGCGATGGAGGCCTACCTGAACACCAAGGCCGTGTCGATCATGGCGGTGTAGCCGTTCTCAGGCGCCGGCGGATTCCGCGAGCTGCTTGTGCCGGGGTCCGCCCTGGCGCTCGAGCATCCAACCCGGATATTCGGCCGGCAGCGCGCTGACCTTGTCGAGCGCGGCGAGTTCCTCGCCGTTCAAGGCGATGGCGGTCGCCGCGATGTTGTCGTCGAGCTGCTCTGCGCGCTTGGCGCCGATGATCACGCTCGTCACGGCCGCCTGGTGCAGCAGCCAGGCCAGGGCGATCTGCGCCACGGAAACGCCCTTCGCCTGCGCGATGCCGCGCAACACGTCGATGCAGTCGTAGGCGCGCTCGACGTTCACCGGCGGAAAGTCGAAGGTGGTGCGGCGGCTGCCTGCCTCGGCCTTGACGTCGCGGCCGTACTTGCCGCTCAGCAGGCCGCCGGCGAGCGGGCTCCAGACCATCAGCCCGACGCTTTCGCTCTTGAGCAGCGGAACCAGTTCGCGTTCGAGATCGCGGCCGGCGACCGTGTAGTACGCCTGCAGCGATTCGAAGCGCGCGAGCCCCAGCCGTTCCGAGATGCCGAGGGCCTTCATGATCTGCCACGCCGCCCAGTTCGATACGCCGATATAGCGCACGTGGCCGTGCTGCACGAGGTTGTCGAGCGCGCGCACGGTCTCCTCGATCGGCGTCGCCGGATCGAAGCCGTGGATCTGGTACAGGTCGATGTGGTCGAGCTGCAGGCGCTTCAGGCTCGCCTTCACGCCGTCCATGATGTGGTAGCGCGACATGCCGCGCGAGTTGGCGCCTTTCGTGCCCACTTCGCCGAGCACCTTGGTGGCGACCACCACGTTTTCGCGCGGCACCTGAAGGTTTCGCAGCGCTTGCCCGGTGATGATTTCCGAGCGGCCGTCGGAGTAGACGTCGGCGGTATCGATGAAGTTGATCCCGGCATCGAGCGAGCGGCCGATCAGGCGCTCGGCGTCGGCCTGCTGCAGGTCGCCGATCTGCCCCCAGATGCCGCCTCCGCCGCCGAAAGTCATCGTGCCTAGGCAGAGCTCGGAAACGAACAGGCCGGTGCGGCCGAATTTTCTGTAGCGCATATGAGGGACTCCTTGGGTTGCGTGCTGCGAGCGTGCAGTTGCGCGAGTGTCGTTCCGGCAGGAACGCTCGCGGTAGCCCGATCCTCTTCGTCTCTTGCCTGATCCTGCGGTGCCAATAAAAAAAGCCCGCCATCGATCTGATGGCGGGCTTTTCATGAGGTTTTGGTGGGCCCTGAGTGACTCGAACACTCGACCTACGGATTAAGAGTCCGCTGCTCTACCAACTGAGCTAAGAGCCCCTGATCGACATTGCTGTCATTCAGGCAATCCCACAATTATAGCCATATCGCGAGGCGGCTTCGCTCAGGTGCGCTCGAAAATGCACGCGATGCCCTGGCCGCCGCCGATGCACATCGTCACCAATGCGTAGCGGCCCTGGATGCGTTCGAGTTCGTACAGCGCCTTCACGGTGATCAGCGCGCCGGTGGCGCCGATCGGGTGGCCCAGCGAGATACCCGAGCCGTTCGGATTCACCTTCGCGGCATCCAGCCCGAGATCCTTGCTCACCGCGCAGGCCTGCGCCGCGAAGGCTTCGTTGGCTTCGACCACATCCATGTCCGATGCCTTGAGGCCCGCTTTCTCCAATGCCTTGCGCGAGGCCGGCACCGGGCCGATGCCCATGTAGGCCGGGTCGACGCCGGCGAAGGCATAGGCGACCACGCGCGCCATCGGCTTCAGGCCGCGCCGCGCCGCCTCTTCCTTCTCCATCAGCACCACGGCCGCGGCCGCATCGTTGATGCCCGAGGCGTTGCCGGCCGTCACCGTGCCGTTTTCCTTCAGGAAGGCGGGCTTGAGTTTCGCCATGTCTTCGATCTTGGCGTCGAAGCGCACGTGCTCGTCGGTGTCGAATTGCGTCGGGCCTTTGCGGCTTTCCAGCGGCACCGGGACGATCTGCGCCTTGAAGTAGCCGCTCTCGATGGCTTTCTGCGCGCGCTGGTGGCTGGCGAGCGCGGTCTGGTCCTGCGTTTCGCGGCTGATGCCCCATTTCTTCGCGACGTTCTCCGCCGTGACGCCCATGTGGATGTTCTCGAACGGGTCGTGCAGCGCGCCGATCATCATGTCGACCAGCTTGGCATCGCCCATGCGCACACCCCAGCGCGCGGTGAGCGAAGAGAGCGGCGCGCGGCTCATGCTTTCCGCGCCGCCGCCGACGGCCACCTTGGCATCGCCGAGCTGGATGCTCTGCGCCGCGCTCACGATCGCCTGCAGACCCGATCCGCACAGCCGGTTCACGGTGAGGGCAGGGGTCTCCTGCGCGCAGCCGCCTTCGATGGCGGCCACGCGCGCCATGTACATGTCGCGCGGCTCGGTGTTGACCACGTGGCCGAACACCACGTGCTCCACATCCTTGCCGTCGACCTTGGCGCGCGCGAGCGCTTCCCGGGTCACCAGCGCCGCCAGCCGGGTGGGCGGCACGTCCTTGAGGCTTCCGCCGAAGGTACCGATCGCGGTGCGCACACCGCTCACAACAACCACTTCTTTCATGACGATTCTCCGGTGCGAAAAGGAAGCCTAATGATGCCAGCCGAGCGCTTCCTGCACTGACGCCGGCGTTACCATGCCTGCCCGAACAAGGAGCCGCCAAATGATCGAAGCCAACACCATCCGCCACATCGTGGTGACCGGCGCCGCCGGCGCGCTTGGCCGCGCCGTCGTGCAGCATTTTCTCGACCAGGGCGCCCGCGTCGCGCTGCTCGACCATCGCATGGAGCATCTGACCGACGCGTTTCCGGGGCTCGACAACTCGCAACACCTGTTGCTGCAGGCCGACGTGACTTCGGCCTCGGCCATGGCCGAGACCGCGACGCAGATCCTCGCGGCCTTCAAGCAGGTCGACGCGCTGATCCACATCGCCGGCGGCTTCGAGATGGGCGAGCCGGTGCATGCGCTGAGCCGCGCGGCCTGGGACCGGATGATGAACCTGAACGCCTGGTCCTTCGTGGCCGTCTCGCAGGCGCTGGTGCCCTCGATGATCGAGCGCAAGGCGGGCAGCGTGATCGCCGTGAGCGCCAAGACCGCGGCGCGCGGCGCGGCCGGGATGGCGGCCTACATCGCGTCGAAGAGCGCCTTGCAGCGCCTGGTCGAGGCGGCGGCCGCCGAACTGGCGCCGCACGGCATCCAGGTCAACAGCATCGCTCCCAGTGTGCTCGACACGCCGGCCAATCGCCAGGCGATGCCCGACGCCAAGCCCGACAACTGGGTGTCGACCGCGGTGGCGGCGCAGACCATCGGCTTCCTGGCCTCGCCGGCGGCAGCGGCGCTGCACGGCCAGCACCTGACATTGGACGCCTGAAAAGAAAAGGCCCCGGCGAGTACCGAGGCCTTCGAGAGATGTTGGTGGAGAGGAGGAGGATCGAACTCCCGACCTCCGCATTGCGAACGCGGCGCTCTCCCAGCTGAGCTACCCCCCCAACGCAGAGCGAATTTTAACCAGAACCCCATGCCCTGGCGCACAAGGAGCACGAATCTCATGGCCTTCGACGACCCCGCCTGGCTGGAGGGCATGTACAACAACCTGGCGCGGGTGAAGGACCATCCTGCGTACCTCGGGCGCTGGGCCCGCGATTCCGCCGCGGCGCGCGGCGCCTTGCCCGGCCGGCTCGACCTGCCCTATGGCCAGGGACCCAACGAAACGCTCGACGTCTTCCCCGCGCCGGTGCCCGACGCGCCCGTGCTGGTGTTCATCCACGGCGGCTATTGGCGCGCGCTCGACAAGAGCGATCATTCCTTCGTCGCCCCCGCGTTCAACGACCGCGGCGTGTGCGTGATCGTGCCGAACTATGCGCTGTGTCCCGGGCCGGCCGAGCGGCCCGTCACCGTGCCGCACATCCTGCTGCAGATGGTGCGCGCGCTCGCATGGACATGGCGACACGTCGCGGCCCACGGCGGCGATCCTTCACGCATCACCGTCGCCGGCCACTCGGCGGGCGGACACATGGCGGCGGCGCTCCTGGCCTGCGACTGGAAGGCAGTCGCGCCCGACCTGCCGGCGCAGCTGGTGCGCAATGCGCTCTCGATCTCGGGCCTCTACGACCTGCGGCCGCTGCAGCGCACGCCCTTCCTGGAACACGTGCTGCGCCTGAGCGACGCGGATGTGCTGCGTGCCAGCCCCGTGCTGTGGCCGGCGCCCGCGCGCGGCCAGCTCTACGCGGTCGCGGGCGACGACGAGAGCGAGGAGTTCATCCGCCACAACGCGTCGATTCGCGCCGCGTGGGGCCGCAACACCGTGCCGGTCTGCGAAGTGATGCCGGGCCTGCACCACTTCAGCATCGTCGATGCCTTCGCCGATCCGGCCCACGCGCTGCATCGCTACGCAGCGCAACTGCTCGAGGCTTGACTACATCAACAGGTGCTCGCCAGCGTTGTCGCCGCCGAGCATGACGTAGTTGACCTTGCGGATGTCCATGAGCTTGCGCCCGCCCGAATAGCTGATGGAACTCTGGATGTCCTGCTCCATCTCGATCAGCGTGTCGGCCAGCTTGCCCTTGATCGGCTCGAGAATGCGCTTGCCCTCGACGTGCTTGTACTCGCCCTTGTTGAAGTCGCTGGCCGAACCGTAGTACTCCTTGAAGAGCACGCCGTCGACTTCCACCGTCCGGCCGGGCGATTCCTCGTGACCCGCGAAGAGTGAGCCGATCATCACCATCGAGGCGCCGAAGCGGATGCTCTTGGCGATGTCGCCGTGGTCGCGGATGCCGCCGTCGGCAATGATCGGCTTGGTCGCCACGCGCGCGCACCACTTGAGCGCCGACAGCTGCCAGCCGCCGGTGCCGAAGCCGGTCTTGAGCTTGGTGATGCAGACCTTGCCAGGACCGATGCCGACCTTGGTGGCATCCGCACCCCAGTTCTCCAGGTCGATCACGGCCTCGGGCGTGCCGACGTTGCCCGCGATCACGAAGGCCTTCGGCAGCTTCTTCTTGAGGTACGCGATCATGTTCTTCACCGTGTCGGCATGGCCGTGCGCGATGTCGATCGTGATGTATTCGGGCGTGAGGCCTGCGGCAGCCAGTTGATCCACCGTGTCGTAGTCCGCCTTCTTGACGCCCAGCGAGATGGATGCGAACACGCCCTTGGCATGCATGTCCTTGACGAACTGCAGGTTGTCGAGGTCGAAGCGGTGCATCACGTAGAAGTAGCCGTTCTGCGCCAGCCAGGTGCAGATGGTCTCGTCGACCACCGTCTTCATGTTGGCCGGCACCGTCGGGATGCGGAAGCTGCGGCCGCCGAGCGTGACGCTGGCGTCGCATTCGGAACGGCTTTCCACCACGCATTTGCGCGGCAGCAGAAGGATGTTGTCGTAGTCGAAAATCTGCATAAAACCAAGCTCCTCTGAAGGTGAATTGAGCGCTTGGTCCGGCCGGTTTCTACAAACGAAAAACCGGGCGCAAGAAACTTGGGCCCGGTGACTGATTTTACGCGCCCGATCGAAAACCGTTCTTCCGGCGCTTCGTATAACCCGCATACGCCCGGCTTTCTACAATCGACGGATGTTCACCGACCTCGCGGCCACCGCAGACTCGCCGCTGCTCCACAACCTCAACCCGGAGCAGCGTGCCGCCGTCGCGCTCCCGGCCGGCAATGCGCTGATCCTCGCCGGCGCCGGCTCGGGCAAGACGCGGGTGCTCACCACCCGCATCGCCTGGCTGCTGCAGACCGGCCAGGTGTCGCCCGGCGGCATTTTGGCCGTCACCTTCACCAACAAGGCGGCGAAGGAGATGATGACGCGGCTGACCGCGATGCTGCCGGTCAACGTGCGCGGCATGTGGATCGGCACCTTCCACGGCCTGTGTAACCGCTTCCTGCGCGCGCACTGGAAGCTCGCCGACCTGCCGTCCACCTTCCAGATCCTCGATACGCAGGACCAGCTCTCGGCCATCAAGCGGCTGATGAAGCAGTACAACGTCGACGACGAGCGCTTCCCGGCCAAGCAGACCCAGTGGTTCATCGCCGGCGCCAAGGAAGACGGACTGCGCCCGCGCGACGTCGAAATCCGCAGCGACGACGACCGCAAGAAGGTCGAGCTCTACCAGCTCTACGAAGAGCAGTGCCAGCGCGAAGGCGTGGTCGACTTCGGCGAGCTGATGCTGCGCAGCTACGAGCTCTTGCGCGACAACGACCCGGTGCGCGAGCACTACCAGCGGCGCTTCCGCCACATCCTGATCGACGAGTTCCAGGACACCAACCGCCTGCAGTACGCCTGGATCAAGATGCTCTCGGGCAGCACCGTCGAAGGCCGTTTCGTGCCCGGCGACAACAGCGTGATCGCGGTCGGCGACGACGACCAGAGCATCTACGCCTTCCGCGGCGCGCGGGTGGGCAACATGGCCGACTTCGTACGCGAGTTCGACGTCTCGCACCAGATCAAGCTGGAGCAGAACTACCGCAGCTTCAGCAACATCCTCGATTCGGCCAACGAGCTCATCAGCCACAACAAGAAGCGGCTGGGCAAGAACCTGCGCACCGACCAGGGGCCCGGCGAACCGGTGCGCGTCTACGAATCGACCAGCGACTTCGCCGAGGCGCAGTGGATGGTCGAGGAGATGCGCCAGCTCGTGCGCGACGGCATCGAGCGCAAGGAAATGGCCGTGCTCTACCGCAGCAATGCGCAGAGCCGGGTGATCGAAACCGCGCTTTTCAACGCCGCCGTGCCGTACCGCGTCTACGGCGGCCTGCGCTTCTTCGAGCGGGCCGAAATCAAGCATGCGCTGGCCTACCTGCGGCTGCTCGAGAACAAGGACGACGACACCAGCTTCCTGCGCATCGTCAACTTCCCGCCGCGCGGCATCGGCGCGCGCAGCATCGAGCAGCTGCAGGATGCGGCCCGCGCCGCCGGGCGCTCGTTGCACGATGCGGTGAACGCGGTGGGCGGCAAGGCAGGCACCAATCTTTCGGCCTTCGTCGCCAAGATCGACGTGCTGCGCGAGCAGACGCAGGGCATGTCGCTGCGCGAGATCATCGAGCTGGTGCTCGACCACGGCGGCCTGATCGAGCACTACAAGGCCGATCGCGAAGGTGCCGACCGCATCGAGAACCTGGAAGAACTGGTCAACGCGGCCGAGAGCTTCGTCACGCAGGAAGGCTTCGGCCGCGACGCGGTGGCGATGCCGGTCGACGAGCTGCGGCAGTCGCCGGCCAGCCAGGGCCTCGACCCGAACCGTCCCGTCACCGAAGAGCCGCTGGCGCCCGACGCCGAAACCGGCGAGACCATGAGCCCGCTGGCCGCCTTCCTGACCCATGCCGCGCTGGAGTCGGGCGACAACCAGGCGCAGGCCGGCCAGGATGCGGTGCAGTTGATGACGGTGCACGCGGCCAAGGGCCTCGAATTCGATTGCGTGTTCATCACCGGCATGGAAGAGGGCCTGTTCCCGCACGAGAACTCGATGAGCGACTACGAGAGTCTCGAAGAGGAGCGGCGGCTGATGTACGTGGCCATCACCCGCGCGAGAAAGCGCCTGTACCTCAGCCATTCGCAGACGCGCATGCTGCACGGCCAGACGCGCTACAACGTGAAGAGCCGCTTCTTCGACGAGCTTCCCGAAGGCGCACTCAAATGGCTGACGCCCAAGAACCAGGGCTTCGCGCCGTCGGCCTTCGGCTACGGCGGCGGCTACGCGACCACGCGCGGCGGCGGCGGCTTCGGGGGCAGCAAGGACACCTTCGCCAGCCCGCCGGTTCCGCCGCAGAAGAGCGCGCCTTCGCACGGCCTGCGCTCGGGCATGCAGGTGTTCCACAACAAGTTCGGCGAGGGCACGGTGCTGGCGCTCGAAGGCAGCGGCGACGATGCGCGTGCGCAGGTCAACTTCCCGCGCCACGGGGTCAAGTGGCTGGCGCTGTCGGTGGCCAAGCTGACGCCGGTCTGAGCGGCCCCCGCGGGGCCGGGCTCAGTCTGCGTTGAAGCTGTCCCTGAAAGTAAACCAGGTCGAGCTCAGCGACATCGCCGCCAGCACCAGCGCGCTGCCGATCATCAGCGCGCCGCCGATGGCCGAGGCGCCATCGCCCATGCCGATCGCGCCGACGCCCACCAGCACCGTGGCCACGAGACCGATGCCGATGCCCGCGGCGAGGAACACGCCGAACCACGACAGGCAGAACATGGCATAGGCGCCGAAGTTGCGGAACAGTGCGACCAGGCTGAAGAACAGGCTCTTCACCGGCTCGACCTGGTGCCAGTGCACGAGCGCCGGCGCATGCCACATCGCGAGCGAGAGCGGCAGATTGAGGGCCATGACGAACAGGCGCGCGGTCTGGAAGTCGCTGCTTGCGATCACCTCGGGCGCGAGCGTTTCATCCAGCAGGTAGGCGCGCGCCAGCTGGCCGCCGTCGATCAGCGCCGAAACCCCCACGGCGGCGACGAAATAGACCGCCGAGATGATGCCCAGGACCACCATCGGCCGCCATTCGGCCCGCACGGCGCGCACTGCCGCGATGAACATGGCCGGGGCGGTGGGCTTCGGCGTGTCGTTGGCATAGGCGACCGAGGTGGCGACCATCAGGCCGAGCGTCATGAAGGGCAGCAGGATCGGCGCCAGCACGCTGCCAAGGAAGGGCAGCTGCGAAGCGATCGAGATCGCCGCCATGAACAGGAAGAACAGCGAGATGAAGGCGAGCGGCTGCCGCCAGAAGGTCCTGAGTCCGAGGCGGACCCATTCGGCGCCGGTGCGCGCCGGCACGAGATTCAGTTTCATGGGGTTAGAGGTGAGCAGGCCCCCTCAGGCGGCCAGCGGCTCGGCAGTCGGACGCGTGCCTTCGAAGGAAGAGAACAGTGCCGCCGGCGCACGGACGCGCTCGCGCAGCACGCGCTCGAAATGGGTCGGATCATGGGCCTTGAGCATGCTCGCTTCTCGCGGCAGGTGGAAGTCCCACAGCCGTGAAATCCAGAAGCGCAGCGCCGCGGCGCGCAGCATGGCGGGCAGCAGGGCGCGTTCGGCCCCGTTCAAGGGCCGCACGGTGCCGTACGCGGCCAGCAGGGCGTCGGCGTGAGCCGCATCGTGCCGGCCGCTCTGCAGGTCGATGGCCCAGTCGTTCAGGCACACGGCGAGGTCGAACAGCCAGCTGTCGGTGCCGGCGAAATAGAAGTCGAACACGCCGGTCAGGCGCGGCGTCTCGCTTCCGGTGTCGAACATCGCGTTGTCGCGGAACAGGTCGGCATGCACCGGCCCGCGCGGCAGCGCAGCATAGGCCGAGGATTCGGCGATGTGGTTCTGGTAGGCGAGTTCGCTTTGCAGCAGCGCGGCTTGCGGGGCGTCGAGATAGGGCAGCACCACCGGCGCAGTGTCGTTCCACCAGGGCAGGCCGCGCAGGTTGGGCTGCATGCGCGGAAAGTCGCGCGCCGCCAGATGCATGCGTGCCAGCAGGCGACCCAGTTCGGCGCAATGCGCTGCCGTCGGCGCCAGCTCGCTTTTTCCCTGCAGCCGCTGCACCAGGGCCGCCGGCTTGCCGGCCACTTTGTGCAGGAACTCGCAGGGCGCATTGGCGGGGATGGAGAGCGCGTGGCCGTCGGGCGGTGCCACGGCCGGGTCGGCCACCGGCTCCGGCACCGGAATGCCGCGCCCGGCCAGATGCTTCATCAGGCAGAGGTAGTAGGGCAGCTGCCCGGCGCCCAGGCGTTCGAACAGCGTCAGGACGAACTCGCCCGACGCCGTGCTCGCGAAGTAGTTGGTGTTCTCGATGCCGCCCTCGATGCCCCGGAGCGCGGCGAGCGGGCCCAGCCCGAGGCGCTGAACCAGCGCATCGGCTTCGTCGAACCCGACTTCAGTGAAGACCGCCACCGCCCCGCGCTCAGAACTTGAACAGGTTCCAAACCCGCGGGCCGTTGCCGCCGGTGCCGGTCTCGGACTGGCCCTGGCGGTCGCGCCCGCCGTTGTTCGGCAACACCTCGTAGGAGGGCACGTTGGCCTTCGGCGTCACCGTGATGCTCTGGGTCTGTCCGCCATAACGCACTTCGTCCACCGTGGCGCCGCTGTCTTCGACGCGGATGTGCTCGATCTTCTGGTTCTGGCGCGGCGATGCTGCCTGTTCCTGGCCCTGCGGGGCGCCGGGCGGCGGCGCGCTTTGGGCGTGAACGGCGGCCAGCGGTGCGGCGCAGGCCAGTGCGGCCGTCAGGGCGCCGCGAACGAGCAGAAGGGTTGGGGAGGACATGATGAGGATTGTAGGCGCCGGCCTCGCGGCAGGTGTCAGCCGGCGGCGATCTTCGCCGTCGTGCGGAAGCCCGAGCGCGGCACGGCAAAATGCTCCGATGACCGACAAGAAAACGCTGCTGCTCGTCGATGGTTCGAGCTACCTCTACCGCGCCTTCCACGCGATGCCCGATCTGCGCGCCGTGCCCGGCGATGCCAGCAGCCCCGCCACCGGCGCCATCCGCGGAATGATCAACATGATGCAGGCCCTGCGCCGCGAGGTGCGGGCCGACTACGCCGCCTGCGTCTTCGACGCGCCCGGAAAGACCTTTCGCGACGACTGGTACCCGCAGTACAAGGCGAACCGCTCGCCGATGCCCGACGATTTGCGCAGCCAGGTCCAGCCGATCCTCCAGGTGGTCAAGCTGCTCGGCTGGCCGGTGCTGTGCGTGCCCGACATCGAGGCCGACGACGTGATCGGCACCCTGGCCCGCACCGCGGCCAACCAGGGCATCGAGGTGATCGTCTCCAGCGGCGACAAGGACATGAGCCAGCTGGTCGACGAGCACATCACCATCATCGACACCATGAACGGCAAGAAGCGCGACGTGGCGGGCGTGACGGCCGAATTCGGCGTGCCGCCGAACCTGATGATCGACTACCAGACCCTGGTGGGCGACAGCGTCGACAACGTGCCCGGCGTGGAGAAGGTCGGCCCGAAGACTGCCGCCAAGTGGCTGCTCGAATACGGCTCGCTCGATGCGCTGATCGCGCGCGCCGGCGAGGTGAAGGGGCAGGCCGGCGAGAACCTGCGCAAGGCGCTCGACTGGCTGCCCCAGGGCCGGCGCCTCGTGACCATCCGCACCGACTGTGAGCTCGACGGCCACGTGGCCGGCCTGCCTTCGCTCGACGCGATCGAGATCGCCCCGCAGCAGATCGACGAGCTCAAGGGCTTCTACGAGAAGTACGGTTTCAAGAGTTTGGTGAAGACGCTGGAGGCGCACGAAGTCTCGCCCGAGCTGATCGAGGAGAACAAGGCCAGGCAAGGACCCGAAGGCGGCACCGGCCTGTTCGACCAGCCTGGCTTCGAGGCTGCGGCCAAGGCCACCAATCTGGCCTACGACACGGTCATGAGCTGGGAGGCTTTCGATGCCTGGCTCGCGAAGCTGCTGGCCGCCGAACTGGTTGCGATCGACACCGAAACCAACTCGCTCGACGAGATGCGCGCCGAGATCGTCGGCATCAGCTTCAGCGTCAAGCCCGGCGAGGCCGCCTACGTGCCGGTCGCCCACAACTATCCCGATGCGGCGGTGCAGCTGCCGCGCGACGAGGTGCTCGCCAAGCTCAAGCCCTGGCTCGAGGACGGCACGAAGAAGAAGCTGGGCCAGCACGTCAAGTACGACCGCCACGTGTTCGCCAACCACGGCATCGAGGTGCAGGGCTACGCGCACGACACCATGCTGCAGAGCTACGTGCTCGAAGTGCACAAGCCGCATGGACTGGCCAGCCTGGCCGAGCGGCATCTGGGCCGCACGGGCATCGACTACGAAGACCTCTGCGGCAAGGGCGCGCACCAGATCCCATTCAGCCAGGTTTCGATCGAGAAGGCCGCCGAGTATTCGTGCGAGGACTCCGACCAGACGCTGGATGTGCACTTGGCGCTGTGGCCGAAGCTCGAGGCCGACGAGAAGCTGCGCTTCGTCTACGAGCTGGAGATGGCGTCCAGCGAAGCGCTCTACCGCGTCGAGCGCAACGGCGTGCTGATCGACGCGCCCACGCTGGCCGCGCAGAGCAACGAGCTCGGCAAGCGGATCATGGCGCTGGAGCAGGAGGCCTACGAGCTCGCGGGCCAGCCCTTCAACCTCGGCTCGCCCAAGCAGATCGGCGAGGTCTTCTTCACCAAGCTGGGCCTGCCGGTGGTCAAGAAGACGCCGAGCGGCGCGCCCAGCACCGACGAGGAAGTGCTTGAAAAGCTGGCCGAGGACTTCCCGTTGCCGGCCAAGATCCTGGAGCACCGCGGCTTGTCCAAGCTCAAGGGCACCTACACCGACAAGCTCGGGCAGCTGGCGAACCCGCGATCGGGGCGCGTCCACACGCACTATGCGCAGGCGGTCGCGGTGACCGGGCGGCTGTCGAGCAACGATCCCAACCTGCAGAACATCCCGATCCGCACCGCCGAAGGCAGGCGCGTGCGCGAGGCCTTCGTCGCGCCTGCCGGCAGCGTGATCGCGAGCTCCGACTATTCGCAGATCGAGCTGCGCATCATGGCCCACATCAGCGGCGACGCGTCGCTCCTGCGCGCCTTCACCGAGGGCATCGATGTGCACCGTGCGACGGCCGCCGAGGTCTTCAGCGTGGCGGTGGACCAGGTCTCGAGCGAGCAGCGTCGCTACGCGAAGGTCATCAACTTCGGGCTGATCTACGGCATGAGCAGCTTCGGCCTGGCGCGCAACCTCGGCATCGAGACCAAGGCCGCCGCCTCCTACATCGACCGCTACTTCGCGCGCTATCCCGGCGTGAAGATCTACATGGACGAGACCAAGGCGCTGGCCAAGCAGAAGGGCTATGTCGAGACCGTGTTCGGCCGCCGCCTCTACCTGCCCGAGATCAATTCGCCCAACGGCCCGCGGCGCGGCGGGGCGGAGCGCGCGGCGATCAACGCGCCGATGCAGGGCACCGCGGCCGACCTGATCAAGCTCAGCATGGTGAAGGTGCAGGAGGTGCTCGACGCCGAACGCCGCCGCACGAAGATGATCATGCAGGTGCACGACGAGCTGGTGTTCGAAGCGCCCGAAGATGAGGTCGAATGGGTTCGCACCGAGATCCCGCGACTCATGGCCGGCGTGGCGGAACTCAAGGTACCGCTCCTCGCCGAGATCGGCTTTGGTCCCAACTGGGACAAGGCGCATTGATGAACGACAACCCAAGGAAAGAAGAATGAAACTCCCGCGTCATCTGCATGCCTTCGTCATCGGCACCGTCTGTGCCGCTTGGTTCGGCGTCGCCTCGGCCGCGCCCGACGAACGCATCGCCGCGCTCGCCGCCAAGGAAAAACCGGCGCTGCTCGAAACCCTGAAGCAGCTGGTCTCGATCGAGTCCGGCAGCCGCGACCTCGAAGGCCTGGACAAGATCGCCAACCTGATCGCCGACAAGTTCAAGGCACTCGGCGGCCAGGTCGAACTGATCGATCCCACGGCCGATGCCTACCGCATGGAAGACACGCCCGAGAAGATCGGCAAGGTGGTGCGCGCCACCTTCAAGGGCACCGGCAGCAAGAAGATCATGCTGATCGCGCACATGGACACGGTCTACCAGATCGGCATGCTCGCCAAGCAGCCCTTCCGCATCGAAGGCGACAAGGCCTACGGCCTCGGCATCGCCGACGACAAGCAGGGCGTGGCGGTCATCACCCATACCGTCGCGCTGCTCAAGGCACTGGACTTCAAGGAGTACGGCACGCTCACCGTGCTGATCAACGGCGACGAGGAGATCAGCTCGCCCGGCTCGCGCAACCTGATCACCCGCTTGGGCGGCGAGCACGACGTGGTGATGTCCTACGAAGGCGCCTCGGTCAGGGAAGACAAGCTCTCGCTCGCCACCGCGGGCATCGCCTCGGTCTCGCTCAACGTCACGGGCAAGGCCTCGCACGCGGGCTCGGCGCCCGAGCTCGGCGTGAATGCGCTCTACGAGCTCTCGCACCAGATCCTGCAGATGCGCGACCTGTCCGATCCGGCCACCGGCCTCAAGATGAACTGGACCATCTCGAAGTCCGGCAGTAACCGCAACGTGATCCCGGCCGCGGCCAGCGCCGGTGCCGACGTGCGCGTGCTGAAGGTCAGCGACTACGACCGCATCGAGAAGCAGGTGCAGGAGCGCGTGAAGAAGCAGCTCATTCCCGAAGCAAAGGTCGAGATGAAGTTCGAGCGCCGCCGTCCGCCGCTGGAGGCCACCGACGCCTCGCGCGCGCTGGCCAGCCATGCGCAGCAGGTCTACAAGGAGCTCGGCCGCGAGCTGGGCGCCGACGACAAGGTGGCCGGCGGCGGCACCGACGCCGCCTTCGCCGCGCTGAAGACGAAGGCGCCGGTGGTGGAGCGCTTCGGCCTGCAGGGCTTCGGCGCGCACTCGGCCGATGCCGAGTACGTGCTGATCGATTCGATCGAGCCGCGTCTCTACCTCGCGGCGCGGATGATCATGGACATCTCGCGCGGCAAGGCAGCGGCAGCGCCCTAGGCGCCGTCGTCCCGCGATGCGCCTGCGCCATATCGAAGTCTTCAACGCCATCATGCTCACTGGCAGCGTGAGCGCGGCGGCGCGGCTCATCAACATCACGCAGCCGGCGGTCAGCCGCACGCTGCAGCATGCCGAAATCCAGCTCGGCTTCTCGCTGTTCCAGCGCGCCAAGGGGCGGCTTACGCCGACCACCGAGGCGCTGGCGCTCTATCCGCACATCGAGCGCCTGTTCGCGCAGCTCGACGAGGTGCAGCGGCTGGCCGCCAACCTGCGCAGCGCCAGCGACGCGGGCGAGCTGCGCATCCTCACCGTGCTCGCGCTCAGCTACGAGGTGCTGCCGCGCGCGCTCAAGACTTTCCGCCAGAAACACCCGGGCATCGCCGTCACGGTGGAGTCGCTGCATTCGCCGCAGATCATGTCGGCCCTGCTCTTGCAGGAGGCCGACGTCGGCTTCGCCTTCAGTCCGGCCGTCCATCCCTCGCTCACGCAGGAGACACTGGCGGACAGCCGCATGGTGTGCATCGCGCCCAAGGGCATGCTGCCGCGCGCGCTGGTGCGCAACGGCTCGGCGGCGCTGCACGATTTGGTGAACCTGCCGGTGGTCGGCCTGGACAGCCGCGACCCCGTCGGCACCAGCCTGAGCCAGGCCTGCCGGCAGGCCGGCGTGGGCTTCCAGCAGGCGGTGGTCACGGTGCAGACCTACCACGCGGCGCTGGCGATGGCGCATCACGGCCTCGGCGTCGCGCTGGTCGACGGCTGCACGGCGAGCTCGGCCGACCGCGCCAAGGTCGACGTGCTGACCCTGGAGCCGCACATCCCGGTGCCGATCCGCGCGCTGCGCTTTGCCGGCAGGCCCGACTCGGTGGCGGTGCGCGGCATCACGCGCTGCATGCGCGAGGCGATCGAAGGAATGGGCTAGGACCGCAGTTCCTGCTCGATCCGCAGCGCCGAACCGAAAGCCAGCGTGAAGCCCAGCGCCCCGTGCCCGGTGTTGAACAGCATGTTCGACGGCGCGCTCGCCAGGCGGCCGATGATCGGCACGCCGGTCGGCGTGGCCGGGCGCATGCCGGTCCAGGGATGCAGCGTCTCGAGGCGGCTCGCTTGCGGGAACACGGCGCGCGTGGCCTCGGCCAGTGTTTCGATGCGCGTGGCAGGGATGCTCGCATCGTGGCCTACGAGCTCGGCCATGCCCGCGACACGCAGCCGCGATCCGATGCGCGCGAACACCACCTTGCGCGCGCTGTCGGTCACGCTCACCTGCGGCGCCGCGCCGGGCGCCGGATCGACATCGACCGTGATGCTGTAGCCCTTGAGCGGATAGACCGGCAGGTAGGCGCCCAGCTGGCGCCCGAGCCGGTGCGAGGCCGCGCCCAGTGCCATGACGAAGGCATCGGCTTCCACCTCGCCGGCGCCGGTCTGCACCGCGGCGACACGGCCGTTGCGGACATCGAAGCCGCGCACCTCGCAATCGAGCATGAAGCGCACCCCGCGCTCGAGCAGCGCCCGTTCGAGTTCGATGCAGACCTTGAGGCAGTCCGCGGCGCACTCGCTCGGCGTATGGATGGCGCCCGCCATCTGCGCACGGTAGCCGGCCAGCGCGGGCTCGATCGCGACGCACTCCTCGGGCGTGACGAGGCGCTGCTCGCTGCCCATCGCCCGCTGCAGTTCGAGCTGCCGGCGCGCGCCTTCGAGCGCGGCGGCATTGGCGTAGAGCACCAGCTTGCCGGTGGCGGAGAAGTCGCAGTCGGGTGCCACATCGGCCAGCATGTCTTCGAAGGCGCTGCGGCTCTGCGCGGCGAGCGCGAGCAGGCGCATCGTCGTGTCGCGCGAGGTCCGCGCGTTGCAGGCCGCCAGGAAGGCGAGGCCCCAGCGCCATTGCAGCGGGTCGAGCTGCGGCCGCAGCTTGAGCGGGGAGGAGGGCGAGAGCAGAAGCTTGGGCAACTGCTTCCAGATCGAAGGGTCGGCCAGCGGCTGCACGTACGAATAGCTCAGCTGGGCGCCGTTGCCGCCGCTTGCGCCGGCCCCCGGCGCGGCGCGATCGATCACGCTCACCTCCAAACCCTGCCGGTTCAATTGCCAGGCAGTGGCCAGGCCCACGATGCCGGCACCGAGCACACACACGCGCATGACGCTTTTTCCTGTCGCTGCTTGTTGTTGGATGCGTCGACTCTAGGGCGGCATCGCTCGGGCGTGAAATGCCAAAACCGCCGCGGGCCATAGCCAAAGCTCATGCCCGAAACAGCCATCCATAACTTTTGGTCATGGCCATGGGTGCAAAAGGAATTGTGACCCGCGCGTGAATCGTTCCTACACTCCGAAACACATTCCATATCCACCGAAAGGGCTCGCATGAAACTTTCCGCATTGATGGCCGCCGTTATGCTGACCGCTGCTGTGACCGGCGCGCAAGCCGCCGACACCCTGGCCAAGATTGCCGAGTCCGGTAAGATCACGCTCGCCTACCGCGAATCCTCGGTGCCCTTCAGCTACCTGGACGGCCCGAACAAGCCCGTCGGCTTCTCGGTCGAGCTCTCCAACGCGGTGGTCGAGGCGGTGAAGAAGAAGCTCAACAAGCCGAACCTGCAGGTGGCGCTGATGCCGGTGACTTCGCAGAACCGGATTCCGCTGATCCAGAACGGCACCATCGACCTGGAGTGCGGCTCCACCACCAACAACAGCGCTCGCGGCAAGGACGTCGCCTTTGCCGTCAATCACTTCTACACCGGCACGCGCCTGCTGGCGAAGAAATCGTCCAAGATCAAGAACTACGCCGACCTCGCGAAGAAGACGGTGGCCAGCACCACCGGCACCACCAACGCGCTGGTCATGCGCAAGTACAACACCGAGAAGAACCTCGACATGGACATCGTGCTCGGCAAGGACCACGCCGACGCCTTCCTGCTGGTCGAGAGCGACCGTGCGGTGGCCTTCGCGATGGACGACATCCTGCTCTTCGGCTTGATCGCCAACGCGAAGAACCCGGCCGAGTTCGAGGTGGTCGGCGATGCGCTGCAGGTCGAGCCCTACGCCTGCATGCTGCCCAAGGACGACGCGGCCTTCAAGAAGGTGGTGGACGACACCATCGTCGGCCTCATGAAGAGCGGCGAGTTCGAGAAGATGTACACCAAGTGGTTCATGTCGCCGATCCCGCCGAAGAACGTGCCGCTCAACCTACCGATGAGCCCTCAGCTGCGCGACAACATCAAGACGCCCAGCGATAAACCCGCGACCTGACGGGGCGAGGCGCGACGCCATGCTCAGGTCGCAGACGGTCGGCATCCTCGGCGGCATGGGCCCGGCGGCCGGCGCCGACTTCGTGCGGCTCTTCGTCGAGGCCTGCGCGCAGCACATGCGCTCGTGCGGCGAGCCGGTGCGCGACCAGGGCTTTCCGGAGCACTGGCTTGCGCAGGTGCCGGTGCCGGATCGCAGCGGCGCGCTCGAATCGGACGCGCTCGGCGCGCACCAGCCGCTCGAACCGATGCTGCAGGCGCTGGGCCGGCTGGCCGCGCTCGGCAGCCGCGCCGTGGCCATCGCCTGCAACACCGCGCATGCCTGGCACGCCACCTTGCAGGAGCGTTTTCCGCAGATCGAGGTGCTGCACGTCGCGCGCGAGGTCTCGGCCCACCTGGCGGCAGAGGGCGTGCGCGATGCGGCGCTCATGGCGACCGAGGGGACCTACCGCGTCGGTCTCTACGAGCAGGCGATGGCCGACGCCGGCCTGGCCTGCCACCTGCCGCTGGCCGACGAGCGGCGGCTGCTCATGCGCGGCATCTACGAGGGCGTGAAGGCCGGCGACATGCGGCTGGCCGAAGCCTGCTTCAGCCAGGTCGCCCGGCAACTCGCCGATCGCCACGGACCGGTGGCCATCGTCATGGGCTGCACCGAGATTCCGCTCGGCCTGCAGGGCTCGGCCGCGGTGGCGGGTCTGCGGCTGGTCGATCCGGCCCAGGTGCTGGCCTCCGCGCTGGCAATCCGGGCCTACGGCGGGGCACGGAACCTCGTCGCACATTCCCCGCTCTGATCGCCTACATTGCGGCGTGCGCATCGCAGCGGCGCCTTCTTTGTCCGTCGATTCAACCAGAGTAATACGACATGCCTCATTTGGATACGGGTTCCGATCTGAAAGCCGAATTCGATTCGCTTCGCCCCGGCGAAAGCACCGAACAGGGTGCCACGCGCCGCACCGCGCTGAAAGCGGCGATCGGCATCGGCTATGCGGCCGCCACGCTGCCGATCGCCGCGCAGACCGCGATCAAGACCCCGGCCGACGGCCTCAAGGCCGGCCCCGTCAAGTACAGCGTCAACGGCTTCGACGTGCCGGCCTACGCGGCGGCACCGGCCGGCAAGACCGGCCTGCCGGTGGTGCTCGTGATCCAGGAGATCTTCGGCGTGCACGAGTACATCGCCGACACCTGCCGCCGCTTCGCCAAGGCCGGCTACCTGGCGATCGCACCCGAGCTCTACGCGCGGCAGGGCGACCCGAGGACCTACACCGACATCCCGAAGCTGCAGGCCGAGGTGGTCAGCAAGGTGCCGGATGCGCAGGTCATGGCCGACCTCGACGGCGCGCTGAAGTACGCGGCCGCCAACGGCGGCGACGTGAACGAGGCCGCGATCACCGGCTTCTGCTGGGGCGGCCGCTTCGTCTGGCTCTATGCAGCCACCGGCAAGGTCAAGGCCGGCGCGGCCTGGTACGGCCGCCTGGTCGGCCAGCCCAGCGAACTCACGCCCAAGCATCCGATCGACATCGCCGCCACCCTCAAGGCGCCAGTGCTCGGCCTGTACGGCGGCAAGGACCAGGGCATCCCTCTTGACACGGTTGATAAGATGAAAGCGGCTCTGGCAACTGGCACTGCGGCGGCCAAGGCCTCCCAGTTCGTCGTGTACCCCGAAGCGGGCCATGCCTTCCACGCCGACTACCGGCCGAGCTATGTTGCGAGCGCGGCCGAAGACGGCTGGAAGCGCACCCTGGCCTGGTTCAAAGCCAACGGTGTCGCCTAGAAAGCGGCATTCGCCAGCCGCTTTCACCGAAAGCCGTCCGATGGGCGGCTTTTATTTTTTATGAAGCAGTCATGAATCTGTTAGCCATCATCGCCGCGACCCTGGTCGCCGGCATCGGAAGTGTCTGGATCGCCGCGCTGCTGCTGCGCGTGGGCGTGAGGAGCGGCGGCGGCGGCGTGAATCCGCAGCATCTGCTGAGCCTGGCCGCCGGCGCGCTGCTGGCCACCGCTTTCATGCATCTCCTGCCCGAGGCCTTCGAAAGCCGCATCGAGCCCGGCCTGCTGTTCGGCGTGCTGCTGTTCGGCCTGGTCTTCTTCTTCCTGCTCGACAAGGCCGAGCTCTGGCACCATGGCCACGAGCACCACCACGGCGGCGAGGCCGGCGAAGCGCACGTGCATGACCACCACGACCGGCACGACCATGTGCATGCCCATTCACCCCCTCATGCCCATGCTTCCAAGGGCGGCGGCTGGGCCGTGCTCACCGGCGACAGCGTGCACTGCTTCGGCGATGGCATCCTGATCGCGTCGGCCTTCATCGCCGACCTGCGCCTGGGCCTGGTGGCGGCGCTCGCGGTGCTGGCGCACGAGGTGCCGCACCACATCGGCGACCTGGTCGTGCTGCGCCAGAGCTCGCCCAATCCGCGTGCCGCGCTGGTCAAGGTCTCGCTCGCCGGCACCATGACCGCGCTGGGCGGGCTGGCCGGCTGGTGGCTGGTCGATCGGCTGCACGGCTGGCTGCCGTACTTCCTGGTGCTGGCCGCGAGCAGCTTCGTCTACGTCGCGCTGGCCGACTTGATCCCGCAACTGCAGAGGCGCCTGGCTGCGCGCCAGACCGCCTTGCAGATCGTCTGGCTCGCGGTCGGCATCCTGCTGGTCATGGGGGTGAGCCGGCTGGCCCACGGCGACCACGAACACGACGACCCGGCACACGCGCACGAAGAGCACGGCCACAAGCACTGAAGGCGCAGATGGGGCGCTCTCCGACACGCCGGCCGGCGCTCTAGGTCCACACTCGGGGCTGTTCAACGCGACCGAGGAGGCTCACACTTGAGGGCTGCCCAACGCGATCCATCAGCCAAGGAGCCGATCATGACCAGCGCCGATCCCCCGCTGCGTTCCGCTGCCACAAGCGACGACCCGACGGAAGACGAACTCGACGACGAACTGCCCGAAGACGAGGCCGAGGCCGAGGGCGAGGAAGAAGATGCCGAAGCTGCGGACGAGTTGTCGGAGGAGACCGGCATCGATCTGACCGACGCCAGCGAACTCGATGCCGACAACGTGCCGGCCGACGAGGAGTTCGACCGCGTGATGCAGGCGCCGGACTGAAACTCCAGGTCGGCGTATGCGCGCTGAACTGGCCGAGCTGTTCGCCTTTCACCTGCCGGTGTGGGAGATCATCCTGCGCGGCAGCGCGATCTACTGGTTCCTGCTGCTGCTGTTCCGCTTCGTGCTGCGGCGCGATGCCGGATCGCTGGGCATCGCCGATCTGCTGTTCGTCGTGCTCATCGCCGACGCATCGAGCAACGCGATGCAGGGCGAATACCGCTCGATCGCCGAGGGCTTCGTGCTGCTCGCCACGCTGGCGGTCTGGAACTACACGCTCGACTGGGGCAGCTACCGCAGCAAGGCGATCAAGCACCTGATGGAGCCGCCGCCCGAACCGCTGATCCGCGACGGCAAGATGGTCTGGAAGGCGCTCAAGCGCAACCTGATCACCGAGGACGAACTGAAGTCCAAGCTGCGCGAGAAGGGGATCGAAAAGATGGATGCCATTCGCCTCGCCTATCTCGAAAGCGACGGCCAGATCAGCGTGCTCGAGCGCGCCGGGACTCAGAGCAGCGCCGACAAGCAGCACGACCAGCCTGCGCCGCGGCGTCCGGGCGCAGGCTGAGCCGCGCGGGCTTTCAGTCTTCGAGCGTGAAGCCCACCTTCAGCGTCACCTGCCAGTGCGCCACCTTGCCGTCCTGCACATGGCCGCGGGTCTCGGTGACCTCGAACCACTGGATGTTGCGCACCGACTCGCTGGCCTTCGAGATCGCGCGCAGCACGGCGTCGTCGCTGCTCGTGGGCGAGGAGCCCGTGAGTTCTAGGAGTTTGTAGACGTGGTTGGACATGGAGCGCTCCTTGACGATGGATCAGGGGCGATGCCGCGGAGGGCACCGGCCTGTCCATCATAGGCTTCAGGCCATCGTTTCCTGGTGCTGCATCAGCTCCTCCTTGCGCGCGGCCAGCTGCTCCTTCAGCGCGACCAGGTCCATCTTGGACTTGCGCGCCTTGTCGAACATCTGTTCGCGCTCTTCCTTCACATGGTGATCGATGTATTCGCCGAGCACGATCACCTTGGCATCGAACAGCGCCTCCTCGGGGCCCATGGATTCGATCTGCGCGATCAGTTCCTTGGCGGTCGAATGCTCCACGGTGGCTTCGTCAAGCAGCGGATCGTCGTGGATGGCGGCGCGTGCCGCCGGGTAGAAGATCTCTTCCTCGATCTGCGCATGCACGCTCAGCTCGCGGCAGATCTGGTCGGCCAGGGCTTCGCGCTGATCGGCGGGCGCCTTGGCCTCGGCCAGCGTGCTGAATTCCTGGAACAGTTTTTTCACGGCGATGTGGTCGGCGTCCAGAAGGTCGACGGCGTCGTTCTTCTTGGGAGGTGCTTTGCTCATGATGCTGATTCCTTTGGTGGGATGTCGTGGGTGGATTTCGTGGGCGGCGCAGCCGCATGCCTGCGCCAGGGGCCACACTAGAAATCGCACCGTGCCGACCCTGTGAGGGTCTGCATGACATGCGCGTAGGACGAACGCGATCCCCGCGCGACAGCGCCGGCAGCTACTTGGCGCCGCCCGTGTACTTGGTCACGCTCTCGGCCGTGACGTGGTAGCCGCTCACGCCCATCATCGAATCGTTGCGCAGGGTCTGCAGCTTGCCGGTGACCCACACCGTGTCCATGGCGCGGAACTTCGCGCCTTGGCGCGGGCGCACGTGCAGGATCTGGTTGGCCGGCGGCGGCGGCGTATGGATGCAGGCGCCGAAGTAGGGCACCAGCAGGAACTCGGTGACCTCGCCCTTGCTCTCCTCGAGCGGCACGATGAAGCCCGGGATCTTCACCTCGACGCCGTTCATCTCCGGATTGGTCGGCGCATTGTTCGAAACCTCCTGCATCTTCATGAGCAGGTCATTGGCGCGCGGATCGCCGTCCTGCAGCTTGCTCAGGTCCATGCCCTTGAATTCCTTCATCGGGTCCCAGTCCTTGGGCACCAGCTCTTCCCACGAGATGAGCCGGGGCTGGCCCGCCGCGGGCTTGGCGGCAGCGGCCTTGCCGCCGATCGGGTTGGTCGGCGAGGTTGCCTGGGGCGCGGGGTCGGCGGCGAAGGCCATGGTCGTCGCGGCGCCAAGGGCCAACAACAGGGGACACAGCATCGTCTTCTTCATCTTCAGATCCTTGGTGAGAGGCCATCCGCCAGCGACAGTCGATAGGCCCTTACGCCGGGCAGCAGGCTGGCCAGCCAGCCGGCCGCGAGCAGGCTGGCAAGCAGTATCCATTCGTTCAGTGTAGGTTCGCTGAGCCGGAGCGCCAGGCCGAACTGGGCCTGCAGCCATGGCGACAGCAGGGCGATGCCGAGCACCGCGAAGACCACGCCGATCGCCACGCCCAGCAGCGTGACCAGCGCGCCTTCGAGCGCCAGCAGCGCCAGCACGTGGCGCAGGCTGGCGCCCACCGCGCGCAGCACGGCGAGCTCGCGGCGGCGCTCGTTGAGGCTGGCCATCACCACCGACACCAGGCCGGCGAGGCTGACCAGCGCGACCAGCGCCGACATCAGCAGGAGCGCGTTCTCGCCGATGCCGACCACGCTCCAGAGCTCGTCCAGCGCCACGCCCGGCAGGATGGCCATCAGCGCTTCGGCCGGATAGTTCGAGACCCAGCGCTGCACGCCGAACACCGCTGCGCGGTTCTTCAGGCCGACCAGCACTGCGGTCACGTTCTTGGGCGTGAGGTCGAACTTGCGCACCTGCGCGGCCGGAATCCGAACGCCCGGCATCGGCGCGCCGCCGGCCCATTCGAGATGGATGGCTTCCATTGCCGGCAGGCCGATGTGCACCGTGCGGTCGACGGGCGTGCCGGTGCGCGCGAGGACGCCCACCACCGTGAAGGGCTTGTCCGCGTGCTCGGCCACGTTGAGCTCGCCGCTGCCGTGCGCGAGCGTGATCTTCTGGCCTACGTGGTAGCCCAGCCGGTCGGCCACCTCGGCGCCGACCACCGCATCGAAGAGCTCGGCGAAGGGCCTGCCTTCGCGCATCTGCAGCGACTGGCGCTCGCCGTACCGGAAGTGCCGGAAATACTCGGGCGTGGTCGCGAGCACCGCAAAGCCGCGATGCGAATCGCCGAGCGAGAGCGGCAGGACCCAGTCCACGCCCGGGTGCTCGGCCAGCGCCTGCACGCTCTTCCACTGCATGTTGTTGGTGGCGGCGCCGATGCGGAACACCGAGTAGAGCAGGAGCTGCGAAGAGCCCGTGCGCGCGCCCACGATCAGGTCAGTGCCCGAGACGGAGGACGAGAAGTTCTCGCGCAGCTCGGTGCGGATGCGCTCGACGCCGAGCAGCAGGAAGGTCGACAGCGCGATCGACAGCACCGTGAGCGCGAGCGTGAAGCGGCGGTTCCAGGCGCTCTTCCAGGCGATGCCGAACAAGGCCTTCATGCAGCGGCTCCCGCGGCCGCGACGCGATTGATCTCGGGCAGGAGGATGTGGCGGCCGAAGCGCGCCGCGATGCGCTGGTCATGGCTCACGAACACCAACGCGCTGCGGCTGGCCTGACAGGCCGCGACCAGCACGTCGAGAAAAGCCTCGCGCCGGTCTTCGTCGAGCGCCGAGGTCGGCTCGTCGGCGATCACGACTTCAGGCTGGCCGATCAGCGCGCGCGCCGCCGCCACGCGCTGCTGCTGGCCCACCGAAAGCAGCATGGCCTGGCGCTGCCACAGGCTGGCGTCCAGGCCCATCCGTTCCAGCAGCTGCTGCGCCTGCACCCGCGCCGAACCTGCGCGCGAGGCCTGCGCCATGCGGCGGGCCGAGAAGCGGCAGGGCAGGAGCACGTTGTCGAGCACGCTGAGGTAGGGCAGCAGGTTGAACTGCTGGAAGATGTAGCCCACATGCGCGACCCGGTTGCGGTCGCGCGCGCTGCCCGACAGCGCCGCCCAGTCGTGGCCCAGCAGCGTGACGCGGCCCGCGTCGGCCACCAGCACGCCGGCCAGCAGCGACAGCAGCGTGCTCTTGCCGCAGCCACTGGGACCGTGCAAAAACACGGCCTCGCCGGCCGCGATCTCGAGCCGCTCGATGTCGATGCAGGGCGCGTCGGCGCCGGGCCAGGCGAAGCGCAGCGACTCGACGCTGAGAACCGGAGTCACTTGCCCCAGGCCAGCCGCGCATTCGGCCGTTTCAGCGTGCGCTTGAACTGGCCCTCGCGCGTGACGATCTGGGCATCGATCTGGCGCATGCCCTTGAAGGCGGTGAACAGGCCGATGTCGATGAACTTCGCCGCTGCCGCATTGGTGCAGTTGAAGGCGAAGCTGCCGTCCAGGTCGGCATGGCCTTCGGCGGCGGGGGCGCCGGCCTCGGCCTTGCCCAGGCCCAGCGCCGTCGATTGCAGGGCGATCGGGCCGAGCTTGCAGTTGGCTGCCGGATCGATCTTGAACAGCTGGTCGGCAGCGCGCAGTTGGGCCACGACAGCCTCCGCGGCCTTCTTCTCGGCATCGGTCTTCGGCGCATGCTCGAAGCCGACGAAATTCTCGAGCGGCGACTCCATCGCGATCACGATCGCCGGCCCGTCGACCGCGATGTCGAGCTTGATCTGGCCGTGCACATGCGCGCGTTGCTGTGCCTGCGCTATGGCGGCCCAGGGCGCCGCCGCGAGCAGGGACGCCAGGGCGAGGCCGGAAAAAGCGCGTCGGAAATTCATGCTTTCGCACCTTGCCGGGTCGGCAGCCCCGGCGTGTTGCTCCACTCGCTCCAGCTGCCGGCATAGAGCGCGGTCGACCCCAGCCCGGCGATCTGCATCGCGAGCAGGTTGGGCACGGCGCTCACGCCGCTGCCGCAGTGATGGACGACCGTTGCGGGATCCCGCCCCGCCAGCAGCGCTTCGAACTCGGCGCGCAACTGGGCGGCCGGCTTGAACTTGCCGTCGGGGCCGAGGTTTTCGGTGAAGGGCCGGTTCAGGGCCCCGGGGATGTGACCCGCGATCGGGTCCAGAGGTTCCACCTCGCCGCGATAACGTGCCGCGGCGCGCGCATCGATCAGCGTCTGGCCGGCCTGCTCGAGCCGCGAGGCGACGGTCTTCGTATCGGTGAGCGCAAGCAAGGGCGTGCCGGCGACGAAGTTCGACTGGAAGCGCGCGGGCTCTTCGCGGCCGGTCACGGAACCGCCCGCCGCCTGCCAGGCCTGCAGTCCGCCGTCGAGCACGGCCACGGCCTCGTGCCCCATCCACTGGAGCATCCACCAGAGCCGGCCGCAGTAGTTGGCGCCGTTGCGGTCGTAGACCACGGCCTGCATGTCGTTGCCGAAGCCGACGCTGGACAGCCAGGCCGCGAACTTCTCGCGGCTGGGCAGCGGGTGGCGCCCGCCCGAGGCCGGCGGGCCCTCGTCCGTCGCCACCACCACGACCTCGCCGCGCGCACCGGGCAGGCCGTGCTTCGCGCTCAGGTCGGTGTCGAGGTTGGCGTAGACCGCGCCCGGAACGTGGACCGCGCGGTACTGCTCGCCGCCGGCTTCGGGCTTCATCAGGTCGAAGCTGCAGTCGAACACCATCAGCGGGGCGCCGCTTTCCTGCAGCGCCATGAGCTGGTCGACGGAAATCAGGGTCGTGTACATGTGAGCTCCTTCAATGCTCTTCCGCAGGCGCCTTGGGCAGCGAGCGCTGGCGCAACACGGTGGCGGCGATGCCGCTCACGACAATCAATGCCATGCCGGCCCAGCCGGCCGCGTCGATGCGGTCGCCGAACAGCAGCACGCTGTAGATCGCCGCGAAGACGATGCCCGAATACTGCAGGTTCGCGACCACGAGCGTACCGCTTTCGGTCTTGGCGCTCGAGTAGGCGTATGTCATGCACAGCTGTCCCAGCGCCGCCAGCACGCCCACCGGCAGCAGCCACAGCGCATGGCGCCAGGTCCACTGGTCCCAAGGTGTGAAGCCACCCAGCAGTGCGGCCACGCCACCCGCCACGGCGGAGCCGAGCGCGAAGTAGAACACCGTGCGCGCCTCGGGTTCGCCGGCCCGCGAGAGCGCCACCACCTGCATGTAGGCGAAGGCGGCGGTCAGCCCGGACAGGAGTCCCATGAGCCCGGCGAAACCCTGGTTGTCGCCCACCGTGGGCTTGAGCATCAGCACCACGCCGCCGAAGCCCGCGAGCACGGTGAGCACCAGCGGGCCCTGCAGCGGCGGCCGTGGTATGCGTCCGTCGCGGCCCGGCACCGGCACCCAGGCGAGCAGGGCGCCGCCGACCAGGAAGGCGGCGATCCAGACGCTGCTCATGTAGTTGAGCGTCATCGCGGTGGCGAGCGGCATGTGCGCGATCGCGTAGAACCAGGCGCCCAGCGAGAACACGCCGACCAGGCTGCGCCAGGCGTGCATGCCGGGGTAGCGCGTGGCGAGGGTGACGCCGCGGCTGCGTGCCAGCACCCAGAGGAAGACGATGCCGATCAATCCGCGGTAGAGCACCAGCTCGGCGCTCGTGAACCAGGCCGAGGCGATCTTCACGCACACGCCCATGGTGGCGAAGATCAGTGCGCCCAGCACCATCCACAACGCTTGCACTTAGTTCTTCATCTCGTGGCGGTACCACTCATGGAACTGCAGCATGCCGTCTTCCATCGGGCTCTGGTAGGGGCCGCTCTCGTCGTCGCCGCGCAGCATCAGCGCGCGGCGGCCGGCGTCCATGCGTTCGGCGATCTCGTCGTCTTCCACGCAGGTTTCCATGTAGGCGGCCTGCTGCGCCTCGACGAACTCGCGCTCGAAGGCGACGATCTCCTCGGGATAGAAGAACTCGACCATGTTGAGCGTCTTCTGCGGGCCCACCGGATGAAGGGTCGAGACCGTGAGCACATGGGGGTACCACTCGATCATCACGTGCGGGTAGTAGGTGAGCCAGATCGCGCCGTACTTGGGCGGCTTGCCCTCGCGGTACTTGAGCAGCTGTTCCTGCCACTTCTGGTAGATCGGGCTGCCGGCGCGGCCGAGCCGGTTGGCGACGCCGACCGTCTGCACCGAGTAGTAGCGGTTGAATTCCCAGCGCAGGTCGTCGCAGGTGACGAAGCTGCCGAGGCCCGGATGGAAGGGCCCGACATGGTAGTCCTCGAGGTAGACCTCGATGAAGGTCTTCCAGTTGTAGTTGCACTCGTGCAGCTCGACGCGGTCGAGCGCATAGCCCTCGAAGTCGAGGTCGGCGCGCGGGCCGAGGCTTGCGAGTTCGGCCGCGATATCGCGCTTCCTGGCCGTGGCGTTCTTCTCGAACAGGAGCCCGTTCCACTCGGTCAGCGGGTAGTTGTGCAGGTTGAGGCAGGGGTCCTTCTCGAAATGCGGCGCGCCGATCAGTTGGCCGGTGGTGCGGGGGTCGGCCGCCGCATAGGTCCAGCGGTGCAGCGGACAGACGATGTTGCCGCCGGTCTGGGCATCGAGTTCGCCGCGGCCCTGCAGGATCAGCGCCTGCCGGTGGCGGCACACGTTGGAAACCAGCTCCACCCCCTTGGGCGTATGCACCAGCGCGCGGCCCTGCTGCTCCTGCGGCAGGGTGTGGTAGTTGCGCAGTTCGGGCACGGCGAGCCGGTGGCCGACGTAGCGCGGGCCGGCGGCAAAAAGCGTTTGCAGCTCGCGGGCATAGAGCGCCTCGTCGAAGTACGCGGAAACCGGGAGTTGGCTCGAAGCCTGCTGCAGTTGAAGACTTAAATCAGACATGGGTGACCTGACCAAGCTCCCCACAGGGAGAGAAAGAGAACGGAAGGCTGCCGTCGAAGAGGGTGCGACGGCGGGTGAAAAATGCCGGCGGGTGCCGGCCTCTGAAAGACCTGCGATTGTACCCGTGGGCGTAGGTTCCCGCCCCCCGCCCTAAAATGCCCGGTTTCATCCCCATCACCGCATGCCCAAGGTGCCTCCCATTTCTCCGCCGGCCCCGCCTGCCTCTCCCGACACCGGTGCGCTGCCCGCAAGCTACGAAGCCGGGCTCCAGGAACTCGAACAGTTGGTGACCGAGCTCGAATCGGGCCAGTTGCCGCTCGACCAGCTGCTCGGCAGCTACCAGCGCGGCGCGGTGCTGCTCGCGTTCTGCCGCGACAAGCTGCAGGCGGTCGAAGACCAGATCAAGGTGCTCGATGCGGGCGGCCTCAAGGTCTGGACCGGCGAATGACGGTCGCCGATGCCTTGCGCTGGAACGCCCGACGCCTTGCCGCGTGGAGCGATCCGCAGCTCGCGCGCGTCGAGGCTGCGCTGTCGCAATGGGTCGGCGTCGATGCGCCGGTGCTGCTCGGCGATGCGATGCGCTATGCCGTGCTCGACGGCGGCAAGCGGCTGCGCCCCCTGCTGGTGTTCGCGGCCAGCGAGGCCGTGGGCGGCCAGGCCGAGGCCGCGCTGCGCGCTGCCTGTGCGGTCGAGCTGATCCACGCCTATTCGCTGGTGCATGACGACCTGCCGTGCATGGACAACGACGTGCTGCGTCGTGGCAAGCCGACCGTGCACGTGAAGTTCGGCGAAGCCGATGCGCTCTTGGCCGGCGATGCCTTGCAGGCGCTGGCCTTCGAGCTGCTCACGCCCGATGGCGACAGCGTCGCACCCGCGGTGCAGGCGAAGTTGTGCCGCCTCTTGGCCCGCGCGGCCGGCAGCCAGGGCATGGCCGGCGGCCAAGCCATCGATCTCGCGAGCGTCGGCCTGGCACTCGACGAAGCACGGCTGCGCGAGATGCATCGGCTGAAGACCGGCGCCCTGCTGCAGGGCAGCGTCGAGATGGGCGCGGCCTGCGGCGGCCCGGTCGCGGCCGAGGCGCTCGCGGCGCTGCGCGACTACGGCGCGACCATCGGCCTCGCCTTCCAGGTGGTGGACGACATCCTCGACGTCGTCGCCGATTCGCAGACCCTGGGCAAGACGGCCGGCAAGGATGCCGCGAGCGACAAGCCCACCTATGTGTCCCTGCTCGGCCTCGACGGCGCGCGCGCACAGGCGCGCGAACTGCTGGCCCAGGCGCTGGCCGCGCTCGATCGCAGCACGCTGGCCGATACCGGCGCGCTGCGTGCGCTGGCCCACATGGTCGTGGACCGCGACCGATAACAAAAAAGTCTCCCCATGGCTCCGCTGCTCCCCACCATCCACGATCCTTCCATCCTGCGGCAGCTCGACCGCGCGCAGCTCAAGCAGCTGGCCGACGAAGTGCGCAGCTGCGTGCTCGACAACGTGTCGCGCACCGGCGGCCACCTGAGCTCCAACCTCGGCACGGTCGAACTCACGGTCGCGCTGCACCACGTCTTCAACACGCCGCACGACCGGCTGGTGTGGGACGTGGGCCACCAGACCTACCCGCACAAGATCCTGACCGGGCGGCGCGAGCGCATGCCGACCCTGCGCCAGATCGGCGGCATCTCCGGCTTTCCGCAACGCACCGAGAGCGAGTACGACACCTTCGGCACCGCGCACTCGTCGACCAGCATCTCGGCTGCGCTCGGCATGGCGATGGCGGCCAAGCAGAAGGGCGAGGACCGCCACTCGGTCGCGATCATCGGCGACGGCGCGCTGACCGCCGGCATGGCCTTCGAGGCGCTCAACAACGCGGGTGTCTGCCATTGCAAGCTGCTGGTGATCCTGAACGACAACGACATGTCGATCAGCCCGCCGGTCGGCGCGCTCAACCGCTACCTTGCGCAGCTCATGAGCGGCAACTTCTACGCCGCGGCCAAGAACGTCGGCAAGACCGTGCTGCGCGCCGCGCCGCCGCTGTTCGAGCTCGCCAAGCGCTTCGAGCAGCATGCCAAGGGCATGGTGGTGCCGGCCACGCTGTTCGAGCAGTTCGGCTTCAACTACGTCGGCCCGATCGACGGCCACGACATCGATTCGCTGGTGCCGACGCTCGAGAATCTCAAGCATCTCGAAGGCCCGCAGTTCCTGCACGTGGTCACCAAGAAGGGCCAGGGCTACAAGCTGGCCGAGGCAGATCCGGTGGCCTACCACGGGCCTTCCAAGTTCGATCCGGCGGTCGGCCTCGTCAAGCCCGCCACTGCGCCCAAGCAGACCTTCACGCAGGTCTTCGGCAGCTGGCTGTGCGACATGGCCGCGCAGGACGGCCGGCTGGTCGGCATCACGCCGGCGATGCGCGAGGGTTCGGGGCTGGTCGAGTTCGAGCAGCGTTTTCCCGAGCGCTACTACGACGTCGGCATCGCCGAGCAGCATGCGGTCACCTTCGCGGCCGGCCTGGCCTGCGAGGGGCTCAAGCCGGTGGTCGCGATCTATTCGACCTTTTTGCAGCGCGCCTACGACCAGCTGATCCACGACGTCGCGATCCAGAACCTGCCGGTGGTGTTCGCGCTCGACCGCGCCGGCCTGGTGGGCGCCGACGGCGCCACGCACGCGGGCGCCTACGACATCGTCTTCATCCGCTGCATTCCCAACATGAGCCTGGCCTGTCCGGCCGACGAGGCCGAGTGCCGGCAATTGCTCTCCAGCGCCTTCGCGCAGAACCATCCGGTGGCGGTGCGCTACCCGCGTGGCGCGGGCGCCGGCGTCACGCCCGGGCTCACGCTCGATGCGCTGCCCTTCGGCAAGGGCGAAGTCCGCCGCAAAGGCCAGCGCATCGCCATCCTCGCCTTCGGCACCTTGCTGTATCCGGCGCTGAAGGCGGCGGAGGCGCTCGATGCCACGGTGCTCAACATGCGCTGGGCCAAGCCGCTCGACGTCGATCTGCTGCTGCAGGTCGCCGGCACGCACGATGCGATCGTGACCCTCGAAGAGGGCGCCGTCATGGGCGGCGCCGGCAGCGCCGTGCTGGAAGCCTTGCAGGCCGCGCAAGTGCACAAGCCCGTGCTGCAGCTCGGCCTGCCCGATCGCTTCATCGAGCATGGCGATCCGGGCAAGCTGCTCGCGAGCATCGGGCTCGATGCCGAGGGTATCGAGCAGGCCATCAGGCATCGCTTCGAAGGCGTTCTTGCCGCAGGGAAAACCCCCTCCGGCGTCGTGTAAGCACTTTTTACAATCGCGCTCGACTCAACAAGTCAGCAACGAGGCCACAAGCCGCGTTCTCTTTTCCCATGCACTCGGAGTGAATTCAATGGATCGTCGTTCCCTCATCAAAAACGCAGGCATCGCCGGCGTCCTCGCTGCCGGCATCGCGCCTGCAGTTCATGCGCAGGCCGCCGTTCGCTGGCGCCTGGCGTCCAGTTTTCCGAAGTCCCTGGACACGATCTACGGTGGCGCGGAGGTGTTCGCCAAGGCGGTGAAGGCCATGTCCGGCGGCAAGTTCGAGATCTCGGTGCACGCCGGCGGCGAACTGATGCCCCCGTTCGGCGTGGTGGACGGCGTGCAGAACGGCTCGGTCGAGATGTCGCACACGGTGCCTTACTACTTCTACGGCAAGAACCCCGCCTTCGCGCTCGGCTCGGCCGTGCCCTTCGGGCTGAACTCCCGCCAAATGAACGCGTGGATGATGCACGGCAACGGCCGCAAGCTCATGAACGAGTTCTACGCCAAGTACAACATCGTGAGCTTCGCCGGCGGCAACACCGGCACCCAGATGGGCGGCTGGTTTCGCAAGGAAATCAAGTCGCCGGCGGACTTCAAGGGCATGAAGATGCGCCTGGGCGGCGGCCTCGTGGGCGAAGTGATGCAGAAGCTCGGCGCGGTGCCGCAAAGCATCCCCGGCGGCGAGATCTACCAGGCGCTCGAAAAGGGGACGCTGGATGCTGCCGAGTGGGTGGGACCCTATGACGACCAGAAACTGGGCTTCAACAAGGTCGCGCCGTTCTACTACTACCCCGGATGGTGGGAAGGCGGCCCCGAGGTCGACTTCTTCATCAACCAGAAGGCCTGGGATGGCCTGTCGGCCGAGAACAAGGCCATCGTCGAAGCCGCTTCGGCCCTGGCCAGCACCGACATGCTGGCCAAGTACGACGCGCTGAACCCCACCGCGCTGAAGCAGCTGGTGGCGGCCAAGACCAAGGTGCTGCCTTTCTCGCAGGCCGTGCTCGAAGCCTCGTTCAAGGCTTCGATGGAAGTGTTCGCCGAGAACGATGCCAAGAGCCCGGAGTGGAAGAAGATCTACGCTGACCTGCGGGCCTTCCAGCGCGACCAGGTGCTGTGGTTCCGCTTCGCCGAGTCGCGTTTCGATACCTTCATGGCATCGCAGAAGCTGTAAGCCGCTTCTCTCGCGCCCATCAAAAAAGCCCCGCACTGCGGGGCTTTTTTTGTCCTCTTTGTCCTCTATTTCTTGTTCTTTTCGAGTGACTCCAGCATCGCCTTCATCGGGTCGTCTTCCGCGGCCGGTGCGGCCGGCGCGGCGTTCTCCGCGCCCGCAGGGGCCGACGCATCGGGCTGCGGCGCCGGCGCGGGGGCTTCGCCGCCGGGCATGTTGGCTCGCATCTCGGCGCCGATCTTGTCGAGGTCGACCGCTTCCGCCTTGTCGAGGCCGCTCGAGACGATGCCAGGGAAGGCGATGATCAAGCCGACCATGACGAGCTGGATCAGCACGAAAGGCACCGCACCCCAGTAGATCTGCATGGTGGTGACCGGCTGGATCGTCGCCCGCGTCAGCTTGTCGGTGTACGCCTTGGTCGGCGCCACGCTGCGCAGATAGAAGAGTGCGAAACCGAAGGGCGGGTGCATGAACGAAGTCTGCATGTTGACCGCCAGCAGCACGCCGAACCAGATCAGGTCGATGCCCAGCGTCTGGGCCACAGGTGCAAGCAGCGGAACCACGATGAAGGACAGCTCGAAGAAGTCCAGGAAGAATGCCAGGAAGAAGATCAGCACGTTCACCAGGATCAGGAAACCGAGCTGCCCGCCGGGCATGCCCGTCAGCAGGTGCTCCACCCAGCGTGGTCCGTCAACGCCCTGGAAGACCAGGCTGAAGATCGTCGAGCCGATCAGGATGAACACCACGAAGCACGACAGCTTGGTGGTGGTGTTGAGTGCCTGCTTCAGCAGCGGCAGGCTGAGCCGTCCGCGGACCATCGCCATCACGAACGCGCCGAGTGCGCCCATGGCGCCGCCTTCGGTCGGCGTGGCGATGCCGAGGAAGATGGTGCCCAGCACCAGGAAGATCAGCAGCAGCGGCGGAATCAGCACGAAGGTCACGCGCTCGGCGATGCGCGAGAGCAGGTTCAGGCCCGTGACGCGATTGATCACCGCGATGATGAAGGCGAGCACCACGCCGACGCACATCGAGACGACGATGGTTTCGTCGGTGGCCACCGTGGTCACGGGCTCGCCCGTCCACCAGGTATGGACGTCGGCGATGTGCCTGGCGAAGAATACGGCGGCCGCGGTCGAAAGAACGGTCAGCACCAGGAGCGAGGGCAGGCCGCTGCTGCCGTTCTTTTCGCGAAAGGTGCGGGCCTCCAGCGGCAGGGCCGGTACCCACTTGGGCTTGAAGATGGCCAGCAGGATCACGTAGCCCGCGTACATGGCCGTGAGCATGAAGCCCGGCACGAAGGCGCCTTTGTACATGTCGCCGACGCTGCGGCCCAGCTGGTCGGCCATGATGATCAGCACCAGCGAGGGCGGGATGATCTGCGCCAGCGTGCCCGAGGCGGCGATCACGCCCGCGGCGAGACGGCGGTCGTAGCCGTAGCGCAGCATGATCGGCAGCGAGATCAGGCCCATCGAGATGACCGAGGCCGCGACCACGCCGGTAGTGGCCGCGAGCAGCGCGCCGACGAAGATCACCGCGAGCGCAAGGCCGCCCCGCACCGGCCCGAACAACTGGCCGATGGTGTCGAGCAGGTCCTCGGCCATGCCGCTGCGCTCCAGGATCAGGCCCATCAAGGTGAAGAAGGGGATCGCCAGCAGCGTGTCGTTCTGCATGATCCCGAACAGGCGCAGCGGAAGCGCCTGCATGAGCGCCTCGGGCAGGAGGCCGAGCTCGATGCCGACGATGCCGAAGAACAGGCCGCAGGCGCCGAGGCTGAACGCCACCGGAAAGCCGAACAGCAGGAACACGATCAACCCCGCAAACATGATGGGGGCGAAGTTCTGGGTAATGAATTCCATGGTTGCTCCGGCTCAGCCTGCGTTCGTCTTGTTCTGGGCCTCGGCCAGCCGGCGGATCGATTCGGCCAGCTCTTCTTCGGCCGTCTTCTCGACATGCTTTTGCGTCGGATCCTCGATGCGCCCCTGCAGGAATGCGATGCGCTTGATGAGCTCCGACCAGCCCTGCAGCATCAGCAGCGTGAAACCGATCGGGATCATGGCGTACACCGGCCAGCGGATCAGGCCGCCGGCGTTGTTCGACATCTCGCCGGAGCGATAGCCCTGCAGGAAGAACGGAATGCCGTACCAGAGGATGGCGAGGCAGACCGGCGTGAGAAAAAATGCGAAGCCGATGATGTCGATCCAGATCTGCTTGGTCTTGGACAGGCGGCTCGAGATCACGTCGATTTTCACGTGCTCCTGGTTCAGCAGCGTGTACCCGGCGGCAATCAGGAACGAGGCCGCGAAAAGGTACCACTGCACTTCGAGGAACGCGTTCGAACTCATGTTGAACACCTTGCGCACGGCGGCGTTGATGCCGCTGATGACCGTGGATGCAAGGATCAGCCAGATGATGTATTTGCCGATCTGGGCATTGAGCCAGTCGACTGCGCGCGAAAACTTGAGCAGCACGTGCATGCGCCTCTCCTGTTGGGAATGAATGCTTGGATGCAAAACGACCCGGGGCACCGCTGTGCTGGGCGGCGCGCCGGGGCGTTTTGTGGACGCGCGATTTTATCGGCGCCCGGCGCGCACTTCCGGCGCGCGCCGCTGGCGTATTCCCTAGGGCGCGATGGCTTCGCTGCCCGGCTCGCATAATGAACCATGTCCTCGCCGACGTCCCGGCTGCCGCACGGCCTGCCCCATTCGATCGATTCGCCCGACATGTGCCGTGCGGGCCGCGAATTGCTCTCGCTGGCGCTGATCGATGCGCGCAACCACACGCTGCACCTTCTCGCGCTCTACGAGCAGGCGCTGGATTCGGCTGGGTTGGCGGTGCCCCGTCAGGACGGGGTCGAGCCGCCGGTCTGGCTGGCCGGCCACATCGGCTGGTTCGCGGAATGGTGGATCGGGCGCAATACCCAGCGCGCCTTCGGCATCGACTGCCCGCTGCGCCCGACGCGGCTGGCTGCGATCGAACCGCAGGCCGACGCGTGCTGGAATCCGGCGCAGATCGCCTGGGTGGATCGCTGGTCGCCCGAGCTGCCCGATCTTGCGCAGACCAAGGCCTATCTGCTCGATACGCTCGAAAGCACGCTCGAGCTGCTCGAACATGCGGTCGAGACCGACACCGGTCTCTACTTCTACCGGCTCGCGCTGTTTCACGAGGACCTGCGCGGCGAGCAGCTGGTGGTGATGGCCCAGACGCTGGGCCTGCCGCTGGGCATCGAGCAGGAGCCGACTGCGGTCGTGCGCGAGCCGCTCCTCATTCCGGCCACCGCCTGGGAGCTGGGCGTGGCCGATGCCGGCTTCGCATTCGCGCAGGAGCGCGGCCGGCTTCAGGTCGAAGTCCCAGAGTTCGAGATCGACGCCCAGCCCGTCACCTGGAGCCAGTACGTGGAGTTCGTCGACGACGGCGGTTACGACCGCGAGGACTTGTGGCATCCCGAAGGACTCCAGTGGCTCGAGCGGCAGGCCGAAGGGCGGCGCGGGCCGCGCCACGTGGCCCAGATCGGCGCCGCGCGCCGCGGTACCGGCGGCTCGGTGCTTCAGCAGCGCTTCGGGCGCACCGTGCGCGCTGCGGGCAACCAGAGCGCGGTGCACGTGGCCTGGTGGGAGGCCGATGCCTGGGCGCGCTGGGCCGGGCGCCGTCTCGCGACCGAGGTGGAGTGGGAAATCGCAGCCCACACCGCTGCGCGCCGCGGCTTCCGCTGGGCCGACGTCCACGAATGGACAGCGGGCACGCTGAAGCCCTGGCCGGGCTTCCGCGCCGACCCCTGGAGCGGCGGCACCGAGTTCGATCCGCAGCCGGTCTTCGGCCAGGCCCACGTGCTGCGCGGCGCATCGCTCGCCACGCGCGCGCGCCTGCGCTCGCCGAAGCGCCGCGGCTTTGCCATGCCGCAGTGCGACGACGGGTTCTTCGGGTTCCGCACTTGCGCATACTGACAACCGCATCGATAGCAACAACAACATCAACGGAAAGGGCGCTGCCGAATGGCTCGCGTGCGTGACCCGGCCGGCTACGACGGCCAGCGAGAAATGATTCTTTCCAACGCGGCGCAGCTGTTCGCGCAGCGCGGCTACGCGGGTACTTCGATGAACGAGGTGGCCGCGGCCTGCGGCGTGTCGAAGGCCACGCTCTACCACTACGTGCGCGACAAGCACGACCTGGCGGTGCGCATCGCCGAGGAGCACGTGCAGAGGCTCGAGTCGGTGGTACAGGAGGTGCTGCGCGAGCACCGGGCGCCCGAGGCCCGGCTCGCCGAGCTCATCCGGCGCTTCGTGGCGGAGTACGCGATCGCCCAGAACGCCCAGCGCGTGCTGACCGAAGACGTGCGCTTCCTGCGCGAAGAGGACCAGGAGCGCATCCTGAACGTGGAACGGCGCGTGGTCGCTGCCTTCGCGCGCACCATCGCCGAGGTGCGCGGCGAGGATCCGCAAAGCAAGCTCGGCAAGCCGATGGCGATGCTGCTGTTCGGCATGATCAACTGGATGTTCACCTGGCTCAAGCCGGGGCGCGAACTCGATCACGACGCGATCGGCGCGATGGTGTCCGAGCTCTTCTTCGGCGGCGTTCGGGCCGTGACGCTTCCGGAGGCGCTCGCGAGCGATCAGCGGCATGCCACAATCCCCGGCACCCCCGCAGCGTAGACCTCACATGAGCATCAAGAGCGACAAATGGATCCGGCGCATGGCCGAGAAGAACGGCATGATCGAGCCCTTCGAACCAGGCCAGATCCGCGAGCAGGACGGCCACCGCATCATCAGCTACGGCACCTCCAGCTACGGCTACGACATCCGCTGCGCGCCCGAGTTCAAGGTCTTCACCAACATTCACAGCACGGTAGTCGACCCGAAGAACTTCGACGAGAAGAGCTTCGTCGATTTCCATGGCGACTTCTGCATCATCCCGCCCAACAGCTTCGCGCTGGCGCGCACGGTGGAGTACTTCCGCATCCCGCGCAACGTGCTGACCATCTGCCTGGGCAAGAGCACCTATGCGCGCTGCGGCATCATCGTCAACGTCACGCCTTTCGAGCCCGAATGGGAAGGCTACGTGACGCTGGAGTTCAGCAACACCACGCCGCTGCCGGCCAAGATCTATGCCGGCGAGGGTTGCGCGCAGGTGCTGTTCTTCGAGAGTGACGAGGTCTGCGAAACGAGCTACAAAGACCGTGGCGGCAAGTACCAGGGCCAGCGGGGGGTGACACTGCCGAAGGCCTGAGCAGGAGAACGTCATGAAGTGGGAAGGCAACCGCGAATCCGAGAATGTGGAAGACCGCCGGGGCGAAGGCGGCGGTGGCTTTGGCGGCTTGCCGATCGGCGGGCGGAGTGTCGGCATCGGCACCATCGTCGTGGCACTGCTCGCGGGCTGGATCTTCGGCATCAATCCGCTCACGCTGCTCAGCATGTTCGCCGGCGGCGGCGAAGCGCCGATCGTCCAGCAGCAGCAGCGGGCTCCGGCGCCGCCGGCCAACGACGAGGCGGCACGCTTCGTCTCGGTCGTGCTGGCCGACACCGAGGACGTCTGGACCCCGATCTTCCAGCAGGCCGGTTCGACCTACCGCCAGCCCAGGCTGGTACTGTTCCGCGGCGTCACGCCCACGGCCTGCGGCACCGGCCAGAGCGCCATGGGTCCCTTCTACTGCCCGGGCGACCAGAAGGTCTACATCGATCTCGGCTTCTTCGACACCCTGAAGCGCGAACTCGGCGCCCCGGGCGAGTTCGCGCAGGCCTACGTGATCGCGCACGAGGTCGGCCACCATGTGCAGAATCAATTGGGCATCACGGGCAAGGTCGATTCGATGCGCGGCCGCATCAGCCAGGCCGACAGCAATGCGCTGAGCGTGCGCGTCGAACTGCAAGCCGACTGTTTCGCCGGCGTCTGGGCCAACAAGGCGCAGAACGCGCGCCAGATCCTCGAGCAGGGCGACGTGGAGTCGGCGATGAACGCGGCCGCGAAGATCGGCGACGACGCGCTGCAGCGCTCGGCCGGCCGGGCGGTGGTGCCCGACAGCTTCACCCACGGCACCAGCGCCCAGCGCCAGCGCTGGTTCACGACCGGGCTGAAGAGCGGTTCGATGAAGGCCTGCGACACCTTCAACACCCGCAGTCTTTGAGGCACAGGGGCTCGATCGCCCGTTTTTGCTGCGTTGTCTGCTATCGAAAAGATAGCTAACCGCGCAGTCACCGCACTGTCATCGCCGTCTTTTGCCGCAGTGCGACAATACCCGGCTTCATGACAAGCTCCTTCTCCAATCTTTCCCTGGCCGAACCGCTGGCGCGCGCCGTCGCCGAAATGGGCTACGAAACCATGACGCCGATCCAGGAGCAGGCCATTCCGGTGGTCCTCGCAGGCCAGGACGTGATGGGCGCGGCGCAGACCGGCACCGGGAAAACCGCTGCCTTCTCGCTGCCACTCCTGCAGCGCATGCTCAAGCACGAGAACAGCTCGACCTCGCCGGCGCGCCATCCGGTGCGTGCCCTGGTGCTGCTGCCCACGCGCGAGCTGGCGGACCAGGTGGCGCAGCAGGTCAAGCTCTACGCCAAGCACACCCAGTTGCGCAGCGCGGTGGTGTTCGGCGGCATCGACATGAAGCCGCAGACGCTGGAACTCAAGAAGGGCGTCGAGGTGCTGGTCGCCACGCCGGGCCGGCTGCTCGACCACATCGAGGCCAAGAACGCGGTGCTCAACCAGGTCGAGTACGTGGTGCTCGACGAGGCCGACCGCATGCTCGACATCGGCTTCCTGCCCGACCTGCAGCGCATTCTCTCGTTCCTGCCCAAGCAGCGCACCACCTTGCTGTTTTCGGCCACCTTCTCGCCCGAGATCAAGCGCCTCGCGGGCAGCTACCTGCAGAACCCGGTCACCATCGAGGTGGCGCGGCCGAACGAAACCGCTTCCACCGTCGAACAGCATTTCTACAGCGTGAGCGACGACGACAAGCGCCGCGCGCTGAAGCAGATCCTGAAGCAGCGCGGCCTCAAGCAAGCCTTCGTCTTTGTCAACAGCAAGCTGGGCTGCGCGCGGCTTGCGCGTTCGCTCGAACGCGAAGGCTTGAATACCACCGCCCTGCACGGCGACAAGAGCCAGGACGAGCGCCTGAAGGCGCTCGCGGCCTTCAAGGCCGGCGAGGTCGACCTGCTGGTGGCCACCGACGTCGCGGCGCGCGGCCTCGACATCAAGGACGTGCCGGCGGTCTTCAACTTCGACATTCCGTTCAACGCCGAAGACTACGTGCACCGCATCGGCCGCACCGGCCGCGCCGGCGCCTCGGGCCTGGCGGTGAGCTTTGCCAGCGGCGGCAACGACGTGCGCCTGGTGGCCGACATCGAGAAGCTGATCAAGAAGAAGATCGAGCTCGAGCCGATCGAGTTCGAGGAAGACCGCCCGCGCGGCCGCATCAACGACGGCCGCCGCCACTGGCGCGACGAAGGCGAGGCCGGCGATGCGCGCGACGTGCTCGACCAGCCGCGCGAACGCAGCGAAGCCCGTCCTGTGCGCAGTGGCCGGCCGCACCGCGCACCCGCGACGCCGCGCGATCCCTTCTTCGAGCAGCCCTACGAAACGCCGGAGCGCGAAGCCGCACCGGCCTGGGAAGCGGCCGCCAAGACCACGCCTTCGCGCGGCATCTCGAGCAATATCAAGAGCAAGCGCAAGGTTCCGGCGCTGTTCAAGACCGCAGCACAGCCGAATTAAGGGCTCAGCCCGGCTGCTGCGCTGCCGGGCAGCGGACCTGGATCAGTTCGCGCTCCGCGAGCGTCGCGCCGATGCGCACCGCGCTCAGGCAACCGCCCCAGACGCAGCCGGTGTCGGTCGACATCAGGTCGGGCCGCGAGAGCCAGCCCAGCGTCGACCAGTGCCCGCAGGCGATGGTGGCAGCTTGCGTCCTGCGGCCGGGCACGTCGAACCAAGGCATGAAGCCTGCCGGCGCGGCCGCGGCGCCGTCCTTGGTTTCGAATTCCATCAGGCCATCCGCCGTGCAGAAGCGCAGGCGCGTGAGCGCATTGACGATCGCGCGCAGCCGCGCATGGCCACTGAGCGTGTCGCTCCACTGCGCGGGCTCGTTGCCGTACATCTCGTGCAGGAATTCGCCCGCTGCGGAACCGCGCAGCACCGACTCGACCTCGGCCGCATAGACCAGCGTGTCGGCCACGCTCCACTGCGGCAGCACGCCCGCATGCACCATCAGCAGGTCGCCGCCGCCCACCGAGCGGTGCAGCGCCATGGGCTGCTGGCGCAGCCAGTCGAGCAGGGCTTCGCGGTCGGGCGCCTCGAGCACGCCGTGCAGCGTGTCCTTGCGCCCGAGCTTGCGTGCGCCCTGCGCGACGCCGAGCAGGTGCAGGTCGTGGTTGCCGAGCACGGTCTTCGCAGCGCCGCCGCAGCGCTGCACGCGCCGCAGCACCTCGACCGACGCGGGGCCGCGGTTGACCAGGTCGCCCAAGAGCACCAGGGTGTCGCGGCTGGGAGAGAAAGCGATGTCGTCGAGCAGGCGCTGCAGGGGCTCGTCGCAGCCCTGCACATCGCCGATCAGGTAGAGTGCCATCTCCCCATTCTCTCCCGCATACATGGATGTTTTTCTGCTGGCCTTGCTGACCACGCTCAACGCGTTGTTCGCAATGTCCGAAATGGCCCTTTCCACCAGTCGTCGGGCGCGGCTCGCGGCGCTGGCCGAGGCGGGGGACACGGGGGCGGAGGCTGCGCTCAAGCTGATGGAGGACCCGACGCAGTTTCTCTCCAGCGTGCAGATCGGCATTACTTCGATCGGCATGTTGAGCGGCATCGTCGGCGAGGCGGCCTTCGCGGCGCCGCTCTCGAACTGGATGGAGGGGCTGGGTTTGGGCGCGGGCGGGGCCAGCTTCGTGTCGACGGCCATCGTGGTGACCTGCATCACCTTCTTCACGATCGTTTTCGGCGAACTGGTGCCCAAGCGCATCGGCCAGCTCTACCCCGAGCCGGTGGCGCGCTACGTGGCGCGGCCGATGCGCGCGCTGGCCACTGCCGCCAAGCCCTTCGTGCTCCTGCTGTCGGGCGCCACGGCCGCCACGCTCAAGCTGCTGCGCATCGATTCGAGCGCGGCCCGCATGATGACCGAGGAGGAGATCTCCGCCAGCCTCGAGGAAGGCGTCGATGCCGGCGTGATCGAAATGCACGAGCACCAGATGGTGCGCAACGTGTTCCATCTCGACGATCGCCGGCTGAGCTCGCTGATGGTGCCGCGTGCCGACATCGAATGGCTGGAGGCCTCTTTCACTGTCGCGCAGAGCCTGCAGAAGGTGTCTGCTGCGAGCGCGCTCAACCTGGTCCACTCCTGGTACCCGGTGTGCCGCACCTCGCTGGACGATGTGGTGGGCGTGACCAGCGTGGCGCACCTGTTGACGCTGAGCCCGACGCACGAGGGCACCATCGAGTCGGTGGCGCAGCCCGCGGTGTTCGTGCCCGAGACGCTCACCGGCATGGAGCTGCTGGAGCAGTTCCGCACGCGCGCCGGCCGACTGGTGTTCGTGGTCGACGAATGGGGCGTGGTGCAGGGCCTCATGACGCCGCGCGACCTGCTGGAGGCGATCACCGGCGAGCTGCAGACCGCCACCCAGGCCGATGCCTGGGCGCATGAACGGCCCGACGGCGTGTGGGAGCTCGACGGCCTGATGCCGGTGTCCGAACTGCGCGCGCGGCTCGACATCCGCGAGCTGCCCGAGGAGGAGCGCGGGCGCTACAACACCGTGGCGGGTTTGCTCATCTTCGTCTCCGGCCATCTGCCCGAGCTCGGCGAGCGCATCGATTGCGAGGACTGGAACTTCGAGATCACTGCGATCGACGGCAGGCGCATCGACCGCGTGCTGGCGCGTCCGTTCGGCGTGGCCGCGCGCGGCGCGAGCTGATCGCCGGCGGTGTCGGGCAAAAGCCTATCCGCCGAGCCGCGTTTTCACCGGAGGTACGGATGCGCCGGCCGCCATTGCCAGGGCGGCACGGGGTTGCGTTCGGCCCACAGGCCCACGCGCCTGGCCTTGGCCTCCCGCTCGGCGAAGCTGTATCGGCCGCGCTCGGCCGGGCTCTGCTCGGAGGCATGGGCGCGCGACCACCAGGCCATGCCGGCGGTGAGCATGGCCAGACTCACATCGAGCGTCTTCGGGCAGCGGGCTTCGGTGCAGGACGCGGGCGCCACCCACACCTCGCAGACGCGACGGTCGTAGCGATCGATCTGGCCGCAGTCCAGCCGTGCGGTCTTGCGGTAAGCGATATCCGCGAGCGCACGCTTGGCGCGGCGGCCGAAGGGCTGGCCGAGCTCTGGCGCATCGACGGCATGCAGCCGCACGGTGAGCCGGCGGTAGGCGCCGGGCTCGCCGCAGCGAAGCTTGAGAGTGTCGCCGTCGCTGACGGCGACAACGAGGCAGAGGAGGGCAGCAGAAAGCATGGGGGCAAACCGGGCGATGCTAACGCGACTCCCGGCGCCGCAGCGTCCGGCTCGACCCCGTTGTGGCTAGCCTGTACGCGGCGAAGCGCGCGTCCCGGTTGTGAGAATCGGCCCTGCACGCCGGGCGGCTTGTGGCTTCAAAACCCCGAATGGCAAGATTTGCATGCGAATTCCTCAAAAGTCGCCTTGGAAAGTAACTATTTGTGTGATTCAATCGACCCCCGGAGTGAGGACCAGTCGAGGGATTTCATGAAGAAACTGCTGAGCATCGTGTGCGCGACAGCCTTGGTTTGTGGATGCGCAACCCGGCCCCAGGATGGCCCCGGTTCGGGTTCCGGCGCGGACTACGTGCCCATGGTGGCGCCGTCGGCGGTCGAGAGTTCGGTCTACGACCAGGACGTGGGCAAGTGCCGCGCGAACGCGAAGAACGTGCCTTTCAACGCCAGCCAGCACGACGATGCGCTGGTCGTGGTCGATGGGGGCGTGATCGGCATAGGCATCCTGCAAGGATGGTCGACGCTCGCCGGCGGCGTGGTGATCGGTGGATTGGTCGGCTTCAACCACTGGGTCTACACACCCGAGCGCCGCGCCTGGAAGACCAAGCAGGAGACCGTGATGGCCAACTGCATGGCGCAAAAGGGCTATATCAACACCGACCCGAGCGTGCGCGTCACCTGGGTGCCGCCGTCGCTGCGGACGGCGGAAAGCATCCGGCCCACGGGCCGGGACACCTACAACGTGGAACAGCTCGCCAAGGCGCAGCGCTGCAACGTCACGCCGCTGGCGACGCTGGTGGAGAAGGGGCCCGGATTCGAGCGCCACACCGTGGCCTGCACCAACGGTCAGGTCATGGCGGTGCGCTGCGAGTTCGGCCATTGCCGCGTGAGCCAGCTGACGGCGCTGCGCAGCTGAGTTTCGCGCCGCCGATGCGCAGCCGGCTGGCTCACTTCTCGTCGCGCAACCAATACCACTTGTAGAGCACGCGCTGGCCCATGCGCCGGAACGGCGCGAAGGCCGGCGACTCGACCAGCCCCAGCACGTTGGGGAAGGGCAGCGGCGACTTGTAGATCGGCAGCTCGAAGACCTTGCGCCCTGCGTCCTTGCCGGCCACGCGCTCGGCCAGCCGCTTGCCGGCCCAGGTCGAGAACGAAACGCCGTTGCCGCCATAACCCACCGCGTACCAGATCTTCTTGTCCGCATCGGGCTGCGTGATGCGCGGCATCATGTCGTGACTCACGTCCACCCAGCCCCACCACGAGTAGTCGATGGGGATGCCGGCGAGCGGCGGGAACTTACGCGCGATGGCGTCGGTGAGCAGCTTCAGGTGCACCGGGTCCTCGGCATCGGCGCCGCTCACCGAGCTGCGGCTCCCGAGTTGCAGCCGGTTGCCCTTGAGCAGCCGGTAGTAGAAGCGCAGCGTGCGCGTGTCGGTCAGGAAAGTGAATGATCTGAAGTTGGTGGCCTGCAGCTCGGCCTCGGTCAGCGGCCGAGTCACCACCGAGTTCGACAGGATCGGCATGATCTTGTTCTTGAGCAGCGGGTTCAGCGCCTGGCCGGTGTAGCCGCCCGTGCACACCGCCACGCGCCGCGCGCGCACCACGCCGCCGGGCGTCTGCAGGTGGTGCACGCCGTCGATGGTCTGCCAGCCCTGCACCGGGCTCGAGGTGTGGACCTTCACGCCCAGCGCACGCGCCTTCTCCATCAGTCCGAAGGTGAACTTGAGCGGATGGATGCCCACGCCCTCAAATTCGAACAGTGCGCCCGCGGTCTCGCGCTCGTCGCAGTAGTCGCGCCGCACTTCCTCGGCGGTGAGCATGCGCGTGTCGTAGCCGAACTGTTCGCGCATCACGCGCGCCTCGGCCGCGAGGCCGGCGAGCTTCTCGGGCCGGTGCGCGAGGTAGAGGTGGCCGCCGTCGTAGGCGTCGCAGTCGATCTGCGTCGTCAAGTGCCTGAAGTTCTCGAAGCCGCTGCGGATCTCGGCGTCGAGCTGCTTCGCTACGTCGAGGCCCCAGCGCCGGATCCATTGCGAGCGCTTGAGCCGGCCGCTCGCGTTCTGGCCCTGGCCGCCGCTGCGGCTCGAGCAGCCCCACGAGGCCTGGTTGGCTTCGAGCACGGTGGCCTGGATGCCGTGTTCCTGCGCGAGGTAGAGCGCGGTCGACATGCCGGTGGCACCGGAGCCGATGACCGCGACGTCGACATCGATGTCGCACACGACCGGGCCGTCGTCCTGGGGCGGCCTGCCGGCGCTGGCCACCCACCAGGTCGGCGCGTAGGCGCGGCCGGCGCCCGGGTCGGGGGCCACGAGCGGGTCGTAGCGCGGGTCGTAGGGCTTGCGCGCGGGCGCGGCTTGGCCCGGGGTGCTGCTGAACTGCGCGGTGCCGGTCATCGTCATGGAGGCTCCCTGCGAATTATTTGGCTGCAGGCAGGTTGGGGCGCGCCTTGCGGAATGCGTTCTTGAGGGCGATCTTTCCATCCTTGAAGCTGAAGATGTCGACGCCGTCGGTCTCGATGCGGCTGCCGTCGGCGGCCGTGCCGGTGAAGGTCCACTGCGAGGTGCCGAAATCGCCCGAGACGAAGTGCCGGCCATTGATCCATTGCGCATCAGGCACGGCCTGCCAGGCGGCCGCGAAGGCGCGGCGCACGGCTTCGGTGCCGCTGTGGCGGGCGCCGCAGGCATCGGGGCCGGCGGCGGTCTGGAACACGCAGTCCTCGCTCATGAAGCTCATCAGCGCATCGATGTCGTGGCGGTTCCAGGCGTCGCTGAAGGCCTCGAGGGTGGCGGTGGTCACGGTCACGCGGAACTCCTGTCTTTGTTCATTCGATGAGTCGAAGCGTAGAGAGCCAGCGCGCGCAGCGATAGGGCCAGTTGCGGGGATTCGACCGAGCCAGTGTCCTAAACTGCAATGCACCATGCCGACCCCTCGATCGATCCAGTGGGCGCAGCTCTTCGCCTTGCCCGACCAGCCCGGCCTGCCCCTGCAGGGCCGGCTGCGCGCCGCGGTGGTGCAGGCCATCCTCGAAGACCGCCTGAGTGCCGGCGCGCCCTTGCCCTCGTCGCGCGAGCTGGCGGCCCTGCTGGGCCTGAGCCGCAACACCGTGACTTCGGCCTATCTGCAGTTGATGGACGAAGGCTTTCTCGAGGCGCGCCCGCGCAGCGGCGTATTCGTGGCGCACAACGCGCGGCCGCTCTCGGCCGCGCTGGCCGAGCCGCTGGTGGGGCGCAGCGGCCAGTCGGGCCAGCCGCCGGAATGGTCGGCGCGCGTGCTGCGCTCGCTGATCGACCGGCCTACGCTGTCCAAGCCCGACCAGTGGCGCGACTATCCGTACCCCTTCATCTACGGCACCTACGACCCCCAGCTTTTCCCGACCGAGGATTTCCGCGAATGCTGCGCCCGCAGCCTCGCGCGCTCGCAGCTGCCGCACTGGACGCCCGACTTCGAGACCGACGACGTGCCGGACCTGATCGAGCAGATCCGCACCCGCCTCCTGCCCAAGCGCGGCGTGTTCGCGTTGAAGGAAGAGATCCTGGTCACGCTCGGCGCGCAGCATGCCTGCTACCTGCTGGCCGATGCGCTGTTCGACGAGCACACGCGCGTCGGGCTGGAGGAGCCGGGCCATCCGCATGCGCGCAACAGCTTCGCGCTGCGCAATCCGAAGTGGGTCGAGATCGACGTCGACGAAGAGGGCCTGGTGGTCGATGCGCTGCCGGCCGCCGACTACCTGTTCTGCACGCCCTCGCACCAGAGCCCGACGACGGCCACGCTGAGCCTGGAGCGCCGCCAGTGGCTGCTGCGCAAGGCCGAGCTGCAGGACTTCGTGATCATCGAGGACGACTACGAGGCCGAAAATCTCTACGAGGGCACGCCGATGCCGGCCCTGAAGAGCCTGGACAAGACCGGCCGCGTGATCTACGTCGGCTCGGTGTCGAAGAGCCTGTCGCCGGCACTGCGCCTGGGCTTCATCGTCGCGCCGCGCGCGCTCATCAAGGAACTGCGCGTGATCCGCCATGCGATGGTGCGGCATCCGAGCGCGTTCCTGCAGCATGCCTATGCGCTCTTCCTGTCGCTGGGTCATCACGAGTCGCATGCGCGGCGCGTCAACCATGCGATGCAGGAGCGGCTGGCGCTGGCGGCGCAGGCGCTGCGCGACCACCTGCCGGATTTCGAGTTCACGCTGCCCTCGGGCGGCGCCTCGATCTGGGTACAGGCGCCGACCTGGGTCGATGCCGCGGAGTTGGCGCTGATGGCGCGCAGCCACGGCGTGCTGATCGAGGCCGGCGACGTGTTCTTCGCCAAGCCGCCTTACCCGTGTCCTTTCTTTCGCCTGCGGCTGTCGTCGATTGCGACGGCGCAGATTCCGGCTGGGATTCGGGCGCTGGGGTTGGCGGTGGAAGAGTTGGCGCAGGCGCGGGGAGAGTCGCGGGCTTCGAAGACGCGTCCGCACTGAGCGGTCTTTCTCCACCCCCTCTGGGGGAGGGTTGGGGTGGGGGCACCGTTCGCCTGCTTCGGCGTTGCGCCTGTTCGGAGGCCGGAGCCGGGAATTCGCCCCGGCGGGCGAGTCACTTTCTTTTGCGTCGCCAAAAGAAAGTAAGCAAAGAAAAGGCGACCCCACTGTCTGCGACCCCTGCGCTTCGCTCCGGGGCAACCTGCGGTGCTCGCTTTTCGCGGGGTCTCGCTCGAACTCGCCTTCGGCTCAGACAATCGCGAGCCCTGATCCGCGAAAAGCTGCGCTCCTCGGCGCAGCCAGAGGGGAGGGGAACGGGGACAGGCCTTCGCTTCGCTCGGCCGGCGGAACATCCAACAACCCAAAGCCCAAGTACGCGCCATGGCGCGTACTTGTTCAAGCCCCTCTGGGCGTGCCGAGGAGCGCAGCTTCAGGCGGATAAAGGGCCGCGCGTGTTTGAGCGAAGCGAGTTTGCGCGGACCCCGCCTGAAGCGAGCACCGCAGGTTGCCCGCAGCGAAGCGGAGGGACACGCACAGTGGGGTCGCCTTCTTTTGCTTACTTTTCTTGGCGAGACAAGAAAAGTGAGTCGCCCGCCGGGGCGAATTCCCGGCTCCGGCCTCGACTCAAGCGCAACGTCCAAATCAAAGGCCGAAGGGCCCTCACCCCAACCCTCTCCCAGAGGGCGAGGGAGCAAGGCACGCACCTCCCTCGTGCACCCCCGCACCAGAACAAGGGTAAGTCCCAGTCCACTGGCTCCATGCCCTTGGCGGCGCTGGTACTTCCTGGCCCGGGGCGATGGGTGCAAAGTCCACATCGAGATTCACCCACAGGAGAAATGAGATGAACATGCCCCGGCGTTTCGCCCTGCCATGCGCGGCCCTCGCGACCGCGATGTTCTACGGCGCCTCCTTCGCCCAGACCAAGGAGCTGACCTTCGCGCACCAGGACATGCTGGTGCCGCTGCGCCTGGTCATGGAATCCGGCGAGGTCGAGAAGGCCACCGGCTACAAGATCAACTGGCGCATGTTCGCAGGCGGCGGCGACGTGATCCGCGCCATGGCCTCGGGCGACGTGCAGATGGGCGAGACCGGCTCCAGCCCGCTCACCGCGGCAGCCAGCCAGGGCCAGGACATCAAGCTGTTCTGGATCTCCGCCGACATCGCCGACGCCGAGGCGCTGGTCGCGCGCAACGGCAGCAACATCAACAGCATGAAGGACCTGGCCGGCAAGAAGGTGGCGACGCCCTTCGTGTCGACGGCGCACTACCAGCTGATGGCCGCGATGAAGATGGACGGCGTGGACGCCAAGAGCGTCAACGTGATGAACATGCGCCCGCCCGAGATCGCGGCGGCCTGGGAGCGCGGCGACATCGACGCCACCTTCATCTGGGATCCGGTGCTCTCGAAGATCAAGTCCAACGGCAAGACCATTGCGACCTCGGGCAGCATCGGCAAGCGCGGCGCACCCACCTTCGAAGGCATCGTGGTCAACGCCAAGTGGGCGGCCGCCAACGAACCCTTCATGATCGCTTTCGTGAAGGCCCTCAACCGCGCCAACGAGGAATACAAGGCCACCGGCAAGAGCTGGAAACCCGATTCGCCGCAGACCAGGGCCATGGCCAAGTGGACCAAGGCCGATCCGAAGGATGTGTCTTCGGTGATGTCGCTCTACAGCTTCCCGACCATGGCCGAGCAGGTATCGCCCACCTGGCTGGGCGGCGGCGCCGCCAAGGCCATGGCCGGCACGGCGGCCTTCCTGAAGGAGCAGGGCCGCGTCCAGGAAGTGAAGCCCGACTACAGCGCCTTCGTCACCACGACCTACGTCGACAAGGCGATGGGCAAGTAGCAGGAAGAAGGCTGACCCGATGCCCACGCTCGACATCCGCGACCTCACGGTCAACTACGCCGTCAAGGGCGGCACGCTGCAGGCGCTGGCGCCCGTGAACCTGGAGATGCACGACGGCGACTTCGTCGTCGCGCTCGGCGCCTCGGGCTGCGGCAAGACCACGCTGCTCAACAGCATCGCCGGCTTCCTGCCGCCGTCCACCGGCGAGATCCTGCTCGACGGCCGGCCCGTGGCCGGCCCCGGCGCCGATCGCGGCGTGGTGTTCCAGAAGCATGCGCTGATGCCCTGGCTCAACGTGCGCGACAACGTCGCGCTGGGCCCGCGCCTGGCCGGCATGGGCAAGGCGGAACGCGACCGGATCGCCGAAGAGAAGCTGGCCCTGGTCGGCCTGCAGCAGTACGCGGACCGCGCCGTCTACGAACTCTCGGGCGGCATGCAGCAGCGCGTGGGCATCGCGCGTGCGCTCGCCAGCGATCCGGCCGTGCTGCTGATGGACGAGCCCATGGGTGCGCTCGACGCCTTCACGCGCGAGCAGGTGCAGGAGATCCTGCTCAAGGCCTGGTCGACGTCGAACAAGATGGTGTTCTTCATCACGCACTCGGTGGAAGAGGCGCTGTTCCTGGCCACGCGGCTGATCGTGATGAGTCCGAGCCCGGGCCGCATCTCGCATGTCTACGACGACGTGCCCTTCTCCCGCCAGTTCCTCTCGCATGGCAATTCGCGCAAGGTGAAGTCCGAGCCCGAATTCATCCGCATGCGCGAAGAGGTCTTGGCGATCGTCCATCATCGGGAGGCCGCCCATGTCTGATGTCGGCATTGCTTCGCCCGTCGCCATGACGCCACCCGCCAACAGTCCAGCGCAGCCGGCCGTCGTCGCCGGCACGGCCAAGGGCGCCGCCAAGCTCAAGACCAGCGCCTTCAAGGTGCCGGGCGAAGGCTCGAGCGCGACCATCAGCGTGATCACCGTGGTGGCGCTGCTGGTGCTGTGGTTCGTGATCACCAACATGGGCTGGGTCAAGCCGCTCTTCCTGCCTTCGCCGCAGGCGGTGTTCCAGCAGTTCTACGAATACATCACCGGCCAGGCCAACGACAAGCCGCTGTGGCAGCACTTCCTGGCCAGCATGTTCCGCGTGTTTTCGGCCTTTCTGCTGGCCTGCGTGACGGCGATCCCGATCGGCATCGCGATGGGCATGAGCCGCGTGGCGCGCGGCATCTTCGACCCGCCGCTGGAGTTCTACCGGCCGCTGCCGCCGCTGGCCTACCTGCCGCTCATCATCATCTGGTTCGGCATCGACGAGCTGCCCAAGGTGCTGCTCATTTTCCTGAGCTGCTTCGCGCCGCTGGCGTTGGCCGCGCGCTCGGGCATGCGCAGCGCATCGCAGGAGCAGATCAATGCCGCGTATTCGATGGGCGCCAGCTACATGCAGGTGATCCGCCACGTGATCCTGCCCTCGGCGCTGCCCGACATCCTGATCGGCATGCGCATCGCCATCGGCTTCGGCTGGACCACGCTGGTGGCCGCCGAGATGGTGGCCGCCAACATGGGCCTGGGGCAGATGGTGCTCAACGCATCGAACTTCCTGCGCACCGACATCGTGATCATGGGCATCATCGTGATCGGCGTGGTGGCCTATCTGTTCGACCTGCTGATGCGCTGGCTGGAGCGCCGGCTGGTACCGTGGAAGGGGCGCATGTAGCGGGCAGGATTCGGCTGCCCTGGAAGCGAGGGCTGGAAGAGTGACGGTTCGACGATTCGATGTCTGCAACGGCGATGCCGACGGCCTCTGCGCCGCCGTGCAATGGCGGCTGCACGAGCCCGCGCCCGCAGCGCTGCTGACCGGCCTGAAGCGCGAGATCGCGCTGCTCGCGCGCGTGCACGCAAAGACCGGCGACGAGATCACCGTCTTCGACCTGTCGATGCGGCCCAACCGCGATGCGCTGCTGCGCCTGCTCGACGCCGGCGTGCGCGTGCGCTATTTCGACCATCACGTGGTGGAGGACATGCCCGTGCATCCGCTGCTCGAGTCGCACGTCGACACCGCCACCGATGTCTGCACCAGCCTGCTCGTCGATCGCCAGCTCGGCGGCGCCTTCCGGCCCTGGGCGCTGGTGGGCATCTACGGCGACAACCTGGCCGAGGTCGCCGGTCGGCTGGCGCTCGATTCGAATGTCGACGCCGGCGATTGCGCGCTGCTGCGGCGGCTCGGGGAAGCGATCAACTACAACGCCTACGGCGACGAGGAGCGCGATGTGCTCATCGCGCCGCGCGAGCTGCACGCGATCATGTTGCGCTACCGCGACCCGCGCGACATGCTGGCCTACGAGGCCGTGGTGGACGAGATCGACGCGCAGCGCCACAGCGATCTGCAGCAGGCGCTTGCCGTTGCGCCGCTCTGGGAAGACGCGGGCGCCAGCGTGCGCGTGCTGCCGGATGCGCCCTGGAGCCGGCGCGTGCTCGGCTGCATCGCCAACGAGCTCGCCAACGCCGAGCCGCAGCGTGCCCACGCGGTGCTCAAGCGGCAGGGCAGCGGCTATGCCGTCAGCGTGCGCGCGCCGCTGGCCTCGCCGGCGGGCGCCCATGCGCTGTGCAGCCGCTTCGGCGGCGGCGGGCGGGCGCGGGCGGCCGGCATCGACGGCCTCGCGCACGAGGAACTGGAGCGCTTCGTCAGCGCTTTCGCGAGCGCTCGCTGGGGTGTGGCACCCGGCGCCTGATGCGCGTGAGCGGCTCGGACAAGTGCGTGCGCCGCTTCTGACGGAAGATGCAGGACGCATCAGGAGCGAACCATGGAACCTCAGGCCTCGACCAGTTCGATCAGCGCGCCCGCGCTGCCGCTGCAGGCGATCAGCGAGGAAGTGCTGCTCGAGAAGTACGCCAAGGGCAGTGAACGCAGCATCGACGACGTTCGCCGCCGCGTGGCGCGTGCGCTGGCGCAGGCCGAGCCGCCCGAGGCGCGCGCGCAGTGGGAAGCGCGCTTCCTGCAGGCCTTGCAGGACGGCTTCGTGCCCGCGGGGCGCATCAACTCGGCGGCCGGCACGGCGCTGTCCGCCACGCTGATCAACTGCTTCGTGCAGCCGGTCGGCGACTCGATCGCGCAGGAAGAGGAAGGCCATCCGGGCATCTACACCGCGCTCACCGAGGCCGCCGAGACCATGCGCCGCGGCGGCGGCGTCGGCTACGACTTCTCGCGTATCCGGCCGCGCGGCGCCTGGGTCGGCAGCACGCAGTCGAGCGCCTCGGGGCCGGTGTCGTACATGCGGGTGTTCGACCGCTCCTGCGAGACGGTGGAGTCGGCCGGCGCGCGCCGCGGCGCGCAGATGGGCGTGCTGCGCTGCGACCATCCGGACATCGACGAGTTCGTGCATGCCAAGGACCAGGGCGACCTGGCGAACTTCAACATCTCGGTGGGACTGACCGATGCCTTCATGCAGGCCGTGCAGGACGACCGGCTGGTCGAGCTGGTGCACCGCGCGGCGCCGGGCCCGCGGCAGAAGGCCGGCGGCGCCTACCAGCGCGACGACGGCCTGTGGGTCTACCGCACGCTGCCGGCGCGCGAACTGTGGGAACAGATCATGCGTTCGACCTACGACCATGCCGAGCCGGGTGTGCTGTTCCTCGACCGCATCAACGCCGACAACAACCTCTCGTACTGCGAAACCATCGCCGCCACCAACCCCTGCGGCGAGCAGCCCTTGCCGCCCTACGGCTGCTGCTGCCTCGGCTCGATCGACCTGACGCGCTTCGTGCGCGACCCGTTCGAGGCGGCCGCGCGCTTCGACGAAGAGGCCTTCGCGCGCCTGGCCCGGGTGGCGGTGCGCATGCTCGACAACGTGCTCGACATCAGCGTCTGGCCGCTCGAGCGCCAGCGCGAGGAAGCGTCCAGCAAGCGCCGCATCGGCCTGGGCTTCACGGGCCTGGGCGATGCGCTGGTGATGCTGAACCTGCGCTACGACAGCGCCGCCGCGCGCGCCGCGGCGCGCCGCATCGCCGAAGTGCTGCGCGATGCGGCCTACGAAGCGTCCGCGGACCTGGCGGCCGAGCGCGGCGCCTTCCCGCTCTTCAACGCCGATCTCTACCTGCGCCGCGGCACCTTCGCCTCGCGCCTGCCGGCGCCGCTGAAGGAGCGCATCCGCGCTGTAGGCCTGCGCAATTCGCACCTGCTCTCGATCGCGCCCACCGGCACCATCAGCCTGGCCTTTGCCGACAACGCGAGCAACGGCGTCGAGCCGGCGTTCTCGTGGACCTACACGCGCCGCAAGCGCAGCGCCGAGGGCACCTTCGAGGAACACATGGTCGAAGACCATGCCTGGCGGCTGTACCGGCATCTGAAGGGCGAGCAGGCGCCGCTCACAGTGGCCTTCGTCACCGCGCTGCAGATGAGCGCGCAGGCGCACGAGGAGATGGTCGCGGCTGTTGCGCCTTACGTCGATACCGGCATCTCGAAGACCGTCAACGTGCCGGCCGACTACCCGTATGCGGATTTCCAGGACCTGTACCTGCGGGCCTGGAAGTCTGGCCTGAAGGGCCTGGCGACCTACCGGCCCAACGCGGTGCTTGGTGCGGTGCTCAGCGTCGATGCCGCCACCGCGGCGAAGGTGCAGGAAGCGCCGGCGGCGCTCGATGCCCCGCACCTGAACCAGCGCCTTGCGCTCGAACGCATGCCGCGGCCGGTGCTGGCCTCGCTGCGCTGGCCCGGGCGCCCGGAGCTGCCCGGCGGCAACGCGGCCTGGACCTACATGGTCCGGCATCCCTTCGGCGAATTCGCGCTCTTCATCGGCGAGCTGCCCGAGGAGGGTAAGCCCGCGCCCTTCGAGGTGTGGATCAACGGCGCCGAACAACCGCGCGGGCTCGGCGCGCTGGCCAAGACCTTGTCGATGGACCTGCGCGCCAAGGACGCGGCCTGGGTGCGCCTGAAGCTCGATGCGATGGCCACGGTGCAGGAAGAGCGCGCGTTCGAGATGCCCTTTCCGCCCCACGGCGAGATGCGCCGCTTTCCCGGCGTGGTGGCCGCCACCGCCGCCGTGATCCGCTGGCGCTGCGAGCAGCTCGGGCTGTGGGTAGCGGGCGAATCCGCACCGACGCCGGTGATCGACGCGATGTTCAGCCGCGAGGAGCCGCAGACCGGCCCGAACGGAACGCTCGCCTGGTCGGTGGACGTGCGCAACCCGGCCAGCGACGAGGCCTTCGCGCTGACGCTCAAGGAGGTGCTGGTGCCGGACGGGCAGGGCGGCACGGTCACCCGGCCCTGCGCGCTGGGGCTTTCGGGCAACTGCCCGCGCGCGATGGACGGGCTCGCGCGCGTGCTCTCGCTCGACATGCGCGTGCTCGACCCGGCATGGATCGGCATGAAGCTGCGCAAGCTCCTGAATTACGCCGAGCCGCTGGGCCACTTCATGGCCTTCGTGCCGGGCCTGCCGCACGGCCAGCAGCGGCAGCAGACCTGGCCCTCGACGGTGGCCTACCTGGCGCGGCTGATCATTCACCGCTACGCGATGCTCGGCGTGCTGGACGAAGAGGGCTATCCGCTGCAGGAAATGGGCATCCTGCAGCCGCCGGCGTCCACGCTCACGCAGGCCGAGCCGATGGCCGGCGCGCGCTGCCCGGAGTGCGGCAACGCGACGATGATCCAGAAGGACGGCTGCGACTTCTGCACCGCCTGCGGCCACATCGGCAGCTGCGGCTAGTCCCGCTGCGGGATTCCCAGGCCCCGCGCGACGGCAGGCCGCGCCAGGAACACTTCCAGCGTTCGCGTGACCTGCGGGAAGTTTCGGATCTCGACCAGGTCCGCCGCTTCGTAGAAGCCGATCAGGTTGCGCACCCACGGGAAGGTGGCGATGTCGGCGATGGTGTAGGCATCGCCCATGATCCAGCTGCGGCCCGCGAGCCGCCCTTCGAGCACGCCGAGCAGGCGCTTGGCCTCCTCGACGTAGCGGTCGCGCGGCCGCTTGTCTTCGTAGTCCTTGCCGGCGAACTTGTTGAAGAAGCCGAGCTGGCCGAACATCGGACCGATGCCGCCCATCTGGAACATCAGCCACTGGACGGTTTCCCAGCGGCCGGCCGCGTCCTTCGGCATGAGCTGGCCGGTCTTGTCCGCGAGGTAGAGCAGGATCGCGCCCGATTCGAACAAGGGCAGCGGCTTGCCGCCGGGGCCATCGGGATCGAGGATGGCCGGGATCTTGTTGTTGGGACTGAGCGAGAGGAACTCGGGCGACATCTGGTCGTTCGTCGAGAAGCTGACCAGATGCGGCTCGTAGGGCAGGCCCGTCTCCTCGAGCATGATCGAGACCTTGACGCCGTTGGGCGTCGGCAGCGAATAGAGCTGCAGCCGATCGGGATGCCGGGCGGGCCATTTCTTGGTGATCGGAAAAGCCGACAGATCGTTCATGGTGTTGTGTGTCCTCGATGCCGTGGGTGGCTGAAGGCCGGATTCTGCCTTCGGCCGGCGGTTCAGGAGAAGGTCGATGCCCAGCGCTCGGCCATCGCCGGGGAGTTGAAGCAGGTGGTGTCCCGCGTCGTGCTGCACACCGCCCGTTCGAGCAGCTGGATGTCGGCTTCGTGCTGGCGCGCGACATGCGGGTCCTCGAAGAAGATGGCCTTCTGGCAGCGGCGGTCGAGCACCAGTTCGGCGATCTGCGCATCGCCGCCCAGCGGGCCGCTCAGGTAGCGCTGGACCCAGGGCTGGTCCTGGGGCCAGCCGCGCGACCAGGCCATGTCGTTGAGCCGGCCGCCCGTGGTGCCGGTGCCGACGCGCGTCTTGAACCTGGACAGCAGATCGAAGTGCGCCGCGGCGAACTCGACCATGCGGTCCTTCAAGGCATCGTGCGCGATCAGGGCGACCGTCTGCGCGTCGATCGCCGAGAGCCGTTGTTTTTGATCCGAAGCCAGGCCCGCATGCGCGAGTTCTACCGCCACCCATTCGGCCGCGCCTGCGACCGTGGAGATGAAGGGCTTGCCGTGGACCACGCACTGGCGCTTGAGCGCCAGCGCCTCCGGATACAGCGAGGACGGATCGACAGGATCGATGAGGTAGATCACGCCATCGAGCTCGCTGGCGGTGGCGAGGCCGCCCGCGATGTGCGACACCAGCCGCATCACGCCCCCGTCCCGGCCGTCGGGATAGCGCACCAGGCGCTCGTAGCCCGCCAGCAGGCCTTGGCGCATCAGCGCATCGTAGGTACCGCCGACCGCGTGCAGCTCGAGCTGCAGCGTACGGATGCCCTCGTCGCTGGCAGCGATCCAGTGGGCCAGCCCGGCGCTCGCATCCCGGCGATGCAGCCTGCTGGCGATCAATCCGAAGCGCATGGCCGTCTCTCCTGTATGTTCGACATGGCGCTTCCATGCCGAAGTCATTATCGTGAGCTCCCCTCACCGCACGCCATGCTCTTCTCGACCGACCGCCATGAACCGCTGAGCCTGATCGCCTGGGACGAAGCGCTGGTGCGCGAAACGATCGCGCAGATCGTGAGCGAGACGGAAGCGCGCTTTTCTCCCGGGCTGCTGTGGCCGACGCACCCCAACGACAGCGCCCGGGCTGCCCCTTCCTACATGCTCTATTGGGGCGCCTGCGGCGTGTTCTGGGCGCTTCGCTACCTGGGGGCGCGCGGCGCGTGCCGGCTGCAGGGCGACTACGCGCCCTTCGTTCATTCGCTGCTGGAGCCGAACCGGAAGGCGATGGGACACCGCGGCCCATCGGCCTTCGGCAGCTACCTGATGGGCGACACGGGCATTCAGCTGCTGCGCTACTGGAACGAGCCGTCCGGGGAGACAGCTGACGAACTGGCCAGGCTCATCGAGCAGACGATGGACCATCCCGCGCGCGAACTCATGTGGGGTTCGCCGGGCACGCTGCTCGCCGCGCTTTTTCTCCACCAACGGACTGGCGATCCGCGATGGACTCGGCTTTATCAGGCGACTGCACGCAAACTCTGGTCGCAACTCGAAGGGTCGTCGGCGTTGGGCTGCCGCTACTGGACCCAGGACCTGTATGGAGGAAGGCATACCTTCCTCGACGCGGTGCACGGCTTCGTCGCGACCGCGGCGGTACTCGTCCAGGGGCGGCAGCTGCTGGAGGACGACGAATGGGCCGCGTGGCGGCAGTGCATCGCCGACACCGTGCGGCAGACCGCGGAACGGGACGGCCCGCACGCCAACTGGCGGCCGAAGCTGGACTCCGCGCCAGTCAGGGAGTCGGCCACGAGGCTCGTCCAGTTCTGCCACGGCGCGCCCGGTTTCGTCATCTGTCTCGCGGACTTTCCCGACGCCTCACTGGATGACCTGCTCCTGGCCGCCGGTGAAACGACATGGGCCGCCGGACCGCTGCGCAAGGGCTCCAACCTGTGCCACGGAACGGGCGGCAATGGCTACGCCTTTCTCAAGCTCTACCGCCGCTTCGGCGACGCGCGATGGCTGGAGCGCGCACGTGCATTCGCGATGCACGGCATCCGGCAGACCGACGCCGACTTCGCGAGGTGCGGCCACCTGCGCTACTCGCTCTGGACCGGCGACCTGGGCTTCGCGATCTACCTGTGGGATTGCATCGAAGGCACCGAGCGCTTTCCCACGCTCGACGTGTTCTTTGCGGATGCGTGAGCGGCCTTGTGGCATCCTTTCATTGCATGAACCCCTCCGTCAAAGCCGGCCGGCGCCCGGCACGCACCGAGCGAGAAGTCCGCGTCGACTTTGCCGCCGCCTATCGCATGGCCGCGCAGAACGGCTGGGACGACACTGTCTACACCCACCTGTCGGCCAGCGTGCCCGGCGAGCCGGGCCACTACCTGCTGAACCCCTTCGGTGCGACCTTCGACGAGATCAGCGCGTCGAGCCTGGTCAAGGTGAACGTGCGCGGCGAGGTGGTCGACGGTTCGGGCGCCCGCGTCAACCCGAGCGGCTTCGCGATCCACGGCGCGGTGCACGCGGCGCGGCCCGAGGTCGAATGCGTGATTCACCTGCATACGCCCTGGGGCGTGGCCTTGTCGATGCTGCCGAACGGCTTGCAGCCGACCTCGCAGTACGCGATGCGGCTGCACCGGCGGCTCGGCCGCCATGGCTATGAAGGGCTGGCGCTGGGCATCGATGAACAGCAGCGCCTCGTCGCGGATCTTGGTGCGCTCGACGGCCTGATCCTCGACAACCACGGCACGCTGGTCGTGGGCCACACCGTCGCCGAGGCCTGGATGCTCATGCATCTGCTGGAGCGCGCCGCGCAAGCGCAACTGCGCGCGATGGCGGCCACCGGCGGCGCTGTGCGCGTGGTCAGCGATGAACTCGCCGCACGCACCCATGGCGAATGGGTCGGCGACGGCAGCGAGTGGGACGGCGACGTGGAGTGGCCGGCCCTGCTGCGGCGGCTCGACCGCACCGCGCCCGGTTATCGTGACTGATCGATTGAACGACTCATCTGGAGAACAAGCATGCCAACCATCCGCGTCGAACTGTTCGAGGGCCGCACCGTCGAGCAGAAGCGCGCGCTCGCGCAAGCCCTGACCGAAGCCACCGTGCGCACGCTGGGCGGCTCCCCCGACGCCGTCGACATCCTGTTCTACGATATCGCGAAGCACGACTGGGCCACCGGCGGTAAGCTCTGGAGCGAGCCCGCGCCGCCGCCGGCCGGCTGAGCGGCCCTACGGCCGCGCCTGCACCGGCCGCTCGTCCATATGCACCTCGGCGACCTCGCCGCCGCGCCCGATCAGCCAGGCGCACAGCGCCGACACCGCACCCGCGAACAGCACATACATGCAGATCTGCCAGGGCGCGCCGCCGCCCGACTTGAGCAGCGCGGTCGCGATGATCGGCGTGATGCCCGAGGCGAAGATGCCGGAGAACTGGTAGACGAAGGAGATGCCGGTGTAGCGCACCTTGGCATCGAAGAGGTCGCAGAAGAGCGCAGCCTCCGGCCCGTACACCGACGCGTAGAGGATGCCGAAGGGGACGATGATCGCAAGCCAGATCAGGAACACGTTGCCGCCGCTGTGCGTCATGAGCCAGAAGCCCGGGAAGGCGGCGACGGCCGTGATCAGCGAGCCCCACATGTAGACCCTGGGCCGGCCGAGGCGGTCGGACAGGCGGCCGAAGAAGGGGATGGTGAAGATCATCACCACGGCCGCCGCCATCACGCCCAGCAGCGCCTCGGTGCGGCTGATCTTGATCGTGCTCGTCAGGTAGTTGATCGAGAACACGCCGAAGATGTTGAAGAACACGCCGTCGATGTAGCGCGCGCCCATGCCCTTGAGCACATTGCCCGGATAGCGCCGGATCATGTCCATGAAGGGAATTCGCAGCTCGGCGTTGCGTGCCTTCACGGCCGCGAACTCCGGCGTCTCTTGCACGTGCAGGCGGATGTACATGCCCACCGCGACCATCACGCCCGAGATCAGGAAGGCGATGCGCCAGCCCCAGGCAAGGAACTGCTCGTCCGTCAGCAGAAAGGACAGCAGCGCCACCACGCCCGAAGCCATGCACAGCCCGATGGCCAGGCCGATCTGCGGCAGCGAGGCATAGAAGCCGCGCTTGTTCTTCGGCGCGTACTCGTAGGCCATCAGCACCGCACCGCCCCATTCGCCGCCGAGGCCGATGCCCTGCGCGATGCGCAGCAGCAGCAGGAGGATGGGCGCGGCGATGCCGATCTGCGCGTAGGTCGGCACCAGCCCGATCAGGAAGGTGGCCACGCCCATGATCATCAGCGTGATGATCAGCATGCTCTTGCGCCCGATCTTGTCGCCGAAGTGGCCGAAGATCACGCCGCCCAGCGGCCTTGTCACGAAGCCCACTGCGAAGGTGGTGTAGGCCAGCAGGGTCGACACCACCGGATCGCTGCCCGGGAAGTAGAGCTTGTTGAAGACGATGCCGGCCACCACGCCGTAGAGAAAGAAGTCGTACCACTCGATGCTCGCGCCCACCAGCGCCGAAACCACCACCTTTCGAATCGCCTTTTCGTCAGTCGTCGCACTCATGTGTTTGTCTCCAATGAAGTGTCGTTGTGGATGCCCTCTGTGCGGGGCTGCGGTCTGCGGAAATCAGCGGGCGTTGCGGGCGTCCTCGCGAATCAGGTCGACGGCCTTCTCGGCCATCATCACGGCCGGTGCGTTGGTGTTGCCCGACACCAGCGTGGGCATGGCCGAGCAATCGATGACGCGCAGGCCGCCGACGCCATGCACGCGCAGCCGCGCATCGACCACCGCCAGCGGATCGCTGCCCATGCGGCAGGTGCCGGTGGGGTGGAAGATGGTGGCGCCGTTGTTGCGGCAGAACTCGAGCAGGTCGGCATCGCTCGCCGCATCGGGCCCGGGCTTGACCTCGCGCTTCACGTAGGGCTGCATCGCAGGCGATGCGGCGATGGCGCGCGCTGCCTTCACGCCGGCCACCGCGGTCGCGCGGTCGAGCTCGGTCGCGAGGTAGTTGGGCTGCATCTCCGGCGGCTCGGCCGGGTCGAGCGAGCGGATGCGGATATGGCCGCGCGACTCGGGCCGCAGCTGGCAGATCGAGAGCGTGAAGCCCGAGTAGGGATGCACCTTGCCGCCCGCCATGTCGGCCGACAGCGTGGCCACGTGGAACTGGATGTCGGGCGTGGTCGCTACCGGCCGGCCTTGCCGATCGGTGAGCGCGCGCATGAAGCAGCCGCCCTGGTTGATGCCGATCGCCAGCGCGCCGGTGCGATGCAGCAGCCATTCGATGCCGAGCTTCGCCTGGCCGACCCAGGAATTGAGCTGGTCGTTGGTGGTGATCGGCTTCGTGCACTCGTAGCCGAGGCGGATCTGCAGATGGTCCTGCAGGTTCTCGCCCACGCCCGCAAGCGCGTGCACGACCGGGATGCCCCGCTGTTCGAGCAGCGTGCGCGGGCCGATGCCCGAGAGCTGCAGCAGCTGCGGCGACTGGATGGCGCCCGCGGACAGCAGCACCTCGGCGCGGCAGCGCGCGGTCTTCGTCACGCCGCCTTGCAGGTAGCGCACGCCGGCGGCGCGGCGCCCTTCGAACACCAGGCCGGCGGCCAGCGCATCGGTCTCGATGCGCAGGTTCGATCTGTTCTTCGCCGGCGTGAGATAGGCCTTGGCCGTGCTGCAGCGCCAGCCCTTGTGCGTGGTGAGCTGGTAGTAGCCGGCGCCTTCCTGTTCGGCGCCGTTGAAGTCCTCGGTGCGTCGAACGCTGAGCGGGCCGATCTGCTGCGCGCCATCGATGAAGGCCTCGATCAGCTCGTGCTTCGCGCCGATGTCCGACACCTTGAGCGGACCGTCGGCGCCGTGGAATGCATCGGCGCCGCGCTGGTTGCCTTCGGACTTGATGAAGTAGGGCAGCACGTCCTCGTAGCTCCAGCCTGCATTGCGGAGCGCGGCCCAGTGGTCGTAGTCCTCGCGCTGGCCGCGGATGTAGATCAGCCCGTTGATCGAGCTCGAGCCGCCCAGCGTCTTGCCGCGCGGCCAGTAGATGCGGCGCCCGTTCATGTTCGGATCGGGGTCGGTCTCGAAGCGCCAGTTGTAGGTGGGGCTCCACATCGTCTTGCCGTAGCCGATGGGCAGATGGATCCACAGCGACTTGTCGGGCGGGCCGGCCTCCAGCAGCAGCACACGCGTCGCCGGGTCTTCGCTGAGCCGCCCGGCCAGCACGCAGCCGGCCGAGCCGGCGCCCACGACGATGTAATCGAACTCTTCTTCAACGGGCATTCGGGGCATCCGGGCAGTGGAACAATCGCTTCGGCCGCCCGATGCTAGGCGATCGATTTTCGGAACGCAATGTTCCACTTTAGAGGTTTACCCGTATGACGCGTCCTGCGCGCACTGCTGCTGCCAAGGTTTCCAAGGCTCCCGTGCCTGCTGTGGAAGAGACCGCTTCAGGCTCTTCGGCCGAGCGAAGCCTTCGCCTTTTGGCGCTGCTGGCCAACGAAGGCCGGGCCTTGTCGCTGGCCGATCTGGCCGCGCAGCTGTCGCTGCCCAAGGGCACGGCGCATCGCATCTGCACGCAACTGCTGGCCACCGGTTTTCTGGCGCGCGATGTCGACGAGCGCTCGTTCACCGTCGGGCCGGCGCTGCGGCAACTGGCTTTCGACACGCTCAACCATGGCGTGGTGCGCGGCCTCAGGCACGAGGTGTTGTCGGAACTGGTGCGGCAGGTGGGCGAGACCTGCAACTTCACGACGCTCGACGGTGCGCAGGTGCTCTATCTCGACCGCGTCGAAGCGCAATGGCCGTTACGGTTGACGCTCGACGTCGGCTCGCATGTGCCCTTGCATTGCACGGCCAGCGGCAAGCTCTTTCTTGCGCAGATGCCGAAGAAGGAACGCGACGCGGTGATCGACCAGATCACGCTGACGCGCATGACGGCCAACACCATCACCGACGCCGGCAAGCTGCGCGCCGAGTGCGAGGGCATCGCGAAGCGTGACTATTCGAGCGACCGCGAGGAGTTCATCGCGGGGCTTGTGGCGGTGGCCGTGCCGGTGCTGGATGCAGCAGGCCAGGTGCGCGCGGCGATCGCGGTGCATGCGCCTACGGCGCGGATGACGATGGAGGATGCGGTGAAGAGGATCGGGGCGTTGAAGGAGGCGGCTTCGCGGATGACGGGGTTGCTTTGAGGCAAGGTGCTGGTCAAGCCACGAACATCGTCCACGGCGTCTCGCCCTCAACCAGGCCACGCCGCTTCGTAATCTGCCCCAACGCCTCTCCCGCCTCGAACCGCGCAACCATCTTCTCCGGATCGAACACCACCCCCATGAAGTTCTCCTCGTAAGCCCCGCCGGCAAAGAAGGCATCGAGCTCCTCTGCCCGTTCGAACACGTCGTGCTGCAGCTCGAGCCGATGCCCATCCGGATCCTTGTAGTAGAGCGAGATGGTCGGCCCGTGATTGATGCACCAGTAGGGCTGGGTGTCGAGCGCGCGCAGCCGCCGGTAGGTGGCGAGCAGTTCGCCGAGCGAGGCGTAGGTGAAGGCGATGTGCTCCAGCCCCGTGTTGGCATCGCTCGCGTGGCCCAGCTCCGGCCGTGCGATCAGGCCGACGCGGTGGTGCTCGTCGTCGTAGGTCAGGAAGCACAGCATCTCGTTGCCGAAAGCGACTCGCGCTTCCAGCACCTTCAAGTACCAGTCGCGCGAGCGTTCGAGATTCGAGACGCGCAGCACCACATGGGCGAGCTTCGCGGGGCGGATGGCGGTGCTGCGGGTGTCGGGCAGTTGTCGTGGGGTGTTCATGGGTTGTCTTTTCTCGGTTCGGGGATGACGCGGTTCTCGATCGCGCCGATGGCTTCGATCTCGACGCGCACGACGTCGCCGGCCTGCAGATAGCGCGGCGGTTCCATCAGGCCGCCGCAGCCGGCGGGGCTGCCGGTCGCCAGCACATCGCCGGGTTCCAGCGTGAAAGCGGTCGTGAGCTCGGCGACCATCTCGCCGATGCGATTGATCATCTCGGCGGTGTTGGCGTCCTGTCGCAACTCGCCGTTGACCCAGGTGCGGATGGAGAGCGCGTGCGGGTCGGCGATCTCGTCGCGCGTCACCAGCCAGGGGCCGAAGGGGCCGTGGGTGTCGAAGGACTTGCCCAGCGTGTGCGTCGGCGCGCGCAGCTGCCAGTCGCGCACGCTCATGTCGTTGACGACCACGTAGCCGGCGATCACTGCGTCCGCATCTTCGGCGCGCACATGGCGGCAGCGCCGGCCGATGATCACGCCGAGCTCGCCTTCATAGTCGAACTGCTTGGAGACGAAGGGCTTGTGCACCGGGTCGTAAGGGCCCGAGATGCACGAGACCTGCTTGTTGAACCAGACCTGGCCCGCGCCGCGCACGATGCCGGCCTTGGCGGCCTCGGCCAGGTGCGAGGCGTAGTTGCCGCCCAGGCCCAGGAACTTCTGCGGCGCGGGGATGGGTGCGCACAGTTGCACCTGCGCCAATGGCAGGCGAGGGCTTTCCTGCATGGCTTGCCGCATCCAGGCCAGGCCGTCGGCGCCGCGGGCCAGCAGCTCGCGCAGGCCGGCCGGTGCGCCGGGTTGTGCTGTGACGTCGGCGACGTCGGCGCCTTCGACCACGCCGATCTTCAGCGCGCCCTGGTGGCGGAATGTGGCGAGCTTCATGTCTTGTTGTCTCCGTGGACGTTGTCCTTGGGTTGCATGATGCGGATGGAACGACAGCCCGACAATCGGTCTTGATCGAACGCATCGTTGCGCTGGCAGAACGTTTCGCCGACGATCATCGAAGCCAAGGAGCGCGCTCAAATGGAAGATCTCAACGACCTGGTGTTCTTTGCCAAGGTGGTGGAGCACCAGGGCTTCAGCGCCGCGGGCCGGCAGCTGGGCATCCCGAAGTCGCGGCTGAGCCGGCGCATCTCGCTGCTCGAAGAGCGCCTGGGCGTGCGGCTGCTGCAGCGCAGCTCGCGCCGCCTCGCGCTGACCTCGGTGGGGCAGCTGTTCTACGAGCGCTGCCAGGCCATGGTCGCGCTGGGCGAATCGGCGCGCGAGGTGATCGAGCAGGCGGTGTCGCAGCCGCAGGGCCTCTTGCGCGTGAGCAGCCCCATCACGCTGGCGCAGTTCTGGCTCACGCCGCTGCTTCCGGCTTTCATGCGGGCCTGTCCCAAGGTCCGGCTGGTGTTGACGGTGAGCAACCGCCGCGTCGATCCGCTGGAGGAGCACATCGACGTGGTGCTGCGCGTGCGCAGGCCGCCCTTCGACGACTCCAGCCTCGTGGTGCGGCAGTTGGGCACGACCCACGATGTGCCGGTGGCGAGCCCGTCCTTGTTCGACGTCCACGGCGCGCCCGACGACGTGCAGGCGCTGGCGGGCTGGCCCACGCTGTCGCTGCCGGCCGTGGGCGAGCGCTACACGTGGCTGCTGCGGCGCGGTGACGAGGCCGTCGAGTTCGCGCACGAGCCGCGTCTCGTCACCGACGACATGTTCGCGCTCAAGCACGCGGCGCTCGAAGGCATGGGCGTAGCGCTGCTGCCCGAGATCATCTGCCGCGATGAGCTGAACGACGGCAGATTGAGGCGCGTGCTGCCCGAGTGCGCCTGCACCGCGAGCGAGATCCAGGCCGTGTTTCCCACGCGCCGCGGCATGCTGCCGGCTGTGCGTGCGCTGGTGGATTTCCTCGCGCTCCACCGGCCGGGCTGAGCGGCGCTGCACTGCCTCTCGCTAAGATCGCGCCGTCCCACGCCGCCACTCCCGACAAGGAACCCCAGTGACCATCAACCTGCAAACGCTCAAGTGCGGCGAATGCGGCAGCGGCGTGCTCCAGCGCTCCGGACTCAACCAGTACACCTGTGCGCATTGCGGCTCGGTATCGATCGTCGAAGACAAGGTCTCCGAGCGGCTGGAGCTGGTGCTCGAACAGGTCAAGGACGAGGCCGGGCGCCGGTTGGCAGAGGAACACTTGGCGCGCCAGCGGCACGTGGGCAAGGCGATGGCCATCGCCGCGGCGTCGATCGTGGTGCTGGTCACGGGCGTCTTCTTGGTGACCGCCTTCATCGTCGACCGCAAGGAGCCATCCGCAGCCGGCAGGCCGGCCGTGGCCTCGACGATGCCGCGCACGATCCCGATCGATGGGCTCAAGCTCGATGCGCCGCGCCAGGTGCTGGTGGGCAGCGGCAGCTCGGCGCGGCCCAGGCTGCTGGTGATGGCGCGCAACGAGACCGGCACGGCGCTCGAGCGGCCAAGCGTCAAGGCCATCTTCTACGACGGCGAAAGCCGCATCGACGAGCGCGGTGAATCGGTGCCGATTGGCACGCTGATGCCGGGCGAATCGGCGCCGCTCCTGATCGAGCTGCCGAGCGACAGGACCGTCACCCGCCAGGAGCTCCAGGTGGCCTCGCTGTCGGCGCCGTATTGGCGCGTCGAAGGGCTGCGGCTGCAGTTCACGCGCGTGCGCTTGGTGCAGCAGGAGGGCGAGGTGCGGCTGGTCGGCCGCATCGTCAACGCGCGCAAGGACACCGCGGCGCTGACCGCGTCGAAGTGCTGGTCACGCTCTACGACGATGCCGGCGCCGTCATTGGTTTCGGCCGAGGCTTCTCGCAGGCCAGCGAGATCAAGCCGGGCGAGCGCAGCGCGGCCGAAGTGCGCGTCGAGCGCTTCGGCAACCGCCAGGTGCCGATCGCGGCATGGGATTACCGCATCGACTACAACCTGAGCGAAGGGGAGCAGCAGGGCCGCAAGCGGGTGCTGAGCAGCAACCGCGTGATCCGCACGGCCGGCGCGCCGGAGGTCTTTCATCCGTCGCTGCGCCTCGGCAGCGAGGACCTGCTGGCCGACGAGGCCGAGCGCTTCGACCTGGCGCAGATCGAGCTGCTGCCGCTGGTGCCCGCGCGCAACATCACGCAACGGCCGGTGTACCTGGCCGAGGTGGTCAACCACAGCAGCGAGGCCATCGCCCTGGCGCCGGGTGCGGTGATCTCGCGCTACGACGGCAACCGGCTCGACGGCACCACGGCCGTGGCCGGCCCGGCCTACCTCTATCCCGGCGAGCGCTTTCCCGTGCTGCTGGAGCCGCGCGACACCGACCGCATCTCGGCCACCCGCGTGGAATGGAAGCCGATGCGCCGCGCCGCCATGCCGGGGCCGCGCATGCCGCTGCAGGTGCGCATCGAAGATACCCGCGCGGCGACGAGCAGCGTGCTGGTCAACTTCAGCCGGCGCTACAGCTACAAGTACGTCGACGTCAGCGGCACGGTGACCAATCCGGGCCAGGCCATCGTGCGCAAGTCGCGGCTGTGGGTGAGCCTGCGCGACGGCGAAGGCAAGCTGGCCGGCTTCACGCTGCTCGACAACCTGCCGGCCATCGCGCCCGGCGAGAGCGTGCCCTTCCAGGCCAAGGTCAATCAGTTCGGCCGCGATTTCGCGCGCGTGGAGACGCTGTACCAGAGCGAGTAGCCGGACGGAGTCGAAGCAGGTCCCGTCACCGCCGTCATTCGTCGAACAACGGCAGCAGCTTGAGCCGCTGCACCTTGCCCGAAGGCCCGCGCGGCAGCTCGTCGACGAAGCGGTAGTGGCCCGGGGTCTTGTAGCGGCCGAGCGTGCGCAGGCAGTGCTCGCGCAGTTCCTGCTCGGTGCAGGCGCTGCCTTCGCGCAGCATCACGCAGGCACCGATCTCCTGGCCGTAGTGGCGGTCGGGCACGCCCACGGCGGCGGCGTCGCGCACGGCGGGGTGCTGCAGCAGCGCCTCGTCGATCTCGCGCGGCGCGATGTTCTCGCCGCCCTTGATGATCAGTTCCTTGATGCGGCCGGTGACGAAGAAGAAGCCGTCGGCATCGCGGTGCCCGAGGTCGCCGGTGCGCAGCCACCCGTCGGGCGTGAAGCTCGCGCGCGTCGCCTCTTCGTTCTTGTAGTAGCCGAGCATTACGTTGGGCCCGCGGATCACGAGCTCGCCGGTGGCGCCGTCGGGCACTTCGACCAGCACCGCATCGACCACGCGCGCCTCGCAGCCGGAGGCGCGGCCCACCGAGCCCAGCTTTCGCGCGGCGGGGTCCAGCGGATTCGAGAACGAGGGCGCCGCGGTTTCGGTGAGGCCCATGGTCTCGACGATGCCGATGCCGAACATCTGCTCGAAGGCGCGATGGTGCTCGGGCGGCAGCGCGGCCGAGGCCGAGCGGCAAAAGCGGATGCGTGCGGTCTGTTCGGCCGGCGGCTTCGCCCCTTCGAGCAGGTACGAGATCATGGTCGGCACCACGTTGATCCAGCTGCACTGGCTTTGCGCGGCCTGTTCCCAGAAGCGCCCCGCAGAAAACTTGGGCGGTATTGCCAGGCTGCCGCCATGCGCGAGCGGCGCCAGCATGGTCACTGCGAAGGCGTTGATGTGATAGAGCGGCAGCACCGCGAGCACGCGGTCTTTGGGGCCGAGCTCGTGCTCGGCGCTGATGGCCTGCGCGTTGGCCGCCAGGTTGCGCTGGCTCAGCATCACGCCCTTGGGCAGCCCGGTGGTGCCGGAGGTGTACATCAGCAGGGCCACGCTGTCGGGCGCAGGTGCCGGGGCTTCCGCGGTGGCGGTGACTTCGGCTTCGCCCGGCAGCGCCGCGGCATCGGGGTCGACCACCAGCACATTCACCGGCCGCCCGATGCCATCGAGCATGGTGCGCACGCGCTCTTCCCACTCGGGCGCGACGCAGACCACGCGGCAGTCCGAATGCGCGAGCACATAACGCATCTGATCGGGCTGCGACAGCAGGTTGACCGGGTTCACGCACAGGCCGCCGCGCATTGCGCCCAAGAGCACGCGCAGCGTCTGCAGGCCGTTGGGCATGACCAGCGACACCGTGTCGCCCGGCCGTGCGCCGTGCTGCTGCAACACCGCAGCGACCGTGCGGCCGCCGCGCGCCAGGTCGGCATAGGTGAGAGGTGCGCTGTCCTGCGTCGAGAGCGCGTACACCGCCTGCGGCCGGCGCGCGGCCTGCTCTTCGATCAGCGCATGGACCGTGGAAGCCTCAGCGCTCACGCCGCACCGTGCCTGGCGAAGAAGTCGCCGAAGATCTCTTGCTCGCTCGGTACCTGTTCGGGAATCGGCCGCGACACGCGCGTGATGTTCAGGTAGTGGCGGTAGTTCATGTTGTCGGAAAAATTGTTCTTGCCCCAGGTGCCGCAACCCATTGACAGCGAGAAGGGCAGCCCGTTGTCGAAGCTGCCGCCGGTGGCGATGCAGTGCGCCTGGTCGACGATCACCCGCGAGACCGGCAGCGTGAGCCCGAGCTGCAGCGCGCGCTCCGGCCTGGCGCTGTGCAGCCCGACCGAGTGGCCCGCGCCTTCGTAGGCGTAGATGCGCTCGACGGTCGACGCCGCCTCCTCGAAGTCGCGCGCCGCGTAGATCGCGAGCACCGGGCTCAGCTTCTCGCCGGAATAGGGATGGTCATGACCGACGCCGTCCTCGGCCACCATCAGGATGCGCGGGTTGTGCTCGGCAATGGCGAGCCAGCCCTTGCGGCCTTCGGTGTCCTGCTCGGCCGCACGTTCGGCGATCTCGCGCGCCGACTTGCCGATCACCGCGGGCGAGAGCTTGCCCTCGGGCCACATCAACGAGCGCAGTGCCGCCTTCTGCGCCGCGCCGAGCATGACCGCGCCGCGATCCTTGAGCGCCGCGAGCATGGCCGTGCGAACCGCATCGACGATCACCAGGCTGTTCTCCGACGAGCAGCTGGTCGCGTTGTCGAAAGTCTTCGACAGCACGATGCGCTCGGCGGCCAGCGCCGTGTCGGCCGTCTCGTCGACGATGCCGGCCACGTTGCCTGCACCGACGCCGAAGGCCGGCGTGCCGCTCGCGTAGGCCGCGCGCACGTTGGCCTGCGAGCCGGTCGCCACCACCAGGTCGCACAGGCGCATCAGCTCGGCCGTGGCCTGCTTGTTGACCGGCGCCGGCAAGAGCTGCACCAGGTCGCGCGGCGCACCGATGCGGTCGAACTGCGCGTAGATGAATTCGATCAGCCGCGCCGCGGTCGACCAGCCCTTGGGCGAGGGCGCCACGATCACCGCGTTGCGGCCCTTGAGCGCATTGATGATCTTGTTGGCCGGCGTCGCGCCGGGGTTGGTCGACGGCGTGATCGCGCACACCACGCCCACCGGCCGCGCAATCTCGACGATGCCGCGCGCGGGATCTTCGGCAATCACGCCGACCGAGCGCGCGCCGCGCAGGTCGCGCAGCAGGCCGAAGGTCTTGCGGTAGTTCTTGCGCGCCTTGTCCTCGACGTTGCCGACGCCGGTGTCGGCCACGGCCAACTCGGCGAGCTCGCGGTTGCGCTTCGGTTCGATGATGGCCCAGCCGGCGGCGAGGACCGCGGTGTCCACCTGCTCCTGCGACCAGCTTTCGTAAATGCGCTGGGCCGCGCGGGCGCGCGCCACCAGTTCGGCGATGGGGCCGGTCGCGGCCTGTTCTGATGATGTGGGATGTGCCATGTCTGAACGTCCGTCGGTCTCAATCGACCTTGATCGAAGCCTCTTTGGCCAGCTTGTTCCAACGCACCAGCTCGGTGGTCACCACCTTGCCCAGCTGTTCCGGCGTGCCGCCGACGCCTTCGCTGCCTTGCGCCAGCAGCTTGTCGCGGATCTCGGGTTCGCGCACCACGGTGTTGATCACGCGGTTGAGCTTGTCGATGACGGGACGCGGCGTCTTGGTCGGCACGAAGGCCGCGTACCAGGAGTCGACCTCGAAGTCGGGAATGCCCGCTTCCTGCATGGTCGGCACGTCGGGGAAGGCCGCGCTGCGCTTCAGCGTCGACACCGCCAGCGCCTTCAGCTTGCCGGCCTTCACGAACTGCGCGGCCGCGGGAATCGACACCCACAGGAGCGGCACCTGCCCGCCCATCACGTCGGTCACGGCCGGTCCGCCGCCGCGGTAGGGGATGTGCGTCATCTGCGTGCCGGTGCGCAGCTTGAGCAACTCGCCCGCCAGGTGCCCCGGCGAGCCGTTGCCCACCGTGGCGAAGGAGAGCGAGCCCGGCTTCGCCTTGGCCAGCGCGACCAGTTCGGCCACCGTGTTGGCCGGGAAGCTGGTGTTCGCCACCAGGATCTGCGGCAGCGAAGCGACCATGCCGACGGGTTCGAAATCCTTTTGCGTGTCGAAGGACAGCTTCGGATAGATGGCCGGGTTGATGGTGTGCGAGGAGAGGGTGAAGAGCACGGTATAGCCGTCGGGCGCCGACTTGGCCGCGATCTCGGTGCCGATCGAGCCGGCCGCGCCGCCGCGGTTGTCGATCAGGACCGGCTGGCCCAGCAGCGCAGCGAAGCGCTCCTGCACGATGCGCGCGATCACGTCCGTGCCGCCGCCGGGCGGGTACGGAACGATCAGCTTGATCGGCTTGCTCGGGTAGTCGGTGCCGCTCTGCGCCTGCGCCGCAAAGGGCGCCGCGAGCGTTGCGGCGGCGAGGACGGCAGTGCGCAGCCAGGGGGCGAAACTCGTCATTCCAGTCTCCTTCTCTTGGGGGTGAATGTCGGCTGATGCGTGGCCGGCTCCGGGCCGACCCGGTAGCCCAGCGTGGCGCTGGCATCGCGCGCACAGGCCATGACCTGTTCGGCGAGTCCGCGTGCCTGGGTGCGCGCGAAGCGGATCGAGGGCACGCTCATGCCCAGTGCGGCGACCGCTTCGCCCCGCGCGTTGAAGACCGGCGTGCCGAGGCCGCAAACGCCGAGGCGCCATTCCTCGCGGTTCTCGGCATAGCCGCGTGCGCGCGTTCGCTCGAGCTCGGCATGGAGCGCATCGAAGTCGGTGATGCTGTTCGGCGTGTGGGCCGCCAGGTGGCCGAGGCGCTGCTTCAGCGCAGGCACGTCCAGCCGCGCCGCTGCGAGCAGCGCCTTGCCCGAGGCGACGCAATACGCTGCCGCGCGCCCGCCGACGCGCGAGTACGCGGCCACCGGCAGCGGGCTGTCGAACTTGTCGAGGTAGACGATCTCTGCGCCATCGAGCGCGGCGAGGTGGATGGTCTCGCCGGTGGCTTGTGCCAACGCCGCGAGATACGGGCGCAGCATGGCGCCGACATCCGCCACCTCGGCCACCATCGCGCCCAGCTCGAAGAGCCGCAGGCTCGGGCGGTAGGCGCTGGTCGCCGGGTCCTGCACCGCCCAGCCGCAGTCCACCAGGGTCTGCAGCGTGCGATGCGCATTGCTGCGCGCCATGCCGAAGGCCTGGGCCAGGTCGGTCACGCGGCAGTCGCGCTGCTGGCGCACCATCCATTCGATCGCGGCGAGGCCCTTGGCGAGGGTGGAGTCCATGAGATCCTGGAATGTGATGTTCTGAATATTGGAACAACGTTCAGATATATGGAACAATTCTAGGTGGCATGCGCCGCACTGTCAACCGGGGTCGGCCCAGGTCCAGTGCAGAACCTCAGCGTGCAAAGCTTCTCGAAATGCCCGGCTTTGTAGGTAGAAAGACCCCAGACTTCGACCAAAGTCGTAGTCGCTTCGGCCCGGCACTCGGCACACTCGCGCCCTTGTCTGCGGACAGCCACCCTAAATCGACAGAGGGAACGCGATGGAATCGATGCACTGGCAATACATGGGCGCCTTGGGCGGCGTGATCGGCATCGGCTGGCTGATCGTGGTGCCGATGTACCGCGGCTGGAAACCGTTGAACAAGAGGATGAGCGACCAGGTCAAGCAAACCACGACGCTGCTGGCGGCGCTGGAGTGCGATCAGGCGGGCCGTTCCGCGCGCCGGTCGTCGTCCTACTCGACGAGCATTCGCTGAGGGCGCTCCTTCCGTTTTCGTGTCAGTGGCTCGCTGACTCGCAGAACACGCGATCGGCCTGCAGATCCGCTACTAAGAAGCACTACCCGCACCCCATGCTTCATGCGCCGGGGTCGGGCCTGCCCGATGAACAACTACTAAGTCGCAGCCCGACGTCCTCGAACACGTTCGCCACGGGCCGACCCGCGGCCGCTCGGAATCCTTGAGCGGCAGCTGGTTGGCCTAGCCACGTCTGTAAGTCCATGACGACCTTGGAAATGAGTACTTTGGTAGGCGTTTTGTCATGCCGAAAGCCACATCCAAAGAGGCGGTCTGTCCCGTCCAAATAAGGGCGCAACGCTCATGTATACGTTTGTTTGCATCTCTACATTGGAGCCAAGCCAAACGCTTGACCGGTAATTCCGATCAAGCCCTCCAACGAAAGAGCAACTCGGAGAAATGCATGCGATTTGCGAGGCATCTGTCGCATACGTTCGCCGATCTACTGAAGGAAGAGGCGGGCGCCTCGTTCATTGAATATGCGCTCGTGGCCTCGCTGGTTCTGGTGGTCTGCACGCTTTTATTGCTCGCTTGGCACAAACAGAACTGAAGGCTCGGTCGTCTGATTTTTGAAATTTAAAAGAAATTGATCATGCAAGAATTTTACGCGTTACTCGAACTTCTCGCCATGCTGGCAACCGACCCGCGCACTGTGGTGTTGTTCGTGCTGCTCGTCGTCGCCTCCGTCAGCGATTACCGCACCTACAGAATTCCCAATTGGCTGACATTCGGCGGCGCCGCTTTTGCGCTCGTCTACAAGACTGTCATTGCCGTGTCGCCGCCAACGGCTTTTTTGCAGGCGTTCGGAGGGCTTTTTCTCGGCTTTCTGATCATGCTGCCGGCCTATGCGCTGGGTGTCATGGGCGCAGGCGATGTGAAGCTGATGGCGATGGTCGGTGCGTTCCTGGGAGTCCACGAAACACTCCAAGCCGTGCTTTTTGCTTTTATCGTGGGTGGAATAGCTGCCCTTGGATTTGCATTTCTTAAGGGCAAGCTGGCACGCATGCTGCGCAACGCAAAAGACGCGGTCTACGGAATGGCGGCATCAGCGATGGTCGGCATCAGGCCCGAGGCTCGAATGGAAGCAGATCAATCGATCGGAAAACTCCCATACGGCATCTGCATCAGCATCGGGACGATGGGCTACGTGCTAGGTCGGCAATTGGGCTACGCATAAGCCAGCGCAGATCGCAAACATCAATTAGTGGGGCATTAAATGAGAAATATCAAGGCAATGGGTCTTTTGATTTTGGCACTGCTGACCGGCCTGGCCGCCGCCGTCTATGCGTCAGGCTGGGTATCGCGTCAAGGAAATATCGCCTCCAACAAGGTAGTGGTTGCCGTGGTCGATATTGAACTCGGCAGCAAGATCAATGCACAAATGCTGTCGACCGTCGATTGGCCGAGCGGGTCGGTGCCGCCCGGCGCCTTCAATGAACTCAAGGACGTGGAGGACCGCGTCGCAAAAATCAGCGTGCTGCGCGGCGAGGCCATTCTCGAAGGCAAGCTCGCGCCGGTGGGAACTAAAGGGGGCCTTTCCGCGGTCATTGCCGCCGGCAAGCGTGCTATGACGGTACGGGTCAACGACGTCGTTGGGGTTGCCGGCTTCGCGCTCCCCGGAAATTACGTCGATGTCATGGTGAACGCCCAGCAGGACAAGGACAAGGGCGAAGAAGGAAAGCAGATCAGCAAGACAGTGCTGGAGCACGTCCTGGTGCTGGCCGTCGCACAGGAAGCGGGTCGCGATGACACCAAGCCCAAGGTGGTCAGCGCCGTGACGCTCGAGTTGTCGCCCGAAGATTCCGAAAAGCTCGATCTCGCCCGCAGCGTCGGGACGCTGTCCCTGGTGCTGCGCAACCAAGTGGACAAGGCAACGGTCGCGACCACCGGGATCACCAAGCGCCAGCTTTTTGGTGACAAGGAAATCCTGCCCGTATCTGTGGTGGCCGCTGCCCCTGCCACGGCCAAGCCCAGGGCATTCATCAGCAAGCCCGTGATGGCGCCCACCATGGAATGCGTGGAAGTCATTCAGAGCTCCGGTCGGGCCCTCAATTGCTTCTGACCGAAGAATACAGAGGAGAAGTTCAAGTGCACAACAAACACAAGTCCCTGGTGCTGCTAGCGGCACTGGCGTTGACTGGCCCATCTTTTGCGGCCGACAACCCTCCCGTCATTCCGGCGGCCGCCAGTGCAGCTCCTGCAAGCCCTGCAAGTTCCGGCACCAAGCGCTGCACGTCCGTGATCCACGACGACCGTCCGACCTACGTGACCCTCGGGAAATCCACCGTCATACCGCTCGATGTGCGGGTCGCCCGCATCATCGTGAGCGGCCAACCGCCGAGTAGGGCGCCTGCACCGAGTGCTGCTGCGACGGCTGCACCGGGGGCGGCACCGGCACCGGCGCAAGCGCCGCCGGCCCCGGCGTCCCAGTCGAATGCAGGCGACGGAGTGGCCGACATGGAAGTCATGCTGCTCAGCCCCACCGACCTGTTTTTCAGGGGGAAGGTCGCGGGATCCATGAATGTGATTCTGCAGAACGCGCAGGGTGCCTGCTTCATCAAGGACATCATCGTCACGGTCGATTCGAGCGCCTTGCAGGCGAAGCTGACCGAATTGATGCCGGAGGAAAACCGCATCAAGGTACGCGGCGCCGAAAGGTCCATCGTGCTCACGGGTGAAGTCAGCGATGCGCTGAAGCTGGATGACGTGATGAGCCTGGCCACCTCCTACGGCGACGGCAAGAAGGTGGTGAACCTGCTGCGCATCACGACGCCGCAGCAGGTCATGCTCGAAGTCAAGATCGCCGAAGTCAGCAAGACGCTGCTTGACAAACTCGGGTCGAGCATCGCTGCGCGCAGGTTCACCAGTGGCGGCGCCAACACCTATACGCTGATCTCCAGCTTCCTCAGCGGTGGTGGTGCATTCGCAGAAGCGCTCCGGGTCGGCAAGACGGCGATCTCGCTCGACGGCCAGAAAGACGATGGCCTGGTGCGAGTCCTGGCCGAGCCCAACATCATGGCCATCAGCGGGCAGCAGGCCAGCTTCTTGTCGGGCGGCAAGATTTACATCCCCGTCTCGCAGAGCCAGAGCGGCAGCGGTGTCCCCACCATCTCGCTGGAAGAAAAGGAATTCGGCATCGGCGTGAAATTCACGCCCACCGTGCTGAACGGCGGCCGGATCAATCTGAAGATGGTATCCGAAGTCTCCGATCTGTCGCAGACCGGTTCGCCCTTCACGACAGTCAGTGGCGTGACCTCGGTACTGCCGTCGCTCACGGTGCGCCGGGCCGATACCACCGTGCAGCTCAATGACGGGCAAAGCTTCGTCATTGCCGGCCTGATCAAGAACAACGTCACCGAAACCATCAAGCGCTTTCCGGGACTCGGCGAGGTGCCAGTGGTAGGCGCCCTGGCTCGAAGCACCGAATTCCAGAACGACCAGACCGAACTGCTGTTCGTGATCACCCCGCGCCTGGTCAAGCCTCTGGCAGAAGTTCCGAGGCTGCCAACAGACAACCACGTCGTGCCCAGCCGCGCCGAGATCTATTTCAACGGCGCTCTGGAAAGCTCGCAGCCGGCTCCATTCCCACCAGCTTCCGAAACCAAGTAAAGAGGACGTCATGACCAAACTTGCCATTGCATTGCTTATTGGCTTGGTAGCGGGCTGCTCATCGGTGACCCCAAATTACGACGCGCGTTTCGGTGACGCCGTGCGGGAAGCCAAGAGAAAAATGATCATCAATCCGGATGCTGGAAAGAACCCAGACCCGGTCGCCGGAATGGATGGGAAAGCGGCCCGGGAGTCAATCATTCTTTATCAAGGCACCTACAAAGCGCCGCCTCCCGCTGTCAATGTCATCAATATTGGTGGAAGCAGATAAATGCTTGAAGCCAAATTCGAGCTAGGCGTGATCCGAATTTGTGGAGGCTCCGCCGTTTGTCCATCAAAAGAAAAGGAGTGGCTTTGACTTAAAATATTCAATTCTATTTAATTGTTTCTTTTTCTTTATTCTGTAAACAAATCTCAAAGGTGTACAAAATGGCTAAGTTTCTTAAAGTCCTGGGTGGTGCAATTGGCTCTTTCGCGAAAGATGAAGAGGGCGCCCAAGTTGTCGAATACGCGCTGATTATCGCAGTGGTATCCATTGCACTCGTTCTGGCGCTCCAAGCCCTGACGGCAAATAACGGTGGCTTTGACCTCTTTATTACGCGCGTCTCTAATTGTCTGCAAGGTTTGGCACCCTGCGCTCCTCTTTAAGGTTCGGTTTGCCGATATAGCGATTCAGCAGCCCAGTCAGAGACCCTGGCTTGGGCGCTGAGGGTTGATCAATTTTGCATTCGCCGTTACTCGAACATTGGATCAATTGAGTGGCTGAATTCTCACAGAAGGAAATCGTCATGCTACCTAAGCTTCTCCAAGATGATGAAGGCGCTCAAGTTGTCGAGTACGCATTGATCATCGCGATAATTTCAATCGCATTGGTGCTCGCGCTTGAGCCATTGACTTTAGGGGCTGGCATCGACGGCGTCGTCGCTCGCGTAGCCGCTTGCGTAACTGGCGGGGCTTGTGCCTGAGCAGGTGCAACGTTGATTCGACTTACGCGACCAATAGGGAGGGAGTGGTATATGATCCAATTTGCTAGGAAGACTCGGCAAGGCGGGGCAGTAATTCTGACGACCGCTCTGGTATTGCTCTTTCTGCTCGGATTTATGGGAATTGCATTAGACTTTGGACATCTGTTTGTCGTAAAAACGGAACTGCAGACGTCGATGGATAGTTGCGCGTTGGCAGCGGCGCAGGAATTGGACGACGCAACTCCTGCCCAAGTAATAATGAGGGCGACTAGTGCCGGCAGAACTGCTGGCAACCTCAATAGAGTTGACCTTCAGGGTTCGGCAGCTGGTCTTATCGATGCCGACATCACCTTTAGCGATTCGCTTGTCGGTACCTATGACCGTGCGGAGGTGGGGAATCGGAGGTACGTGAAGTGTCGTCTTACCAGATCAGGAATTCGGCCATGGCTCCTGCAAACAATGGCTGCTTTTTCGGGAAATGCTGGATTTAATTCACTGCTCAGCGTCAATGCCGTTGCCGTCGCTTCAAAAGCTCCTTCACAGTCGAATTGCATCGTACCCGTCGGAGTATGTCAGAAGGTTGCGGGCGGTGCGCCATGGGGATTTGTACGTGGCGAATGGGTTGAAGGCGTTACAAACTCCAATGACGAAGTAGAGTCGGGTCAATTTCATTGGATTGACTTTACGGGCAACGGCGGTGGTGCACGTGAAGTCAAAGACTTGCTCGCGCAGAATGGCCAATGCAATCTCCCAGGCTTGGATACAAAGATCGAGTCAACTATCGGCAAGCCAGGGAAAACAAACGGAGCCGTGGAAGCTTGGAATACTCGTTTCGGCATCTACAAAGGCAGCTACTCTGCAGCTGAGAATCCTTCTGACATGACAGGCTACGCGTGGTACGCAGACACCCCTGCAGCTATACAACCCGGACGCTACGACGCTCTTTTTTTAGCTAAACGAAATGCCTTTGCGCCTTACGAAGGTGACAACAAAAACCCAGATACTAAAGGCCTGAAAACCCAAGGCGCAGTGAACAATGACGCCTACGCAAATGGTTCTAATCGCCGAGTCATTACCGCTGCTGTGGTGGAATGCCCAGCGGTCAAATTAAAAGGTTTTGCGTGCATGCTCATGTTGCATCCACTGGAAAAGAATGCAAGTGGGAAAAATTCCAAGATGTATCTTGAATATATCGGTGATGCCAGTTCGGACGTGAACAATCCCTGTTCAACTGCCGGACTAGCGGGCGGCGCTGGTGGGCCGCGTGTCCCTGTACTTGTTCAATGAAGACGACGATGTTAAACAATCATCAACGAGGAGCTGCGCTTCTGGAATTTGCGCTAGTTCTTCCTTTATTGATTATGCTTTCTGTGATCGCCACCGAGTTCGGCCGCGCTCTTTATCAATACAATACTATAGCCAAGTCAGTTCGTGATGCAGCGCGCTATCTCTCTGTTCAAGATTCGACAATATTAACAACCGACTACGCGAAGGTTAATATTGCCAAAAATCTTGTGGTCTACGGGAACCCCACGGGCAGCGGTGTACCGCTTGCGTTTGGACTGGCAAAGGATCAGGTTCTCGATCCGACATGGATGATGAGCGGGGCCAGTCCGCAGATTAATACGGTAACGATAACTGTAAAAGGGTGTGCAAGCTCGCCGGCGCCTTGCTATAGATTTGTACCATTGTTCAATAATGTATTCGGCTTGGATTTTGGTAGCATGAATTACGCGAATATAAGTTCAACGATGCGGGCGCCATCATGAAAAAAGAGCAGGGTTCGACGGCAGTGGAGTTTGCATTGGTCCTTGTGATTTATTTTACGTTTCTTTTGGCCGTTCTTGATTTTTCGAGAATGTTGTGGACTTGGAATGCTGCCAATGAAGCAACTCGTTGGGGCGCAAGAGTGGCTGTAGTGTGTGATAAGGACGCAGCAGCCGTTTTGGACAGTATGAAAAAGTTCGTTCCTGAACTCACCGTGGCCAATCTACAAATCGATTGGTACGATGCCGCGGGGGGGATAAGCACTACCTGTACTCACGCCAATTGCGGTGCGGTCAATGTCCAAATCGTGAATTTGGATTATCAATGGATCTCCCCTTTCAATTTTAGCAAGCTGGCTCCGATTCCGATGCCTGGATTTTCGTCTTATTTGCCGCGAGAAATCATGGGCCAAGATCCCAATAGTGCTGCGGTTTGTTCTTAAATAGCGGGAATTAAAATGAAGATTGCCATCATTTCGCCAAACAAAATCCATCTCCAGGACATCGGTAGGGGATTAGAAACGCAATCGCATCTCGTCATCCTCGTCGAGGGCGGGAAGAATAAGATGCGCCAAGTAGCTGAGTCCGATGCGCCCGATCTGATGCTGGTCGATGGCATGTGCTGCGACCCGAGCGAACTGGCTCTGGTCGAATACATCACGCTGCATCATCCCATGGTGGCTGTAATCCTGCTATGTGCAACGCAGACGCCAGAGTTCCTAATTAATTCGATGCGGGCGGGTGTGCGCGAAGTGCTACCTTCCCCGGCGTTGCCCAGCGCAATAGAGGCGGCGGTCGGCCGCGTTGCCAGCAAGCTTGCTGGACTGCGCGGGCAGCCGCTCGGCAAGGTGCTGGCTTTCATGTCGTGCAAAGGTGGAAGCGGGTCTACCTTCATCGCCACGAATTTGGGGTATCAATTGGCGGAGTCGAAGTCGGTGCTGCTGATCGACTTGAACCTACAGTTCGGTGATGCGCTGTCGTTCGTAAGCGATGGTAGGCCAACCTCGACGCTGGCGGACATTTCGCACGACATTACACGGCTGGACGCATCCTTCCTGGCCGCGAGCACAGTCAAGGTCTCACCAAATTTCAGCATCTTGGCGGCGCCTGAGGATCTTTCAAGGGCGATGGAGGTGAAGGCCGAGCATGTGGACGCTATCCTTAATCTTGCCGTGATGCAGTACGACCTGGTGCTGCTCGACCTGGGCCGTATGGTCGACACGCTGACCATCAAGGCTTTGGACCGGGCGTACCGCATTTATCCTGTGATGCAGGCTAGCCTGCCTCACCTTCGCAACGCCAGGAAGCTGCTGACCGTCTTCAGGTCGCTGGGATATGCGGCTGCCAAGGTCGAGTTGATCGTCAACCGCTTCGAGAAGACCAGCGAGATCAGCATCGCTGACATGCGGCGATCGCTGAATACCGAAGTCCTGCGCATCATCCCGAAGTCCACCAACGAGGTCACGGCGTCGATCAACCGCGGTATTCCCATCGCCGAAATGGCGCGCACCAATCCGGTGAGCCGGGCGCTGGCCGAGTTCGCGCTGGCGATCAGCCCCAAGCCGGAAGAAACCACCAGCATCTTCAATCGCCTGTTCAGGCGGGCGTAAGCCGGGCCGCACTCCAAATCGACCGATCCACTTAACGAGGCACCCTCATGTCATTCCGCGAAATGCTTACGACAGTCGAAGTCGCCCCCATTGCCAAGGCTGAGCGCGACGCCAACGATGTCTACAAAAGCCCGGCTGCCTCCACGGGCTACATGGCGCTCAAGGGCCGCATGCACTTGAAGCTGCTGGAGAAGTTCGATCTGGCGGCTTTGGAAACACTGAGCCCGACCTCCCTTAAGCAAGAGATCGCTACGATGGTCGACCGCTTGCTGCAGGAAGAAAAGGCGGCGGTCAACGATGTCGAAAGGCGCACGCTGATTCGCGATATCCAGCATGAGATGCTTGGCTTCGGCCCCATCGAATTGCTGATGGCCGACCCGACCGTGTCCGACATCCTAGTTAACCGCTACGACCAGATCTACGTCGAGCGCCGCGGCCAGCTCGAACTCACCAACGTGGCGTTCACGGACGAAAAGCATCTGCTGCGGATCATCGACAAGATCGTGTCGCTGGTCGGCCGGCGCATCGACGAGTCAAGTCCGATGGTGGACGCCCGGCTTCCGGACGGTTCGCGCGTTAATGCGGTGATTCCACCCATCGCCCTGGACGGTCCGATGATGTCCATCCGGCGCTTCGCGCACATTCCGCTGAAGATGGAAAACCTCGTCAACGAACTGAAGAGCCTGACACCGCAGATGGCCTTCATGCTCGAAGGCTTGAGCAAGGCCAAGGTCAACATGATCATCTCGGGCGGCACCGGCGCGGGGAAGACGACGCTGCTGAACATCTTGTCGGGCTACATCCCTGAGTCCGAACGCATCGTCACCATCGAGGACGCGGCCGAGTTGCAGATGCAGCAGCCGCACGTCGTGCGACTCGAGACACGGCCGACCAACATCGAAGGCAAGGGCGAGGTCACGCAGCGCGCGCTAGTGCGCAATGCGTTGCGGATGCGGCCCGACCGCATCGTGATCGGCGAGGTGCGCGGCGCCGAAGCGGTCGACATGCTGCAGGCCATGAACACGGGCCACGAGGGTTCGCTCACGACCATCCACGCCAACACGCCGCGGGATGCGCTTTCGAGGCTGGAGAACATGATCGGCATGGCGAACCTGAACCTGCCGCACAAGGCCGCGCGCCAGCAGATCGCGTCCGCCATCACAGTCGTCATTCAGGGGCTACGGTTGATCGATGGCAAGCGGAAGATCACCAGCATCCAGGAAATCACCGGCATGGAAGGCGACATCATCACCATGCAGGAAATCTTCGCGTTCAAACAGAGCGGGGTGGGTCCGGCGGGGGAGGTCCAGGGCTACTTCCACGCGACCGGCGTTCGGCCGAAGTTTGCCGACCGCCTGCGCTCTTTCGGCGTGCTGCTACCGGACGCGATGTTCGACCCGGCCAAGCAATACCAGTAACGAGGACCGCATCATGCTGCAGACACTCGCGGGCAACTCCTTCCTCATTCTTTCAGTGCTGGTCTTCGTGGCGGTGCTTCTGCTGCTCGAAGGCCTCTACATGATGTGGAAGTCGTACAAAGGGCCGGAAGCCAAGAAGATCGAGACGCGCCTGCGGGCACTGTCCGGCTCGCTCGATCAATCCGTGCAGGCGCGATTCCTGAAGGACCGGATGTTAAGCGAGGTTCCGGCGTTGCAGCGCTATCTGCTCAGTCTGCCCCGGGCGCAGCGGCTTGACAAGTTCATCCTCCAAGCCGGACTTAAATGGCCTGTTTCCAAACTCCTTCTATCGTGCATCGTTGCCGGCGCGCTGGCGTTTGCGGTTATGACGTCCTTCGCACACCAGGGCCTCCTGCTGGCGGTAATGGTCAGCGCGGCAGCGGCAGTCCTTCCTCTCCTGCATGTTCAGCGCAAGCGGAGTGGCCGCCTCGCAAAATTGGAGCACCAACTGCCAGAGGCGCTCGATCTGATCACTCGGGCTCTGCGGTCGGGACATGCGTTTTCGTCCGGGTTGCAAATGGTCGGAGATGAAATGGCCGAGCCTATCGCCGGCGAGTTCCGGATCGTTCATGACGAGGTGAACTTTGGAGTGTCGCTTCAGCAGGCGCTGACCAATTTGAGCGAACGAATTCCCGTGACGGATGTGCGCTACTTTGTCGTCGCAGTGCTGATCCAGCGTGAATCGGGCGGCAACCTGACCGAGGTACTCGGCAACCTGAGCCGGCTAATTCGCGAACGCTTGAAGCTGATGGCCAAGGTCAAGGTGCTGTCTTCAGAAGGACGTCTCTCGGCTTGGATATTGGGTGTAATGCCGTTCGCGCTGGGGGGAGTGATGTACATGGTGAATCCAAAATTCATGGGCCCTTTGTGGACAGACCCGATCGGCATCGCGATCGTCAAGTACATGCTTATGCTGATGGCAATCGGGGTCTTGATCCTTCGGAAGATCATCAGGATCAGGGTATAGGAGAATCGACATGCTATTTTTTTCAACACTCATCTTTCTGGCCGTCACCCTCGCACTTGTCGGCATGTTTCTCTGGGTAATGCCGAGCCAGACAGATCGTCGGTTGCAAGCCATGACAGGTGCCGCTGAAAAGTCGCCATGGACTGAAACCGCGATCAAGATCGTCGGCCCGTTCGCCCAGTTGTCATCCCCTACGGGTGACGGAGACGCGTCTCCATTGCGCTTGAAGTTTTTCAACGCAGGGATTCGGCACACAGACGCGCAACTGATCTACTTCGGGACGAAGACCTTGCTTCCCCTGCTGTTTGCCGCCATGGCATTCATGGCCCTCAGGGTCACAAATCAGTCGGGGGGGCTGACGCTGGTGCTCTATCTGGCCATAGCAGCATTGCTGGGGTGCTACCTGCCCAACCTGGTTCTTCGCCGGATGATTAAGAGCCGCCAACGCGAGATTTTCGAAAACTTCCCGGACGCGGCCGACCTGATGCTCGTTTGCATCGAAGCTGGGCTGGGCCTGGATGCGGCTCTCAACAAGGTGACGGAGGAGTTGAGGATCAAGAGCGCGGCACTGGCCGACGAACTTCACTGGACCAATCTCGAAATGAGGGCGGGCAGCACCCGTGCAAAGTCCTTGCGCAATCTGGCGCTGCGCACCGGCGTGGAGGAGATCGGGACCTTCGCAACCATGCTTACCCAGGCGGACAAGTTCGGCACCAGCATCGGCGAGTCGCTACGGGTATTTTCCGACGACCTGCGGCACAAGCGGCAGGTTCGCGCCGAGGAACTGGCAGCCAAGGTCCCGACCAAGATGCTGTTTCCGCTGGTCGCGTGCGTGTTTCCCTCGATCATCATGGTGATCATGGGGCCGGCGGTTATTCAAGTGATCCGGACCATCCTTCCCATGCTTGCCGGGGAAAAATGAGGCGCCCTGCCGAGGCCTCAGTTGGACAACTTGCCCAACTGATGCTTCACCGCATAGACATACAGCTCCAGCCGATTGCTCACCCCCAGCTTCTGGTAGATCGAAGTCAGGTGGTTGCGCAGGGTGTGCTCGGTGATGAAGAGCCGTTCGGCCAGCGCCTTGTTCGATGCGCCGTTTCCGTCGACCACGGTGTGGATGATCTTGCGTTCCTTGCAGGTCAGTGCCGCCTGTTTCTCCGCCTCGGGGTCGACCTTGTGCGTGCGCTTCGCGTCGACGAACTCCGCGAAGACGCGGCCCATCGTTTCGTTGTCCACGCACAGTTCGCCCTTGTGCATTCTTTCGATCGCCTGGAGCACCTGCTCTGCGGCCGCGTCCTTGCGCAGTACGCCTCGGGCACCGCCGAAGACCGCCAGATCGAGGTTTTTCTGCTGGCGCTCGCCGGTCAGGATCAATACGCGGGAGACCGAGTTGGACAGCAGGCCGGGGAGAATGTCCAGCGCGCATTTGCCGCCCAGATCGAGATCCAGCAGGATGACGTCGGGAATCACTTGGTCGACCTGCTCGAGCGCTTCTTCGCAGTTTCTCGCCGTCCCGACCACCTGCATTCGCGGTTTCTCGCCGTCGATCAATCTGGACAATCCCCACAGCATCGTCTGGTGATCGTCGACAAGCATCACGCCGATGGGTTTTTCAACTGGCTGCATGTTCCACCTCCTAGATGGGTATCTCGACGTGCACGGAGGTGCCGCCGCTCGTTCCCCGCACCACTTGCGCGTTGCCGCCGAGCGCGGTCGCGCGTTCCGTGATCGACCTCGGCTGGAATGCGACCGACTGCGATCCATCGCATTCGTTCTCGATCTGGATCCTGAGCAAGCCGTCCGCGCATTCCAGCCTGACGGCGCCGTGGTGCGCGAAGGTGTGCTTGCAGATGTTGCTCAAGCCCTCGCGCACGATCTGCAATATCTCCGCGGTCAGGCGGTCGCTCACGTTGAGCTCGCCTTGCACGGAGACGGCGATATCGATCCCGTAGAAATCCCTGGCCTGCGCTGCCTGCTGGCGCAGGACCATGAGGAAGACCTGTTCCGTCTTGCCCAGACCGTTCTTGACCGTGCCGGCATAGCGGCGCAAGTCGCCGATGACCTTGGCGGCCATGTCCGCCAGCATGTCGAGATCCTCGATCAGCGGGTTGTCGGCGGCTGCCTTGTTGCGCAGGGCGCTGAGGCCCATCTTCAATCCGATATAGGGCTGGATGGCCGTGTCGTGAAGATCGAGCGCGATCTTCTGGCGTTCCTGCGAAGCGGCGTCTGAGGCCATCCGGTCCAGCAGCTCGATGTTCTCGATCACGGGGAAGGCCTGGGCAGCGATATGGCTCAGGAAGAGCGCATCGGCCTTTCTGAACCCGGCCTGGCGGGAGAACAGGTAGATGCGGCCTTCGCTCTTTCGGAGCGACACCGGCGCGCTGATGAACGCACCGGCGTCCAGCAGCTCGGCCAAGCTGCTGCAGGCCGCTTCCTCGTGCCTGTTCCATCTTCCCTTGGCGCTGTCGTACGCCGCGGCACCGGTGAACGAGAACAGGGCCGGCCAGAGCGGGCGGTTGTAGGCCACGATGCGATCCTGCGGGAGCGCCACGAGAGGCGCCGCCGCTTCCGCGCCGATCCGTTCGGCATTGATCGAACGCTTCGCGTCGCCCTCCCTGACGGTGCGCAGGAAGTAGGCGCCCGACTCCTTGTCCCGAACGATTAGCAGGCAGCAGCTTCCCTGGAAGAACAGCTGCGTCTTCTCCAGGATGCTGGTGACGGTGTGATCGACGCCGAAGCGCGGGTTCGATAGGCGGCTGACGTCGCGCAGCAGCGCGAGCCGCCGTTTCAGCTCGACCTTCGAGCCGCCCCAATGGATGCTCATGTAGCCGAATGCAAGCAGGAAGGTGGCGCGCAGCAACAGGCGGGGGAGGTCCTGCTCGGTCGTCGATCCCAGCCCGCAGGCGGCGAACAAGGCCACCGAAGCGAGGGTGACGCGCGCGCCCTCGTCGAAGCCCCATCGGAAGGAGGAGGTGAGGATGGCGAAGAAGAAGAACAGGAAGAAAAAGCTGTGGATTCCGTCCGTGAAAAGAACGATCAACCCATACCAGAAGACATCCAGCCAATGAACCAGCTTGCTCTGCGAAAACGGGGCATCGAGCTGCGTATAGAGATAAATGGCCAAACTGTGGAGGATGTAGCCGAAGAACAGCAGCCAGGTGAAGCCGCCGATGCCCCGCAAGCCCGCAGGATCGACAAAAATCGCGAGCAGGGCAGAGACGGACAGCACGAGCCGCATCCTGGCCACCATCCGCGCATCGGCGGCGTCGGCAGCAAGGCTCGTATCCAACTCGTTTTTCCTGTCCAGCCTGTGCACCAGCATCGGGCGTTTCCTCCTCCCACGGACGGTGATTGGTGGGGGTCAGCAGTCAATTTCCGCGCAAGAGAGAGCGCGTATGTGAAGATGTCACATATTACTACTTAGGTAAACAGAAGAATACGTGGGAAACGATTTGTCAGTCTTTCTGCGTAGGAAGTCACGCGCCGGCGTGACCTCGGCGGCGCCCCGCCAGCAACGCGACCACCTCGCCAAAGACCGCATGGCCCCTCGACGCCGCAAAGTCGAGCACGTGGCTGGGGCTGTAGTAGGGGCTCAGGTCCAGCCCGACGCCGATGCCGGCGATCCCGATGCGGCTGGCCTGCTCGTGCCGCGCCACCACGTCCGTCAGGTGGTGGTCGAGATAGTGGGCATCGTTCGCGAGGTTCGTGGCGCTGTCCATCGGCGAGCCGTCGGAGATCACCAGCAGCCGCTTGCGCTCCTCGGCGCGCGCGGCCAGGCGGGCGCAGGCCCAGTCCACCGCCTCGCCGTCGAAGCCTTCGCGGAACAGGTCGCCCTTCAGCAGCGCCGCGATGGCGGGACGCGCGCGGCGCCAGGGCGTGTCGGCGTTCTTGAAGACCAGGTGGCAGCGTTCGTTGAGGCGGCCGGGGTGCGCGGGCTTGCCGGCGCGCAGCCAGTCGCGTTGCGCGCGGCCGCCGTTCCAGGCGCCGGTCGTGAAGCCGAGAATCTCGCTCGCGACGCCGGCCTGCTCGAGCGCGCGCACCAGCACGTCCACCAGCATCGCGACCGACTCGGCATGCTCCTTCATCGACCCTGAGCAATCGATGAGGAAGCTCACGACGCAGTCGGCCACCGGCTCCAGCCGCTCGGTGCGGAACAGGCGCCGCTCGGCCGGCGAGGCGACCAGCTGTGCGAGCCGGCGGCCGTCGACATGGCCTTCTTCCTGGCCGCCGTCCCAGCCGTCGCGCGCGGGCTCGGCCAGGAGCGCGCGCAGTTCGCGCGCCAGGCGTGCGATGTTGACGCCCTGCGCCGCGATGCGGCGGTCGAGCTTCTCGCGCAAGTCGGCCAGCAGCTCCTTGCGCACCAGAGATGCGGCCTCGTGCTCGCGGTCGTAGGCGGTGCTGAAGACGCGGTAGGCGCCATCGGCGTCGTCGAGCAGCGCGCTGCGGCCCGACAGTGCGGTGGCGAAGCGTTCGACGATCTCCTGGTCCATGTCGGCGACCAGGCTGAAGACGCTGCGCTTGTCGTCGATCTCGGCATTGCGCGGGTCCGCGTCGGCCTCGTCGGCCGAATGCAGCATCGCGGCCACGGTGCACGCGATAGCGCGCGCGTGCACGGCATACGCGGCCTGGTCGGCGCGGTCGCGGCGCAGGCCGGCGAGCGCATGGCCGATCAGCGGCGAGAGCGCGAAGCGCGTGGCTTCCAGCATGTCCTCGGTCTCTTCCACCACCTGTTGGCCGGCGACGCGGGCGCGGCAGATCTGGGCCACCGCATAGAGCAGCAGGCCGCGCGCGGTGTCGGTCAGGCCGGAATGATGGAAGGACAGCGACCACTGCGCGTGGCGATGCCGCAGGTTGCGCCGCATGCCGGGCATGGCCTCGGGCGCCAGCGATTCGACTCGGAACTGCTCCAGCATTTCGAACACCATGCGCTCGACCGGCTCCTCGGGGCGCAGGCGCTCGTGGAGCGCCGCGTCGGAGGCGGTGAGCCGCAGCGCGAGCCCGTCGGCCGTGCCGCGAAAGGAGGCGAAGTCGTCGCTGTCGGGTGAAGGGTGCAGGTGCGGTGCGAACCAGGGCAGGGGCTGGCGGCCGCGGTGCAGGCGCCGGCCGCGGAAGTGCAGGTCGGCCTCGCCGCTGTAGGCGCGCACCATCGCCGCACACAACTCAGCGACTTGCTGTTCGTGTCTGGCGCGGCGCTGCGCGTCGGTCATCCCCGCTGGTCCGACAGCTGATGCGACTCCTTCAGCTCCAGGTCGAAGCAGCGCTGGAAGTATTCGGCGACCACCGGCCGCTCGGCCTCGTCGCACTTGTTGACGAAGGACAGGCGGAAGGCGAGCGCAGGGTCGCGGAAGATCTCCAGGTTCTCGGCCCAGGTGATGACGGTGCGCGGCGACATCAGCGTCGACAGGTCGCCGGCCGCGAAGCCCTTGCGCGTGAGATTGGCCACCGCGACCATCGAGCGCACCACCGTGCGGCCCGCCTCGTTCGCGAGCGAAGGCACGCGCGCCTGCACGATCGCGATCTCTTCCTCGGCCGGCAGGTAGTCGAGCGAAGCGACGATGTTCCAGCGGTCGATCTGCGCATGGTTGAGCCGCTGCGCGCCGTGATAGAGGCCGTTGAGGTTGCCCAGGCCCACCGTGTTGGCGGTCGCGAACAGGCGGAAGTACCGATGCGGGCGCAGCACCCGGTTCTGGTCCATCAGCGTGAACTTGCCGCCCTGTTCGAGGATGCGCTGGATCACGAACATCACGTCCGGCCTGCCTGCGTCGTACTCGTCGAACACGAGCGCCACCGGCCGCTGCAGCGACCAGGGCACGATGCCTTCCTGGAACTCCGTGACCTGCTGGCCTTCACGCAAGACCACCGCGTCTTTTCCGACCAGGTCGAGCCGGCTGATATGGCCGTCGAGGTTGAGCCGCACGCAGGGCCAGTTCAGGCGCGCCGCCACCTGCTCGATATGGGTCGACTTGCCAGTGCCGTGCAGCCCCTGCACCATGACGCGGCGGTCGCGCGTGAAGCCGGCCAGGATGGCGAGCGTCACGTCGGGGTTGAAGCGGTAGACCGCATCGATCTCGGGCACGTGGTCGTCGCGCTCGCTGAAGGCGGGCGCCATCAGGTCCGTGTCGATGCCGAAGACATCGCGCACGCTCAGCATGCGGTCGGGGTGAAGTGCGGCGGTGTCGGTCATGCTGTTCTTCGTCAGGCCTGTGCGCGGCGCTCGGTGTCTTCGTCGGCATCGATTCGCGCGAGCGCCTGCGCGGCACGCTGCAGCGCAGGCAGCAACTGCTTCGCCTTCTCGACATCGAGCCGCATGACCGGCGCCTGCACCGCGACGCACAGGTTCGAAGGGCCGTTCTCGCTGGGCACCAGCGCCGCGATGCACAAGAGGCCGGGCAGGAATTCCTCGTCGTCGAGCGCGAAGCCGTCCTTGCGCACGCGCTGCACCTCGCGCTCGATCTGCTCGAGCTCGGTCAGCGTCTTCGGCGTGTAGGCCTCGAGCGGCACGTTGGCCAGCAGGCGCCGGCGCTGCGCCGGCGTCATCTGCGCCAGGAAGATCTTGCCGCTGGCCGAGCAGTGCACCGGCACCCGCGAGCCCGGGTGCAGGTAGAAGCGCAGCGGCGCCGCGGTCTCGACGCGGTCCAGGTACACGACCTCGCTGCCCGTGAGCGCAGTGAGGTTGCAGCTCTCGCCGATCTCCTCGACCAGGTGGCGCAGCACCGCGTGGCGCGCGCCATGATGGCTGTCGTTGAGCAGCAGGTTCTCGGCCAGGCGCCGCAGCCGCGTGCCGATCCCGTAGAGCCGGCTGTCGCCCTCGCGCCGCAGCAGGCCCGCGCTTTCCAGCTGCTGCAGCATGCGGTGCAGGGTCGGCTTGGGCAGCCCGGTCTGCTCCACCAGGTCCTGCAGCGCATGGCGTTGGTCCTTGGCGGCGATGACCTCGAGCAGGGCGAACAGCCGCATGGTGGGCGTGTCGCCGTTGAGCTCCACAGCGTCGGGCTTCGGATCGGTGTTGACGACTTTCATGGCCGCCGATCATAGTCTTTTTACAAAAAATAGGACAAATCGTCCCGATTTGTGGAATTTAGTTTGACGCAAGCCAGGCGCAGTCCTATATTTCGCCGGTACGAATTCCGGAACCGCCTGTTCCAACTTTCGAGAACCGCGCCAGCATCCACGACCTTAGGAGACCTCTTCCATGACCCAGCAACCCCCCGCCACGCCCGCCCGCGCCGCCGTCGCCGGTGTGCAGAAGATGACGCCCTCCGAGGCCTTCGTCGAGACCCTGGTCGCCAACGGTGTGACCGACATGTTCGGCATCATGGGCTCGGCCTTCATGGATGCGATGGACATCTTCGCGCCGGCCGGCATCCGCCTGATCCCGGTGGTGCACGAGCAGGGCGCGGGCCACATGGCCGACGGCTATGCGCGCGTCTCCGGCCGCCACGGCGTGGTGATCGGCCAGAACGGTCCCGGCATCAGCAACTGCGTGACTGCCATCGCGGCGGCCTACTGGGCCCACAGCCCGGTGGTGATCGTCACGCCCGAGACCGGCACCATGGGCATGGGCCTGGGCGGCTTCCAGGAAGCCAACCAGCTGCCGATGTTCCAGGAGTTCACCAGGTACCAGGGCCATGTGAACAACCCCAAGCGCATGGCCGAATACACGGCGCGCTGCTTCGACCGCGCGATCTCCGAGATGGGGCCGACGCAGCTCAATATCCCGCGCGACCACTTCTACGGCGAGATCCAGTGCGAGATCCCGAAGCCGATGCGCGTGGAGCGCGGCGCGGGCGGCGAGAACAGCCTCGCCGCCGCGGTCGAGCTGCTGGCCACGGCCAAGTTCCCGGTCATCCTCTCGGGCGGCGGCGTGGTGATGGGCGACGCGGTCGAGGAATGCAAGGCGCTGGCCGAGCGCCTGGGCGCACCGGTGGCCAACGGCTACCTGCGCAACGATTCCTTCCCGGCCAGCCATCCGCTGTGGGCCGGCCCGCTGGGCTACCAGGGCAGCAAGGCCGCGATGAAGCTGATCGCGCAAGCCGACGTGGTGCTCGCGCTCGGCTCGCGCATGGGGCCCTTCGGCACGCTGCCGCAGCACGGCATGGACTACTGGCCCAAGGACGCCAAGATCATCCAGGTCGAGGCCGATCACACCAACCTGGGCCTGGTGAAGAAGATCACCGTGGGCATCCATGGCGACGCCAAGGCCGTGGCCAAGGCGCTGCTCGCGCGCCTGGCGCAGCGCACGCTCGCCAGCGACGCCACCAAGGCCGAGCGCGCCGCGAAGATCAAGGAAGAGAAAGCCGCCTGGGAGAAGGAGCTCGACGGCTGGACGCACGAGCGCGACCCCTACAGCCTGGACATGATCCAGGAGGCCGAGCAGGAAGGCGGCAAGTGGCTGCACCCGCGCCAGGTGCTGCGCGAGCTCGAGAAGGCCATGCCGCCGCGCGCGATGGTGTCGACCGACATCGGCAACATCAATGCCGTGGCCAACAGCTACCTGCGCTTCGAGGAGCCGCGAAGCTTCTTCGCGCCGATGAGCTTCGGCAACTGCGGCTACTCGCTGCCCACGATGATCGGCGCCAAGCTGGCCGCGCCCGACCGCCCGGCCATCGCCTACGCGGGCGACGGCGCCTGGGGCATGAGCATGGTCGAGATCATGACCTGCGTGCGCCACGACATCCCGGTGACGGCGGTGGTGTTCCACAACCGCCAGTGGGGCGCGGAGAAGAAGAACCAGGTCGACTTCTACAACCGCCGCTTCGTCGCGGGCGAGCTCGACAACCAGAGCTTCGCCGGCATCGCCAAGGCGATGGGCGCCGAGGGCATCGTGGTCGACAGGCTCGAGGACGTGGGCCCCGCGCTCAAGAAGGCGGTCGACATGCAGATGAACCAGGGCAAGACCACGGTGATCGAGGTCATGTGCACGCGCGAGCTCGGCGACCCGTTCCGCCGCGACGCGCTGGCCAAGCCGGTGCGCTTCCTGGACAAGTACAAAGACTACGTCTGAACGGCGCGCTGAAACGTCAACATGACTTCAGCGCTTGCTCTCCCCGACACCGGCGTCGTGCCGACGCATCCCCGCCTCGACGCCCTGGTGGCGCGGGCGCGGGAGCGCGCGAAGGCCGCGCGGGTGCGCATCGGGCTGGTCCATCCCTGCGATACGGCGGCGATCGACGCGGCATCGCGCATCGCCGACGCCGGGCTCGCGCAGCCGGTCCTGATCGGTCCGCGCGAGGCGATCGCGCGCGCGGCCGGGGCGGCCGGCATCGATGCCGGCAACTTCGAGATCATCGATTGCAGCGACACGGCCGCCGAGAGCGCGGTGCGCGCCACCGCGCTGGCACGCTCCGGCGTCGTCGGCGCGCTCATGAAGGGATCGCTGCACACCGACGAGCTGATGTCGGCCGTGGTCGACAAGCACATCGGCCTGCGCGGCGAGACGCGCATCAGCCATGTCTTCCTGTTCGACCTGCCGCGCTATCCGAAGCTGCTCGGCCTGACCGACTGCGTGGTCAACATCGCGCCCTCGCTGGATGCCAAGCGCGACATCCTCGGCAACGCGATCGGCCTCCTGCGCAAGCTGGGCACGGCCAAGCCCAAGGTCGGCATCGTGGCCGCGGTGGAAACGGTGAACCCCGCCATCCCGGCCACCGTCGATGCGCAGGCGCTGGTGGCGCTGGCGCGCGCCGGCGCCTGGCCCGGCGCGCTGGTCGAAGGGCCCTTCGGCTTCGACAACGTGATCTCGGCCGAGGCCGCGCGCATCAAGAAGATGGCCTCCGGCGTCAGCGGCGACGCCGACCTGCTGCTGGTGCCCGACCTCAACGCCGGCAACATGCTCTACAAGAGCTTCACCTACATCGGCGGCGGCGAGTGCGCCGGGCTGGTGCTCGGCGCGCGCGTGCCGATCGTGCTGACCTCGCGCGCGGACTCGCTGCCTTCGCGCATCGCGTCGGCGGCGCTGGCCGTGCTGGCCGCTTCGGAAGAAGACGGCTGAATGGAAACGGGGGCTCAGCTCGGCTGGATGTCCGCCGCCTTGATGACGTGCGCCCAGCGCGCGATCTCCTCGTTGAGGAAGGCGGCGAAGCGATCCGGCGCGCGCGCATCGGCGCTGAAACCCTGCTGCCGCATGCGCTCCTCCATCTCGGGCTGGGTGACGATCTTCACCACTTCGGCGCCCAGCTTCTGCACCGCCGCATCGGGCATGCCGGCCGGTGCCATCATGCCGGTCCAGTTCTCCACCAGCAGCGTGGGCATGCCCGCTTCGGCGGTCGTCGGCACCTCGGGCAGCGAGGGATAGCGTGCCTTGCTGGCGATGGCGAGCGCGCGCAGCTTGCCGCCCTTCACGTGCGCGACCGACTCCGGGAAGTTCGAGAAGACGACGTCCAGCTGGCCGCCGATCAGGTCGGTCATCGACGGTGAGCCGCCCTTGTAGGGCACGTGCTGGATGCTCGACTTGTTCAGGTCGTTGAAGAGCGCGAGCGTCAGGTGCGGCGGCGTGCCGTTGCCGCTGGAGCCGGCATTGAGCTTGCGCGTCTTCGATTGCGCCATCAGTTCCTTGAGATCCTTGATCGGGCTCGTGGCCGGCACCACGATCAGCATCGGGCTGCCGGCGATCAGCGCGACGGGCCGCAGGTCTTTCTGGAAACTGAAGGGCGACTTCGGAAACAGCGTCACGTTGGCCGCGTGAGTCAGCGTGATCGCCAGCAGCGTGTTGCCATCGGGCGCGGCCTTCGCGACCACGTCGGCGCCGATCTGGCCGTTGCCGCCGGGCCGGTTGTCGACCACCACGCTGACCTTCCAGCGCTCGCCGAGCTGCTGGCCGATCTGCCGCGCCATCGCATCCGTCAAGCCGCCGGGCGGGAAGGGCACCACGTAGCGGATCGTCGCGTCCGGCTTCGGGTAGTCGCTGCCCTGGGCCCATGCCATCGGCCCCAGCGCGCCCGCCGCGGCCAGCGCCGCGGCGCCCTGCATCACTTCACGTCTCTTGATCATCGCGTTGTCTCCTTCTGTTGTGTGTCTTCAGGGCCGGGCCTGCCACTGCGCGAACAGCGCGTCCGGCACCTCGATGCCTTCTGCCTCGGCGCGCCGGCGCAGCGCTTCGCGCCGGGCGCCCGGCAGCCGCACGCCGTCGTCGCGCAGCATCTCGGCCAGCAGCACTTCGATGCGGTCGAGGTAGCTTGCCGAGCCGGCCAGTGCGCCGGGGTCGATGACGATGAAGGCCTGGCCGATGCGTGGCCGGTTGCCCTCATCCTCGAAGAAGCTCGAAGCCTCGAAGCCGAACTGCGCGCCGATCAGCGCCGTGACCAGCAGCTCCACCATGAGCGCCAGCATCGCGCCCTTGGGGCTGCTGGCGGCGCCGATCGGAAGCATCGAGCCTTCGAGGCCGGCCTTCGGGTCGGTCGTGGGCTGGCCGCTGCGGTCGAGCGCCCAGCCGGGCGGAATGGATTGCCCCTGTCTGGCCGCGACCATGAGCTTGCCGCGCGCCACTTCCGACAGGCTCAGGTCGATCATCAGCGGCGCCGCGTAGCGGCGCGGGAAGACGGCAGCCACCGGATTGGTGCCGAAGATCGGATGACGTCCGCCGGCGGCCGGCATTGCGGCCGGCGAGTTGGCGAAGCCGAGGCCGACCATGCCGGCCTCGGCGACCGCGCGCAGGTGGTCGACGACGACGCCGCAGTGGTGGCTGTCGGCCACGCCGGCAATGCTGATGCCGAATTCGCGGGCGCGCCGGATCGCTTCTTCGATCGCCATCTCGCAGGCCGCGAAGGCGAGACCTTCGTGCGCATCGATCAAGACCGCGCCGCCCTTCGCGCGGCGCTGCGTGGGCAGTGCGTCGCCGTTCGCGCGGCCGTTGCGCAGGTGCGTGGCGTACTGCGCAACGCGGCTGAGGCCGTGGGAGCCGAGGCCCTGGGCCTCGGCCAGCACCAGCGCGCGCGCGGCCGCGGCAGCCATGGTTTCGTTGGCGCCGGCGGCGCGCAGCACCCGGGCGACGGTCTCGCGCGCCTGTTGCAGGCCGAGCGCGGCCATCAGTGCAAGGCCTCCAGCACCTTGCGCGCGACCAGGCTGCTCACGCGCTCGTTCGACTCGGCCGTCACGCCCGCGATGTGCGGCGTGAGCAGCAGATTGGGGCAGTCCTCGAAATGCGGCGCGGCCGCCAGCGGCTCGGCATCGAACACGTCGAGCGCCGCGCCGCCCAGGCGGCCTTCGCGCAGCGCCGCCGCCACAGCGGCCTCGTCGACAATGCCGCCGCGCGAGGTGTTGATCAGCACCGCGCCGGGCTTCATCGCCGCGATGCGCGCGGCGTCGAAGAGATTGTGCGTCGAGTCCACCAGCGGAAGGTGCAGGCTGACCACGTCGGCCTGGGCCGCCAGCGCGTCGAGCCCGACGTGCTGCGTGCCGGCCTGCACGAAGGCCGGATGGTCGGCGCCCAGCATCGCGTCGAAGGCGATGGTGCGCACGCCGAGCGTGCCGGCGAGGCAGGCCGTCAGCTGGCCGATGGAGCCGAAGCCGACCAGGCCCAGCGTCTTGCCTGCAAACTCGCGGCCATTCGAGAGCGCCGCGCGCGGCCAGCGGCCCGAGGCAACGGCCGCCGTCGAAGCATAGGCGCCACGCAGCAGCAGCATCGCGCTGGCGATCACGTACTCGGCCACGCTCAGCGCGTTGGCGCCGGTGGCCGGGATCACGCGCATGCCGCGCGCCTCGCAGCCTGCCACGTCGATGTTGTCGAGCCCGACGCCGAGGCGGCCGACCACCGTGCAGCGCGACAGCGCCGCGAGCAGCTCGCCGCGCACCTGCGTGCGGTTGCGCACGATGAGCGCATCGGCGGAGGCTGCCTCGCGGTGCAGGCGCGCGCCGTCGTCCACCAGCTTCGGGTCGTACAGCACCTCGTGCTGCGCGCGAAGCTCCGCGACCGCGGCCTCGTCCATGAACTCCGCAATGACGATTCGTCCCATGATGAGCGCGGGCCGGCTCAGGCCGACTCGTAGAGGCGGGTCAGGACGAACTCGCGATGCCCCAGCGCTTCCGCCGCGGTGAGCCGGCCGTTGGCTGTGCGCAGCATGCATTCGAGCAGCTGATCGCCGGCCTGGTCGAGCGTCATTTCGCGCTGCAGCAGGCCCGAGGTATCGACGTCGACGTGCTCGCTCATCAGGCGCACGGTGCGCGGGTTGGCGCAGATCTTGATGACGGGCAGGATCGGGTTGCCGATCACGTTGCCCTGGCCGGTGGGAAAGAAATGCACCGCGTAGCCCGAGGCCGCGCACAGCGTCACCATCTCGGCCGCCGCGCTCGACGAATCCATGAACCACAGGCCCGGGCCGGTCGGCGTCTCGGCCTTGTCGAGCACGCCGTCGACCAGGCACTTCTTGCCGATCTTCTGGATGTTGCCCAGCGCCTTCTCCTCGATGGTCGTCAGGCCGCCGGCGATGTTGCCCTTGGTGGGCTGCGAATCGGAGAGGTCGCTGGTCTTGTGGCGGTTGATCATGTCCTGGTAGCGGTCGAACATGAACATGAAGCGCTCCTTCACCTCCGGCGTGCGGCAGCGCTCGGCCACGATGCGCTCGCCGCCGGTGATCTCGGAAGTCTCGCCGAACACCAGCGTGTTGCCGGTCTCGTAGAGCTTGTCGAAGGCGTTGCCGACCGTCGGATTGGAGCCGCAGCCCGAGGTGGTGTCGCTCTCGCCGCACTTGGTCGACACCCACAGCTCGTGAATGCCGCAGGGCTCGCGCTGCTTCTCGCTCGCCATCTGGACGAACTCGCGCGCGGCGCGGCTGGCACGCAGGATGGTGTCGTGGTCGCCGTGGCCCTCGATGCCGAAACCGACGACCGGCTTGCCGGTGGTCGCGATGCCGTCGACCACCTTCTGGGTCCAGCTGTCCTCGATGCCGATGACGACCACCGCGGCCACGTTCGGATTGCAACCCGCGCCGATCAGCGTGCGGAAGTGGAGTTCGAGGTCGGCGCCGAACTGCAGCCGTCCATAGGGATGGGGAATGGCGAGCGCGCCCTTGATGTTGTGCGCGACGGCTTCGGCGGCGGCGTTGGACAGGTCGTCCAGCGGCAGGATGATGACGTGGTTGCGCACGCCGACGCGGCCGTTCTCGCGCCGATAGCCGAGGAAGGTGGTGTCTTTGGAAATGACGGACATGGTGGGGTTTCTTTCCGGTTCGTGAGTGGGTGGGGACGGGCGCGCGCCTACCAGCGCTTGGTCTTGATGTTCTGGACGTGGGCATGCTCGCCGGCCTTGATCGGCGCGACCACGCGGCCCATGTCGATGCCGTACTTCCACACCGTGTCGCCGGGCTTCATGTCCTTCAGCGCGACCTTGTGGCCGATCGGGATATCCTGCTTCGCATCCACGCTGGTCATCTTGTCCTCGTCCATGATCCAGCCGCTGAGCGACATGCCGGCCTTGACGCCCTCGACCACCACGACGGCCACCGTGTCCTTGGCGTCGTGCAAAACGAAGTGAATCATCTGTTTGTCTCCTGCTTCTCTGAAGTTGCGATGCGGCCAGTGTCGGCCTGCACGTTTCCGAGTGTCAAACGGGTCATCTAGATGACCTGGATGAGCGCAGCGTCTGCATCCACAATGGCGCGATGAAACGAGCCAGCGCCGCAATCGCCTTCCAGCCGATCGCCGCCGATGCGATCGATGCGCCGCTGTACCGGCTGGTCAAGAGCGCGCTACTGCGCGCGATCGAATCGGGGCAGTACCCCGCAGGCGCTGCGCTGCCGAGCGAGACCGAGCTGGCCGCTGCGCTCGGCGTCTCGGTCGGCACGCTGCGCCACGCGACGGACGACCTGGTGGCCGAGCACATCCTGGTGCGGCGGCAGGGCCGCGGCACCTTCGTTGCGGTGCACAACGCCGACCGCTTCATGTTCCAGTTCTTCCACGTCGAGCGCAGCGACGGATTGCGTCATCGTCCGCAGGTCGAGCTGTTCGCCTTCGAGCGCATCCGCATGGAGGAAGAGCCGGCGCAGGCGCTCGGTCTGAAGATCGGCGAGCCGGCGATCCAGATCGACAACCGCCTGCTGCTGCAGGGCAAGGCGGTGATCCACGACCGGCTGACCTTGCCGGCGCTGCTCTTCAAGGGCCTCACCGAGAAGCGCTTTCGCGAACGCAAGAGCACGATCTACCACCTTTACCAGACCGAGTTCGGCATCACCGTGACGCGGGCGCGCGAGCACGCGCGTGCCGCGATCGCCGACCGCGGGATCGTGCGCCTCCTCGGCGTCGCGCCCGGCGCGCCGGTGATGGTGGTGCGCCGCACCGCGCTGACCTTCGGCGACAAGCCGGTGGAGTACCGGGTCTCGACCATCAACACCGCGCAGCACGAGTACGTGCACCTGCTGTCTAGGCCGGCCTAGGGCCTGTTAACAGGCCCTGGCGCCGACCGGCGGCCTTCAGGCAGTAGTCGATGAAGCCCTGCATCGCGAGCCCCGGGCGGCGCTCGCGATGGAACACCATCGACAGCGCGCGGAACTCTCTCGGCAGCCGGCTCTTCAGCTCGACCAGCGAGCCGTCCTGGAGCGCATCCGACACCGCGTAGCGCGACATGCATCCGATGCCCACGCCCGACGCGACCACGCGCTTGATGGCGTGGCTGCTGCCGAGCTCGAGCTCGATGTTGAGCGCACCGAGCCGCTTGCGCAGCCAGTGCTCGGTGGCCTCGCGCGTGCCGGAGCCTTCCTCGCGCAGCACCCAGGCCGCGGCGGCGAGCTCGCGCACGCCGACCTGGCGCCCGGCCAGCGCATGCGTCGGCGCGGCCACCAGCACCATCTCGTCGGTGAGCCATTGGCGCACGGTCAGATCGGGATGCGTCTGCCGGCCCTCGATGAATCCGACGTCGGCATCGAAGCCGACCACCGCGGCGATCACGTCGGTGGTGTTGCCGATGATGAGCCGCGCGCGCGCCTCCGGACTGTCCTGCTTCCATTTCAGGACCAGCTCCGGCAGCAGGTACTCGCCGGTCGTGAAGCTGGCCGCGATGCGCAGCGGCGCCCGGTGCTCCGAGGAGAACATGGACTGCAGTTCCGCCGCCTGGTCGACCAGCGACACCGACTTCGCGAGCAGCGCACGGCCGTCCTCGTTGAGCACCAGACGCCGCCCGATGCGGTCGAACAGCTGGGTGCCGAGCGCGGCCTCCAGATCGGCCAGCGCCGCGCTCGCCGCCGACTGTGAGCGGGCGATGCGGCCGGCGGCGGCACGCGTCGACCCCTCTCGCGCGGTGGCTGCGAACACCTCGAGCTGGCGCAGCGTGAGGCGCAGTCGCTGATCGCTTTTATCGCTCATGATTACCTGAATTACCTGCTTTGCTGTTCAACGACCGCAGCCTATCATGGGATGAAAACCTTCCCACGGTGACTACAAGCCAGGAGTCAGGCTCTTGTTCAACTTCCTTTCGCGCGAGCCGCTCCACGATCCGCTGGCGTCGCCCACACCGACGGCCGAATGCGAGGTCAAGACCACCACCTGCTACATGTGCGCCTGCCGCTGCGGCATCCGCGTGCATCTGCGCGACGGCGAGGTGCGCTACATCGACGGCAATCCGAACCATCCGCTGAACCAGGGCGTGATCTGCGCCAAGGGCTCGTCGGGCATCATGAAGCAGGTGTCGCCGGCGCGGCTCACGCAGCCGCTGCTGCGCAAGGCCGGCAGCGAGCGCGGCGCCGGCGAGTTCGAGCCCATCAGCTGGGAGCGTGCCTTCGACATCCTGACCGAGCGCCTCTCGAAGATCCGCGCTACCGACCCTAAGAAGTTCGCGCTCTTCACCGGCCGCGACCAGATGCAGGCGCTCACCGGTCTCTTCGCGCGCCAGTTCGGCACCCCCAACTACGCGGCGCACGGCGGCTTCTGCTCGGTGAACATGGCCGCGGGAATGATCTACACCGTGGGCGGCAGCTTCTGGGAGTTCGGCGGGCCGGATCTCGAGCGCGCCAAGCTGTTCGTGATGATCGGCACTGCCGAAGACCACCACAGCAATCCGATGAAGATCGCGATCGGAAAATTCAAGCGCGCGGGCGGGCGCTTCATCTCGATCAACCCGGTGCGCACCGGCTACTCGGCCATCGCCGACGAATGGATTCCGATCAAGCCCGGCACCGATGGCGCACTCTTCATGGCGCTCCTGCACGAGCTGATCGCGAACGACCTGGTGGACCATGCGTTTCTGAAACGCTTCACCAACGCCCCGCAGCTCGTGGTGCTGGACGACTGCGATCGGCAAGGCCTGTTCGCCTTCGATCCCGAGCGCGGCGTGCCGGGCGACGGCCGCAACCCGCACAACAAGCTGGTTTGGGACAAGAGCTGCGGCAGCGTGAAGCCCGCATACCCGGAAGGCATCGCCGACGGCTGCGACCCGGCGCTCGAAGGCCACTACCAGCTCGCCGACGGCACGCGCGTCGCGCCCTCGTTCCAGCTGCTGCGCGAACGCGTCGCGAGCTGCACGCCCGAGTGGGCGTCGGCCATCACCGGCATCGACGCCGAACGCATCCGCAAGCTCGCGCGCGAGATGGGCGAGACGGCGCTCCAGCAGGCCTTCGAGCTCCCCATCCCGTGGACCGACGCCTGGGGCAAGAAGCATCCGACCACGCAGGCGCGGCCGGTGGCCTTCCATGCGATGCGCGGCCTCGCCGCCCATTCCAACGGCTTCCAGACCGTGCGTGCGCTCGCGGTGCTGATGAGCGTGCTCGGCACCATCGATGCGCCCGGCGGCTTCAGGCACAAGGCGCCGTATCCGCGCCACATCGTGCCGAACTACCGGGCCTTCAACGCGCCCGAGATGATCAAGCCGAACACGCCGCTCAACGCGGCGCCGCTGGGCTTCCCGGCAAACCCGGAAGAGCTGGCGATCAACTCCGACGGCTCGCCGATCCGCATCGACCATGCCTTCTCGTGGGAGCATCCGCTCTCCGCGCACGGCCTCATGCACAACGTGATCACCAATGCGGTGAAGGGCGACCCCTACCGCATCGACACCTTGCTGATCTTCATGGCCAACATGGCCTGGAACTCGAGCATGAACACGATGGCGGTGCGCGAGATGCTCAATCGCAAGGACGAGCAGGGCGAGTACATGATCCCCTTTCTCGCCGTCTGCGATGCCTTCCAGAGCGAGACCGTGGCCTTCGCCGACCTGGTGCTGCCCGACACCACCTACCTCGAGCGCCACGACGTGATGAGCATGCTCGATCGGCCGATCTCGGAGTTCGACGGCCCGGTGGATTCGGTGCGCGTTCCGGTCGTGCCGCCCACCGGCCAGTGCAAGCCCTTCCAGGAGGTGCTGATCGAGCTCGCCTCGCGCATGAAGTTTCCGGCCTTCACCACGCCCGAGGGCGGGCGCAAGTTCAGCAGCTACCCGGACTTCATCGTCAACTTCCAGCCGCAGCCGGGCATCGGCTTCCTGATGGGCTGGCGCGGCAAGGATGGCACCGATCACCTGCGCGGCGAGCCCAATCCGAAGCAGTGGGAGGCCTACGCAGAGAACAACTGCGTGTTCCAGTACCACATGCCGGAGACCATGCACTACATGCGCAACTGGAACCGCGAGTACCTGGATTTCGCCAAGGACAAGGGCTGGCGCCAGAAGAACGATCCGGTGCAGCTCGCGCTCTACTCCGACACCTTGCAGAGCTTTCGACTCGCGGCGCAGGGCAAGAGCGCCGGCCGCCAGCCGCCCGATGCCTTGCGCGAGCGCATCGAGACCTACTTCGATCCGTTGCCCTTCTGGTATGCGCCGCTCGAAGAGGCCGCGACCGACCTGGCGACCTACCCGCTCAACGCGATCACGCAGCGGCCGATGGCGATGTATCACTCGTGGGATTCGCAGAACGCGTGGCTGCGCCAGATCCACAGCCACAACTACCTGCACGTCAATCCGCTCACAGCCAAAGCCGCCGGCATCGCCGACGGCGGCTGGTGCTGGGTCGAGAGCCAGTGGGGCAGGGTGCGTTGCATGCTGCGCTACAGCGAGGCCGTGGAGCCCGGCACCGTGTGGACCTGGAACGCGATCGGCAAGGCCGACGGCGCGTGGCAGCTCGCGCCGGGCGCCGACGAGGCGCGCAAGGGCTTCCTGCTCAACCACCTGATCTCGGAAGAGCTGCCCTTCGATGGCAAGACCATCAGCAACTCCGACCCGGTGACCGGCCAGGCCGGCTGGTACGACGTGCGCGTGCGCATCCGGCCTGCCGCGCCCGAGGAACCGGAAGAGACTTTCCCGCAGATCGCCAGCATGCCGGCCGCGCCGGGCGTGCTGGGCAAGGCGGCGAGCGTCTTGACCTACTTTGCGGGGCGGAACAAGAAATGATCCAGTGGCTGAAAGACCTGATGACGGGTGCGGCGCAGCCGCTGGCGCTGATGAGCGAGGGCACGACCAGTGCCCGCGCCGAGCCCGGTGAGACCCTCGCCAAGCAGCTCGCACTCGTCATCGACCTCAACGTCTGCGTCGGCTGCCATGCCTGCGTGACCTCGTGCAAGCAGTGGAACACCTCCGGCAGCGCCGGCCCGCTGGCCGACGAGAAGCCCTATGGCGCCGACCCCACCGGCACCTTCTTCAACCGCGTGCAGACCTACGAGGCCGGCACCTTCCCCGCCACCGACACCATCCACTTCCCGAAGAGCTGCCTGCACTGCGAAGACCCGCCCTGCGTGCCGGTGTGCCCCACGGGCGCCAGCTACAAACGCAAGGAAGACGGCATCGTGCTGGTCGACTACGACAAGTGCATCGGCTGCAAGTACTGCGCCTGGGCCTGCCCCTACGGCGCGCGCGAGCTCGACGAGGAGCGCCAGGTCATGACCAAGTGCACGCTGTGCGTGGACCGCATCTACGACGAGCAATTGCCCAAGGAAGACCGCAAGCCCGCCTGCGTCAAGGCCTGCCCGACCGGCGCGCGCCTGTTCGGCGACGTGAAGGACCCGGACTCCGAGGTCTCGAAGGCGATCCGCGAACGCGGTGGCTATGCGCTGATGCCCGAGTGGGAAACCAATCCCGCCAACCGGTACCTGCCGCGGCGCGTCACCGACGTGGCGGGAGGTGCGCCATGAACCCGGCCTTCTCGGTCGTCATCTTCACCACCATCGCCGGCGCCGCGCAGGGCCTGGTCGTCACGCTGGCGCTCGCCGTGCTCGCCGGCATGCCGATTGCGCCGGGCTTCGCGAGCATCGCGCTGATCGTGGCCGAAGCCATGCTGCTCATCGGCCTCGGCGCCTCCTTCGGCCACCTGGGCCGGCCCGAGCGCGCATGGCGTGCGGTGCTGATGTGGCGCACCTCCTGGCTTTCGCGCGAGGTGATCGTGCTGCCGGCCTTCATCGCCGTGGTGGCGCTGTGGTGGCTGGCGCTTCGAGTCGGCATCGACACGCCGCTGCTGCCGCTGGCGGCGATCCTGGTCGCAGCGCTGCTCTGGTATTGCACCGCGATGATCTACGCCTGCCTGCGCTTCATCCAGGAATGGGCGCAGCCGCTGACCATCGTCAACTTCACGCTGATCGGGCTCTCCTCGGGCCTGGTCCTCGCGAGCGCCTTGGCTGCGCTGATGGGCGAAGAGCGCCTGCTGCAGGTGACGGGGCCGTGCGCGCTCGCGATCACGCTCGCGGCCTGGGCCACGCGCACGCTGGCGCTGCGGCGCAACGCGGCCCTGAAGCCGCGCTCGACGCTGCAGTCGGCCACCGGCATCCGGGCACCGAACCTGGTGCAGAAGTCGATGGGCATGTCGGCCGGCTCCTTCAACACGCGCGAGTTCTTCCACGGCGCCAGCCGCGCGGCGCTGAAGCAGGTGAAGCTGGCCTTCATCGTGCTGGCGTTCGCGCTGCCGTCGCTGCTGCTGGTGTGGGCAGTCGGCGCGCAATCGACCTTGGCTTTCGTGCTGGCCTTTGTCGTGCAGGTGCCCGGCCTCGTCGCCGAGCGCTGGTTCTTCTTCGCGCAGGCACGGCATCCGCAGAACCTGTACTACCAGGTCGTGTCCTGAGCCTGCAGACGGTGCCGAGCGTTCCTATACTGGCCGACCCCAGTCTGGAGACACGCACATGAGCACCGAGATCCCCCGCACCACCCTGCAACTCCGCTCCCTGATCAAGCGCAGCGGCGAGCTCGAGCTCTCGCTGGTCGAAGAGCCGGTTCCCGCGCCCCAACCCGACGAAGTCGTCGTGCGCGTCGAGGCTGCGCCCCTGAATCCCTCGGACCTCGGCCTGCTGTTCGGCACCGCCGACCTGGGCACGGCCAAGGCCACGGGCACGCCCTCGCGGCCGGTGGTGACGGCCGGCGTTCCCGAGGCCGCGATGAAAAGCATGGCCGCGCGCCTGGACGCGTCGATGCCCGTCGGCAACGAAGGCGCAGGCACGGTCGTGGCCGCGGGTTCCTCGCCCGCGGCGCAGGCGCTCTTGGGCAAGACGGTCGCGATGATCGGCGGCGCGATGTACACGCAGTACCGCTCTATCCCCGTCGCCCAGTGCATGCCGCTGCCCGAGGGCACGACGCCGGCCGAGGGTGCGTCGTCATTCGTCAATCCGCTCACCGCGCTAGGAATGGTCGAGACCATGCGGCGCGAGGGCCACAGGGCGCTTGTGCACACGGCCGCGGCGTCCAACCTCGGCCAGATGCTCAACCGCATCTGCATCCAGGACGGCATCGGCCTGGTGAACATCGTGCGCAAGAGGGAACAGGAAGAGATCCTGCGCGCCATCGGCGCGAAGCACGTGTGCAATGCGAGTGCGCCGACCTTCCTGCAGGACCTGACCGAGGCCCTGGTCGCCACCGGCGCCACGCTGGCCTTCGACGCCATCGGCGGCGGCAAGCTGGCCGGGCAGATCCTCGGCTGCATGGAGGCGGCGCTCAACAAGACCGCCACCGAATACAGCCGTTACGGCTCCACCACCCACAAGCAGGTCTACATCTACGGCGGCCTGGACCGCGGCCCGACCGAATTCATGCGCAACTTCGGCATGGCCTGGGGCATGGGCGGCTGGCTGCTCTTTCCCTTTTTGCAGAAGATCGGCCCGGATGGCGCGAAGAAGCTCAAGGAGCGCGTGGCGGCCGAGCTGAAGAGCACCTTTGCGAGCCGCTACACCAAGGAAGTGTCGATGTCCGAGGCGCTACGGCTGGAGGAGATCGCGGTCTATGCGAAGCATGCGACCGGGGAGAAGTACTTGCTCAATCCAAGCAAGGGCTGAGCGCAGGCGCACCCGCTGAATAACCTAACCCAACGCCAGCCGCGTCCCCGAAGCGCCCGCCGCCTTTCGAATCCCGTCCGGCCCGTAGAAGGGCTGTGCGCTCGCCTGCAGATAGTCGAGCGCGTTCTGGGTGAAATCGAGATGGCCGTAGACCATCGACCCGATCCGGCGGTTGCCGGCCTTGGCGCGGTCTGCAAGTTCCAGCAGCGCCGTCCAGGCCTCTTGCGATGCTTCGCCTGCGGCGGCGGCTGCTTCATCGGCGCCGGCACGTCCGGGCTCGAAACCCAGCGCCACCTGCGCCGATTCGCGCGCCTGGTCGAGCGCGGCCATGCGGTCGAGCAGGGTGGCCTTCTGTTCGGTGAGCGCACCGAGGTCGGCGAAAAGATCGTTCTTCATGGCCTGCGCCTCCAGCTCCAGAACCGAAAGGAATTCTTCGACGCAGGACTTTTCGGCCAGCAGGTGGGGCAGCAGCATCACGTTCACAGGTCCTTCTTGGCGCCGAGCAGGTCGCGCACGCTGGCCAGCAGGCCCTTGGCGATCCGCTCGGGATGGATTTCGTAGCGGCCGGCGCGGATGTCCTCGCGGATCGAGGCGACGCGCGCGGCATCGAAGTCGGTGCTGGGCGAGCTCGGCAGCGAATGGACCTGGCCGGTGGAAACCTGCACCGATTCCTTGGCGCCATCGGCAGCATCGGCGCCGGCGGCCGGCAGGGCCTTGCCGCCCTTGGCGGAGCGGGAGAGCGGGGTGGCCGAAGGGGCGGATGGATCGATTTTCAAGATGGTTCCTCAGGGGCTGACCCGTTTATCGGCAGTTTAGGGCGGAACTTTAGGGCAGCCGGATCCGGCCGCCTTCGTCCGCCGCGCCGCTGACCAGCCGGCCGTCCCGCGTCTTGGCCTGCACGGTCGCGCCGACCTCGGCGCGGGTCATGGCGCGGGCCTCGGTGCTGACGGTGAAGCCCGGCCCTTGCGCGACCACCTGCACCGTCTGGCCCTGCTGGATCACGACCACGCCGCGCAGCAGTTCGCGCCGCACCGGCGCGCCGGCGGCGATGCGATTGACGGCCACGACGCCCTTGAGCTCGGCGGCATCGGTCACGACCGAGCGCGGCAGGGCGCCGAGATCGCCCGTGCGTTCGGCCAGGTCGCCGGCGCCCAGGGCCTGGCCGGCCTCGATGGCGCGCGCGGCCACGAGGTAGCGGCCCTCGATGGCGACGCGCGCCTGCACGTAGCGCGTCCAGGGCCTGTCCCCGGCGCAGCGCAGGCCCACCGAGACCCGGCCCGAGGGTGCTGCGCCCCTGGGAAGAAAAGCTTGCAGCGATTCGCAGGGAGGCAGCGTGGCCGGCATGTTCACCTCGATGCGCGCCTTGCCCGCCAGGCCGGCGGTCTGCGCCTGCAGAAACCGTTCGACGACGGCCCGCGCATCCGCCGGCGCGGCCGCGGCCGGCGCTGCGGCCAGCGCCGCGAGCAGCGGCAGCAGGAAAAGACGGCGAAAGGAGCGGGTTGTTTCCATCATCGGTCCGGCGATTCTAGGAATGCGTGGCTCCGCCTGAAGGTGCGAAGTGCACCCCAAATGCCCCTTTGTTCGGCCCATTGCAAACACGACCCGTGCATAGACTCGCTTTCCATCAGTCGCCATGCCCGCTCGGGACGCGACACCTCCAACCGATGGAACCACATGATCGACAAGCTGGATGCGGCGCTTCGCTTCAACCGCGAAGCACTCAATCTCCGGGCGCAGCGTCAGGAAGTGCTGGCGGCCAACATCGCCCATGCCGACACGCCCAACTACAAGGCGCGTGACTTCGATTTCGCAAGCCGGCTCTCGCAGGCCGTGGAGCAGGGCCGCGCCGCGCAGTCGGTGACGCTTTCCACCACCTCCGCGCGCCACCTGCAGGCGGAAGGCTCGGGCGTTCCCGATGCCGACCTGCTCTATCGCGTGCCCAGCCAGTCCAGCATCGACGGCAACACCGTCGAGATGGATGCCGAGCGCATCAACTTCGCCGACAACGCGCTGCGCTACGAGGCCAACCTCACGGTGCTCAGCGCCAAGATCAAGTCGCTGCTGTCGGCAGTGCAGTAGGAACCACCATGCCCTTGCCCAGCGCTTCCATGAACATCTTCAACGTGGCGGGCTCCGCCATGGCCGCGCAGTCGCAGCGCATGAACGTGACCGCGAGCAACCTGGCCAATGCCGAGAGCGTGGCCGGTCCGGACGGCCAGCCCTACCGCGCCAAGCAGGTTGTCTTCGAAGTCGCGGCCTCGGGGCAGCAGGACATCGGCGGCGTCAGGGTCGCGGGCGTGGTGGAAGACCCCTCGCCGATGAAGATGGTCTACGACCCGAAGAACCCCCATGCCAACACCGCGGGCTACGTGACCATGCCCAACGTCAACGTGGTCGAGGAAATGACCAACATGATTTCCGCCTCGCGCAGCTACCAGGCCAACGTCGAGGTGCTCAACACCGCCAAGACGCTGATGGTCAAGACGCTGACGATCGGCCAGTAATCCCCCAACAGAAAAAAGCAGAACGCCATGGCCATCGACGACTCCCTCGCCATCAACGGCACGAACAGCAGCAGCTCGGCGCTGAGCAACAACAGCGCAAGCAGCGTCGACAGCGAGCAGCGCTTTCTCAAGCTGCTGGTGACGCAGCTCAACAACCAGGACCCGCTCAATCCGATGCAGAACGCCGAGCTCACCTCGCAGCTCGCGCAGATGAGCACCGTGAGCGGCATCGAGAAGCTCAACAGCACGCTCTCCGGCCTGGTGAACCAGACCGGCGCCAACCAGGTGCTGCAGGCGGCATCGCTGATCGGCTACAACGTGCTGTCGCCCGGCAACGAGATCGCCACCGTGGCCCCGGAAGCAGGCAAGGACCCCGCGATCGTGCCCTTCGCGGTGCAGCTGCCGGGCTCCGCCGGCGACGTCGAGGTGAAGATCGTCGACGCCGCGGGCAAGACGGTGCGCACGCTCGACCTCGGCTCGCTGCCCGAAGGCGTCAACGCCGTCACCTGGGACGGCAAGGCCGACGACGGCAGCGTCGCACCGGCCGGCAGCTACACCTTCACGGTGGCCGCCGACAACAACGGCAGCACGGTCGCGGCGACCGCGCTCACCTTCTCGCAGGTGGCCGCCGTCAAGCAGGGCACGAGCGGCGTCACGCTCGAGCTGGCCTCGGGCCGCAGCATCGGCCTGGCCGACGTCCGCATGTTCCTTTGAGTCTTCCGCCTGTCTTCTTCCTCGGCGGAGGCCGTCGTGCTGCAAGCCGTTTTTTCATCGCCTCGAAATAAGGATCGATCATGAGTTTCTCCCAGGGCATCAGCGGCCTGTCCGTGGCCGCCGCCAACCTCGACGTCATCGGCAACAACATCGCCAACTCGGGCACCGTGGGCTTCAAGTCGGCCGCCGCGACCTTCCAGGACGTGTATGCCGGCTCGCGCATCGGCCTCGGCGCCTCGGTGGCCGGCGTGACGCAGAACTTCACGCAGGGCGTGACCCAGACCAGCAGCCGCCCGCTCGACGTGGCCATCCTCAACGGCGACGGCTTCTTCCGCCTCTCCAGCCCGAGCGGCGAGATCATGTATTCGCGCAACGGCCAGTTCACCAAGGACCAGGACGGCTACATCGTCAACGCCGCCGGCCTGCGGCTGACCGGCTTCGGCGTCTCGGCCACCGGCGGCATCGAAGGCGGCACGCCCTCGGCGATCCGCATCCCGACCACCGCCATGGAGCCGAAGGCCACCACCGGCGTGCAGGCCGAGTTCAACCTCGACTCGCGCAGCGTGACGCCCACCAAGACGCCCTTCAACGTGGCCGACTCGGACACCTACAACTACTCCAACGCGCTCGGGCCGGTTTACGACTCGCTGGGCAATCCGCACGAGCTGGGCGTCTTCTTCGTGAAGACCGGCGCCAATGCCTGGAGCGTCTACGGCGCGGCCGACGGCACGGCGCTCAACGCCGGCGCGCCGATCTCCACCATGACCTTCGATGCCAACGGCAAGCTGCTGACGCCCGCCGGCGGCACCATCACGCTGCCGGCGATGACCTTCCCGAACGGCTCGGCGGCGATGAACGTCACGGTCGACCTCTCGGGCACCTCGCAGTTCGGAAATGCCAACGCGATCAACAAGCTCAACCAGGACGGCTACACCTCGGGCTCGCTGACCGCCTACTCGATCAACCCCGACGGCACCATCACCGGCAAGTTCTCCAACGAGCAGACCCAGCTGCTGGGCCAGGTGGTGCTGTCGAGCTTCGCCAACCCCAACGGCCTGGAGCCCAAGGGCAACAACGTCTGGGCCGAGACCCAGGCCTCGGGCCAGGCGCTCACCGGCACGCCGGGCGCGGGCACCAAGCAGGGCTCGCTCGCCTCGGGCGCGCTGGAGGCCTCCAACGTCGACCTCACTTCCGAGCTCGTCAACCTGATCGTGGCCCAGCGCAGCTACCAGGCCAACGCGCAGACGGTGAAGACGCAGGATCAGGTCGTGCAGACGCTGATCAACATCCGCTGAGATCCCGATGGACCGCATGCTGTATGTCGCCATGAGCGGCGCCAAGCAGGCCATGGAGCAGCAGGCCTCGGTCGCCAACAACATGGCGAACGTCTCGACGCCGGGCTTTCGCGCGCAGGTCAACAGCTTTCGCGCGGTGCCGGTGGTCGGCGAAGAAGCGGCAACGCGCGCCTTCGTCGCCGCCACTACGCCGGGCGCCGACTTCAGCCAGGGTCCGCTGACGGAGACCGGCCGCGCGCTCGACGTCGCGGTGCGCGGCGACGGCTGGCTCGTGGTGCAGACGCCCGACGGCGGCGAGGCCTACACGCGCGTGGGCAACCTGCAGGTCGGCGCCGACGGCCAGCTGCTGACCATGGGCGCACGCCCGGTGGTAGGCGAGGGCGGTGCGCTGGTGGTGTCGCCGGGCTCGACGGTGCAGATCGCGGCCAACGGCGCCATCACGGCCCGCGGCGCTGGCGACCCGCTGGTCGGCGTGGCCGAAGTGGGGCGCCTGAAGCTGGTCAATCCGCCGAGCGCCGACCTGGTGCGCGGCGACGACGGGCTCTTTCGCATGCGCGAAGGCCTGCCGCCCGCGGAAGCCGATGCGGCCGTGACCGTGGCCAGCGGCGTGGTCGAGGGCAGCAACGTCAACGCGGTCGAAGCCATGGTTTCGATGATCGCCCAGGCCCGCAGCTTCGAGATGCAGATGAAGTCGATGCAGACCGCGGACACCAACGCGCAGTCGGCCAACAAATTACTTGCCTACGGCTAATCCCTCTTCAAAGGAACCATCCCCATGATGCGCTCGCTCTATGTCGCCAAGACCGGCCTCGAAGCCCAGCAGACCCAGCTCGACGTGGTGTCGAACAACCTGGCCAACGTCGGCACCACCGGCTTCAAGCGCAGCCGCGCCGTGTTCGAGGACCTGATGTATCAGAACCTGCGCCAGGTCGGCGGCCAGACCTCGGACCAGACGCGCCTGCCCTCGGGCCTGCAGGTCGGCACCGGCGTGCACGTGGTCGCCACCGAGCGCATCCATGCGCAGGGCAACATGACCAAGACCGACAACCCGAAGGACGTCGCGATCAACGGCGCGGGCTTCTTCCAGGTGCTGATGCCCGACGGCACCACCTCGTACACGCGCGACGGCTCCTTCCAGACCGACCGCGACGGCCAGCTCGTCACCGCCAGCGGCTTCCTGATCCAGCCGGCGATCACGATTCCGCAGAACGCCACCAGCCTCACCGTCGGCCGCGACGGCATGGTCTCGGTGACGCAGGCCGGCAGCACCGCCACGGTGCAGGTCGGCCAGCTGCAGCTCGCCACCTTCCTCAACCCCGCCGGCCTGCAGAGCATGGGCGAGAACCTCTACGCGGAGACCGATTCATCCGGCGCGCCGAACCAGCTGAACCCGGGCCTCGAGGGCGCCGGCACGCTGAGCCAGGGCTATGTCGAGGCCTCGAACGTCAATGTGGTGGAAGAGCTGGTCAACATGATCGCGACGCAGCGTGCGTACGAGATCAACAGCAAGGCGGTCCAGACTTCGGACCAGATGCTGCAACGCCTGGCGCAACTCTGATGCTTGCTGCGCGTTCCCATCGTGGCGGCGTCGTGCGGGCGCTGATGCTCATCGCCGTCGTGCTGGCCACCGGCTGCGCGCAGATCCCGCGCGAGCCGCTGGTGCACCAGCCGATGACGGCGCGCGCCAACACCTACGCGGCCTTGCCGGCGCCGCGGGCCAACGGCGCGATCTTCCGCGACGGGCCGGGCGCCAATGCGCTGTTCGAGGACCGTCGGCCGCGCAATGTCGGCGACATCCTGACCATCGTGATCAGCGAGAAAGTCAACGCCAGCAAGAACTCGGGCGCCAACGCCAGCCGCAGCGGCAGCCTGACGGCCGCCTTCCCGACCATCCCGAAGCTGCTGGGTGGACTGCTGGACGAGCAGAACGCGAAGCTCTCCGGCAACAACATCCTCAACGCCAAGGGCGGCGCCAACGCCAACAACACCTTCAACGGCGTGATCACCGTCACCGTGGTCGACGTCATGGGGAACGGCAACCTGCTGGTCAGCGGCGAGAAGCAGATGGGCATCAACCAGGGCACCGAATACATCCGCTTCTCGGGCGTGGTGAACCCGCGCACCGTCTCCGGCAGCAACACCGTGCCCTCGACCCTGGTGGCCGATGCGCGCATCGAATACACGGCCAAGGGCTACATCGACGAGGCCCAGCACATGGGCTGGATGCAGCGCTTCTTCCTCAATGTGATGCCGTTCTGATCATGAACTTCAAATTTCTCCGGCGCTGCATCTTCTCGGCCTTGTGCGCCGTCGTGTTGTCGTCGCCCGCGCAGGCCGAGCGGCTCAAGGAACTGGCCAGCATCCAGGGCGTGCGCGACAACCCGCTGATCGGCTACGGCCTGATGGTGGGCCTCGACGGCACCGGCGACCAGACCATGCAGACGCCGTTCACCACGCAGAGCCTCAACAACATGCTGCAGCAGCTCGGCATCACCATTCCGGCCGGCGTCAACATGCAGCTCAAGAACGTGGCGGCCGTGATGGTCACGGCCACGCTGCCTTCGTTCGCGCGGCCCGGCCAGAACATCGACGTGACGGTGTCCTCGATGGGCAATGCCAAGAGCCTGCGCGGCGGCACCTTGCTGATGACGCCGCTCAAGGGCGTGGACGGCGCGACCTACGCCATCGCGCAGGGCAACATGGTGGTGGGCGGCGCAGGCGCGTCGGCCAGCGGCAGCAAGGTGCAGATCAACCAGCTCAGCTCGGGCCGCATTCCTGGTGGCGCACTGGTGGAGCGCAGCGTCGAGGCGCCGGTCGGCGGCGAGGGCATGCTCACGCTGGAGCTCAACCGCTCCGACTTCGGTACCGCGCAGCGTGCGGTCGAAGCCATCAACCGCCAGTTCGGCCCCGGCACCGCCGACGCGATGGACGCCCGCGTGATCCGCGTGCGCGCGCCCGAGCCGCAAGAGCGCGTCGGCTTCCTCGCGCGCCTCGAAGGGCTCGAAGTCACGCCCACCCAGGCGGTGGCGCGCGTCGTGATCAATGCGCGCACCGGCTCGGTGGTCATGAACCAGGCGGTGCGCGTCAACGATTGCGCGGTGGCGCACGGCAACCTCTCGGTGGTCATCAACACCGAGCCGGTCATCAGCCAGCCCGGCCCCTTCTCGGGCGGCAGCACGGTGGCCACGCAGACGTCGCAGATCTCGATCGCGCAGGGCGGCGGCGCGCTGCAGATGGTGCGCGGCGGCGCGTCGCTCTCGGACGTGATCAAGGGCCTCAACAGCCTGGGCGCCAATCCGGCAGACTTGGTGTCGATCCTTCAAGCCATGAAGACCGCCGGTGCCTTGCGCGCCGAACTCGAAATCATCTGACATGGCGATCCTGGAAAACCGGAGCGGCGCGCTCGACCAGCGCTTTGCGCTCGACGTACAGGGCGTCGACGCGCTGCGGCGCACCGTGCGCAACTCGCCCGAAGAGGGCTTGAAGCAGGTGTCGCGGCAGTTCGAGGCCCTGTTCATGAACATGGTGCTGAAGAGCATGCGCGAGGCCACGCCTTCCAGCGGCCTGCTCGAGAGCCGCAACGAGAAGGTCTACATGTCCATGCTCGACCAGCAGCTCTCGCAGAACCTCTCGGGGCGTGGCATCGGGCTGGCCGAGGCGATGCTCGCGCAGCTGAGCCGCAACGCGGCCTCGGGCGCGGCCGACGGCGAAGCCGGGGCCATGTCGCTCGACCCGCTTGCCGGCTTCCCGCTGAAGCCGCAGGCGGGCATCCCGCTCGGCTCCGCGCCGCCGCAGGGCGCGCCGGCCACCCGGCGTTCGGCGCTGGTGGACCTGAGCGTCTACCAGAACAACGGCGAGCGTCCTTCGCCGGCAGCGGTGGCTTCGCTGCAAGGCCATGTCGACAGCTTCGTGAAGAGCATGGGCGGCTCCGCCCAGGCCGCGAGCGAGGCCAGCGGCGTGCCTGCGCCCCTGATCCTGGCGCAGGCCGCGCTCGAATCCGGCTGGGGCAAGCGCGAGATCCGCGCCGACGACGGCACGCAGAGCTTCAACCTGTTCGGCATCAAGGCCGACCGCGGCTGGAAGGGCCCGGTGGTGGAGACCACCACCACCGAATACGTCGACGGCGAGCCGCAGAAAGTGCGCGCCAGGTTCAGGGCCTACGGCTCCTACGACGAGGCCTTCACCGACTACGCGAAGTTCATCACGCGCAACCCGCGCTACGCCAACGTGCTGGCCACCGACGACCCGGCCGAGGCCGCGCACGGCCTGCAGAAGGCGGGCTACGCGACCGATCCGCAGTACGGGCAGAAGCTCGTTCGGATCATGCAGAAATTCACATAGGACCCACGACCATGGCAGAGATCACCAGCCTTCATCAGCATGCGAGCGCCCCGGTGCTCGCCAACGCCAACCGCCTCGAGGTGGTCACCTTCACGCTGGGCGAGGAGGAGTACGGCATCGACATCCAGAAGGTGCAGGAGCTGCGCGGCTACGACGCGGTGACGCGCATTGCGAACGCGCCGGAGTACATCAAGGGGGTGGTGAACCTGCGCGGGATCATCGTTCCGATCATCGACATGCGCATCAAGTTCAAGCTGGGCACGCCGAGCTACGACCAGTTCACGGTGGTGATCGTGCTGAACATCGGCGGGCGGGTGGTGGGGATGGTGGTGGACAGCGTGTCGGACGTGATCACGCTCACGCCCGAGCAGATCAAGCCTGCGCCGGAGATGGGCTCGGTGCTGGACACGGACTACCTGATCGGGCTGGGCACGCTGGAGGAGCGGATGCTGATCCTGGTGGACATCGATCGGCTGATGTCGAGCGAAGAGATGGGCCTCATTGAAAAGATGGCGGCCTGA
>NZ_JAGGNV010000037.1 GCF_018614955.1 Variovorax paradoxus
GTTTGACCTGGCCATCGGGGATGTCTCTCTCCTGATTGCTTTGAGGCGCAGGACCCATTCCCTTGCCTCGGGAAGGCATCATAGGCGCGTCGCCTCTCTGCGCGAATCAAATTTCGAGGTCATGAACGCAGCGCGGCCTCGCGCACCGTCCGCCGGCTTTCTCAAGGCGCCGCCCAAGGTGTCAGCACCCGACCGACACGTGGACGAAATTCCAACTAAGCTGGGCGCTTCAAGTCTGAAGCGCAACAGGGCTGAGCCCGGCGCCCGGCCGCCAACAGCCGGTTGGGGTGTTGATTGGAGTGAACCCCTGAACCCGGTGGTCCAGCTTCAGGGGTTCACTCCAACGGCGGGTCAAAGCGCCCAAGTGCACTGCAAGGACGGCCGCTGGCTGAACTTGGCGAACCAGCTAGCCACACCGGCATGGCGGCTGCGCCAATCGAAATTCGCAAACCGTAAATCCAGGTACCAAAGCGCGCAGGCCACGGTTAGCGATCCGATGTCGACCCGGCCTTCCAGCATCTCGGGGTGGCTATCCAGGTGGGCAAGCGAAGTTTCCGCCTTGTCGAGTTGCCCCGCACGCCACTCGCTCCAGCGTAGTGCCTCCGGACGCGCCACGTCCTCATAGCGAGCCAGCAACGCGCCGTCGAGGATGCCGTCGCCCAGTGATTGCAACGTGAGCGCAGCCCATCGCACGGACCCCGCGCGCGGGAACAAGTTGCCTCCGGCCAGATCGTCCAGGTATTCGCAGATCACCCGGCTGTCGTACAGCACCTGGCCGTTGTCGGTGATGAAGGTGGGGACCTTGCCGAGCGGATTCTTGGCAATGATCTCCTTGTCCCGCTGGATGGGGCCTGCATTGGAGGGCAGGAGCCGAATCCGATCGTTCAGGCCGAGTTCGTGGCCCGCGACCAGGCACTTGCGCACATAGGGCGAAAAGGGGGAGAAGTATATTTTCATGAGAGCGCGCCGGCTGTGGAATGGAGTTCGGGAGAGCTCGCCGCATGGCGTCCGGCGATCCAGCCGAAGGTCAAGGCGGGACCCAGGGTGATGCCCGGCGCAGGATACTCGCCGCCCATTACCGAATGCATGTCGTTGCCGGCCATGTACAAGCCAGGAATGGGCTGGCCCTGTGAATCCAGCGCCTGTGCGTACTCGTTGCATGCAATGCCGCAGGCCGTTCCGATGTCGCCTGCATACACCTTCACCGCGTAGAAGGGGCCGCGCTGCAACGGCCCGAGGCAGGCATTCGGCTGATGATCCGGGTCGCCGAGATAGCGGTTGTAGGCCGTGCTGCCCTTGCCGAAATCATCGTCCTTGCCGCTTTCGGCAAACCGGCTGAACCGCGCGGCTGAAGCCTCGAGGCGCTCACCGTTGTTGATGCCCAGTGCCGCAGCCAGGGCGCGCAGCGACTGCGCCTTGTACAGATAGCCCGCACGCACAAGATGCTCGCGCGGCCGGCCGCCAGGCAGCGCCAGGCCAAGGCCCCATCGCTCCATGAAGTCGTGATCGCACACCAGGAACGCGGGCACCGTGGACACCGTCTCGTGCGACCGGTACATGGCGCGCACGAACTCGTGGTACGACGTCGACTCGTTGACGAAGCGTTCGCCCGCTTGATTCACCGCCATCAGACCCGGCTTGGCGCGATCCCATACCAGATGCGGAAACCGGACCTCGCTGCCGTCGGGCCGCTTGAGGATCGACACCGGCGCCCAAAACGCGGGGCTCACGTGTCCGGTGCCGAGCGTGGCGCCGGCCTCCTTGGCCAACGTGATACCTTCGCCCTGGTTGGCCTGAGGTGACATCGACCATGGGCCGCTCGGTTTCGGATAAAGATCGCCGCGCAGCGCTTCGCTCCAAGGGAATCCGCCGGTCGCCACGATCACGCCGCGCCGAGCCCGCACCACGACCCGCTTGCCCTCGCGCATCAGCGAAACCCCGGTCACCCGACCGTCCACCACATGCAGTTTCTCAAGCGGCGCATTCAGCCAGTAGTCGATCCGTCGGTCGAGCACGCTCTTGAACAGCCGCCCGGCAAGCGCGTTCCCCAACACCAGGCGCGTGCCGCGGTGATAGCCGCGCAAGCGGTCGCTGAAATAGCGCAGCACCAGCTTCATGCCCTCACGCCACGACTCGAACGACCGCGTGACCGCAAGAAGGTGCTTGGCGTCGGTCATGTTGATCATCATGCCGCCGAGCACCTGGAACTCGGGCAGCGGATCCCTCAGTTCCTGGAAATTCCGGCCCAGCGACCGCCCGTCGAACATCGCGGGATCCAGCGAGCGGCCGCCGAACGCGGCACCTTCGCGGTCGGGGTAGTAGTCCGGCGAGTTGCTGCGTGCCACCAGTTCGACGCGCGTGTTCTTTTCGAAGTAGTCGACCATGCCCGCGCAGCTGCGCAGGAAGGCTTGCTGCATCCCCGCCGGTGCCGCATCGCCCACGGTCTTCTGCATGTACGTCCAGACCTTCTCGAAGGTGTCGGGATGCCCGACCTTCGCTGATTGCGCATTCAACGGCGCCCAGACGGCGCCGCCGGACACCGCGGTCGATCCGCCGACGCGGTCCGTCTTTTCGGTCAGCAGCACGCTGCGGCCTTCGATGTTCGCGGTGAGGGCCGCTGCCATGCCGCCGGCACCTGCACCGATGACGACCACGTCGTACTCGGCATCCCAGGAGGTGTCGTTCATGCGCCCGACCCGCCCAGGGATTTGCCGCCATCGACGAACAGCACCTGCCCCGTGATGAACCCCGTCTGTGCAGACACCAGGAACGACACCGCCTGCGCGATGTCCTCAGGCTTCCCCGCCTTGCCTGTGGGCTGCAGCGCGAGTTGCTGGGCTAGCCGTTCGGGCGTGAGCGCGCGCAGGATGGGTGTATCGATCAGGCCCGGCGCGATGGCGTTCACCAGGATCCCGCGCGGCGCCAGCTCCATCGCACTGGCCCGCGTGTAGCCGACAACTGCAGCCTTGGATGCGACGTAGTGCGGATGGTTCTTGGCGCCGAGGTACGCACGCGAGGCGATATTGACGATGCGGCCGCCGTCCGGCATCGTCCTCGCGGCCTCCTGCGTCAGCGTCGCCACTGCGACAAGGTTGACTTCGTAGGCGCGGCGGAAGTCGGCGTTGGTGACTTCGAGGAACTTGCGTTCGTCGAAGATGCCGGCGTTGTTGACCAGTGCCTGGATTGGCGGCAGCGACCGGACCAGTCTGCGCACGGCCTCTTCGTCCGTCAAGTCGAGGACGCGGCATTGCACGTCCAGTCCAAGGTCGACCAGGCGCTGCGTTTCGCGTTGTGCGAGCGCTTCGTCGCGATCGACCATCACCACGGCGAAGCCATCGCGCGCCAGGCGCTCCACCGTGGCGAGTCCCATGCCGCCCGCGCCGCCGGTGACCAATGCGATCGGTTTGTTCATGTCGTTCCGGTTCTCATGCTGAAAGAAAGCCGCCGTCCACGGGCAGCACCACGCCATTGACGTAGCTGGCCATGGACGAGCACAGGAAGACGACCGGACCCACGATCTCGTCGACTTCGCCGCCGCGGGCCATCGGCGCCCGCTTCATGTACCAGTCGGTGCCGCCGGGCACCGCCAGTTGCGGCGCCACCATGTCGGTCAGCATCAATCCCGGCGCCACCGCATTGGCCCGCACGCCGAAAGGCGCGAGGTCGCGCGCCAGCACCTGCGTCAGCGATCGCACCGCTCCCTTCGAAGCGACGTAGCCGGCCGAGGAGATGCCACTCACGAAAGCGACGATCGACGACAGGTTCACGATGCAGCCGCGCGATTGCTTCAGCGCCGGCACGAAGGCATGCGTGACGTTGAAGAGGCCCTGCAGGTTGACCGAGATGAGCCGGTCCCATACCGCCGCGGCCTCCGGCTCGTCGATGCGGGCTTTGCCGGAAATGCCGGCGTTGTTGACCAGCACGTCGATCGGACCAAAGCGCTCGGTCAGGTGCGCGGCGCAGTCTTGCGTGGCCTGGCGATCGGTGATGTCGAGCACCACGCTCCATGCCTCGCCGCCCGCGTCGGTGATAGCCTTGGCCACCACCGCCACGTTGTCTGCATGGATGTCGGCCACGATGACGCGGGCGCCTTCCCGGACGAAGCCGCGCGCGATGGCCGAGCCGAGACCGCCGCCCGCACCGGTCACGAGCGCCAGCTTGTTCTTCAGCAAATCCATTTTTTTCTCCTTGTGCCTCGGCGCGTCAAACGCCGAGATACGCGCGCCGCACGGCGGGGTCGTTGATCAGTTGCTGCGACGGACCTTCGAGGTTGATCTCGCCGTTCTCGAGGATGTAGGCGTAGCTGGCCACCGTCAGTGCCAGCCGGACGTCCTGCTCCACCAGCAGGATGGTCAGGCCCTGCTCCCGGTTGAGTCGCTGGATGGATTCGAAGATCTGTTCGACCAGCACGGGCGACAGGCCCATCGAGGGTTCGTCGAACATGATCATCCGCGGCCGCGACATGAGTGCGCGGCCGATCGCCAGCATCTGCTGCTCGCCGCCGGAGAGGGTCGAGGCGCGCTGCTCTCGACGTTCCTTGAGGCGGGGAAACATGACGTAGACCTTGTCGAAGTCCTCCGCCATCTCGCGCCGGTTGCGGCGCAGGAACGCGCCGAGCTCCAGGTTCTCGTGGACGCTCATTTCCTTGAACACTTCGCGTCCCTCGGGGACCTGCACCAGCCCGCGCTGGACGATCTCGTCGGAAGGTAGCCGCTGGATCGGCTTGCCGTCGAAGATCACCTCGCCGTGGGTCGGGTCGACCAGGTGCGAAATGGTGTTCAGCGTCGAGCTCTTGCCGGCGCCATTGCTGCCGAGCAAGGCGACGATGCCGCCTTGCGGCACCTTGAGGGACACCTTGGACAAGGCCTGGATCGCGCCGTACGAAGCGCTGATGCCGCGCAGTTCGAGAAAAGGTTCAGACACGTGCGGCCCCCTTGCCCAGATAAGCTTCGATGACCTTCGGGTCCTGGCTGATTTGCTGCGGCGTGCCTTCCGAGATCTTTTCGCCGAAGGACATGACGGTGATGCGGTCGGAGATCGACATGACGAGCTGCATGACGTGTTCCACCAGCAGCACGGTGATGCCGTCGCGCTGGGCAAGTTCGGTCAGCAAGCGATCGAGGTTCTCGATGTCGCTGTTGCGCAGGCCGGCGGCCGGCTCGTCCAGCAGCAGCAGCCGCGGCTTGAGCGCCAGGGCGCGCGCGATCTCCAGCAGCTTCTGGTGGCCGAAGTCGAGTTCCTTGGCGCGCGTGTTCCGGTCGTGCGTCAGGCCGACCCTTTCGATCAAGCTGTCGACCAGCTCGCGGGTTGCGGCATTGGGCCGGCGCAACAGGCCGCCCAGCGTGCTGGCGCTGTGCGCATGGCAGCCGAGCAGCACGTTCTCCTGCACGCTCAGATCACCGAACAGTTCGAGGTTCTGGAACGTGCGCGCGACGCCGAGCCCCGCCATGCGCGAGGGGCGGTGGTGCGTCACGTCCAGGCCGTCGATTCGAATGCGACCGGCCGTGGGCTGGTAGTACCGGGAGATGCAGTTGAAGGTGGTCGACTTGCCCGCGCCGTTGGGCCCGATCAGCGCGTGGATGGTGCCGCGCTCGACCGTGAAGGACAGGGCGTTGACTGCAGTCAACCCGCCGAAGCGCACCGTGATGCCCTCGACTTCGACGAAGGGCTTGGCGCTCATGAGCGTGCTTCCTGCGTGACTGGGGGAACCTGGCGCGCCACGCGCCCGGCGCGATCGGCGAACAGGCCCTTGGGCTTGAACATCATGAAGCCCATCAGGATCACGCCGTAGATCACCTCTTGGATCGACAGCGCCTGCCGCAGCAGCTCAGAGATCAGCCCGAAGGCGATGGCCCCAGCGACGGCACCTCGCACCGATCCGATGCCGCCCACGACCACCATCGTCAGCACGACGATGGTGGTCTGGAAGCCGAGGCTTTCCGGATGGATGAAGGAGGTGAAGAGCGTATACATGCCGCCCGCAATGCCGGCGAACGCCGCCGAGATCGCGAACGCGCTCTGCTTCATCGCCTTGACGTTGATCCCCATGGCCATGGCCGCCACGTCGCTCTCGCGCACCGCGCGCAGCGACGAGCCGTACTGCGACCTGGACAGCGCGATGGTGAGCCACAGCATCAACGCCATCAGCACCGCCACGAAGGGGTAGGCCTGCAGGTCGTTGGTGAGCTTGTAGCCGAACAGCTCGGCGGGCTGCATGCGCATGCCGTTCGAGCCGCCCGTGACGCCTTCCCAGTTGAGGAACACCCATTGCATCGCCTCGCCAAAGGCGAAGGTGGCGAGCGCAAGGTAGATGTCGCGCATGCGCAGCGCCAGCAGGCCGATCACGTAGCCGAGCACCGCCGACAGCAGCCCGCCCGCCAGGATCGACACGAAGAAGGGCGGATGCCAGGCGGTGTTGATCAGTCCGGCGGTGTAGATGCCGATGCCGTAGAAGGCGGTGTGCGACAGCGCGAACTGGCCGGCCTCGCCGATGACGACATGCATGCCGAGCGCCAACACGATGAACACCATCAACAGGTTGGCGACGTACAGCACGTAGCCGGAAACCGCGAACGGCAGCGCGAGGAGGACGACCACGGCGAACAGCATCGCCCAGCGGTCGGGAGTCATGTTTTTCATACTTTTTTCACCTGCGGCTTGCCGCCGAGCAGGCCCTGGGGCCGCAGCACCAGGGTGACCAGGATGGCGAGGAAGGGTGCGACCACGATGGCATTGGTCGAGATGAAAAGGCCCACCAGGTTCTCGATCACGCCGATCAGCAGGCCGCCCAGCACGGCGCCGGGCAGGCTGGTGAAGCCGCCGACGATGGCCGCCGCGTAGGCCAGGATGGCGATGTGCGCGATGTCGGGAGTGATCAGCACCTTGGGCGTGATCAGCAAGGCGGCGATCGCCGAGATCAGGCCGGACATCGCCCATACGAGCATCCGGATGCGGGACAGACGGATGCCGACGATCTGCGCGGCGCGCGGATTCATGCCGACCGCGCGCATGGCCTTGCCGATGCGCGTGCGGCTGAACATGAAGTACAGCAGCAGCATGACGATCATCGACACGATGAAGATGACGACGTCGAGCCGCGTGAGCGCCGCGTCTCCGATCACCACCGCATCGGCCGAGACCAGCGACGGCAGCGAGCGCGGCGTGTCGCCCAACCCGGTCTGGCGCACCATGCCCTTCAGCGCGTAGGCGAAGCCGAGCGTGGCGATCACGAGCTGGACGCCGACGCCCTTGGAAACCGTCACACGTTCCATCACGACGCGCTGGAAGAGCGCGGTCCCGCCCGCCACGACGACCAGCGTCAAAGGAATGACGATCGCATACGGAAGTTGCGCGACGAGCAGCAGCATGAGGGCGACGTAGCCCGCCATCATGAAGATTTCGCCTTGCGCGAAATTGGGCACATCGGTGGTCTTGAAGACCGCGACGATCGCGATCGCCAGCAGGGCGTAGACGCTGCCGGTCACCAGGCCTGACAACACGCCCTGCTGCAGGAACAGCCAGAAATCACTGAGACCCATGGTTTCACCGGCTGCGGGCGCTGTTCACAGCATCCGCGGCCGCTCCTCGCTGGTTGGTTACTTGCTGGGCTGATAGGTCCACTGGCTGCGGTATGCGCCAGGCACGAGCGTCTGTTTCTCGCCGTCGAACTTCAGGTAGATGGCCGACTTCTGGCCGGCATGGTCGGTCGCGGTGAGTTCGATCGGACCCGCCATCACGCCCGAGTCGAACTTGGTCTGCGACAGCGCGGTCAGGAATTTCTCGCGCGTCAGATTCGGGCCGGCCGCCTTGAGCGCGTTGACTACTGTCATCGCAGGCGGGATGCCATAGGGCATGTAGGTCTGCGGATAGCCCGGCTTGGAAGCGAGTTCGGGGTAATAGGTCTTGTACATGTCGTACACCCACTTGAGCTTGGGCCCGCCGGGAACGTCGGCCAACACTTCCTGGATGTAGACGTTCTTGAACGCTTCCTTGTTGCCGACGTTCTCGACCAGCTGCTTCAGGTCGGCCGTGCCGTTGACGCCGATGACGATCGGCTTGTTGAAGCCGAGCTCATGAGCCTTCTTAACCAGCAGGCTGACCGGCCGCGCATAGGTGGTGATCAGCAGCACGTCCGGATTGCCCGCGCGGATCTTGAGCATCGGCGCCGTGACGTCGGTGAGGTTCGGATTGATGGATTGCACCTGCAGGTCCACCCCGATCTTCTTGGCCTGGAAATCGGCGGCTTCGAGGTTCCAGCCGCCATAGGCGTCATCGTGGTTGATGTAGCCGACCTTCTTGCCCTTCAGGTGCTCCGAGGCAAACTGGACCATCGAACCACCAACGGCGCGCTGGGAGATCGAGAAAGCGCCGTAGATGTACTTGGATGGCGGATAAAGCGCCCCGTCGCCCGAAGCGTTGAGCATGACGTACGGAATCTGCGCGCGCTCGACATATTCCCGTGCGCCGACCACCGCGCTCGAACACGAGCCGCCGTTCAGCGCAAAGACCTTGTCCTGCTCCGTAAGCTTCTTGACCGCGGCCAGCAGGTCGTTGGCATTGCAACGGTCGTCTTCGATCACCAGCTCGATCTTCCTGCCGTTGACGCCGCCTTCCTTGTTGATCTTGTCGTAGTACATCTTGGCGGCGTTCATCACGTCGAAGCCATAGGCCATCGAATTGCCGGACAGCGGGCCGAACAAGCCGATCTTGATGGTCTTGTCGGTCAAGCCGGGTTCCTGCTGCGCCTGGACTGCGCCGACCGCGAGGCTGCAAGCGGCAAGGGCAAGGACGGATCTGAGAAGTTTCATGAATGTCTCCTGTTGGTTGAGCGAATCGGCGGACGCTTCTGCTACTGCATGCGGTAGCCGCCGTTGACGTCGATGACGTCGCCGGTGATATAGGAAGCGGCGGGGGAAACCAGGTAGCACACGGCCGCCGCCACGTCGTCCACGCTGCCGACGCGGCCGAGCGGGATGTTCTGCGCCACCGACGCCAGCGCACCGCTGCTGGTCACCGTGCTGCGGAGCATCTCGGTATCGATCAGGCCGGGCGCGATGACGTTGGATGTGATGCCCAGGTGCGCGGCTTCACGCGCGAAGGCTTTTGCGTAGCCATGAACCGCCGACTTGGCGCCGATGTATGCGGCGCTTGATCGGTAGCCGCCGAGCTGCGCGGCGACCGAGCCGAAGAAGACCACGCGGCCATGCTCGACATTCGCGGCCTCGCGCCGTTGCAGGTATGCCCGGCTGCACAGAAAGGCGCCGCGCGTGTTGACCGCGAAGCTGCGCTCCCATGTATCCAGGGTCATATCCTTGATCATCGGCCGCTCCCCGCCCGGAAGGATCAGCAGGCCGGCGACGCATACCAGCACGGCGACAGGTCCGACGCTCTCTTCGATCTCGTCGAACAACGAATCAACCGCGCGCTCGTCGGCTACATCCACGGTGCGGCCAACATGCGGCGAGCCCAGACTGTCCGCCACGCGTGTGGCGTTGGCGCCGTCGATGTCGGCCACCACCACCCGCAACCCTTGCGCCGCCAATTGGCGGGCGATCGCTTCTCCGATGCCGCGGCCGCCACCCGTGACCACTGCCAACCTGCCGTCCGATGCCTTGTTTGCCATGCGATCCCTGTGAAAAAAATGCGCGTCTCATATCTCCAGAGCAATGCAGTATGTATACATGATGCAGTGGCACTCTAGCGGGTTTACCCTATTTATGGCGTAAGTAGGCCTAGCATGTATACTTGCTAGGCAATTCAAGAACCCTTAGTACTGGAGGCTCGGCCTTGGAAACGCTGTCTCACCAAGTCACCGAAGCCCTGCGCGACTGGGTCCTTCACGGCCGCTTCAAGGCCGGTGAACGCATCGAGGAAATTCCGACTGCGCTAGCGATGGGCGTGTCCCGTACCCCCGTGCGCGCAGCGCTGGCGACGCTCGCCAGCGAAGGCCTGATTGACCATCAGCCCAAGCGCGGCTACGTGGTGCGAGAGTTCGAGCTCGATGTCATCGTGGCGGCCTATGAGGTGCGTGCCGTACTTGAAGGACTGGCCTGCAAGAGCGCGGCGCAGCGCGGTCTGGGCGACGTGCAAGCGCAGCGATTGCGCGACTGCCTCGAAATCGGTGATCGCATCCTGGCAAAGGGCTCCCTGCAACCCGAAGACCACGAGCCCTATCAAAAGATGAACATCGATCTTCACAACACGCTGCTGGAAGCCTCCGCGAACCCCTGGGTCGGTCGGTTCGCGGAACAGGCCAACAATATTCCTTATGCGTCCGACCGGATCGTGCTCTGGGATGTCGAGCACACAGTGATTCTTCGATCACATGGCGATCACCATCGCATCATTGAAGCGGTCCTCGAGCGCGACAGCGGCCGTGCGGAGCAGCTTATGCGCGAGCACGTTTACTACGCGGGGATCATATTCAAGAGCAACTTCCAACGCCTGATGAAGGCAGACGCCGAGAGCGCCGCGTAAGAACGTTGCCTTCCAAGGTCGCGCGGTAGGTGGCATCAAAGTTGCCGGGCCACGCGCTTCAAGTGACGCCTATCCCCGCGTTCCTGCGGATGCCTACGGCAGCCGCTTAAGTCAAACTGCTTTGCGGCAGGCAATATTGACCGACCAATGTCAACAGTGGGCCCTAACCGGAAGCTCGCAATGCTCGATTTGGCGCGGCAAAAGCGGGCGCTCAGACTTCAGCGTGGGCGCGGATCATGTCCGCCGCCTTCTCCACAATCATGATCGTCGGCGCATTGGCGATGGTGCCGCCGCTGGCCTGGCTGGCGCCTGTGCTCGACGATGTGGGCGCATTCGTCCGCGCCGCAGAGGAGTAGCATCGGCGCGTGATCGTTGCCAGCCTCGCAATCCCGCGTCGCTTCAATGGCCCGCCACGGTCGGGCAACGGCGGCTACGTGTGCGGCCGCCTGGCGCGTTACCTCGCTGGGCCGGCAAGGGTGCGGCTTCGCGCGCCGCCGCCGCTCGAGCGCGAGCTGACGGTCGAGGCCACGCGCGACGAGGCGCGCCTGCTCGACGGCGAAGTCCTCGTTGCCGAGGCGCATCGCTGCGATCTCGAGCTCCTTGTGCCCGCGACACCGAGCTTCGTAGAGGCCGAGACCGCGTCGAAGCGCTACCCCGGCTTCTTGCACCACCACCTGCCGGGCTGCTTCGTCTGCGGGCCACAACGAGCCGAGGGAGACGGTATGCGCATCTTTCCGGGCCCGACCGCGGCCGACGAATCGGTGTTCGCCGCGCCGTGGGTGCCTGATGCCTCGCTGGCCGACACCTCGGGCCGCGTCGCGACCGAGTTTCTATGGGCCGCACTCGACTGTGCAGGCGCCTTCGCGCTAAGGCCGGCGAACGACGAGCTGATGTTGCTCGGCGAGTTGTCGGCTCGCGTCGACCGCGACGTCCGACCCGGCGAGCGCTGCGTCGTCGTCGCCTGGCCGCTTGCGGCCGACGGCCGCAAGCGCTTCGCCGGCACTGCGATCGTGTCCGTGGCCGGCGACTCGATCGCCGTCGCGCAGGCCACCTGGATCGTGGTCGCGAACCTCGATCGCTGAGAGCGTATGCGCGCCGTCATCTGCGAAAGCTTCGATGGCCCGCACGCCCTGCGCGTCGGGCAGATGCCCGAGCCGGCGCTCGAGGCGGGCCAAGTGCAGGTCGACGTGCATGCCGCAGCGGTCAGCTTCATGGACTACCTGATGGTGTCGGGCAAGTACCAGATGAGACCCGCGACGCCATTCGTCCCGGGCACCGACGGCGCCGGCATCGTCAGGGCTGTCGGCCCTGGCGTCAGCCGCTTCAGGCTCGGCGACCGGGTGGCCTGCAGTCACTGGATCGGCGCCTACGCGGAAACGATGGTGGTCCCCGAGCTGAAGGCCGCGCCGCTGCCTGACGGAGTCGACTTCGACACCGGGTCGACCGTGATCCACGCCTACAGGACTGCGCTCTATGCGCTCGAGCAGCGGGCAGCGGTGCACAGAGGCGAGACGGTGTTCGTCACCGGTGCGGCGGGCGGCGTCGGCTTGGCGGCGGTGGACGTTGCGCGCCACCTCGGCGCGCGCGTCATCGCCGGTGTGGGCTCTGACGACAAGATCGACTTCGTGATGGCGCACGGCGCGATGGCGGCGGTGAACTATCGGGCAGAGCCGCTGCGCGAGCGCATCAAGGCGCTCACCGACGGCAAGGGTATCGACGTCTGCTTTGACAACGTGGGCGGCAGCGTGTTCGCCGAGATGACGCGGCTGATGAGCTGGTGCGGCCGGCTGATGCCGATCGGCTTTGCCGGCGGCGAGATCCCGAGCGTGCCGATGAACCTGCCGTTGCTGAAAAACTATTCGATCGTCGGCGTGTTCACCGGTGCCTGGGCCGAAAAGTTCCCGCTCGAAAGCGCTGCCACAGACGCGAAGTTGATGCAGCTCGTCGCGGCCGGCCAGTTGCATCCGCATGTGAGCGACGTGCTGCCGCTCGAACGAGTCGCCGATGCGATGGACGCAGTGGCGAACCGCACCGTGCGCGGCCGAGTTGTCTTGCGCTGCAGCGGCAGACTGTGAGCTTGGCGTTCGAGACTCACGGCATCAGGCAGCTGCTGACCGTCGCTCCGCGGTCGAAGACGCGCCAGAGTCAAGACCGTACGGCTTCATGGTCTGAAGTGGCACCGTGGTGGCAATCGCCTCTTGGAGTGCAGTTGGCGTGCGTCCGTCCGGGTTGCTGCGTCAGAGATCCGGCTGCTGGCAGACTCGAACGTCCAGTCTGCGGGTAGCGGCGATGCGAAAGGGCTGGAACGTCGAGGCCTTCGGCGCCGGCGCGCAGCCCAGGCAACCCGTACATCCGGGCGCCTGAACCAGACGGCGCGAGTGCCCGGCTATGGCCGGCTCCGGCCTTCGCCTAGGCGACAGATGGAGCCCAAAGCGGCTGTCTGATGGCAAGGTCAGGACGACGCGAAGCGGATGGATCGCGGCCAGGCGTGACTTGACCGACCGACCTTTTCACCACGACGGCAGAGCGCCGGAGTCTGTCAAGAGCGCTGTTACTCGCATTGAGCAAGCCGAGCCCCAAGAATCTTCGAGCAACCGGACGTCCACGTAGGCTTCGATGCCGTTGCGAAGTCTTCGTTATCGACGCGAAAAAGGCATAGACTGGAAGACGCTCGGGCGAACTCTTGACGCCCGAAGGAGCCGGTCATGACCAAGTCGTCGTTCGTCCTCGTTGCGATGTTTGCAACCGGCGTGTCGCTTGCCCCACCGGCCTTTGGACAATCAGGCGACGAAAAGCTAGGCAAGGTGCATTTCGAGGCCTCATGCACGCCGGACGCACAGCGGCTTTTCGATCGCGGCATGCTGTATCAGCACTCGTTTTGGTACCGGGGCTCGCAAAGTGTCTTCGAAGATGTATTGAAGGCCGATCCCGCTTGCGGCATCGCCTATTGGGGCATCGCGCTGAGCCTGCTTTGGAATCCCCACATCCCAGCGCCCGCGAAGAATCTCGCCGAGGGCGCTGCCGCGCTGACGAAGGGAAAGAGCATTGGCGCCGCCACTCAAAGGGAACGCGACTACCTCGATGCGCTGAGCGCCATGTACGCTGACTACGACAAGGTCGATCACCGCACGCGCATGCAGGCCTATGCCAAGGCGATGGAACAGTTGGCGCAGCGCTACCCAACTGATGACGAGGCTCAAATCTACTATGCGCTTGCCCTCAACACCTCGGCTTCGCCAGCTGACAAGACGTACGCCAACCAGCTAAAAGGTGCGGCCATCCTGGAGGAGATTGCGAAGCGACAGCCGCAGCACCCGGGAGTGGCTCACTATCTGATTCATCTTTACGACTCTCCGGAGCTCGCGGAAAGAGGACTTGGTGCCGCCAGGCGCTATTCCCAGATCGCGCCCGCGGCGGCTCACGCTCAGCACATGCCGTCGCACGTCTTCACGCGCATCGGCTACTGGAAGGACTCGATTGCCTCCAACACGGAGTCGGCACGTGTCGCGGCGCAGGGCAAGGAGGGCCATGATCAGCTGCACGCCATGGACTACCTGGTCTATGCCAATTTGCAGCTCGGGCAGGACAAGAATGCCAGCGCCGTCATCGACGAGATGAGCAGGGTCACCGGTTTCACCGAGACTTCTATCCCTGGGCCCTATGCGCTGGCCGCATCGCCGGCGCGCTACGCGGTGGAACGCGGCGACTGGAAGGGCGCGGCGAACCTCCACGTCCGTCCCAGCCCGCTGGCCAATGTGCAAGCGATCACGCATTTCGCACGGGCGCTCGGCGCTGCCCGTTCGGGTGACGCTGCAGCCGCCAATGCGGACATCGCCAAGCTCGCCGAATTGCGAGACAAGTTGCGCGAAGCCAAGGATGCGTATTGGTCCGAACAGGTCGATATCCAGCGCCAGGTTGCAACCGCGTGGGTCCTGTACGCCGAAGGCAAGCATGATGACGCACTGAAAGCAATGAGTGCGGCGGCAGATGCCGAGGATGGGACCGACAAGCATCCGGTGACGCCGGGTGTCCTCAAGCCCGCGCGCGAACTCTACGGCGTCATGCTGCTCGAGCGCGGAATGGCCAAGGAAGCGCTCGTTGCTTTCGAAGCGACACTGAAGAAGGAACCGAATCGGCTGGGCGCCTATGTTGGTGCGGCGAAAGCCGCCGAAAAGTTGGGCGATTCGGGCAGGGCTCGGGAGCATTTCGGCAAGGTCATCACGATCGCCGATGGCGCTGACAAGACCCGAACCGAGGTTGACGACGCACGCGCGTTCCTGGCGAAGCGGCCATGAGTTTTGGTGCCCTGAGGAGATTCTGATGAGGACGTGGTTGGGTCTGATCCTGCTGGCTACTGCAGTGACGCAAGCGGAGGCCGAATCGCTGCAAGTTATCGGATATTCCGGGGAGCTCGGGCAGTGGGACTTGAGCGCGAGCGTTACCGAACGGACCGTGAATCGAACTAGGGAATTCTCCGGGCCGTTGACGATGCGGCACGTGGGTATCTGCACGCAGGATGGGCCGGAGGAAAGAACAGGTGAGATCCGTTTTCAGTTTTCGAAGTTTCGGTCTGCAATCGAGGCAACCATATTGGTTGATGGCGTCGAATGCAGGTACAGCGGACGACTATCAGATCGTTATAGCGGAGCGATGAACTGCCCGGACCGGCCGGCGGTGTCGGTGACCATTTGGCTGAAATAGTTGCGCGTGAGCGATGAGCCACCTCAGTGCGTCCCCGCGGCAAGCGAAGATGCCATTCTCATTGGACGACGTGAGGAGCCATGCACCCTGGTCTTCCGGGTCGCGCGAAATTCCTTGTAGCCCCGGCTGCCGCAGGCCGCACGAAGGGCAAACCGCGTGTGAGCCCGCCGCGGGTCATGACGTCTATGAGCTACCAGATAGCTGACATTCGCGACCGTCTGCTGTTGGCCGCATGTTGCCCTTTACAGACGCCCGCAATCGCGGGCGCCGGGAGGCGACATCAGGCATCCCTCTGTTCGGCCATCTCGATACTTTGCTCCGGGACGTCGCTGGCGGGCACCTTGCCGTGATTCGAGTTTTCACGGTCGCTGTCAACGCGCGAAGCGGTCATTGACGCCTTCGGTCCGAAAGTGTTCATGGATGGATCGTGCCCGCCGAACCGCTCGATCACCACGTCCAGAGTGCCAGGTTGGCGCGGAGAGGAGACGAATGGACTGCGTCAGGAGTGGGGGTCTCGAACGCGCCGGTGGCTGACGGGGTAAGGCACGATACGCGATCAGTTGGCAACGGCACAGCCCGCGCTCCAAAGTCGGCCTGGCGAATAGCGCGAGGGCTCTGCAACTTGAAGTAATGGAAAGCGGCCCGTCCGGACCGCGATCAGACCGCCGTAGTCACATGCGCAGCATCTTGCCAGGGTTCATGATTCCCAACGGGTCAAGTGCACGTTTGATGTCGCGCATCAGGTCAATAGCCTCACCGTGCTCGACTTCGATCTGGCCTATGCGGTGCAGCCCGACGCCGTGCTCACCGGTGCAAGTGCCGCCCATCCGAATCGCGCGCAGCGCGACACGCTCGGCCAGCGCCTCGGCCTTGCCACGCGCCGTTCGATCGGCGTCGTTGTAGATGATCCCGAGGTGGAAATTGCCGTCTCCCACGTGGCCGACGATCGGTGCGCAGAGCCCGCTTTCGCGGATGTCGGCTTCGGTCTCGGTGATGCACTCGACCAGTGCCGAGATCGGCACGCAGGCGTCGGTTCCCATCGAATTCCAGCCCGGATGCATCGCCAGGTTGGCGTGGTAGCAGGAGTGCCGCGCCTTCCACAGGCGCGAGCGTTCCTCGGGCCGGTGCGCGTAGCGGAACCCGCTTCCGCCGCTATCGCTGGCGAGTGACTGCACCGTCTCGACCTGCTCGGCCACGGCCCCTTCGCTGCCGTGGAATTCGACGAACAGCGTGGGCCGTGCCTCGAACTCGTCGAGTCTCGAGTAGCGGATGCATGCGTCCATCTGCACGTCGTTGAGCAACTCGATCCGCGCTACCGGCACGCCCAGCTGCAGGGTGGCGATCACGGTGTCCATGGCTGCGCGCAGGCTATCGAACTGGCAAACCGCGGCGACCACGTGCTCGGGCTGGCCGAAGAGGCGCAGCTGGACCTCGGTGATGATGCCCAGCAGCCCTTCGCTGCCTACGTAGAGGCGTGTGAGATCGAAACCCGACGCCGACTTGCGCGCCCGCGTGCCGGTGCGGACGATGCGGCCGTCGGGGGTAACTACCGTGAGGCCCATGACGGTTTCGCGCATGGTGCCGTAGCGCACGGCCGCCGTGCCGGAGGCGCGCGTTGACGCCATGCCGCCGAGTGAGGCGTTGGCGCCCGGGTCCACTGCGAAGAAAAGACCACTGGCGCGAAGGTGCTCGTTGAGCTGCTCGCGCGTCACGCCGGCCTGCACGCGACAGTCCATCGAATCGGTGGAGACCTCCAGCACGCGCTCCATGCGCGAGAGGTTGATGCACACCCCGCCGTGAATCGCCGCCACGTGACCTTCCATCGAAGTGCCGCTGCCGAACGCGATGATCGGCACCTCGGCACGGTGGCACAGCCGCGCGGCCGCGGCCACCTCCTCGTTGGTGAGAGGGAACAGCACGAGATCGGGCAGCCCCGGATCCGGCAGGCCCTCGCCGTGGCTGTGATGCGCCCGCACCGCAGCCGAAGTGACGGCCCGGTCGCCGAAGATCGCCCGGAATTCAGGCAGCAGGGACTCGACCGCGCGCGCGGTCTCGCCGAGGGATTTGTGAAAGGCCATGGTGGACTTCGAGGTGGCTCAGGCGCCGAGGTAGGCGTCGCGCACGTGGTCGTCGTGCAGCAGTTGGTGGGCCGGGCCCTCCAGGGCGATGCGCCCGCCCTCCAGCACGTAGCCGTGGTCGGCAACGCTCAGCGCGGCGAACGCGTTCTGCTCGACGATGACCACTGTGCGACCAGCGCGGGCAATGCGGCGGATGTCCAAGAACATCTCAGTGGTGAGCTTGGGCGACAGGCCCATTGAGGGTTCGTCGAGAAGCAGCACGCGCGGCCCGGCCATCAGGCCACGGGCGACGGCGAGCATCTGCTGCTCGCCTCCGGACAGCACGCCGCCCATCTCGCTGGATTTGCGTTTGAGCACAGGGAAGAGCTCGTACACCTCGTCCAGCGTCTCGCTCACGGCTGCCTTGTCGTGTCGGCGCACATAGGCGCCGACCTCCAGGTTCTCCTTGACACTGAGCGTCGAGAAGATGCGCCGACGCTGCGGCACGCAGGCGATGCCGGCCGCGACAATCTGCTCGATCGGGCGGTCGTGGATGCTCTGGCCACAGAACTCGACGCTGCCGGCAGTCGGTTTCAGGCGCCCCACGATCAGATTGAGCGTGGTCGACTTGCCGGCGCCGTTCGCCCCGATCACGGCCACGATCTGTCCATGGTAGGCACGTATCGACAGATCGAACAGGATCTGCGCCTTCCCATAGAAGACGTCGACGTGCGAGAGCTGGAGCTCCGGGCGCTGGGCGACCAAGGAAGAAGGTAGATCCGCTTTCATCATTGCTGTCCTCGCGCGGAGGCTGCCTTAGAACCTGACCGCCGAGCGCACGACCGGCTGGCCGCCCTTGATCTCGACGATGTTCACCTGCTTGTTGCAGTCGCCCGCCTGGTCGCACTTGTAGTCGGCCAGCAGCCCGCTGTAACTCACGTTCGGGAATGCAGCGCGAATCTTCTCGACATCGGTCGACTTCGCCTCGTTGATCGCCTTGGCCGCGAGAATGGTGGCGTCGTAGTAGGTGGCCGACCACACGTCAGGCGCCATCTTGTATTTGGCCTCGTACTTCCTGACGAACGCCTGCACGGCCGGGTTGGGATCCGTGGGCACGAAGTACGAGGCGCTCATCGAACCCTCTGCCGCACTGCCCGCCAGCTTGAGAAAGGCCTCTTCCGAGAGCACCGCGCCGGCGAACTTGAAGGGCAGGCCGAACTGCTTGGCCTGGCGCAGGATCAGCGCCGCATCGGTGTCGTGCGCCCACAGGATCACCAGTTCCGCGCCGGACTTCTGCAGCTTGGCGAGCTGGGCGGAGTAGTCCTTGTCGCTCGGGTTGTGACTTTCCACGGCCACGGGTTTCAGGCCCAGGGTGGCCATCTGCGCTACCACACGCGCCTGGCCCGACTTGCCGAAGTCGTCGTTGGCATAGAAGACGGCCGTTTTCTCGCCAGCCTTGAGCTCCTTCTGCGCGTACTCGATGAGTGCCTTGGCCTGCACGTCATCGTCCGAACGCGTGCGGATGACGTACTTGCAGCCACTGTGCGTGATCGCGACGGAGGTGCCGCCGGTGATGGACACCACCTTGCCATTGCAGTACGTCTTCTGCGTCGCCATCTGTGTGACCGAGTAGTGCGGTCCAATCATCACCGGCACCTTGCTCACCTGCATCAGCTTGTTGACGGCATTGATGGCGCCGTTCGGGTTGTCGCCCTGATCATCCTCGAACACGACCTCAAGCGGCTTGCCGAGCACACCGCCGGCGGCATTGATCTCGCTCACCGCAAGCTCCACGCCTTGTTTGAAATTGCGCCCCACCAGCGCCTTGGGGCCGGTCTGGGGCAGCGACACGCCGATCAGCGCGTCGGCCATGGCCGGCGTGGAAAGCAGCAATGCGGCGGCACCGAGCCAGCAGACGCGCGGGAGGGGGGTGGAATGTCTATTCATGGCTTGTGTCTCCAGGTGATGTCTTGACGAAAACGAAGGGGAACGAACGGAAAAAGAGGGCAAAAAACCTCACGCCGCGGCCGGCTCGCGCGCCAGCTCCGGAGCCGCTTCCTCGGGAATGCGCTCGCCCAGGTAGGCCTCGATCACCGCCGGGGAATTCATGACCTCCATGGGCCTCCCGTCTGCGATCTTGTTGCCCAGGTTGAGCACGACGACACGGTCGCACATGTTCATCACCAGCTTGATGCGGTGCTCGACCACCAGGATCGACATGCCCTGCGACCGCAGGTGCTGTAGGATCTGCGCGAGTTCCAGGATCAGGCCGCCGCGCAGGCCGGCGGCAGGTTCGTCGAGCAGCAGCAGCCGCGGCTTGTTCACGATGGCACGCGCCATTTCGACCAGCCGGCTCTGGCCGAAGGAAAGGTCGCCGCCGCGGCGGTAGGCCAGATGCGCGACGCCCATGCTGGCGAGCGCTTCCAGTGCGGCCGCGCGGCTGTGCGCCTCGCGCGCGCCCACCTGGTCGAGCGGCGCACGGTAGGCCACCATGACGTTCTCCAGCACCGTCATCGATTCCCACAACCGCACGTTCTGGAAGATGCGCGCCACGCCCCGGCCATGGATGGTCCACGGCGCCAGGTTGTCGATGCGGTCGCTGCCCAGTTCGATCGAACCCTCGACGCCCACCGTGCCCGAGCACGCGTTGATCATGGTCGACTTGCCCGAGCCGTTGGGACCGATGAGCCCGAGGATCTCGCCGCGGCGCACGTCGAAGCTGACGCCATTGAGTGCCTTCACCCCGCCGAAGCTGCGCGAGACGCCGCGCACCTTGAGCAAGGCCTCGCCGCCGACCGCCGCCGGCGCGCGGCCGGCCAACGCCGAGGCCGCGGCGCCTGCTGCAACGCTGAGGTTGAGCGGCGCCGCAGGCGCCTCGCCTACGGCCTCGCGCTTGCCGGTCAGAAACGATCCCAGCAGCCAGTCGCCCACGACGCCCAGGCCACGCGGCGCCACCAGCAGGATCACCACGACGCCGATGCCGAAGGCGGCGAGGTAGTAGGTTTGCAGCCCGCGCAATGCCTCGGGCAGGACCGTGATGACGACCGCGCCGAGAAAGGTGCCAGCGATCGAGCCCAACCCGCCGAGCACCACCATCAGCATCATCTTGATGCTCTCGAAGACCGTGAAGTTGGTCGGCGCCGCAAAGCCCACGAGCAGGACGTACATGCCGCCGGCCAGCGCCGCCCAGGCGCTGCACACCACGAAGGCGATGGTCTTCATGCGACGCGAATCGACGCCCATGGCCTCGGCGGCGATCTCGTCGTCGCGCACGGCCCGCATGCTGCGTCCAGTGCGCGTCCGGTGGAAGAACACCGTGGCGGCGTAGGCCGCGAAGCACAACGCCAGCAGCGGGAAGTAGAGCTGCTTGTCGATGTTGTCGCCCAGGGAAGGGATGTTCAGCGTCGGGATGTCGCGCATCCCCATCGGCCCGCCGGTCAGCCACTCCTCGTTGAGTGCCACCATGCGGAAGATCTCGTTGAGGGCCAGCGTGACGATGGCCAGGTAGTGGCCCTTGATGCGCGTGCTGACCGCGCCCAGTAGCACGCCCACGGCGGCCGTGAGCAGCATCGCCGCCAGGAGGGCGATGTACCACGGCAGTGATAGCCGCATCATGAACAGCGCCGTCGCGTAGGCGCCGAAACCCACCAGAGCGGCCTGGCCGAGCACGATCTGCCCGGTGATGCCGGTCGCCACCTGCAGGCCCAGCGCGGCGATCGCGAAGATCCACGCCAGGTTGAGCACGTGCAGGTAGTAGCTGTTGAGGTCCAGCGCGATCGGCATCGCGAGCACCACGAGCACGGCAATCCACGCCGCGGGGCGCATCCAGGTCTTGGTCATGGCAGCTCCTCAGGCGCGGTCGGCATTGCGCTCGGGCAGCAGCCCCTGCGGGCGCACGAGCAGGAACACGAGCAGCACGCCGAAGGCGATTGCGTCCTTGTAGGTCGAAGAGATCGTGAAGGCGCCGACGTTCTCGATCACGCCCAGAAGCACGCCGCCGAGAATTGCGCCGGGTACGCTGCCGAAGCCGCCGATGATCATCGCAACGAATCCCTTGAGACCCACCAGCGTTCCCATCTCGGTCGTCACATAGAAGAGCGGCGCGAGCAGGATGCCGGCCAGCGCGGCCAGCACCGAGGCAAAGGCGAAGGTACCGGCAAGCACGCGGTTCACCGGAATCCCCATGAGCAGCGCCGTCTCCCGGTCCAGCGCGGTGGCGCGCATCACCTTTCCGATGGTGGTGTAGCGCAGGACCAGGTACTGGAGCGCCATCACGACGACGACGACGGCCATGATCACGAGCTGCTGCACCGGAACGCGCAGTCCACCCACCGTTACCACGCCGTCGCCAAACGGGCTGGCATACAACAGCGGCTCGGGCCCGTAGATGACGCGAGCCATCTCCTTGAGGAAGATGCCGAAGCCCACGGTGGCGATGATGGCGACGAGCGCCTTCTGCCGCTGCAGGCGCGCGAACACCAGGCGCGAGAACACCGCGCCGAGCACGGCCATCACCACCGCGGTCAGGATGGCCGCGAGCCAAAAAGGCAGGTGCAGGCTGGTCGTGAAGGTGGCGACGAAGACGAAGGCCGAGAAGGTCAGGAACTCGCCGGCCGCGAAGTTGACGATCGCCATGGTGTTCCAGACGTAGGCATAGCCGAGCGCGATCAGGGCGTAGATGCAGCCCATCGCGAGGCCGCTGACGATCACTTGTCCGAGCATGTTTGGGGTCTCCGGGAAAGAATGCGCACGCGGTGCGGGCCGAGTGTCAAAGGGCGTCGACCATGCGCAGCAGCGCCACCATGCCGGGGTCCTCCATGCCGATGGTCTTGCCGGCGAACATGCGGGCGCGGCCAATGCGGTTGGGCTTGTGGCGGAAGGCGTCGAGCGCGGAACGCGCCGCGACGCTGGCCACACGGCGCGCGTCCGCGCTTTCGGGTGATGCGGCCAGCGCCACGTGGATGGCCTGCAGGCCATCGAGCACGGTCTTGTCGCCCAAGCTCGCACCACCGCGTGCCGACAGCGTGCTGACCACCTCTGCCAGTAGCGCCGCGAGCGCCGGATGGTCGAGCGAAGCCACGCCCGCGCAGCGCTTCGCGCTTGTCATGAGCGCGACGGTCAGCAGCGTGCCGAAGCTCGATCCCGAAGCCTTGGCCGATGCCTGCGCGCAGCGCTTGAAGATGCCTTCCAGCGTGTCCGGCATTTCGGGCAGCGCCTGTTCCACCAGCGTGGCGCACTTGTCGAGCGTCGCGCCGAGGTCGGCGTCGCCGAGGCGGCCGTCGAGCGCATTCAGTTCGGGCGCCGCGGCATGCACGCCCGCGCACCAGCGGGGCAAGGCAGCCGCGAGGGTGGCAGCGTCCAGCATCAGCGCACGCTCCAGAAAGGGCAGTCCGCCGGGGCGGCCAGCAAGGCTTCAAGTTCCGCGTCGAGCTTCATCACGCTGAGCGACGCGCCGGCCATTTCCATCGAGGTGGCGTAGCGCCCCACCAACGGGCGCACGATCGATACGCCGCGGCCTGCCAGCACGGCCGCCACGCGGCGGTACAGGATGTAGAGCTCCTCGGCCGGCGTGGCTCCGAGGCTGTTGACCAGCACGGCGACACGGTCGCCTCGCGCCAGCGCGAGTTCTGGCGTGACGTGTTCGAGCATCTCGTCGGCGAGCGCGTCGGCCGACTTGAGCGGTCCGCGCCAGATGCCGGGCTCGCCATGGATGCCCATGCCGAATTCGACCTCTTGGTCACCGATGGCGAAGGAGGCCTTGCCGGACTCGGGCACCACGCAGGGGCTGAGTGCAACGCCGATCGACCGGCATGCGTCGTTGGCCTTTCGTGCGAGCGCCGCCACGGACTCCAGGTTCGCGCCGCCGGCCGCCTTGGCGCCCGCAACCTTGTAGACGAGCACGAGGCCGGCTACGCCGCGACGTTTCTCGTGCTGTGCTGCGGGTGCACTCGCCACGTCGTCGGCGACGCGGACCGACACCACCGGCATGCCCTCGAGTTCGAGCATCTCGGCCGCCATGTCGAAGTTCATGCGGTCGCCGCCGTAGTTGCCGTAGAGCTGCAGCACTCCCGCGCCGCCATCGGCCGCGCGCATCGCCTCGATGCAGTCGTCCATGCGCGGGCCTGCGAACACGTTGCCCACGGCGCAGCTGTCGACCAGGCCTTCGCCAACATAGCCGAGGAAGACAGGCAGGTGGCCCGAGCCGCCGCCGGTGACGATGCCCACCTTGCCGGGCACGGCGCCGATGGTGCGCACCACCACGCGGCCGTCCTCCCCGCGGCGTTGCAGTTCGGGGTGGGCCAAGCACAGGCCGTCGAGCATTTCGTCGACGTAGGCGTTGGGGTCGTTGAGGATTTTCTTCACGTTGGTATTCGTCTGTTCGGGGCGCTTCGCGCGCCGTTGCGGACACGGCAGCGCCAGCGCCGGCTCGCGCTCGGGCGCCTGCGCGGGTGAAGCTGCTCAGTCGGCCTTGAGGCGGCCGTCCTTGGTGGCCTGCGTGGCCAGCGCGTACTCGGTGTCGAGGATCCGGGCGAATTCCTGCGGTGTGCTGGAAAAGGCGACGCTGCCGAGTTCACGGGCGCTGCTCACTGTCTGGGGATCCTTGACCGCCTGTGCGAGCGCAGCGGCCAGCTTGTCCTGCACGTCCTTGGGCGTACCGCTGGGCGCGAGGACCCCGACGTACGTCGTGCCGTCGATCTCGCCGAAGCCGAGCTCCGCGACGGTCTGCACGCCGGGAAGCGACGGGTCTTGCACGGGACCCAGTACCGCGAGCGGCTGGAGCGTGCCACCCTTGATGTGCTGCAGCGAACTGGTGACCTGATCGAAATGCACGTCGACCTGGCCACCGATCAGATCGACCAGCGCGGGACCCGAGCCCTTGTAGCTGACGACCGTGAACTTGGTCTTGAGCAAGGACTCGAGTTGCAGCAGCGCCAGGTGGTTGGGCGTGCCCGGTCCGGAGTGCGCAGCGGTCAGCTTGCCCTCGCCGGAACGGGCGTAGGCCGCGAGTTCCTTGAAGTTCTTGAAGCGGGTCTCGTTCTTGCGCGCGAGCAGCACCATCGAGCTCTTGTTCACCAGACCGATTGGCGCGAAGTTCGAACGGCTGTAGCTGGTCTTGACCATTTCCGGGACCGTGACCACCACGCCAGCACCACAAAGCAGCAAGGTGTAGCCGTCCGGCGCGGCGCGGGCGACCTGCATGGCGCCGATCGAGCCGCCGGCGCCCGCGCGGTTGTCGACCACCACTGACTGGCCTACCACCTTTCCCAGCGCCACAGCCACGGTGCGCGCGACGATGTCGGTGTTGCCGCCGGGTGCGAAGGGCACCACGAGCGTCACCGGCTTGTTCGGAAAGCCTTGCGCCCAGGCCGGCATGCCGAGCATGCTGCTCGTAGCGGCGACCGCGCCGAAATTGAGAATCTGCCGACGTTTGATGTTCATTTGGTTCACCTGTCTCCGAGCGGATGTGACGCGCTCAGGCGTCGAAGCGCAGCACATCGTCCAGCGCCGACTTGATCCGGGCCTTCTGGGCTTCGCTGGTGGGCGGCATGGGTGCGCGCGGCAGGCCGGCGTCGCAGCCCTGCAGCGTGATGGTCGTCTTCAGATTCGCCGGCAGGTTGTCGCCGATGACGGCATTCCAGAATGCCAGCATCGACTTGTGCATCTCCAACGCCTTCACGTGGTCGCCGGCCTGCACCGTGTTCCACAGTGCCACGCACACGCCCGGCAAGGCGGCGGGGGTGGCTGCGATCGTGCCGTGCGCCCCGAGCGCGAACGACGAGTACAGCAACGCGTCGACGGCCGAGAACACCTTGCAGCCCTTCGGCACGCCGAGCAGGAGGTCGGCCATCAGCTTGAGGTCGCCCTGGCTTTGCTTGATGCCTTGCACGCCGGGCAGGTCTTTCATGAGGCGGATCATCTGTGCCGGGTTCAGGTAGTTCCACGGTATGACGTTGTAGATGATCACCGGAATGTCGACCGCTTCGGTCAGCGCCTTGAAATGGCGGTGGGTCGCGTCCTCATCGGGCTTGAACAGGTAGTGCACCGGCGTCACCTGCAGCGCGGCGATCGGCAGGTGCGAAATCGCCTTGGCGCGGTTGATCGCGTCACGCGTGCTGTTGGAGATGATCCCGGCCACGATCGGCACTTCGCCGGCGACTTCCACCGCGGTGATCTCCATGAGGCGCTTGAACTCGTCGATCGTCAGCGTGTGGCCCTCGCCGCTGCTGCCACCGGGGCAGACGCCGTGAACTTTCTTGTCGAGGTTGAAGCGGATGACCTTGCGGAAAGCAGCCTCATCGATGCTGCCGTCAGCAGTGAAAGGTGTGACGAGCGGCGGAATGACGCCGGTGAGATCAAGACCCATGAAAAAGTGCTCCGGTGTGAGAAGAAAGACAATGAAAACAGGTAAGTGATATCGTGCTGTGATGCACACTATACCCCGACTAACATGTTAGTCGGATGCTAGTATTTACCCTAGAGGATTGACGGCGCTGCCGCAGCATCTGCGCCACGTACCATGATTGATATGAACACCATTGCCATCGCTCGCTCCGAACCGTCGAAACGCCAGGCGCACAGCGGCCTCGAATCGGAGCCGGTGAACCAGCGCGGCCGCGCCTACGAGGGCTTTCGCCAGCAGATCATCGATGCGCGAATCCGACCTGGGCAGTTCGTGTCACAGCGCGAGCTCATGGAACTGCTGGAGATGCCCCTCGCTGCGGTGCGCGAGTTGGTGCCTCGGTTGGAGGCGGCCGGCCTCATTAAGACGGTACCGAAACGGGGCCTCCAGATCGCCAGCGTCGACATGAAGTTGATCCGGAACGCCTGGCAGGTGCGGGCAATGGTGGAGCGCGAAGCGGTGGTCCACTTTGCGCGGGTCGCCAACGCCGAGACGATCGCGGGCCTCATCGAAGCCCACGAGGCCATCCTGGAACGTGCACTCAAGCCCCATCCCGACGCTCAGCTCGAAAAAGACGCGCAGGCGGTCGACTGGGGCCTCCACGACTCGATGGTCGATTCGATCGGCAACGAGATCCTGTCGGAGATCTACCGGGTCAACAGTCTTCACGTGCGTCTGATCCGCTACGACGCCGACTCCATGCGCCCGATTCAGGTGGTGCCCGCGATGCGAGAGCACCTTGAGTTCCTGCATGCACTCGCCTCCAAGGATGGCGAACGCGCGCTCGCCTACATGATGGCGCATATCGAAGCGTCCAAACACCGGGTGCTGGCGGGCATGCTGCGGGTGGGTCAGCTGCCGGGATCGGTCTAGCGATGGCACAACGGCGCGTAGGACGCAGGCCGACATCGGTGTGCACTCGTTCGGCATCAACAGGCACACTCGATGGACCGGCTCGATCTGACGTCGGCAGCCCGAATGACCTGCAGGTCCATGACCTTACCGACTGGCACTCGTCGGCAAACAATCCCCGAGACTGTCAGCAGATCCCTCATCGGCGAGCGGCGAGTCGGTTCATGGTGCGTGCTCTTGTCTCTTGTATGGGTGAAGGAGCCTGGGCGAGGAACCTGCCAACGCGTTGGCAGGTCGTCGCGAAGAACGCTCAGCGCGCGGCCGACGCCCGGCGAAACATGGTTCGCCTCGTGTTCCGGAAAGCGGGTCGAACCCGCGAGCTCCAAGGCGTCGCACGCACGGCCAGCCACTCGGGGCTGCCCAAGGTTTCAGCGCCCGCGAGGTCGTAGCAAGCGTAGTAACGCGGCGAGCCTGCGGCGTCGATATACCGGGCCGCTCGGACGGTCCCCGGCACGGCAGCCAGTCCCGGCAGATGTTCCTGCGCATACCAGGCATTGAAGTCGTCCTCGAACTCGGGAAGCACGTCCGTCTCCACAACGTAGTGGTGCGAAGCGACTTGGCCGGCTGACGCGCCCTGCATCTCTTGCAAACAGGCGAGCCGTCTCCACTCGCTGGCACCTCCTTGGGGGGTGAGCATCGGCGACGATTCCCTGACACGCAGAAGTAGATCAAAGAGCCATCTATCGCGTGCCACGGCTGAGCTTCACGCAGCAGCGAGCGGCTCGGTTCCACAAGCGGATCGACCACGGATGTGTCGTGTTTGAGAAGCCAAAGGTCTTGCATTCCGGACTCCTCGTTGCCGCCGAAGAGCAACGTGTCGGATTGCCTGCGCTTGCGAACTACCCCATGGTGCTGCCCAGCGCGCCAAACGCGATTCGTCACTTGCTCGACTCCGTCCTGGGTCCGCGTCACATCGAGCTTCAGGTGCTCGCAGAAGTCGGAGCCGTCCACACCGTTCTCGCGCTCGTAGCGACCGGGGTCGGATGCACGATCCTTCCGGAGAGCGCCGTGGCGGCGATCGGCGATGAAGCACTACCACGCGCGCCGATCGGGCCGCCAGCATCTGGAATGCACTGCTACTTGCGACACCGATGGCACGTCCGGCAACTCGCCTTACTCGCGGTACTGCGCAATTGCTGCAAGAGCTGGATTTCCGGCATCGCTAGGCGAATCGTCGGCCGCAGCCAGGGGCCGATGGCACTATCAACGAGCCGGTCACCGATCGAGGCACGTCGGTGATCGGCGCTTCATGCGGTGCTCTTCCGTCCGGCCGCTTCTGCCACGAAATGGTTGCGAAGGCACCCCAGGCCGGTGATCTCGACCTCGACCACGTCACCGACTTTCAGTTGGGGCGATTTCCCGTCGGTGCCCATCCAGATCACGTCGCCCGGATAGAGGGTGAGATAGTGCGTCATGCGGCTGATGAAAGTGCGGATGTCGAACAGCATGTCGGCCGTCCGAAAATGCGTCCGCACTTCGCCATTGAGCCGAACGGTCGTTTCGGCCGCGCCGAGATCGAACTCGGTTTCGATCCACGGCCCCATCGGCTTGAAGGTGTCGGTGTTCTTGGAGCGCCAGAACGTCCGGTCCGAGGCCTGCCAGAGACGCTCGCTCACGTCGTTGCCGATGGTGTAGCCCAGCACGCACGAGAGCGCGTCGGCTTCGCTCAGATGCCTGGCCTGCTTGCCGATCACGACGACGAGTTCGCCTTCGTACTCGACCTGCTTCGCGTCCGACGGAATGACGACCGCTTCGTCGTGCGCGACCAGCGCGTTGACTGCGCGGTAGCCGATGTCGGCCTGCTTGGGCTCCGCGACCGGATTGCCGGTCAGCTGCGCGTATTCGCGGATGTGCTTGACGTAGTTGAGTCCCGCTGCATAGAAGGTGCGCGGGAGCAGCGGCACTTCGATCTTCACCTCGGCCAGCTTGTGTACCGCGCCGGTCGGTTCATGGGCGCCGAAGGGCGTTCCGCGCACTTCGCGGATGCGGTCGTCGGCTTCGAGAATGCCGTAGGCGCTGGCTGCGCCCGGTGCTGAAAAATGGGTCCACTTCATTCGGCGGCTCCAGGCTTATTCGGCCTTGATGTTGGCGCTCTTGATCAGCTGCGACCAGCGCGTGCGGTCCTGGGCGAGCCACTCGCGGTATTCGGCCGGCCCCAGATGCTTGACCTCGGCGCCCAGCGATTTGAGCCTCGCCTGCATGGGGGGCTTGTTCAAGGCCGTGGCGATGGCGGCGTCGAGCTTGGCCGCGATGGGCGCGGGCAGGCCCGCGGGAGCGATGAAGCCGATGGGCTGCGCATAGTCCTCGAAGCCCGGGAAGCCGAGCTCGGCGGTGGTGGGCACCTGCGGATAGTCGGGATGCCGCTTGGCCGTGGTGGCGGCCAGGATCCGCACCTTTCCGCTCGTGACGAAGTCGGACACGCCGATCATCGGGAAGAACATGAAGTCCACCCGGCCAGCCATCACCTCGGTCAGTGCCGGCGCGTTGCCCTTGAAGGGGATGTGGTTCATCTGCGTCTTGCTGCGCTGCTCCAGCAGCGCGGCCGCGAGGTGCGCGGAGCCCCCGACGCCGGCGGTTCCGTAGCTGACAGCGCTGGGTCCGGTCTGCGCCTTCTTCACCAGGTCGCCCAGCGTCTTGTAGGGCGAATCGCCCGCCACCACGATGAGCTGCGGCAGCACCGCGACCATGCTGATCGGCGTGAAGTCCTTCACCGGGTCGTACTTGATGCGATCGGGCTGCAGCAACGGATTGACGTTGTGCGAGATGGTGTTGACGATCAAGGTGTAGCCGTCGGGCGCGGCTTGCCTCACGAAGTCGGTGGCGATGTTGCCATTGACGCCCGGCTTGTTCTCGACCACGAGCGGCTGGCCCAGCGTGGCGCCGATGTCCTGCCCCAGCACGCGGGCCAGCACATCGGTCGGGCCGCCGGCGCTGTAGCCGACCACCAGCTTGATCGGCTTGTTGGGGTAGTCGCTCTGTGCCTGGGCCTGCGCGTGGAGGCCGGCAGTGCCGCACAGGGCGGCGGCGATCAGCAGGAGGCGGCGGGTGGGGTGTTGTCTCTTCATGGTCTTTTCCTTTGACGGTTCAAGGGTTCACGGGTTCACGAGATCGGGCGTTCGATGGGCGCGAGGCGAGGCGCTGCGCGCGGCCGGTGGCGCGGCCGCGTAGGCCGACCACGACGCGTTCGGGTCGGAGGGCCGCAGCAAGTCGCCCGAGAGTTGCGTCACGGTCGGGGCGCCGCACAGGCGCATCGTGCGCAGCAGTTCGTCGTGGAGGATGTCGAGTGCGCGCTGTGCACCGGCATCGCCTGCGGCCACTGCGCCGAAGAGCGTCGCGCGGCCCAGCAGCACGCCTTGCGCGCCCAGGGCCAGCGCCTTGGCGATGTCGGCGCCTCGGCGCACGCCGCCGTCGACCAGCACCGGCAAGCGCCCGGCCACGCCCTGCAGCACCTCGGGCAGCGCCAGCAGGCTGGGGATGGCGCCGTCGAGTTGCCGGCCGCCGTGGTTGGACACGACGATGGCGTCCACCCCCATCATGGCCAGGCGCCGCGCATCGTCGCCGCGGCTCACGCCCTTGACGATGAGCTTACGCGGCCAGCGCTCGCGCACCTCGGCCAGCCGCGCCCAATCGAAGGACGGGTCGTAGCTGCGGCCGACCGAGGACGCGATGGCGGTGGCATTCGTCGCAGCAGCTTCGAGGCCGCGCAGGTTCTCCATCACCGGCATGCCGCGCAGCAGCATGTCGATCGCCCAGCGCGGCCGCGATGCGAAGTCGAGCATGTTGCGCGGCGTGAAGCGGAACGGAATCGAGAAATGGTTGCGAAAATCGCGCTCGCGCTTGCCGCCCACCGGCAGGTCGACGGTGATGACGAGCGCCTCGTACTCGGCCCGGCGGGCGCGTTCGATCAGCTGCCAGAAGAAGTCCTGGTTGCGCAGCACATAGGCCTGGAACCACAGGCGCCCCGGCGCCTTCTCGGCGATGGTTTCGATGGACGTGGTGGCGCTGCTCGACAGCGTGTAGGCAATGCCCATCTTCGCGGCCGCACGCGCGAGCGCGAGATCGGCGCCGCGACAGCCGAAGCCGGCCGCGCCGGTGGGGGCGATGGCGGCCGGCATGCCGGCCGGCGCGCCCAGCAAGTTGCAGCCTGTCGATGCACCAGCAACGTCGACGAGCACGCGCGGCGCCAGGTGCCAGCGCTCGAAGGCCAGGCTGTTGCCGGCGAGGGTGCGCTCGTCCTCGGCGCCGCCATCGTAGAAATCGAACACCGCGCGCGGCAGCCGTCGCCGCGCCAGCTCGCGCAGGTCGGCGATCGAGTAGCAGGCGGCGACGCGATGCGTCATGCGGCTTCGAGCTCCGTTTGGGCCACGTCGCGCGGCGTCCCGTCATCCTGGAAGAAGCGCGTGGCCATCACCTGGCAGCGCTTGATGAGGCGCGGCTCGTCGGGGCGGTAGTCGGGGATCGCGTTGTGGATCGTGCCCATGTTGTCCCACATGAGCACATCACCGGTCTCCCACCGATGCGCGTAGCGGAACTCGGGCCGGGTCTGGTGCGCGAAGAGGAACTCGAGCGCTTCGTCGCTCTCCTTCTCGTCCATCTCGTTGATGCGGATCGCATAGCCCGGGTTGGCGTACAGCACACGCTTGCCGGTGATCGGGTGGCGCAAAAAAAGCGGATGCGACACGGGCGGCCGCGCCGCGCGCTGCGCCGGCGTGAGCGGCGGGCGCGTGCTGCCGCGCTCGCGGCGCATCATCTCCCAGAATTTGTCGAAGTCGTGCAGCACGGTCATGCCCCCGAGCCGCGTCTTCCAAGCCTCGGGCAGTGCTTCGTAGGCCGCGTGCATGTTGCAGAACTCGGTGTTGCCGAGCGGCTTGCCGTCGCGGTGCGGGATCTTGATGCCGTAGAGCACGTTGGTGAAGGCGATCATCTTGTTGTAGGACATGTCGGTGTGCCAGTCCTGCCCGGCATCGGAGAGGCCGATCGGCTTGCCGTTCTCCACGATGTTGGAGAGCACCATGACCTCAGGCAGACCAGGCTCCTGGTAGGCACCCGCCACGTTGACTTCGAGCCGCCCGAAGTTGGCCGAGAAGTCGCGCAGCTGGCCCGCAGTCAGGGCCTGCTTGGGATAGCTGAGCACGCCGTGGCGGCCGAGTGCCTGCAGCAACTGCTCGAAGACTTCGGCCGACAGCGGCTTCGACAGGTCGAGGCCTTCGACGCGGGCGCCCAGCGTGGCGCCACCAGGAACGATGCGAATGGTCATGGGGGTGGACTCCTTTGTTGGATGAAGGTCGCTCGATGGGGCTTGGCTGCCGTCAGTACGCGGCATCGAGCAGCGCGCGAATCTCGCTCTCGTCGGCCACCGGTCGGGGGTTGTAGTAGAGGCCGCGTTCGCGCATCGTCTTGGCGGCGATCCGATCGAGTGCCTCTCGCGGTACGTCGATGTCGCGCAACCGGGTCGGGACACCGATGGCCGCCTGCAATGCACGCACCGCATTCGCCAGTCCACCGGCGCCTTCGCCGGCCCCCAGCATCATGGCCGCGCGCGTCAGCGGTTCGGCCGCGGCGCCTGCATTGAAGGCGATGGCGTGCGGAAGCATCACCGCGTTGGCGTCGCCGTGTCCGACGCCAGTCACCGAGCCGATTGCATGGCATATCGCGTGGTGCAGGCAGGTGCGGGCATTCACCAGCACCAGCCCCGACAGGTGAGCCGCATACAGCAGTGCCGCGCGTGCTGCCGCGTCGCGCGGTTCGCGATGCACCGCGGGCAAGGCGCGTGCGAAGCGCGCCATCGCGTCCAGCGCGAGGGTTTCGGCCAGCGGTGAGCGCTCCAGCGAATACAGGCCCTCGATGCAATGCGCCAGGCCATTCATGCCGGTGGCGCACATCAACGCGGCCGGGACTTCGAGATTGGCGAGCGGGTCGATCAGCACCAGGCGGGCCGCGAGCTGAATGTCGGTGAACAGCAGCTTGGCGCCGTCGCCGTCGCGCACGCCCAAGGAGACCGTGACCTCGGCGCCCGAGGCGGTTTGCGGAATGGCGACGATCGGCAGCTTGGGCGCCGCGAGGCGAGGCGCGATCAGCGAAGCCGGCGGCGTGAAGCGTATCGCATGGTCGGCCAGCCGCCCGCCCTCGGCCATCAGGAGCGCAATCGCCTTCGCGGTGTCGGAGGCACTGCCGCCGCCGATGGCGATGAAGCCATCGATGCCGTCGGCGGTCCCGCGGGCCGCCAGCCGCTCCACCAGGCTCACGCTGGAATGCGCGGGCACCGGCTCGGCCAGCAGATGCGGCAAGTCGCCGAGCGCCGCGATGCTGCGGGCGAACAGCGCCGAGCGCTGCGTGCGGGCGCCGCCCAGCACCAGCGGTCGCGCGATCCCGAGCGCATCGAGCTCGGTGCGAAGGTCGTCGATGACGCCGTCGCGCAGCACCAGCCGCGTGGCCGGGCTGCGATGGGTGAAGGCGGCCGGCAGAGTGCTCATTCGACGAAGGCGAAGGCCGCCACCATGCGTTGTTCGGCAATGCGCCAGTCGTGGCCGGGATCGCGCCGGAACACGGTGGTCGTGAGATTGAAGCGCAGGGGCCCGGCGATACGCGGCGGTGCGCTGCCGGGCTGCGCGGCCACGGGATAGCGGTAGGCCGTCATGTAGGCCTCGACTTCGGCCGACTCGCCTTCGCAGGCGCTCACGTAGGCGTTGGTCAGCACGTGGCGGGTGTCGACATCGGCCGGGCGGGCTTCGAGCGCCGCGCGCACGGCGTCCTTGCCCTCGAGCCATTGGCCTTGGCGCAACCAACGGCAGTCTTCGGTGAACAGCTCGAGCATCAGGGCGTAGTGCCGCGTGTCGAGCGCATGAAAGAAACGATGCAGCGTCTGCGTCAACTCGGAGAGCAGGGGTGCGGCGGTGGCGGTGGCGGTGGCGGCGGGTAGGGCGGTCATGAGGTGGGCGATGCCGCCTGCAGCGACGGACTTGCGTATATCGAAGTCTAGGAAGCGCCTTGCCCGCTGGCGCACCATGTTCGAGAATCCAAGGTTTGCGATTTGGAAACCTTGACGCCAGTCGCGTCCTCCTCCATACCCTCATGGATCGCCTTCGCTGCCTCCAGATATTCACCGAAGTTGCGCGCTCCGGCAGCTTCGTGCGCGCTGCCATGCAACTCTCGCTCTCCCGGGCGACGATCACCAAGCACGTGGCATGGCTCGAGTCCTCGATGGGTGCGCAATTGCTCAAGCGCAGCTCGAAGCAGGTCGCGCTCACCGAAGCCGGTGCGCGCGTGCTCGAGGCCGGGCGCGATCTGCTCGAGCGCTACGAAGCGATCGAAGGCGAGGTGCGCGACGTCGTCCACCTGCCGCGCGGCGCGATCCGTGTGGGCACGCCGCCTTCGTTCGGCGCCTATCACCTCATGCGGCTCATCGCGCAGTTCACCCATCGCTATCCGGACATTGAGGTGACGGTGGTGCATGACGATGGCCGCTCCGACCTCCTCGCCGAGGCGCTCGATCTGTCGATCCGCATCGCGCCTTCGCTGGAAGACGCGAGCTACGTCGCGCAGTCGCTCATGAAGGCGCCGCAGGTCGTGGTGGCGTCGCCCGCTTACCTGAAGGCGCACGGCCGGCCTGCCACGCCAGCCGAGCTCGCGCGCCACAACTGCCTCGTGCACATCATCAAGTCGGGCGCCGGCGTGTGGAAGTTCGCCGGCAATCCGCCGCAGGAGATCCGGGTGCGAGGCACCGTGCGGTCCAACCTGGGCGACGCGATCAAGCAGAGCGCATTGCTCGGCGCCGGCGTTTCACTGCACCCTTGTTACATGGTGTCGGAGGAACTGCGGGCCGGCACGCTCGAAGCGCTCTTGCCCGACTATGTTCCCGAAGAACTCGACATCTACGTCGTGTTCTCGACGCGGCGCAACATGCCGACGCGGGTTCGGCACCTGCTGGAGTTCCTCAAGGAATGGTCGCGCCATCCGCCGGATTGGGCCTTGCCCACATCAGTTGCCGCGACGTCCAGCATTCTTCACAAACGTTAGGCATCAACGGGCGAACGATGCTAACGACGGAAACTGCGCTTCCACTCGGCCAGTGATGCCCTCACCTGCGACAGCATCAGGCCCAGGTCCGAAGCAAGCGCCACGAAGTCGAAACTGGCCTCGACGAACTTCACGGCTGCATCGACCGAGGAAGCGAGCGTCCCGATGGGCTTGCCGAGCGCATTGCAGCGGCGCGCCGCATCGAGCAATGCTTCGCGAACCTCAGGATGCGCGGCATCGCCCTGATGCCCCATCCCTCCGGAAAGATCCGTGGGACCAAGGAACAGCGCATCGACACCCGGGACTACCGCGATCGCCTCGAGTTGTTCGAGCGCTCGCGGCGTCTCGATCTGCACATAAACGCGGATGGCGAGGGCATTCGCCGATGATGGGCCGGCTGTCCGGAAGGGGGCCGGCATCCGAGCCAGGCGTCCGCATCGAGCCGGCTGTCCAAGGGAAGGCTTCCCGTGCAGAGCGCTTCGGCGAGCTCGAGTTGGACCAGGTTCTTCGGCGCGTCGCGCGCGGTGAGCTGCAGAACGCGGCCCAGATGCTCGCAGATGAGTTTCGTTGTCCAGGCCGGGCGTAGCCCGCCGCCATCGAACGTTCGTTGACACCACGGTCCTCGATGTCCATGGAAATCTTCTCGGTCGTGCAAGCGAACTACTCGATTCAAAGCAGCACGCAGGCCTCGTCGAACTCCAGCCTCGGGTTGCGCGGAAAGAGCCTCTGCTCGTCGCCGTACCCGAGATTGCAAAAGAAGTTCGATTTCACGTGACCGTTCGCAAAGAACTCTCGGTCGACCGCCCCGGCGGCAGGACGAAGAGCGTCAGCGCGTCGCACGTTGGCTAGCCTCGCACCGCG
>NZ_JAGGNV010000038.1 GCF_018614955.1 Variovorax paradoxus
AGTCCTTGACCGGGTCGTAGCTGAGCTTGCCGTAGATGTGCGGGTAGATCGAGGTGCACGAGAAGGGCGACAGCGCGAGCGTGCTGCCGTCGGCCGGCGCGCCTTTGAGCACCTCCAGCGCGATGCGTCCGCCTGCGCCGGGCTTGTTCTCCACCACCCCTGCGTGGCGCGTATAGGCCGAGCCGGCGAGCTTCTCGCCGACGCGGCGCGCCACGCTGTCGCCGGCGCTGCCCGCAGGGAAGCCGTAGTAGATCTTGATCTGCTCGAGGGTCTGGGCCAGCGCGGCCAGCGGATGCAGGGCAGCGAGCGCGGCGGCGGCGCCGAGCGTGTGAAGGAAGTGGCGGCGATCGGTCATGGTGTGTCTCCTCGAAAGTTCTTTGGATCGTTCTTCAGACGGCGAATTCGGGGCGCGGCAATCCGATGCGCGGCAGGCCCATCATGTCGCGCGCCTCGGCCGGCGTCGCGGGCTCCATGTCCATCTCGCGGATGACGCGCACGATGCGTTCGGTGAGCTGCAGGTTCGTCGCCAGCTCGCCGTGACGGTAGTAGAGGTTGTCTTCCAGGCCCACGCGCGCATGGCCGCCCAGCAGCAGCGCGCTGATGTTGGCCTCGAGCTGCGAGGGGCCGATGCCGCTGACGCAGAAGATCGCGCCCTTGGGCAGCGTGTCGACCATCATCTGCAGGTGACGCGGCGAGAAGGGCATCGCGTTCTGGAAGTTGCGGTGCACGTTCATCACCAGGTTGATGAAGTAGGGCGCCTCGTCCAGCCCCTCCTCGATCAGCGTGGTCGTGTCCTGCAGGATGTGGGTGGGGCTGAACACCTCCCACTCGGGCTTGATGCCGCGCGCCTTCATGCCGGCGGCGAGTTCGCGGCCCTTGGTGAGCGGCGTGTCCATCAGGATCTCGCGGCCTTCGAAGCTGAGGTTGAGCGTGGTCGCGTCCAGCGTGCACATCTCGGCGCCGGCGTCCATGCCCTTCACGCGCTCGTCGAAGGCGATCTCCCAGCGCCCGCCGGGCAGCGGCTTGATCATGTCGCCGTGCACGCCGCCGCCGGTGGAGTTGTTGAGCACGATGTCGCAGCCGGCGGCGCGGATGCGGCGGTTGATGTCGCGGTAGACCTCGGCGTCGCAGGTGGCGCCGTCGTCCGGCCGGCGTGCATGGATCGCGGCCACGCTGGCACCGGCCTTCCAGCAGGCGACCACGTCCGCCGCGATCTCCTCGGGCTGGGTGGGAAGATGGGGGTTCTGCGACTTGTGCGCCATGCCTCCCGTGGGGGCGATGGTCACGATCACCTTGCGCTTCGACATGGGCGTTCTCCTGTGGATGGCGCGCTATTATTTTTGGCGGCTGCCGCCCCGGCAGTCATTGCGATGACATTTGAGATCAGGGTTTACGAGCCGCAGCCAGCAGGAGCGTTGATGCCGCACACCAGGCCGAGCCAGAGACCGCCGGCGTCCTTGTCGATTCCCGAGCTGCTGCAGCGATCGGTCTGGTTCCCCGGGCTGGACGCGGCGGCGCAGGCGCGCGTGCTCCAGGACATGCGCGAGGAGTCGGTGGCCGCCGGCGCCGCGCTGTGCCGCCGCGGCGACACGCCGCTGCACTGGTACGGCACGCTCGAAGGCCTGCTCAAATGGTCGATGACCTCGAGCGACGGCCGCTCCGTCACCTTCGGCGGCCTCTCGGTCGGCAGCTGGTTCGGCGAGGGCACGCTGCTGCGCGCCATGCCGCGCTCGGCCGACATCATCGCGCTGCGCGACAGCCGCGTCGCGGTGCTGCCGCTCGACACCTTCCAGTGGCTGCACCGCACGCAGATGAGCTTCAACCACTTCCTGCTGAACCAGATCAACGAGCGGCTGCACTGGTTCATGGGCAACTATGCGGCGCACCGGCTGCTCGACGCCGACAGCCAGGTGGCGCGCGCGCTCGCCGGCCTGTTCCATCCGTGGCTGCATCCGGGCAGCGACGTGTACCTGCAGACTTCGCAGGAAGAGATCGCCAACCTCTCCGGCCTCTCGCGGCAGCGCTGCAACGCGGCGCTCAATCGGCTGCGCGAGGCGGGACTGCTGCGCATCGAGTACGGCGGCATCACCGTGGTCGATCTGGAAGGGCTGCGGCGCTTCGTCGAGTAGCGCTCAGAACTTGCCCGCCAGGCGGGGCGGCCCGTCTTCCTCGCCCGTGCTCTCGTCGTCCACCGATGCGAGCTTGAAGCGCGCGGCCTCGTGCCGGCGGCTCAGGTCCGTATAGCGGTCGAGCTCGGCCGCTCCGGACGGCATGGCCCGCGCGCAGTCGACGAAGAACTGCGACTCGTCGAAGTTCAATCCGTGCAGCACTTCCTGGCCCTTCGAGTTGATGGCCAGAAGGCTGCGTTCGGAAAACTCGGTGCGCTGCGTTTCCGGCATTTCGAGATGTTTCATGGCCGACTCCTTTCTCGTTGGGCTGCCGCTCAGGCGTTGCCGTGAACCGACAGCGCCGCGCGCAAACCGCCGAAGCGCCGGCGGTACTGCGGCGGCGTCAGGTTCACCTGGCGCCGGAACAGGCGGCCGAAGAAGGCTGCGTCGTCGTAGCCGACTTCCTCCGCCACGGCCGTGATGGGCAGCTCGCTGGTCTCGAGCAGGTGCTTCGCCTCCTCGATGCGCATCGTGTGCACGTATTCCAGCGGCGCCATGCCGGTGGCCAGCTTGAAGCGGCGCTGGAAGGAACGCTGCGGCAGCCCGCTCTGCTGAACCATCGCGGCCACCGGCGCCGGGTCGGCATAGTGCTCGGCGATCCAGGCCTGGCAACGGCCGATCAGCGCGTCTTCGACCTGGCTCGAACGCGCCACGCGCGCGAAAGGCTGCTGGCCGACGTGGTGCCAGTCGATCAGGAACAGCCGCGCCACCTGCATGGCGGTCTCGACGTCGACGCAGCGGGCGATGATGTAGAGCGCCAGGTCCATCCAGGAGCTGCCGCCGCCGGCCATCACCAGCCGATGCCCGTCGCCGGTGGCCACCAGTGCGCGCTGGGCCTGCACCCGCACCGTCGGATGGCGGCGCTGCATCGTCTCGCAGTACGCCCAGTGCGTGGTGACCTCGTGGCCGTCGAGCAGGCCGGCCTCGGCCAGCAGCATGGCGCCGGAGCAGGCCGTCGTCATCAGCGATCCGCCGGCATGGCAGCGGCGCAGCCAGGCGGCCTCGCGCTCGAACATCCCGGACTGCCGGTGGTCGAGCGCGAGCAGCGATTCCGGCACGCAGACCACGTCCGGCGCGGCGCAGTCCGACATCGGCATGTCGATGCGGATCGGCAAGCCGTTGCAGCCCGTCACCTCGCCGGCGTGCGAAGCGACGATCACCGGATCGAGCACCGACTCGCCGTAGCGCCCGTTGAGCACCCAGGACCAGTCGCGGCCCGCGCACTTGAACATCTCGTACATGCCGTAGACCACCGACGCGGAACTCAGCGGCGTGGCGACGATGGCGATCTGCGGGAGCGGCGCGGCGGAAGTCATTGAAATACCTTCGTGCTTCGCACTGCGGTGCGAGCTTGCTTGGAGCGGCCCGGCGCTGCGCTCATGGCTGATTCGTCAGTCTTGTTGCCGGAATGGCTTCGTGCTTTGGAGACCGGCGAATTTACGCTCGATGCGCAATCCGCTCAACCATTTCCCAAGGACCTCTCCCATGACCACGACGCTCCGCGATGCACACGGCCAGGCGCTCTCCACCACCGACCGCGCATCGCTCGCGGCCTACGAGCATGCGCTCGATCTGTTCCACAGCTTTCGCACCGACCCGGTCGCGGTGCTCACGCCGGTGCTCGAACGCGATCCGGGCTTCGTCTCCGGCCAGCTGCTGATGGCCGGCATGCTGCTGACCGCCTTCGACGGCCAGCTGCTCGGCATGGCAAAGGCCAGCGTCGATGCCGCGGCTGCCAGCCCGCAGAAGGCCAACGAGCGCGAGCAGTCGCTGATCGCCGCGCTCGGCGCCTGGAGCGGCGGCGACGCGCTGCGCGCCAACCAACTGCTCGGCCGGCATCTGATCGACCATCCGCGCGATCTCTTCGCGCTGCAGCTCGCGCACCTGGGCGATCTGTTTCTCGGGCACTCCTTCATGCTGCGCGACCGCGTCGCGCGCTCGCTGACGCAGTGGAGCGCCGAGGACAAGGGCTACGGCTACCTGCTCGGCATGCACGCCTTCGGCCTCGAGGAGTGCAACGACTACGCGCGTGCCGAGTCGGTCGGCCGCCGCGCGTTCGAACTGCAGCCGCACGACAGCTGGGCCGTGCACGCGGTGGCGCACGTCTGCGAGATGCAGGGGCGCGTGGCCGACGGCGTCCGCTGGATGAAGGCGACGCAGCGCCATTGGGCGACCGACTGCGGCATGGCCGTCCACAACCACTGGCATCTGGCGCTGATGCACATGGCGAGCGGCGACATGGACGCGGCGCTTGCACTCTACGACGACGCGGTCACCCCCGCGCCCGAGGCCATCGCCCTGAACCTCAACGATGCCAGCGCGCTGCTGTGGCGCTTCGCCCTGCGCGGTGTCGACGTGTCGCAGCGCTGGCAGGCCCTCGCCGCACGGTGGCGGCTGCAGGCCGCTTGGGGCTCGATCGCCTTCAACGACGTGCATGCCGTAATGGCGCTGGCTGCGGCCGGCGACGATGACGCGGCGAGCGCGGGCATCGCCGCGATCGCCGATGCGGCCCGGCGCCCCGGCGCACAGGCCGCCGCCGTGGCTTTGCCTGCCGCCGGCGGCCTGCAGGCTTTCGCGGCCGGCCAGTACGCGCGCTGCGTCGAACTGCTGCTGCCCGTGCTTGCGGCCAGCAGCCCGCTCGGCGGCAGCCATGCCCAGCGCGACCTGCTGCATCTCACGGTCATCGAGGCCGCATCACGCGCCGGCGACCGCGCGCTGGTGCGCGCCATGGGCGACGAGCGGGCGGCGCGCAAGGTGGCGACGGCCCGGCCTGCGCGGGCCGAAGACCCCGTGTACGCCTGAACAGGCTGCACATCGACTGCCATGGACAGCCTGCAGCTCATCAAGACCTTCAGCGAAGTCGCGGCGCGCGGCAGCTTCTCGCGCGCGGCCACGCGGCTGCGCATCTCCAAGCCCACGGTCAGCAAGCACGTGGCGGAACTGGAGAAGCGCTTCGACGTGCGCCTGTTCAACCGTTCCACGCGCGCCGTGAGCCTGACCGATGCCGGCCAGGTGCTGCTGGAACGCAGCGCGCCGCTGATCGAGATGGCGGCGCTGACGCGCGCCGAGCTGCAGGGCCATGCGAGCCGGCCGCGCGGACGGCTGCGCGTGACGGCGCCCTACGGCCTGGAGCGCACTGCGTTCCCCGACATCCTGGGCGAGTACATGCGCTCGCACCCCGAGGTGCATATCAGCCTGCGCGTCACCAACGGCGCGGTCGACCTGGTGGAAGACGCCTGCGACATCGCGCTCCGGCTCGGCCGGCTGCGCAACGACAACCTGATCGTGCGGCGGCTCGCGCGGGTCGACTGGGTGCTGTGCGCGACGCCGCAGTACTGGGCCAGGCGCGGCATGCCCGCGCAGCCGGAGGACATGCGCACGCACGAGGTGCTGAGCTTCATGTCGCACGCAGGCAGCGCGCTGCTGCCCTTCGAGGTCGACGGCCGGGCCTGCGAGGTGCCGGTGACCAGCCGCATGGAATGCAACGAGCCCTCGGCGCTGGTCGGCATTGCGCTGGGTGGCCTCGGCGCCGTGGCCGTGCCCGCGGTGCTCGCCCGCCCGCACCTCGAACGCGGCGCCCTGGTCCCGGTGCTGCGCGACTTCATGCCGCGCGACATCTGGTTTCACGCCGCCTATGCGCAGCGGCGGCACAACAGCGCGGCGCTGCGGAGGTCTGCTGGGGTTTCTTGAGCGGCGGATCGCGGCGCCGGCGCTGGCCTGCTAGCAGCGGGGAGAGTCCTTCGGGCGACGCACACGATTTCTCCCAACTCGCAGGCGATAGTCGGCGGCAACGGTGTGCCGACCTGCGAAGACATGAGCCCGAAACCTGCCGAAAATCCCTCGATTCAGCGCGCGCTGGCAGCGATCGAACAGCTGCTCGCCGAGGTCGAAGCTTCGGCAGGCGCCGTTCCTCACTTCCGACACGCGGACCTCGTTCCGCTTTCGCCCGACGAGCAGGCGTACAAGGCCGGTCTCGAGAAAAGCGCATACGCCATGCAGCCCGAACGATCGGCTGCGCAGTTCTGCCTGGTGTCCGCAGGTGCCTTGCTGGGCGTGACGCAACTGCCTCTGAACCGCTCGGCTGCCCCATCTCCGAGCGAGCGCCTGCAGGATTGGAACGATCTGAGCGAGCTCACCAAGGAAGCAGGGCGCTCGGCCTATCGTGCCGCCTTGATCCTGGCCGATCCGGAGCGTTCGGTGCCGCTCGGCTTCTGAGCCCAGGCAGGCAGCGCCTACTGGCAGGCGTAGCTTGCAGCCAGGCTTCGATCCCCGCTCACATAGGCGATCTTCTTCGGATAGGTGCACAGCGGCCGGGCGAGCGACTTGTCCGAGTTCTGCAGCACCAGCTTGTCCGGCACCACGCCTTTTTCGACCCAGTCCGTCAGCGCAGTGAAGAGCTGGTTCGGTGCCGGCAGCGGCGGGTTGGCCACGGGGCTCACGCCCGCCACGCCATTGACGGAACCCACGCCGGCGCAGTGGCCCATCGCGGGAATGGGCAGGTAGCGGTAGAACTTCTGCAATGCGTCCATCCCGCCCATCGCGCTGGCGGCGCGCTCGTAGTAGTGGCGCGTGCCCGCGTCGGGAATGAGCGTATCGGCCAGGCCGTGGTACGTCAGCATCTTGCCGCCGCGATCACGGAACCTGGAGAGGTCGGGGTTGTTGGCGTTGATGTTGCCGAAGGAGGCCTGCAAGGCCAGGCCGCGGTCGCTCGCGTTCGCGAGCTGGTCGTAGCCGAGCGACTTCCATCGGTTCGCGCCGTTGCCCGTCGCATTCTTGAAGAGGGGGCTCGCGATCGTCGGATCCTGCAGATTGAGCGCGACCTGGTCCACGGAAATCAGGAAGGGCGCGGGCTCGCCCGCCACCGAGTCGGCCAGGGCGAATCCCGGTGCGAGCGGGCTGTTGAGCGCCGTGCCACGCGTGAGGCCGTACCAGAGCTGGTTCGGGGCGAGCGTCGTGCCGTGGCCGATGTCGACCGAAGGCGCGGGCACGCTGCCGTCGCGCGTCTGGCCGTACCACATCTTGTTGACCGCCTGCGCCTGCACCGTGCTCAGGCAGGCGGCCGTGGCATTGGTGCCGCCGCTGGCGGTGCAGAGCACCGCGGCGTCCTGCGCAGGGTTGTAGCTGCAGCTGCCGGGATCGCTGATGAAGCCGTCGTGCTGGCCGGTCAGGTTGGCGTCGCAGGCGCTCACCGCCGCCGAGGACGCGAGCGAGAGTTGCGCCGACGTCAGCGGCACGCCGCCGAGGTCGCGCTGCATCACGATCTGCGGATAGAGCTCGCCGGTGATGAAGGTCGTCCAGTTGATGGCGCTGTTGCCTGCGAGGATGCCGTCGAAATCCTCGGGATGGACCTGCGCTTCCATATGGCCCTGCCGGCCGCCGGTGGAGCAGCCGTCCCAGTACGAATATTGCGGCGCCTGGCCGTAGAAGCCGGCGGCCAGGGCCTTGGCCTTGACGCTCATCTCGTGGATGCCGCGGCTCGCGAAGTCGGTCCAGCCCTGCGTGTTGATGGTGCCGTCGGGCTTCATCGCGAAGGAGCCATCCAAGGCCGCGAAGGGGGTCTTGGAGGCATGGCCCGCATCGGTGATCGCGCTGACCGAGCCTTCGGTGCCTGCGACCGTCGAGGGCCCATTGCCGCCGCTGCCGCCGACACGGTCGAGCGCGCTGATCGAGGGCTCGCCCGCGAAGCCGCCGCCGCCGAGCACGTGGACGCGCGTGTTCCAGGCCGATTTGGCGGGCAGCCAGACCTCGATGCCGATGCCGGCCGAGGTCGAGGGCGCATCCGCGGGCCCGGGGTTGCCGGGGCCGACGTTGAGCTTCACGAGACACAGGTCATTGGCCGCGGTGCCGCCGCTCGGCGTGCCGTTCAGGTTCAGGTCGTCGCCCTTCTTGAACTGCTTGACCAGAGTCACCGTGGTGTTTGCGTCGGGCTTGAACGCGGCTTTGAGTGTCTCATCGCAGACGAGTGCCACCGGGGCGGGTGCCGGCGCGACGCCGGGCGAGCCGCTGCTGCCGCCGCCGCAGCCGAACAGCAGGACGGTGGATGCGGCGGCAGCGCCCAAGCCGGGCCAGCGTGGCGCGGGAAGGGGCGTGAGAGGGGAAGGGCAGTTCATCGCATTGTCTCCAGTCGTTATGGCGGCTTGCTTGTCCGCTGCCCGGGACGATAGAGACGATGCCGACGCGCGTATGTCGAAAAGCTGCGCCGCGCTATCGGGAAGCTGCGCGACCGGCTCAGTGTTCGCGCAGGCGCCCGGGGGTGGTGCCGGTGTGGCGCCGGAACACTTCGGTGAAATGGGCCTGGCTCGAAAAGCCCAGCTCGAAGGCGATGTCCGCGATCGAGCGGTCGGCGGCCGAGCGCAGCAGGCGCGTGGCCCGGTCGATGCGCTGCTGCTGCACGTAGCGGTGCGGCGAGAGCTCGAAAGATGCCTTGAAGGCGCGCGCGAAATGGAAGGGGCTCAGCGCCGCCTGTTCGGCAAGCCGCGACACGCTCAGGTCTTCCCCGAGATGCGCAGTCACGAAGTCGATGAGCTTGGCGCGTTGTCGTTCGGACAGACGCGGGGCCGCTGCTGCCGGCGGGCTCGCGCGCGCCGTGCCATGGCGCTCGCGCAGGAAGCCCAGTATCGCGATCGAGAGCCCCTCGACGTAGAGTGCCCCCGTGCTTGCGCCGCGGCGTGCTTCGCGCAGCAGCTCGGTGCCGAGCGTCACCAACTGCTCGTCGAAGACCTCATGCCGCGTTTCAATGTGCAGGTCGCTCGCCTCGTCATGCAGCAGCGCCGTCACCATCGTGGACGGAAAGCGCAGTGCGATGCACTCGCCGGGCTGGCCCTCCCAGCGCGCGCGGTCGATCTCGTAGCCGGTGCCATAGAGCTCGATCATGGTCGGGCAGGTCGACAGCATCCGCTCCGACCCGGCGCGGCGATACCACCGGCGGCCGCGGCCGGAAGTTGCGATCAACACCGTGGGCGCCTCGGCATACTTCGGTCCGCTTTCGGCCTGGGCCGGAATCTCCAGCAGCGCCGTGGGCACACCCACCCATTCCTCGCGCGTGCGGGCCACCGGCTGGCCCGCCGCATCGCGCACGAGCGCCACGTCGTCGCAAAAGCTGCGGCGACGGGGCTCTCGTGCTTGCTCAGACACCCAGCAGTTCCTCCAGCGCATCCGGCGTCGCCACCAGCTCGGCCGAAGCGCCATGGCGCACGATCCGCCCTTTCTCCATCACCACGGCCTGGTCCGTGTGCGCCAGCACCTTGCGCCAGTCGCGGTCCACGATCAGCGTCGCAATGCCGGTCGTGCGGATGTCGGCGATCACGCGCCAGATCTCGGCGACGATCAGCGGCGCCAGGCCTTCCGTCGCCTCGTCGAGGATCAGCAGGCGTGGGTTGGTCATCAGCGCGCGGCCGATCGAGAGCATCTGCTGCTCCCCACCCGAGAGCTGCTGCCCGCCGTGCGAGAGCCGCTCCGTCAGGCGCGGGAAGGTGCTCATCACGCGATCGAAAGTCCAGGCGCGCTTTCCGTCGATGCCGGCCCGCGCACTCATCACGAGGTTCTCCCGCACCGAGAGATTGGGAAAGATCCCGCGCCCTTCGGGCACATACCCGATGCCGCGGCGCGCCATCTTCTCGGGCGCCCAGCCGGTCACGTCGTTGCCGTCGAGCTTCACGCGGCCCGAGGCCGGGCGCACATAGCCCATCAGCGAGCGGATCAGCGTGGTCTTGCCCATGCCGTTGCGTCCGAGCAGGCCGACCGAGGTCGCGGCCGGCATCGCGACGTCGACGCCGCGCAGGATGTGGCTGTCGCCGTAGTAGGTGTTGAGGCCTTCGATGTTCAGCATCTCAATGGTCCTCGCCCAAATAGGCCGTGCGCACTTCGGGGTTCACACGGATCGAGGCCGGATCGCCGGTCGCGATCACCGTGCCGTTGACCATCACCGTGATGCGGTCGGCGATGCGGAACACCGCGTCCATGTCGTGCTCCACCAGCAGGATCGCGTGGGTGGCCTTGAGGTTGGCCAAGAGGCCCAGCATGCGCTCGGTCTCCTCGGCGCCCATGCCGGCCAGCGGCTCGTCGAGCAGCAGCACGCGCGGATTGGTGGCCAGGCACATCGCGACTTCGAGCTGGCGCTTGGCCCCATGGCTCAGCGTGCCGGCGACGCGGCCGGCCACCGCGCCCAGGCCTGCGGCCTCCAGCGCCTCGCGGGCGGCGGCATTGCTGTCCTTGCAACCCTGCGAAGACTGCCAGATCGCCCACGGCCGCGGCGTCGCGGCCTGCGCAGCGAGGCGGCAGTTCTCCAGCACGGTGAACTCCGGAAAGATGGTGGTGCGCTGGTAGCTGCGGCCGACGCCGGCGAGCGCGCGTCGGAACTGCGCGCGCTTCGTGATGTCCTCGCCGTCGAGCGTGATGCGCCCGTCGGAGGCGTCGATCTCGCCCGAGAGCATGTTGATCAGCGTGGACTTGCCCGCGCCGTTGGTGCCGATCACCGCGTGCACCTCCCCGAGGTGCAGGTCCAGGCTCACCGCGTTGACCGCGACCAGGCCGCCGAAGCGGCGCGTGAGCGTTTCGACTGCCAGCAATCTGCTCATGCCGCGGCCTCCTTCGGCAGCGCGCGCAGGCGGATGCCGACGATGCCCTTGGGCAGCAGCGCGACGAAGGCGATGATGGCCAGGCCGAGCGTCAACTGCCAGTGGTCGGCCAGCGGCCCCACGATCGCGTGCGTGGACAACAGCTCCTTGAGCAGCGTGAAGGCCACGGCGCCGATCACCGCGCCGCGCAGATGGCCCAGGCCGCCGAGGATGATCATCAAGAGCACCTCGCCCGAGTTGTGCCAGGCCAGCAGCTCGGGGTTCACCACGCCGTCGCGCGAGGCGACGAGGAAGCCCGCGAGCCCGGCCAGCGCGCCCGCGATCACGAAGGCCGCGAGCTTGTAGCCGTACACCGGGAAGCCCGCCGCGCGCATGCGCTGCTCGTTGACGCGGATGCCCGCCAGCGCCGCGCCGAAGCGCGAGCGGCGGATCAGCGCCAGCAGGCCGTAGGTGAAGGCCAGCGCCCCCAGCACGAAGTAGAACTGCACCTTGCGGTTCTCCATGTCCAGCGCGCCCAGTACCGGGCGGATGTACATGTAGATGCCGTCGCTGCCGCCGCCCAGCGCCGTGTCGTGGAACACGAAGAAGGCCATCTGCGCGAAGGCCAGCGTGACCATGATGAAGTACACGCCGCGCGTGCGCAGGCTGAGCGCGCCGGTCACCAGCGCGTAGGCGGCGGCGCAGCCCATTGCCATCGGCAGCAGCACGGCGATCGAGCCGCCGTCCTTGCCCGACCCCAGCACCGTGGCATAGGCGCCGATGCCGTAGAAGGCCGCATGGCCCAGGCTCACCAGGCCGGTCATCCCGACCAGGAGCTCCAGGCTCAGCGCGAAGATCGAGAGGATCATCACCTTCACCACGAGGTCGCTGAGGTAGGGGCCGAGGAAGGGCCCGAGCGCCGCGAGGGCGATCGCGCAGATCAAGGGGAGGAAATGAGAGAAGGTCTTCATGTCAAGTTTTCCGGCCCATCAGACCTTCGGGACGCCAGATCAGCACGATGGCCATCAGCACATACACGCCGATGCCGCTGAGCTCGGCGAAGAACACCTTGCCGAAGGTGTCGACGAAGCCCACCAGCAGCGACGCGACCAGCGCGCCGGTGATCGAGCCGATGCCGCCGATCACCACCACCACGAAGCAGATGATCAGCACGCTCGCGCCCATGTTCGGGTAGACCGAGGACATCGGCGCCGCGATCATGCCGGCCAGCGCGGCCAGCGCCACGCCGGCCGCGAACACGATGCGGTAGAGCCGGCGGATGTCGATGCCCAGCCCGCGCACCATGTCGCGGTTGCTCGCGCCGGCGCGGATCATCATGCCCAGGCGGGTGCGGTTGACCACGTAGTAGAGGCCGATCGCGAGCACGATGCAGGCGGCGGAGGCGAAGAGGCGGTACCACGGATAGCTCATCAGGCTGCCCAGCGCGAAGCTGCCGTCCAGCCAGGGCGGCACCGGCACGCCGTGCACGTCGTTGCCGACGAGCAGCGAACGCAGCTCCTCGAACACCAGGATCAGCCCGTAGGTCATCAGCACCTGCTGCAGGTGGTCGCGCTGGTAGAGGTAGCTGAAGAAGGCCCACTCCAGCAGGTAGCCGAAGAGGGCGGCGAGCACGATGCCCGCCAGCAGCATCACGATGAACTGGTCACCGAAGAGCGGCGACAGCGCGAACGCCATGTAGGCGCCGATCATGTAGAAGCTGCCGTGGGCCAGGTTGATCACGCCCATGATCCCGAAGATCAGGGTCAGTCCCGAGGCCACCAGGAACAACAGGAGTCCGTACTGAACCGAGTTCAGGCACTGGACTAAGAAGGTACCGAGGTCCACGTTGGTCTCAGCTTTCTGGAGAGAAGCGCGCGCGAAGCGCGGCGATGTTAGGGAGGCACCGCGGAACCGGCTTTGCCGGGCCGCGGGTGTCGCCCCCTTGAGGGGGGAGTCGAGCTACACGAAGTGAGCGAGGGACGGGGGTGGTCACATCCTGCAGCCGCGGCTGGGGTCTGCCAGGCCTTTGACTGCCACGTTGACGACCTTGTTTTCCTTGCCTTCCACCTTGCGCAGGTAGAAGTCCTGCACCGGGTTGTGCGACTTGCCGATCGTGAAGGCGCCGCGCGGGCTGTCGATCTTGGCCTTCTCGATGGCGCCTGCGAACTCGGCCTTCTTGCTGATGTCGCCCTTGGTCGCCGCCAGGCCGATCGCGAGCATCTGCGCCGCGTCGTAGCCCTGCACCGCGTACACGTCGGGCTGCAGCTTGAACATCTTGGCGTAGGCGGTGCGGAAGCTGTTGTCGCGCGGCGTGTTGAGGCCGTCGGCATAGTGCAGCGTGGTCAGCATGCCCTGGGCCGCTTCGCCCTGCGCGTCCAGCGTGCCGTCGGTCAGGAAGCCGGGGCCGTAGAGCGGGATGTTCTTGTTGAGCCCGGCCGCCGCATAGTCCTTGACGAACTTGACCGCGCCGCCGCCCGCGAAGAAGGAATACACCGCATCGGGCTTGGCTGCCGCGATCTCGGTCAGGAGCGCCTGGAACTCGACGTTCGGGAAGGGCACGGTGAGCTGCTTCACCACCTTGCCGCCGCCCTTTTCGAAGCCTTCCTTGAAGCCGTTGACCGACTCGTCGCCGGCCGCGTACTTCCAGGTCAGGGTCATGGCCGTCTTCTTGCCCTGCTTGGCCGCAACCTCGCCCATCGCGTAGGCCGGCTGCCAGTTCGAGAACGAGCTGCGGAAGATGTTCTGCGCGCACATCGGGCCGGTCACCGCATCGGCGCCGGCGTTGGGCACGATCAGCACGGTGCCGCTTTCCTTGGCGGCCTTGGCCATCGCCATCGCGACGCCGGAGTGCACGGTGCCGACGATCACGTCGACGTTGTCGCGCTTGATCAGCTTGTTGACGTTGTCCGTGGCCTTGGCCGGATCGGATTCGTCGTCGACCTTGATGTATTCGATCTCGCGGCCGCCGAGCTTGCCGCCCTGCTCCTCGACGCGCAGCTTGAAGCCGTTCTCGATGGCGACGCCGAGCGCCGCGTAGGTGCCGCTGAAGGGCAGCATCAAGCCGACCTTGAGCTTGCCCTGCTGGGCGTGGCCCAGCGTGGCGATGCAGGCCAGCGCCAGGGCGGTCAGCGTGCTGCGTGCTGCGGTGCGGGTGGTCATGGGAATCTCCTGTCGTTGATGAATGAAACGGTCGCAACTATCGCTTTTTCAGGCTGGTCGCGATGCGGGGAATGCCCGCAGTCGGGGAGTTCCACCAGTTCGGTGCCGCTCACGCGCTCTGCGATGCCGCGGACCTGCGCGAGTGTGCCGTACTCGTCGTCCAGGCCCTGGATAGCAAGAACCGGGCAACGGATGGCATCGAGCTCGGCCTCGATGTTCCATTGCTTGAAGGGTGGGTGCAGCCAGATCCGGTTCCAGCCCCAGAAGGTGGCTTCGGCGTCGTCGTGATAACGCGCCAGCTTCTTCGGCAGGTCGGTCTCGAGCCAGGCCTGGCGCGCCTGGTCGATGCTCGCCACCGTCAGGTCTTCCACGAAGACGTGCGGCGCGAGCAGCACCAGCCCGGCCACGCGTTCGGGAAAACGCGAGGCATAGAGCAGCGAAATCGAGCCGCCGTCGCTGTGGCCGAAGAGCCAGGGCGCCTCGGCGATGCCCAGCGCCTCGAAGACAGCCGGCAGCACCTCGTACGCCTGGCGGTGCATGTAGTCGACGTCCCAGAACTCGTCGGGCTGGCGCGGCGTCGATCGGCCGTAGCCCGGACGCGAGAACACCAGGCCGCGAAAGCCGCCAGCCTCGCAGAGCTTTTCGGGGAAATCCTTCCACATCGCGACCGAGCCCAGGCCTTCATGCAGGAACACAACCAGCGGCGCATCGGTCCGTTCGGGTGCGATGCGCACGTATTCGATGCGCACGTCTTTCCCCCGCCAATGGATGGCGGTGAATTTGGATTCCGTGCTCACGCTTCGTGCTCCCGCTCGCGCAAACGGAAGCGCTGGATTTTTCCTGTCGCCGTCTTCGGCAGTTCTTCGACGAACTCGATGAAGCGCGGGTACTTGTAGGGCGCGAGGCGCTCCTTGACGAAGGCCTTGAGCTCCTCGTCGGTTACCGATTGGCCCGACTTGCGCACCACATAGGCCTTGGTCTTGGTCAGCCCGTCGGCGTCTTCCTTGCCGATCACCGCGGCCTCGAGCACCGCCGGGTGCTGCATCAGCGTGGCCTCGACCTCGAAGGGCGAGACGTAGATGCCGCTGACCTTGAGCATGTCGTCGCTGCGGCCGGCGTAGGTGTAGTAACCGTCGGCGTCGCGCGAGTACTTGTCGCCGCTCTTGGTCCAGCCCTCGCGGAAGGTGTCGGCGCTCTTCTCGGGATTGCCCCAGTACATCACCGCCGTGCTCGGCCCCTTGATATAGAGGTCGCCGACTTCGCCCACGGGCACGGGCTTGCCGTCCTCGCCGCGCAGCTCGATCGCATAGCCTTCGACCGGCCGGCCGGTGGTGCCGTAGCGGATGTCGCCGGGCCGGTTGGAGATGAAGATGTGCAGCATCTCGGTGGACCCGATGCCGTCGATGATCTCGCAGCCGAAGTGCTGCTTGAAGCGTTGGGCGAGCTCGCCCGGCAAGGCTTCGCCGGCCGAGGAACACATGCGCAGCGACACCGCCTCGCGCGCAGGCAGGGCGGGCGAGGCGAGCATGCCGGCGAAGCCGGTCGGCGCGCCGAAGAACACCGTCGGCTTGTGCGCGCCCGTCCAGCGCTTGAAGGTCGCGTCAGGCGTCGGCCGCTCGGCCATCAAGAGCACCGTCGCGCCGACCGAGAGCGGGAAGGTCAGCGCATTGCCCAGGCCGTAGGCGAAGTAGAGCTTGGCGGCCGAGAAGCAGACGTCGTTCTCGGTCAGCCCCAGCACCGGCTTGCCGTAGAGCTCGGCCGTCCACCACGGATTGCCGTGCGTGTGCACCGTGCCCTTGGGCTTGCCGGTGGAGCCGGAGGAGTAGAGCCAGAAGGCGTGGTCCTGCGGCGTGGTGGTGGCGGGTTCGGCCAGCGGTTCGTGCGCCGCGATCAGCGCTTCGAAATCCTGCGCGCCGTCGGGCAGGGCGCCGGTGGGCTGCGAGACGATCAGCGTCTCGAGCTCGTTCGAGCCCTTGACCCGTGCGTCCTGCAGCACCGGCAGCAGCGCGCCGGACACCAGCGCAGCCTTCGCGCCGCTGTGTTCGAGCATGTAGGCGTAGTCCTCGGTTGTGAGCAGCGTGTTGACCGCCACCGGCACGATGCCGGCATAGAGGCAGCCCAGAAAGCTCACCGGCCAATCGCTGCCGTCGAGCATCAGCAGCAGCACGCGCTCTTCGCGCTTCACGCCCGATGCGAGCAGCGCGGCGGCGAGCCGGCGCGCGCGCTCTTCGAGCTGGCCGTAGGCGAGGGTGCCGCGGTCGTCGACATAGGCGATCTTCTGCGCGCGGCCGCGGTTGAGGGCGAACAGGTGTTCGGCAAAATTGAAGGATGCTGGCAGGCTCATCGTGTCTCCTGGGGTCCTGTTTTTCTTCGGCCGTCTTCAGCCGCCCGCCAGGCCGAGCTGCGCCAGCACGGCCGGGCTGGCCTGCACGGCGCTCTTGCGGTGATAGAAGTCCAGCGCCCGCAGGCCGCCCAGTTCGGCGCCGCCGCCCGCGCGGCCGGGGCCGCCATGCAGCGACTGGGGCATCACGTTGCCATGGCCGGTGTGGGCCTGCGCGACGTCGGGCGTGATCACGTGCACGCGGCCATGGCTCGCAGCCAGTTGCACGGCCGCCCGGCCCAGCACCGCTTCGTCGGCGCCGTAGAGCGAGGTCACCAGCGAGCCCTGGCCGCGGTGCGCGAGCGCGATCGCATGATCGACGTCGCGGTACGGCAGCAGCGTAGCGACCGGGCCGAAGACTTCCACGTCGTGCACGCGCTGCGCCGCATCGGCGTCGCGCGCGCCCAGCAGCACCGGGCCGATGCAGGCGGAGATGGCCGGATCGGCATCGACCAGCGCGGCCTGGCTGCCGTCATGCAGCACGCTCGCCTGGGTCTTGAGTTCTTCCAGCCCTTCGCGCACGGCATTCAGTTGCGCGCGGCTCACCAGCGAGCCCATGCGCACGCTCTCGTTGCGTGGATTGCCGACCGTGATGCTGGCGAGCTTGGCGCCGATGGCCTCGGCCGCCGCGTCGTAGACGGCAGCCGCCACGAGGATGCGGCGGATCGCGGTGCACTTCTGGCCCGCCTTGACCGTCATCTCGCGCACCACCTCGCGCACCAGCAGGTTGAAGGCGTCGGAGCCCGGCGCCGCATCGGGCAGCAGCAAGGCGGAGTTCAGGCTGTCGGCCTCGATGTTGACGCGCACCGAGCGCTGCACCACCGCCGCATGCGAGCGGATCACGGCGCCGGTGTCGGCCGAGCCCGTGAAGGACACCACGTCGAAGCCCTGCAGCTGGTCCATCAGCCCGTTCGAGCTGCCGCAGATCACCGACAGCGCGCCGGCCGGCAGCACGCCGGCCTCGACCACGTCGCGCACCATGCGCTGCGTGAGCCATGCGGTGGAGGTGGCGGGCTTTACGATCACCGGCACGCCCGAGAGCAGGGCGGGCGCGGCTTTCTCCCACAAGCCCCAGGAAGGGAAGTTGAAGGCGTTGATGAAGAGCGCCACGCCGCGCGTCGGCACCTGCAGGTGCTGCGCCAGGAACACCGGCTCCTTGCCGAGCTTGGCCGCATCGCCGTCGCGCAGCGCGCGCACGTCGCCCAGCGCATCGCCCCACTTGGCGTACTGGCCGAGCGTGAAGATCGCGCCGTCGATGTCGACGGCCGAGTCGTTCTTGACCGTGCCGGAATTGGCGGTGGCGATCTCGTAGTAGGCGTCGCGGTTCGCCTGCAGCACCTTGACGACCGCGCCCAGCAGCGCGGCGCGCTCTTTATATGTGAGGGCGCGCAAGGCGGCGCCGCCGGTGTCGCGTGCGAAGCCGAAGGCCTCGGCCAGGTCCAGCCCGGTGGCGTCGACGCGGGCCAGCTCGGTGCCCAGCACCGGATCGACAAGCGCCGTGCCGGCACCGTTGCCGGCCTGCCAGCGGCCGGTAACGTAGTTGGAGAGGAGTTCGGTCATACGGTCTTCGTGAATTGAATCTGCCCTTCAGGCAGCAGGTAGAGGACCAGCGCGCGCCCCTGGGCGACGGTGGGGTGGTGAGCCGTTCCGGGCGGGTAGACGCACCAGCCCGCCGGCCGCCCGTCGAAGGTCGCGTCGCCTTCCAGCGGCATGATCAAATCGATCTCGCCATTCGGATGCTTGTGGTGCGGGCCGGCGATGTCCTTCATGTCGACCACGTCGACCGAAAAGCGGTGCAGCGCGTCCTCGGCCTTGAAGACCCGGCCGTACTTGATGCCGCCGCCCTCGCGCTCGCACAGCCAGCCTTCGGCCACGCCGTCGATGCAGGCCTGTTTCAGGCGCTCGAAAGCGGGGCTGCCGGCGCCGTGCACGGTGTTGAGCCAGCGGTCGAGCTCGTCATCGAGCGGCCGGCCGGCGAGCTGCGTGGTCACGTCGGCAACGATCTGGTGGAAGGCTTCCTTGGACATCGTGGTGGTGCTCATGCGTGGGTGGAACTTGCGGCAATCGTCTGCGTGCAGTATCTTGCCTGTGCACGAACCATAAGCATCGACACAAAAGGTGTCAAGCAATATAGTGCATATATGGTGTTTACCCGGATAGGGGTGAACCGAGGAGATGAAGGAGCGACATGAATGAGCGAGCCGACGCGGTGCTGACCGCACCCGCGGACCCGGCCCTGCCGGCCGAAGAAGCGAAGAACCCCCTGCTGGTGGCGCTGGGCGAGCGCGTGCGCAACCTGCGCGCGCGCCGCGGGCTCACGCGCAAGGCCGTGGCGCAGGCGGCGGAGGTCTCCGAGCGCCACCTGGCCAATCTCGAATACGGCATCGGCAATGCGTCGATCCTGGTGCTGCAGCAGGTGGCGACCGCGCTGCAATGCTCGCTGGCCGAGCTGGTGGGCGACGTCACGACCAGCTCGCCCGAGTGGCTGCTGATCCGCGAGCTGCTGGAGCGCCGCGACGAGGCCGATCTGCGGCGCGCCCGCATCGCGCTCGGCGAGCTGCTCGGCACCGCCGCCGGCGACCCGGCGCGCAACCGCCGCATCGCGCTGGTGGGCCTGCGCGGCGCGGGCAAGTCCACGCTGGGCCAGATGCTGGCGGACGACCTCGAAGTTCCCTTCATCGAGCTGAGCCGCGAGATCGAGAAGCTGGCCGGCTGCAGCGTGCGCGAGATCCACGACCTCTACGGCACCAACGCCTACCGCCGCTACGAGCGCCGCGCGCTCGAGGAGACGGTGCAGATCTACAGCGAGGTGGTGATCGCCACCCCGGGCGGCATCGTCTCCGACCCGGCCACCTTCAACCAGCTGCTGGCCCACTGCACCACCGTCTGGCTGCAGGCCGCGCCCGAGGAGCACATGGGCCGCGTCGCCGCCCAGGGCGACACCCGCCCGATGGCCGCCAGCAAGGAAGCGATGGACGACCTGCGCCGCATCCTCGCCGGCCGCGCCGCGTTCTATTCCAAGGCCGACCTCAGCGTCGACACCAGCGGACAGGGCCTAGCGCAGAGCTTCCGGGCGCTCAGGACGACGGTGCGCGAGGCAATGAGCCGGGCCGCCTGAAGGGCGCCAAAAAGAAGAACGTAAAAAAATCCCTCGCAGGGTTGACGCGCCCTGGAACATGCAGCATGATGCATGCACTGTCGCCAGACAAATGCATTATTGTTCCTAGACCCCACGGCACCAGGAGACCTCGACATGACCGACACCGCCGCCCATCCCGCCCGCGTCGACTACCGCACCGATCCCACGCAATACCGCCACTGGAAGCTCAGCGTGGAGGGCCCGGTGGCCCGGCTGTCGCTGGACATCGCCGAAGACGGCGGCATCCGTCCCGGCTACAAGCTCAAGCTCAACAGCTACGACCTGGGCGTGGACATCGAGCTCAACGACGCGCTCAACCGCGTGCGTTTCGAGCATCCGCAAGTCCGCTCGGTGATAGTCACCAGCGGCAAGGACCGCATCTTCTGCTCGGGCGCCAACATCTTCATGCTCGGCGTCTCCAGCCACGCCTGGAAGGTGAACTTCTGCAAGTTCACCAACGAGACGCGCAACGGCATCGAGGATTCGTCCAAGCACTCGGGCCTCAAGTTCATCGCGGCGGTCAACGGCGCTTGCGCCGGCGGCGGCTACGAGCTGGCGCTGGCCTGCGACGAGATCCTGCTGGTGGACGACCGCTCCTCTTCCGTCTCGCTGCCCGAGGTGCCGCTGCTCGGCGTGCTGCCCGGCACCGGCGGCCTGACCCGCGTCACCGACAAGCGCCATGTGCGTCACGACCTGGCTGACATCTTCTGCACCAGCGTCGAAGGCGTGCGCGGCCAGCGTGCGGTCGAGTGGCGTCTGGTCGACGCGATCGCCAAGCCGGCCCAGTTCGGCGCTGCGGTGCAGGAGCGCGCCGCCAAGCTGGCCGAAGCCAGCGACCGTCCGGCCGACGGCAAGGGAGTCGCGCTCACTCGCCTCGAACGCGAGGACGGCGCCGACAGCCTGCGCTACGAACACGTCACGGTCGAGATCGACCGCGCGCGCCGCACCGCCACCTTCACGGTCAAGGCGCCGAAGGGCGCCCAGCCCGCCGACATCGCCGCGATCGAGGCCGCCGGCGCCGCCTGGTGGCCGCTCGCGATGGCACGCCAGCTCGACGACGCCATCCTCAACATGCGCACCAACGAGCTCGACATCGGCACCTGGCTGCTCAAGACCGAGGGCGACGCGCAAGCCGTGCTCGCGAGCGACAAGACGATGCTGGCGAACAAGGACCACTGGCTGGTGCGCGAAACCATCGGCGCGCTGCGCCGCACGCTGGCGCGGCTCGACGTCTCCTCGCGCAGCCTCTTCGCGCTTGTCGATTCCGGCTCCTGCTTCGCCGGCACGCTGGCCGAGATCGCCCTCGCGGCCGACCGCGCCTACATGCTCGCGCTGCCCGACGACGCCGAGCGCGCACCGAAGATCACGCTGGACGAGTTCAACTTCGGCTTCTTCCCGATGGTCAACGACCAGAGCCGCCTGCAGCGCCGCTTCTATGAAGAAGCCGCGCCGATGGAGGCCGCCCGTGGCGCGATCGGCAAGTCGCTCGACGCCGACGAAGCGCTCAAGCTCGGCCTGGCCACCGCCGCGCCCGACGACATCGACTGGGAGGACGAGATCCGCATCGCCATCGAGGAGCGCGCCGCCATGTCGCCCGACGCGCTCACCGGCCTCGAAGCCAACCTGCGCTTCGCGAGCAAGGAAAACATGAACACCCGCATCTTCGGCCGGCTCACCGCCTGGCAAAACTGGATCTTCAACCGCCCGAACGCCGTCGGCGAAAAGGGTGCCTTGAAGGTCTACGGCACCGGCGAGAAGGCCGGCTTCGATCTCAACCGCGTCTGAACACCCCAGCCTCAACCAAGGAACAGCGATGAGCACGATCAACTACAGCGAGAAGATCCCCAACAACGTCAACCTCGGCGAAGACCGCACGCTGCAGCGCGCGCTCGAAGGCTGGCAGCCGAACTTCATCAACTGGTGGGACGACGTCGGCCCCGATGGCTCGACCAACTACGAGGTCTACCTGCGCACGGCCGTGAGCGTCGACCCGCAGGGCTGGGCCCAGTTCGGCCACGTGAAGATGCGCGACTACCGCTGGGGCATCTTCCTGAACCCGGGCGATGCCAACCGCGAGATCCACTTCGGCGACCACAAGGGCGAAAAGGCCTGGCAGGACGTGCCCGGCGAGCACCGCGCCAACCTGCGCCGCATCATCGTCACGCAGGGCGACACCGAGCCGGCCTCGGTCGAGCAGCAGCGCCACCTGGGCCTCACCGCGCCCAGCATGTACGACCTGCGCAATCTGTTCCAGATCAACGTCGAAGAAGGCCGCCACCTGTGGGCCATGGTCTACCTGCTGCACAAGCATTTCGGCCGCGACGGCCGTGAAGAAGCCGAGGCGCTCCTGCAGCGCACCTCGGGCGACGAGAACAACCCGCGCATCCTCGGCGCCTTCAACGAGAAGACGCCCGACTGGCTGGCCTTCTTCATGTTCACCTACTTCACCGACCGCGACGGCAAGTTCCAGCTGTCGGCGCTGGCCGAGAGCGCCTTCGATCCGCTGGCGCGCACCACCAAGTTCATGCTGACCGAGGAAGCGCACCACATGTTCGTGGGCGAGAGCGGCGTCTCGCGCGTGCTGCAGCGCACCGCGCAGGTGATGAACGAGCTGAAGACCGACGATCCGCAGAAGGTGCGCGCGGCCGGCGCCATCGACCTCGGCACCATCCAGCGCTACCTCAATTTCCACTACAGCGTGACCATCGACCTGTTCGGCGCCGACCAGTCGAGCAACGCCGCCACCTTCTACAGCTCCGGCCTGAAGGGCCGCTACGAAGAGGGCAAGCGCGCCGACGACCACGTGCTCAAGGGCCAGACCTACAAGGTGCTCGAAGTGCGCGACGGCCAGCTGGTCGAGAAGGACGTGCCGATGCTGAACGCCTTGAACGAAGTGCTGCGCGACGACTTCATCAAGGACTCGGTGGCCGGCATCGGCCGCTGGAACAAGGTGCTCGAGAAGGCCGGCATCCCGACCCGCCTGGTCGTGCCGCACAAGGCCTTCAACCGCCAGATCGGCGCCCTCGCCGGCATCAAGATGTCGCCCGAAGGCCGTGTGGTGAACGAGGCCGAATGGGCCGCCAAGAAGGACGAGTGGTTGCCCACTGCCGAGGACTTCGCTTTCGTGGCATCGTTGATGGGCCGTGTGGTCGACCCGGGCAAGTTCGCCGGCTGGATCGCGCCGCCGGTGATGGGCATCAATCGGCAGCCGGTGGATTTCGAGTACGTCCGTTTCGGTTGATCGTTTCGGGGGAGGGCAAGGAGATAAACAATGGAAACGGCCACCATCGACATCGGCGTCATCAGGCAGCACCTGATCGACCCCGAGATCTGCATCCGCTGCAACACCTGCGAGGCCACCTGTCCGGTCAACGCGATCACGCACGATGACCGCAATTACGTGGTGCGCGCCGACGTGTGCAACGGCTGCATGGCCTGCATCTCGCCGTGCCCGACCGGCTCGATCGACAACTGGCGCACCATGCCGGTGGCGCGCGCCTATTCGATCGAGGAGCAGCTCACCTGGGACGAGCTGCCGGCCGAGCTCACGCCCGAGCAGCTCGAAGCCGAAGGCGTCGCCTTGCCGGCCGACACGCTGGCGCCCGCGCCGGCCGCACCGCCGCAGCCGCCGGCGGAACCGGGCGAAGTCGCCTTCAACTCCGCGCAGTACGGCGCCACCGCGCCGCCCTGGTCGGCCGCGCACGCCTACACCAATCTGTTCCCGCCGAAGAGCCCGACCACCGCCACCGTGGTGGGCAACTTCAACTGCACCGAGGCCGGCTACGAGAACCAGACGCACCACATCGTGCTGGACTTCGGTGCCATGCCCTTGCCGGTGCTGGAGGGCCAGTCGATCGCCATCATCCCGCCGGGCACCGATGCCAACGGCAAGCCGCATTTCGCGCGCCAGTACTCCATCGCGAGCCCGCGCAACGGCGAGCGGCCCGGCTACAACAACGTCTCGCTCACGGTGAAGCGCGTGCTGCAGGACCACCAGGGCAACCCGGTGCGCGGCGTCGCCAGCAACTACGTCTGCGACCTCAAGGTGGGCGACAAGGTGCAGGTGGTGGGCCCCTTCGGCGCATCGTTCCTGATGCCGAACCATCCCAAGTCGCACATCGTGATGATCTGCACCGGCACCGGCAGCGCACCGATGCGCGCCATGACCGAATGGCGCCGGCGCCTGCGCAAGAGCGGCAAGTTCGAGGGCGGCAAGCTCATGCTCTTCTTCGGCGCGCGCACGCAGCAGGAGCTGCCGTACTTCGGCCCGCTGCAGACCCTGCCCAAGGACTTCATCGACATCAACTTCGCGTTCTCGCGCACGCCCGGCCAGCCCAAGCGCTACGTGCAGGACGCGATGCGCGAACGCGCCGCCGACCTGGCCGCGCTGCTCAAGGACAGCCAGAGCCACTTCTATGTTTGCGGCCTGAAGAGCATGGAAGAGGGCGTGGTGCTCGCGCTGCGCGACGTGGCGGTGGAAGCCGGCCTCGACTGGGATACCGTGGGCGCAAGCCTCAAGCGCGAAGGCCGCCTGCACCTCGAAACCTACTAAGCTCGGCCGATGAAATTCGCCGAGTTCCACGAAGGGCAGGTCATCGAGGCCGGGCCTTATCTCGTCACCGAGGCCGAGCTGCTGCAGTTCGCCAAGGCCTACGACCCGCAGTGGTTCCACACCGATCCGGCAGCCGCGGCCGAGGGCCCCTTCGGCGGCCTCATCGCGAGCGGCTGGCATACCGGTGCGATCGCGATGCGGCTGGTGACCGATGCGGCGCTCGCGGGTTCCGAATCCTTCGCCTCGCCGGGCCTCGGCCACGTGAAATGGCCGAACCCCGTGCGGCCCGGCGATTTGCTGCGGCTCGTGGCCAACGTGATCGAGGTGCGCCGCTCGGAAAAGCGCCCCACGCTGGGCATCCTGCGCTGGCGCTGGCGCCTGTTCAACCAGCGCGAGCAGGAGGTGCTGGACCTGGAAGCGACCAGCCTCTTCAAGCTCGGCGCTTAGCCTTGGCCATCAGCACCAGCGCGATGCCGCCCAGGATCGCGACCGAGGCAAAGGCCAGCCGCGGCGTGATCGCTTCCGACAGGAACAGCACGCCGCCGAAGGCGGCGATCAGCGGCACCGACAGCTGCACGGTGGCCGCCCGCATGGCCGAGAGCCCGGGCAGCGCCGCATACCAGATGACGTAGCCGATGCCGGAGGTGACGGCGCCCGAGGCCACGGCCAGCGCGATCCCGGCCGCGTTCGCATGCGCTTGGGACGCCAGCGCCAGGCTCAGCACCAGGGCCAGCGGCGCCGCCCGCATGAAATTGCGCGCGGTGGCAGCCAGCGGGTCGGCCACGCCGCGGCCGCGCAGCGAATACACGCCCCATGCGACGCCCGCGACGGCCATCAGTGCGGCCCCGAGCGGCGGCGGCGCCGTGACGCCCGGCGACATCAGGTAGACCAGGCCCGCGACCGCCAGCACGAAGCCGGACCAGGCGACCGGCCCGAACATCTCGCCCGAACGCAGCCCGACGCCCAGCATCGTCAGCTGCACCGCGCCGAACAGGATCAGCGCCCCAGTGCCGGCCGACAGGCTGAGGTAGGCGAAGGAGAAGAAGGCGACGTAGGCGAACAGCATGGCCGCTGCGAGCCAGTCGGTGCGCTCGGCCGGCGGCGGGCGCGACCGGAGTTTCACGATGAGCGCGAGCGTGATCGCGCCCGACACCAGCCGGATGCTGCCGAAGCTCGCCGCGTCGATGGCCTCTTGCTGCAGCGCCAGACGGCACAGCAGCGAGTTGGCCGCGAAGGCCAGCATCGCGGCCACGGTGAGCGCGAGGGTCCGCAGGCCGGGCGGGCCCTCGCGCGCTTCAAGCATGGACCACCACCAGGACCCCGGCCCATGCCAGCAGCGCGATGCCGAGCGGCGTGCTGAGGCGATGGCCCCAGCGGAAGTTCTTTTCGACCGCCATCACCGCGGCCAGCAACAGCATCCAGCCCAGGCTGCCGGTGCCGAGCGCGAACATCAGCAGCATCAGCGCCCAGCAGCAGCCGACGCAGAACAAACCGTGGTGCACGCCGAGCGCGAACGCGTGGCGCGCCTGCGCCTGCCCGCGCCAGTGCTCGATGACGAAGCTCAAGGGCGTGCGGCATTTCTCCAGGCACCGGTGCTTGAGCTTGCTGAACTGGAAGGCCCCGGCCAGCGCGATGGTCGCGGCGCCGATCACCCAGCCATGCCAGGCCAGCGTGGGCGCGCTGGCCAGCAGCGCCAGCAGGGCGCCGTGCAGCGCATGCGCAGCCACGCCGAACGCGCCCCACACCGCCATGTAGCCCAGGGCGAGCAGCGCCAGCAGGCGCCCATGGTCCGGGCGCTCGGCCGTCAGGCGGTCGAAGGCGTTGACGAGCGGCAGCGTGGTCGGCAGCATCATGGCCGCCGTCATGAGGATCCAGGCGACGGCATAGAGCGCCGCAGGCACGAGCACGTCGCCCGCCGGAATGACGCGGCACAGAAAGGCCGCCGGTCCCGATGCGGTCCAGTCGCCGTGCTCGAGATAGCGTCCGTAGGGGCTGCGCGCCCAGGCCCACAACGCCAGCCACGCGAGCGCGACCAGCGCGGCCAGCACTGGCACGAACACACGGCGGTGACGGGTGGCGCCGGCCGGCGCAGCACCCGAGATCACGCTCATTTAGCAACCTCCGCGCTGCGCGCTACGGTATTCGCCTTCGGAACGGCCGGGCGGCTCATGCGTCGAAGACGAAGATGCTCTGCAGGGCGTTGTGGTTCTTGATGTCGAGATCGATGCCGATGGCCGCGTTCTTCGAGCGATAGGTCGGCGCCTTGCCGACGAACACCGGCGCGCCCGGCACCGTCGAGAACACGGTGTCGGAGAGCGTGGTCTGGCCGCCGGTCGCGCCGAGGTAGGGCTCGAGTTCGGCGTAGTAGTCCTTGCCGATCTCGAGTTCGCCACGGCCCTCGACCACGGTGAAGCGGATCGGCGCGCGCTCGACCGACACCACCGTGCCGATCAGCTTGGCGAGATCCGCCACCGGCCCGCCGGCCTGGCCGGTGTAGACCTTGAGCAATGCTTCCTCCTGCTCCTTCGAGGCGTTCTCGTCGACGAAGATCGCCGCGGTCCAGTTGCCTTCCAGGATGTTGCCGGGCACATGGGCCACGGCAGCGATGGTGTTGCCGCCAACGTCGACGCCATCCACCGTTCCCTTGTCGACGCGCCACGCGATGATGGTGTCGCAGGTGCCGTTGTCGGGGTCCTCGCCGATCCAGCAGGGACACAGCACATTGCAGTTGCAAACCTCGAGCAGGCGACCTTCCAGGTGATAGCTCATACGCACCTCCGTTGAAGCCACTGGGACATGGACTTGTCGCCGCGCGTCGGCGGCAAGGGGGAAAACGATGCTACGCCGTGGGCTGAGCCGAGTCCATATCGAAGATGGCCAGTCCGGCCGCGATCGAGTTTCACCGGTTTTCGAGGCTATTCTCACGCGCCAAATCGCTCGGGTCGGCTTAGGATCAGTCCATGAGAAGTGGTTATTCATGAGAACGGTTGTCGACGATGAATCGGAGGACCCTGGCGACAAGGCGGCGCGCGTTGCCGCCGTCACCGCGGACGCAGGTGCGGGCGCCGACACCGGCCTCATCGAGCGTTCCATCGGCAGCCTGCTGCGCGTCGTGCGCGAGCAGCTCAAGCTCGAGGTGCTGTTCGTCGGCGAGTTCGTCAACGGAAACCGCGTGTTCCGCCACATTGCTTCGAAGCCGGGGCAAGACATCATTCAAGCCGGGCAGTTCCATCCGCTGGACGAGACCATCTGCCAGCGAATCATCGACGGCCGGATGGCTTGCCTGGTGCCCGACGTCACGCGCGTGCGGATCGCGAACAGCCTGCCCGGCTACTACGACGGCATGGGTGCACACATCGGCGTGCCGGTCCGGTTCACGGACGGCAGCCTGTACGGCGTGCTGTGCGGCTTCAGCTTCGAGCCGGGCGCTCATCTCGAGGAGCGCGACGTGAAGCGCCTGGAAATGGCGGCCGATGCGATTGCCCAGCTCCTGGCGCAGGCCGAGGGGCGCGAAGTCAGGCTGCCGCACACACGCTGAGCGCGGCGACCTGCGGACGATCGGGCAGGCATGCCCGACGCGCGGACAGGACGCCGCCCGTGCATCGGTACGACAGTCGATGCCCATGCAACAACCGCCAATGCCTTATTTCCGCGAGACCGGCGCCGGCCCCGGCGTCGTCTGCATCCACGCCAACGCGGGCGCTTCGTCGCAATGGCGTGCGCTGATGGAGCGCCTGTCCCCCAGCCACCGCGTCTTCGCGCCCGACTCCTTCGGCGCCGGCAGGACCCCCGCCTGGCCGGCGGACCGTGTCGTCACCCTGGGTGACGAGGTCGCGCTCCTGGAGCCCGTCTTCACCGCGGCCGGCGATCCCTTCTTCCTGGTCGGGCACTCCTACGGCGCCGCGGTGGCCCTGATGGCCGCGCTCGCCCGCCCCGATCGGATCCGCGCCATCGCCTTGTACGAGCCGACCCTGTTCGCGCTGCTCGAAGAGGAGGCGCCCGGCCAGGAGGCGGCGAACGGCATCCGCCTTGCCGCGGCCGATGCCGCCGCGGCCATCGATGCCGGCGACCACGCTGCCGCCGCCCAGCGCTTCATCGACTACTGGATGGGCCCGGGAAGCTGGGCCGGCATGCCCGAGGCGCGCCAGCCGCCCATTGCCGCATCCATGGTCAACGTCGCCGGCTGGGCCAGGGCGCTCTTCTGCGAGCCGACGCCCCTGCGTGCGTTTCGCGCGCTCGATCTCCCGGTGCTGTACATGGTGGGCGGGCAGTCGCCCGTTTCGTCGCGCGGGGTGGCGAGGCTGCTGACGGGCGCGCTGGCCAACGTCACCGTCATGGAGTTCGCAGGGCTCGGGCACATGGGGCCGGTCACGCATCCGGAGCTGGTCAACAACGCCGTGGCGGGTTTTCTCGCGTGCCACTGACGATTCAGGATGGGGAACTGCTCTCGCTACTTCCGCACGCGCAGCCGCAACTTCAGGCCCACAGGAGACATGGTGAGCGCAAGCCGCTCCTGCACCTCCGTGCCGTCGGCTGTGGACACATCCGCGATCTCGAATGCGCCGAGCAGCATCGCGGCCACCATCTTCATCTCCGACAGCGCGAGGTAGCGGCCCGGGCAGGTGCGCGGGCCGGCGCCGAAAGGCATGGCGACCCGCTTGGCCGAGCCCGCGGCCCGGGCCGGGCCATCCCCGGCGAGCCAGCGTTCCGGCCGGAAGGCCTGGGGATCGGGGAAATGCGCGGCGTCCACGGCCGCCGGGCGCATCAGGCACATCACCGGCGTGCCGGCCGGCAGCGCCAAGCCGCCCACCACGGTGTCGCGCACGACCTGCTGGATGATGATGGGCGCGACCGGCTTGAGCCGCATCGTCTCGTGTACGCAGGCTTCCACGAAATCTAGCTGGCCCAGCTGCTCGTGGGTGGGATGCGATCCCTCGCCGACCATGCTGCGCACTTCCTCCGCGGCGCGTTGCGCGACCTCGGGATGGCAATGGAGCAGCCAGATCATCCACGCCAGCGTGTTGGCCGTCGTGTCCTCGCCCGCCAGCAGCATGGTCAGCACGTTGCCGGAGACGTCCTCGTCGGTCAGTGCCGAACCGGGCCGGTCGCGCTCGGCGACCATGGCCTCGATCAGGTTGCCCGGGCGCTCGCGCAGCTGCGGCTGGTCGGCCAGCCGCAGCCGCGCACCGGCAATGAATCCGTCCACCGCGCTGCGCAGCGCCCGCAGATGTTCGCCCAGCGCCGGGTCGGCGCGCCTGCGCACCCAGAGCCAATGCGGCAGCGGCGACAGAACGCGCTTGAACAATGCAGGCAGCAGCTTGTCCAGATGCTTCTGGATGATCTCGTCGTCCGACTCCACCGTGTTGATGTCCGTGCCGAAGGCGAGGCCCGCGGTCACGTCGACGGTGTAGCGCATCAGGTCCGACTGCAGGTCGATCGCGCGTCCGGCGCCTGCGGCGTTGCGCCAGCGGCGTTCGAAGCGCTGCGTGACCTTCACGAGCGTGGGATGGAAGGCCTTGATGTGGGCCGGGTCCAGGCCGCGCAGCACCATGGGGCGCTGGCGTTTCCACTCCTCGCCGTTGGCCGAGAACAGGCCGCTGAAGCCCAGTTCGCGCGCCGCGGCATTGAGCCGGTCGGTGCGCTGGAACCCGTCGGGGCGGTCGCGCAGCATCGTGGCGACCATCTCCGGGTTCGACACCACGACGAACTCGCGCGAGCCGATGCGGAACCGGAACACCTCGCCGTACTCGCGCGCCCATTGCTCGGCCGTCCGGTGCAGGCGTTCGCGTTGGATCTGCAGCGCATTGCCCAGCATCGGCAGGCCTCGCGGCCCGGGCAGATCGCGAATGCGCCGAACGGGTGAATCCGCACGCAATTCATCGATGATCGCCATGTCGACTCCTTTGCGCGCCGGTGCGCCCCAGGCGGGGCATCTTGCATCAAGCGGGCCGCCCAGCGCAAACTGATTGCGCTGGCCATGAAACGAAGTCAACCCTTAGGAAATGCATGAACATCCCACCCAGCATCGCCGCGTTCTGGCAGGACTTCTGCATCGAGATGGGAAAAGATCGCTCCGCCCGGTTCTTCGAGGCCTTCCACTTCCACGACGACGAAGCCGGCGCCAACGAACTGGCGCAGCTCGTGCTCGCGGGCGTCAAGCGTGCCACTGCCGGTCTTGCCTGGAGGTACGAGAACGCAGGCGTCTCGCTGCCAGAGCCGGGCAGCCTCAGCGTCGTCACCTGCTGGGATGGCAAGCCCGTATGCGTCATCGAGACGCTGGAGATCCAGGTGGTGCCGTTCGAGCAGGTCACAGCCGAGTTCGCTGCCAGCGAGGGCGAAGGCGATGGTTCGTTGGACTACTGGCGCCGCGTTCACTGGGCCTACTTTGGCCGCGAGTGCGCGCGCATCGGGCGCGAGCCTAGCCAGGTCATGCCTGTGGTCTGCGAGCGCTTCAGCGTCATCTACCGCGACCGAAAGCTCAGCTAAGCGTTGGCCGGCGAGAGGTGAAAGACATGCATCTCCTTCCAGCGGCCTGCTGAGTTTTCAATCAGAACGACCGAGGTGCAGTTTGCCTTGACGGCGCCGGACGCGTCGAGCCTGGCAAGCAACTCGCGAGCAGCTGCCGCAGCCTCGGCGGCATCACCGTGAGCAACCGTCAGATGCGGCACGACCCCTTGATGCTCGCCTCCGTAGGGCTGAAATCCGGGAAACGCTTCGACGAGAGCCCTTGTCATGGTGACAAACGGCTCGGGAGGCTCAGGCGCGAGGTAAGCGGTCGTTGGGAAACGCGCGACCGAGCCCAACAAAAAATGGAAGGAGGCGACTCGGTTCAGTGCCTGTTGTGCTCGGTCCAGTACGGCGGATGTGATGTCCGCAGGGGCCATGAACGGCACAAGGATGGTGATGTGCGCGGGCATGCCAAGCTTCGTGGTTGCATCGAAACGCTCGCGCAGGTCTCCAACAAGCGATTCAGCCGCCGGCACCAGGACAGCGAACGCGGATATCGCCTGTTCGCGTCGGGGACGTTCCATTGCAAGTGTCGAAGCGCTGAAGCCCAACTTGGCGAAGAACTCCGCCGCGCCGTCTCTGCCCGCTCGTAGCACCCATGTGACGTTTCTCTCGGAGCCGACGATGCTCTCGACCAGCGCTCGGCCGATACCCCGCTGTCGAAATGGCTCTGCGACCACGACCATTGACAAATACCCGTTGGAGATGCCGTCGGTGATTGCACGAGCGAAGCCAACGATTTCATCGTCTACCACCGCAACCACCGCGTGTTGTGATGCTGAAATCAACCGGCCGAGACGTTCGACATCGCCGACGCGATGGGCCCATCCGTTGGCCGAGAGGAGGCGGTGAACTGCATCCAGGTCAGGAGCAGCAACGCTACGGACTTGCATGCCGTGGCCTGAAGATTTGCGCTGCGTCGGACCGACGGTTCGAAGGGCTGGTTTGGCCGCGCTCCATCTCATCGCTCATCGCCCGCAACCCTCGGGTTTGAACACCCGCGTGGTCGAAGCCGGATATTTCGCGAGTTTGGCGGCCGGCCGCTGCGGTCGCGGGAGCAACTCACCGCCGCAGTTCGGACAGACTCCGGCGAGGCGCCGGTCGGCACAGTCACTGCAGAACGTGCACTCGAAGGAGCAAATCCGCGCGGCGGCCGAGTCGGGCGGTAGATCTCGGTCGCAGCACTCGCATCCAGGTCGCATCTGAAGCATGGCCGAACCTCAACAAGCTGGGTCGGTGAAGCTTATGCGAAGCCGCATCATGAGGCGGCCCGCACAGCAGAGGCGTGCATCGCCGCTTTCCAGAACATTTCAGCCGCCCGTGGCAGCTGTCCGGGCGTACGGAACAACCGGATCTCGAGCGCTACGTTCCATTTGCCGTCCCCGACCGGCAGGAGCGTTCCTTCCGCCAGGTCGGTCTGAATGAGGCTGGCAGGCAGCCAGGCGATGCCGCGCGCCTCGAGCGCCATGGTCTTCAAGACCGTCGCAAGGTGCGCGGTAAGGACCACGTTCGTCGCCAGCGCCTCCAGCCTGGCGCCGAGCACGGCGCGCACGATGCGGCCCAGGCCGGACTCGGTGCTGTAGGCAAGCACGGGAATGCGCGCGGACCCCGTGCCGCGCAGCGCATGGGCCGGCGTGTTCCGTTTACCCGGGGCGCAGACCGGGATCAGCGCGTCCGCGCCAACCACGCACGAGGGGAAGCCGCCCGCCTCCAGCCGTCCGGGAACCTGGGCATGCCCATGGCACAGCAGGAACTGCGTCCGGCCCTGCAGCATCAGCGCTTCGCATTGCTGCATCACGTCGGACACCAGTTGCATCGGGCCGGCGGACGCGCTGGATTCCAGCCCGCGCAGCCACGCCGGCATGAAGGTCAGCGACAGGGCATGCGTGGAGGCGATGCGCAGCGTGGCCGAACTCGCGTCCGCGACGGCGCGTGCCTCGTCGGGCATGCGGGCCACGCGCGCCAGCAGCTCCTGCGCCGATGAGCGGAACCACTCGCCCGCTTCGGTCAGCGTCGCCGGATGGGTGGTGCGGTCGACCAGCACCACGCCGAGCCACTCCTCCAGGGCGCGGATGCGCCGGCTGAAAGCCGGCTGGGTCATGTGCCGCTCCTCGGCGGCTCGCGAGAAGTTGCCCGTGGCGGCCAGGGCGAGGAAGTCTTCGAGCCACAAGAAATTCATCGGCGGTGCTTTGGCGGCATACAAGAAGAGAAAACGGGCATTGGCCTTCGGCGCGCTGCAGGGCGACCATGGGCCACTCGGACGCGTGCTGTTCGCCGTGCCCGCAGTTTTTAACCCAGGAGACATCATGCCGACCATCCAGAACTACCGCGGGATCATCCCTGCCATCGCCTGCCCCTTCACGCGCGACTTCCGCATCGACGAGGCCGAGCTGCGGCGCCATGCCTCGTGGCTGGCCGAGCAGCCCGGCGTGGTCGCGGTCATGACCAACGGCCACACCGGCGAGGTGTTCTCGCTGACGGCGAAGGAGCGCGCCGAGGTCACGCGCATCGTGGCCAGCGAGCTCGAGGGCAGGCTCCCGGTGATCTCCTCGATCGTCTGCGAAGGCCTGCTGGAAGCCAAGGAGCATGCGCGCATGGCGCGCGACGCGGGCGCCCGCGCGCTAGACGTCATGCCACCGCACCACTGGCTGCGCTTCGGCTTCCGCGCCGGGCACGTCACCGACTACTTCGAGGCGATCTCGGAGGCCGGCCTGGACCTGGTGGCCCACGTGTATCCCGCCTGGACGCGGGCCGCCTATTCGTCTGCCACGCTGGCAGAACTGGCGAAGCTGCCCTACGTGCAGGCCTTCAAGGTCGGCCAGCGCGACATGAACAAGTACGCCAGCGACATCAAGGCGATTCGCGAGGCCGATGCCTCCAAGTCCATCCTCACCTGCCACGACGAATACCTGCTGGCGTCGATGGTGCAGGGCGTCGACGGCGCGCTGGTCGGCTTCGCGACCTTCATCCCCGGCCTCATCAACGATCTCTGGGAAGCGGTCAAGGCCGGCGACCTGAAGAAGGCCGTGAAGGTCCAGGCCCTGATCACGCCGCTGAAGGACGCGGTGTATGGCGGCGGCGAACCCACCGGCGAGGCGCACGCGCGCATGAAGGCCGGGATGTACCTGGCCGGCGTCATCAAGGACCCGACCTCCCGCCCGCCGACCGAAGCGCCGAGCGAGGCCGAGATGCAGGCACTGCGCGCAGCCCTCGACAACGCAGGTCTGCTGAAGCGCTGAGCGCGCGGCAACCATCAAGGACGACTGCCATGCAACGCAGAACACTCGCGCGCTGCGCGCTCTCCGCCACGCTGCTGGCCCTCGCAGGCGCCGCCGGTGCCCAGGCCTGGCCGAGCAAGCCCATCACGATGATCATTCCCTTCCCGCCCGGCGGCACGCTCGACACGGTGGGCCGCATGCTGGCGCAGAAGCTCGGCGAGCAGCTGGGCCAGAGCGTGGTGGTCGACAACCGCGCGGGCGCCGGCGGCGCCATCGGCTCGGCAGCCGTCGCCCGCGCGGCGCCCGACGGCTACACGCTGCTCTTCAGCCCCTCGACCTTCACGACCACGCCGATGGTTGTGAAGACGACGCCCTACGACGTCAACAAGGACTTCCAGCCGGTCGCACTGGTTGCGAAGGCGCCGCTCTCGGTCGCGGTGAACAAGAACCTGCCGGTGAGCGACCTCAAGGGATTGATCGCGCATGCGAAGGCCCACCCAGGCAAGCTGAGCTTCGCCATCGGCTCGCCGGCCTCGGCAGGCCATCTGTCGACCGAACTGCTCAAGCGCGCGAGCGGCATCGACTACCTGGTCGTGCCGTACAAGGGTTCCGGCCCCGCCTACCAGGACCTGATCGGCGGCCAGATCGACGGCTTCGTCGACCCGGTGCTCGGCTCGACGCAGTACGCGAAGAGCGGCATGCTGAAGGTGCTGGCCGTGACCTCGAAGACGCGCATCGAGAGCATGCCCGACACGCCGACCGTCGCGGAGACGGTGCCCGGCTACGAGTTCTACAGCTGGTACGGCATGTGGGCGCCGGCCAGGATGCCGCAGGAGATCGCGCAGCGGCTGCATGCGGAGGTCAACAAGGCACTGAACGCGCCCGACATCAAGAACAAGCTCACCGTCCAGGGCCTGCTGCTGACGCCGGGAAGCATCGCCGACTTCGCCGCCTTCCAGAAGGAAGACATGGCGCGTTCGGCCCGAATCATCGCCGAGGCGAACATCCGTGCCGAATAGCCCGCATGCCCTCGTGACCGGCAGCAGCTCCGGCATCGGCCTCGCGATCGCGCAGGCCTTGCTGGCGGCCGGGTGGCGAGTCACCGGTTTCGACCGGTCGAAACCGGCCATCGCGCATGCGGCGTTCACGGCCGTCGAGGTCGACCTCTCTGACGCAGCGGCGACCGACGCGGCAGCGCGACAGGTGACGGGCATCACGGCCTTCGTCCATGCGGCCGGCGTGCTGCGCGTCGGCATGCTGGGCAGCCTCGAGCCGTCCGACGGCGAGCGGATGTGGCGCTTGCACGTCGACGCCGCCACGCGCATCGCCGACGTGCTTGTGCCGGCGATGGCGGCGGCAGGCCATGGCCGCGTCGTCCTCATCGGCAGCCGCGTCGCGCAGGGCAAGGCCGGCCGCAGCCAGTACGCCGCCTCCAAGGCGGCGCTGGTCGCGCTGGCGCGCAGCTGGGCGGCGGAAGTGGCCGCGCGCGGCGTCACGGTGAACGTGGTGTCGCCGGCGGCCACGCAGACCGCGATGACCTCCGATCCTTCGCGCGCCGCGGAAGCGCCCGTGTTGCCGCCCATCGGCCGGCTCATCCGGCCGGACGAGATCGCCGCGCTCGTCGGTTTCCTTCTGTCCGCGCAGGCCGGCGCCATCACCGGCCAGGACATCCAGATCTGCGGCGGCTCCTCGCTGCCGCGCTAACCCCTTTCATCGAGTGCAACCATGAAGATCGTCGACATCAAGGAAGAGACCAAGCCCATCAAGTCCAACATCCGCAACGCCTACATCGATTTCTCGAAGATGACCCTGAGCCTCGTGGCCGTGGTCACCGACGTGGTTCGCGACGGCAAGCCGGTGGTGGGCTACGGCTTCAATTCGAACGGCCGCTACGGCCAGGGCTCGCTCATCCGCGAGCGATTCCGACCGCGCATCCTGGAGGCCGACCCTGCCTCGCTCGTCGACGACAAGCACGACAACCTCGATCCCCACAAGATCTGGGCCGTGATGATGACGAACGAGAAGCCCGGCGGGCACGGCGAGCGCTCGGTCGCGGTCGGCACCATCGACATGGCCGTCTGGGATGCGGTGGCCAAGATCGAACAGAAGCCCCTGTATCAGCTGCTGGCCGAGCGCTACGGCTCGGGCGAGCCCGAGCGCAAGGTCTTCGTCTACGCCGCCGGCGGCTACTACTGGCCGGGCCAGGGCATCGAGGGCCTGGAGCGTGAGATGCGCAGCTACCTGGACCGCGGCTACTCCGTCGTCAAGAAGAAGATCGGCGGCGCTTCGCTGGCAGAAGACCGCAAGCGCATCGAGGCGGTGCTCAAGCTGCTCGGGCCGGGCCAGAAGCTGGCAGTGGACGCCAACGGCCGCTTCGACCTGAAGACCGCCATCGAGTACGCGAAGGCGCTGTCGGAGTACGACCTGTTCTGGTATGAGGAGGCCGGCGATCCGCTGGACTATGCGCTGCAGGCCGAGCTCGCCCGGCACTACCGCGGCCCCATGGCCACCGGCGAGAACCTGTTCTCGATGCAGGACGCGCGCAACCTGATCCGCTATGGCGGCATGCGGCCCGACCGCGACTATCTGCAGTTCGATTGCGCGCTCAGCTACGGCCTGGTGGAGTACCTGCGGACCCTGGACATGCTGAAGGAAAACGGCTGGTCTCCATCACGCTGCGTCCCGCATGGCGGCCACCAGATGTCCCTGGCGATCGCGGCCGGCCTCGGGCTGGGCGGCAACGAGTCCTACCCCGATCTGTTCCAGCCCTACGGCGGCTTTCCCGATGGCGTCAAGGTCGACAGCAGCTACGTCGTGCTGCCCGAGCTTCCGGGCATCGGCTTCGAGGGCAAGGCGGACCTTTATGCGGAGATGAAAAGGCTGGCTTCCTGAAGCGCCGCGAAGAAGGTCAATTGCGAAGCCCGGCGATGCGGCGAACAAGCAGCAGCGCCGAAGCGAGCATCAGCACGAAGCCGCTGGCAGCTTCCGCCCATATGGTCACGTTGGTCGCGAGCGTGTGTTCGGAGCAGAGCGCGAGGGTGTAGTGGCCGAGGCCGCCGAGCCCGAGGGCACCATATGCGCCGACAAAAAGCACGCCGAGCGCATGAAGACCCAGCCGGGCGACGAGCAGGCCGGCGACGCCGAGGCTGTTGACGGCCAGCCACGCGAGATACACCTGCTCCCGGGTGAGCCAGCTCGGCATGTTGGGATAGAAGGCGATGAACTCGGCGTTATGGGTGAAGTGCGTCAGGCTGGCGACGAAGTACACCGCGACGAGCACCCACATGTGCGTGGGCAGAAGCGATCTCTTGAGCATGGTGGAGCGCATTGTCTCGAACTCAATGCTCCCCTGGCGACCACTCCGGGCTGAAGCCGCCCAAGGCCGGGTGGTACATCTCGTCGCCCGAATGCTGGGTGAACTCCACATTCAGGCGATCCTCGCGCAGGCCCAGGATCTCGATGCAGTGCGCACAGAGCGCCTTCGCAAGCTCCATCCTCAGTTCGGCAGGCCTGCCTTGCCGAATGTCCAGCATCATCAGCGCCACCGGCGTCGGCTCGCTGCCTGCTTCCGGAATCCGCCACACGCCCCCTTCGCCCAGCTCGCGGATAGCGACGCTGATTCGGCGGATGTCCACCGACATCATGCGCGCGTAGGTTTCAGCCATTCTTGTCGCGAGCTGCTTCTTCACATCCGTTGGGTAGTGCTCGTTCACGTCGAGTTGCAGATACGGCATGGTGAGATGGCCTTTGCTGGAAATGGCGATGAATCATTTTGAGATGGCTCCGTGGTGCTTCGCAAGCGCTGGGGACTTGGCTAAGATGCGCAGCCCATTCAAACCAACACACCGGAGGTGCCCCATGGAAAGTCACATCACTGAATCCATTGCACTCATCCGGTTTGTTGCGTCTCACACCGCCTGCTGAACCGCGCCGCCAGCCGCCGGCTTCCTCCCGCTTCAAACCGTCCGAGTTCCAGATCGCCGCCGCAGGCATGCGCCTGCAGCGGCTCCGTTCGTCTGCGAGAAACAAGGCAATCCATGCTCGATACGACAAAGGGCTCGACCGCCATCGAGACCCGCCCCTTCGATCCCCATACCGCATCGGCCCATGACTGGGCAAAGCTCCACACTTACCGGCGTGCGCGCCAGGAGGAAGACCACCCCGGCGAGCCGGTGATGTCCGACGCCGAGTTCGAACACGATCTGCGCCTGCATCGCCCGCTGCACGAATCGCAACGCATCATGGCGTTGCGCGACGGCGAGTTCGTGGGCAATCTGATCCTGGGATTTCGCCGCCCCGGTTCGCCCGGCGGCGAAGACTATGCCCCCTTCGTCGACGTCTGGGGCGGTGTGCTGAGTCCTCATCGCCGACAAGGTGCCGGCAAGGCATTGCTGGGCGAGCTGCTCTCGTTCATGCAAGGCAGCGGCAAAACGATGGCCTCCATGAAAGTGCATACCCCCGACGGCCACGCCTTCATGGCCGAGATCGGCGCCCGCTGCAACTACCGCAGCGCGGAGAACCGCCTTTCCTTCGATGCCCTCGACTGGAACGAGCTTGCGCGCTGGCAGGCACAAGCCCTTGTGCCCGATAGCGATCTGGCATGGGAAGTCCATGCGGGCCGCGTGCCGATGGAGCGGCTCGCCACGCTGATGGAGCCGTTCTCGGCGCTGATCAATGAACAGCCGCTGGATTCGCTGGACATCCCGCGCATGCGCTACGAGCTGCAGGGCTATGCCACCTGGTACGAGGACATGGACCGCCGCGGCGGTGAACACTTCCTCGTGCTGCTGCGCCGCGGCGACCAAGTGGCCGCGATGTGCGACGCGAGCTGGGATGCGCGCTTTCCCGAGCGCGTGTATCAGCAACTCACCGCCGTGGCGCGGCCCTGGCGCGGCAAGGGTCTGGCCAAGGGCGTCAAGGCCGCCATGCTCAACCTGGTCCGCGAGCGCCACGCGCAAGTGCGAACGATGATCACGCACAACGCCAAGGCCAACGCACCCATGCTGTCGATCAATCAGCGCCTGGGCTTTGCGGTGCACCGGCAGGACGGGACCTATCAGATCGGCAGGGACGATGTGAAGGCATTCCTCTCGCAGATTCGATAGCACAGGCACTGAACTGAGGAGAAAAATTGAAGACCTGGATGCTGGCTGCGCCTTCGTTGCCGATCGGCGCGCGCTCGCCGAGACTCGGACGCATCGATGATCAAAGAGGGAGTGCGAATGACATCCAGACCACCCGGCGCGCCGGTCCATGACCATGACCACGGACTCGCCCACGACCTGGAGATGATCCTGCGGCAAACCCAGGAGCGGCGCCGCGTGCTCGCCTGGCTGTCCGGCTTCGGCGGGGCGGCCGTGCTTGCGGGCTGCGGGGGCGGCGGCAGCGACAGCTCGGGCAGCCTGAGCGCGCTGTCCTCGGCCGGCACCACCAGCGCCGCAACGAGCTCCTCGACTGCTGCGACCACGACCACGACGACGACCACCACCTCTTCATCCGCCTGCATCGCCGATCCGGCGGAGACCGCAGGGCCCTATCCGAGCGACGGCACCAACTCGGCGAACGGCAGCGTCTCGAACGTGTTGACGGCCAGCGGCATCGTGCGCAGCGACATCCGCTCGAGCTTCGGCAGCTCCGGCACCATGGCGCCCGGCCTGCCCATGACGCTCACCATCAGCCTGGTGAACACCAACGCCTCCTGCGCCGCGCTGGCCGGCTATGCCATCTACCTGTGGCACTGCAACGCGACCGGCAAGTATTCGATCTACGACCTGCCGGCCGAGAACTATCTGCGCGGCGTGCAGGTGACCGACAGCAACGGGCAGGCGACCTTCCAGACCATCTTCCCGGGCTGCTATGCGGGTCGCTACCCGCACATCCATTTCGAGGTGTTCCAGAGCCTGGCCACGGCCACGGCCGGAAGCAACGCGGTGCTGACATCGCAGATGTGCCTGCCGGGCGACCTCGCCACTTCGGTGTACGGCACCAACAGCAGCCTCTACAGCGGCAGCTCGGCCAACCTCGCGCAGGTCACGATCGCGAGCGACAACGTGTTCGGCGACAACACCGCGGCCCAGATCGCCGCGCAGACGCCTTCGCTGAGCGGCACCGCGACGGCCGGCTACACCGGCACCATCACCGTGGGCGTTGCGAGCTAAGAGGTCGACAGCGGCGATCAAGGCAGCAGGTGCCGCATGAAGAAGGCGGTGGTCGTGCGGTCCACCTCCGCGGTCGTCGCACGGCGGTCGAAGCCCGGCGGGTCGTTGAGCATCTCGCCGGCGAGCCCGGCGAGGCCCGGCGGCGGCGGCGACAGCAGGGCGCCGTGGCCGCCAGTGGGCAGGTCGGCGATGTGTTCGCAGCGCGGCAGGCAGGCCTGCAGCACCCGGTCGCTGTGGAAGCGCGGCACCAGCCAGCGGTCCTGCTGTGCGGTGATCAGCCCGAGCGGCACGCGCGGCGCGGCCAGCGAGGCCATGTCGAAGTCGGCGGAAGAAGGCACGCCGGCCACCACGGCGGCGACGCGCGCGTCGGCGTGGACACGCGGGTTGGCGTCGTCGAAGCGATGGCGGATCACGGCCAGGGCCGCCCATTTCTTCAGCCCGTCCAAGGGGCCGCCGGTCAGCCGCGTGATCAGGCCGACGCAGGACTGGAAGTCTTCCACCAGGTGCGCTTCGCAATGCTGCTTGAAGCCGGCGGGCGACCAGCGCCCGCCCGCCATGCTCAAGGCCGTGTGGCCGCCGGCGGACATGCCGTAGACGCCGACCTTGTCCAGCTTCAGCAGCGGCGCGAAGCGCGCGTCGCGCCCGACCGCGTCGATGGCGCGCGACACCTCGGCCGGCCGCATCGTCCAGCTGTCGGGGCCGGGGTCGGTGTCGTCCCTGTAGTTGTCGGCGCGGTGCTCGGGCATGGCGACGACGAAGCCGGCTTCCACCAGTCTGCGCGCCAGGTCCGCATGCACCCAGGGCGAGCCGCCCGAGCCGTGCGAGATCACCACCAGCCGGCCATTGCCGCGCACGGGTGTGCCCTGCGGCGCCAGCGTCAGCGTGAAGCGGCCGCGCTGCACCGGCCGGGCCTCGTCGCCCGAGGGGTAGTACAGCGTGACCGGACCGTCGTCGGCCGTTGCGGGGATTTCGCCCAGGCCGACCGCGGCCTGCGCCAGGCCGGACAGCAGCGCCAGCGCCAGGGCCGGCCAACGGAATGAACGCATCGAATCAGTTCCTCATCAACACTTGAAAATGGAAGTATTCGTTTTTCCTGCGCGAGCCACGGGATAAAGAACTTCATCCGCACAAGGCCGGCATCTCGTGGCATTCTCGGCCGCTTGGGTTTGAACGGGCTGGCGATGAACAACAGGACGCGCGGCACGGTCGAGATGACCGCCGCCATGGTGATTTCCGGAACCATCGGATGGTTCGTCGTGCAATCGGGTCTGCCGATCATCGACTTGCTGTTCTGGCGCTGCGTCTTCGGCGCCGCGACGCTCTTGATCGTCTGCGCGGCCATGGGCATGCTGCGCGGCAGGCTCTCGCTTCGCCTCGTCGCCTGGGCCGCGCTCGGCGGTGCGGCCATCGTGCTCAACTGGGTGCTGATCTTCGCCTCGTTCTCGCGCGCGTCCATCTCCATCGCCACGGCCGTCTACAACACCCAGCCCTTCATGCTGGTCGTGCTGGGCGCGCTGCTGTTCTCCGAGCGGCTCACCGCCAACAAGTTCATGTGGCTCGGCCTCGCCTTCATCGGCGTGCTGCTCATCGTGCAGGCGAAGCCCGATGAGGACTACGCCGGCCCCGGCTATCTCATCGGCATCCTGCTGGCGCTCGGCGCGGCCTTCTTCTATGCGCTGGCCGCCATCATCACCAAGAAGCTCACCGGCACGCCGCCGCACCTGATCGCGCTCATCCAGGTCTGCGTCGGCATCCTCATGCTGGCGCCGTTCGCCCACTGGGCGGAGCTCCCGACCGACAGCCAGGCGTGGGGCAACTTCCTCATCATGGGCGCGGTGTACACCGGCCTCGTGTTCGTGCTGCTTTACGGCGCGATACAGAAACTGCCGACGCACGTGACGGGCGCACTGTCCTTCGTCTACCCCATCGTCGCGATCGTCGTCGACTTCGTGGCCTTCGACCATCGGCTGCATCCGGTGCAGCTGCTCGGCGTGGCCGCCATCCTGCTGGCCGCCGCGGGCATCAACCTCGGCTGGTCCTTCGGGCGGGCGAAGGCCTGCGCCGAAGGACCCCGGGCGCTCGACTAGGGCCTGTTAACAGGCCCTAGCTCAGAACGCCACTGAGGCCTGCACGTACAGCGTGCGCGGCTGGCCGACGTACTTGCCGCCGTTGTTGTCGACCGAGCGCGTGTAGTAGCGGCGGTCGAACAGGTTCTTCACGCCGACGGCCAGCTTCAGGTTGCTCAGCTGCGGACCGAAGTCGTAGCCGGCGCGCAGGTTGACGGTGCCATAGCCGGGAATGTCGCCGAGGCGGCCGCTCGCATCTTCCAGCGTGACGTACTGGGCGCCCGGGTCGGGCGATCCGGGCGAACGCTGCTTGGACTGCGCGAACACGTCCGCATTCAAGGTCCAGGGCCCGCGCTGGTAGCGCGCGCCGAGCGATGCCACGTGGCGCGAGTAGAAGGGCAGGTCGCGTCCGGCGAACACGCCGGCCTTGGATATGGCCTGCGTATAGGTGTAGGTCGCATAGACCGACAGGCCCTTGAGCGCGGCGTCCAACTCGCCGAGCTCGTAGCGCATCGCCGCCTCCAGGCCGCGATGCCGCGTCGCGCCCAGGTCGGTCCACGTGCCTTCGCCGACGATCGAGCGGGCCAGCTGCAGTTCCTTGTCGAAGTCGATGTTGAACAGCGTCAGCTCGGAGCTCCAGGCCTCGCCCTTGTAGTGCGTGCCGATCTCGTAGGTGTTGGCTTTCTCGGGGTGCAGGCCTTCCGTGGCCTGCGCGAGCTGCGCGTACTGCTGGGGGCCGAAGGACACGCCTGCGTTCGCGAACAGCGACCAGCGATCGCTCATGCGGTACATCACCGACAGCGTGGGCAGCACCTCGTTGGAGTCGATCTTCGGAAACAGGGTGCTGCTGATCCTGCTGCCGGTGAGGTTCACCACGTCGTTGTGCGTGCGGATGGCTTCGTAGCGCACGCCGGGCGTGACGGTCCAGTTGCCGAAGTCGATCCGGTCGTCGATGTAGAACGCATGCGCTGTCGTTCCGCCGGCGCTGGTCTGGTAGGTCGGCGAGGCCAGCGTGTAGGCATCGAAGCCCGCGCGCGGCCGGTAGTACGCGCTGCGCGTCGCCACTTCCGAGCTCGATTCCTTGAGATAGCGGTAGCCGACGCTGACTTCCTGCACCACGCTGCCGGAATCGAAGAGCCGCGAATAGCGGGGCTCGACCGCGAAGGTGTTGTAGTTGCGCGGCGCCGCGGTGAGGCGGCGCTGGCCGGCAGTGGCGGCGGTGCCCTCCTGCTCGATGTGGCTGCCGCGGAAGGAGTCGGTGTAGTAGCTGAGCAGCTCGAACTTGTTGACGCCGTCGTTGTGCGTGTACTTGATCGAGCCGTCGGTCCGGCGCCCGGTGAATTCGTCGAAGGGGCGGTCGGACTGGAAAGGGTCCGCGGCGTACTGCGCCGTGGTCAAGCCGCCCGGCATGCGCCCGCTGCCTTCGAAGTGATGCAGCGACAGCGCGATGTCGTCGTACTTCGAGAAACGGTAGGAACCCTTCAGCATCACATCGTCGATCCTGGTGCTGTCGTTGCTGCTGCGATACCCGTCGCCGTGTGTTCCGGAATACAGGAGCGCCAGGCCGAGCCCCCGCTCGTTGGTGCCGCCGACGAACAGGCTCGGCGTCGTCTTGACGCCGCCGCCGTGGCTCGCGCTCTCGATGCCGATGCTCGCGTCGGCGGTGAACTGCCGGGGAATCGAACGCGTCACGAAATTGATGATGCCGCCCACGTTCTGCGGGCCGTAGCGCACCGAGCCCGCGCCCCGCACCACGTCGACCGCCTCGAGGCTGCCGAGCGACAGCGGCGCCAGCGACAGCTGCGGCTGGCCGTAGGGCGCATAGGCCAGCGGCACGCCGTCCAGCAGGATGGTGGAACGCGGCGACAGCCGGGACGTCAGCCCGCGCACGCCGACATTGAGCGAGATGTCGCTGCCGCCGGTCCCGTTGCTCTCCTGCACCTGCACGCCGGGGATCTGGCGCAGCACGTCGCGCACGCTGGTGGAGCCGCTTTCCTCGATCTGCCTGCGTTCGATGATGGTGCGCGCACCGGGATGCTCGAGCACCTTGGTTTCGCTGGGGCTGCCGAGCCAGTCGCCGGTGACGGTGACCGTTTCCAGCTGTGCGGCGGGCGCCGGGCCGGCGTCGGCGGCGAGGGCTTGCAGGCTGATCTGAAGCAGCGCGATGGCGACGGCCACGCGGGTCTTTGTGGGGGACAAGGTTTCTCCTTCGAATAAAAAAATGTGCGAGCGCAAGGCGGGCCTTGCTCAGGAGGTCGTGCGGCTCGAAAGCGCGGTGCTGCGGGCGGCGCCGGCCACGGCGCGCCGGCGCCACCAGAGCCAGACGCCGCTCAGGCCGAGGCCGCCGAGCACGAGGCCGAGCAGGGCGGTGACGGCTTCGTGCACCGGCCCACCGAGCACGCCGGTGTGCAGCGGATAGATCACCGCCACCGCGCCGTTGCCGGCGTCGAGCTCCTGCCACCGGCGCACCGCCAGCACCTCGCCCGTTCGCGGGTGCAGCCAGACCGAGCTGATGCCGTTCGGATGCGGATCGTCGGCAAGCCGGAAGCGCACGCGCAGCGGACGGTCGGCCTTGGCGGGCACCTGCACGTAACCGATCGGCTGGCCCGGAAACTCCTGCTGCGCGCGGCCCACGAGTTGGTCGAGCGAAAGCCGCGTCCCGGCCGGCGCCCCCTTGGGAACCACGGGCGGCTTGACGGGCTGCTGCCCGATCGCGGTGGAGATGAAATTGCCCAGCGGCCGCCAGGCCATGTAGGCCCCGGTCGAGACCGAGACCGCGATCAGCAGCCCGAGCAGCGCTCCGCCGGTGCGGTGCAGGTCGAACAGCCCGCGCAGCAGGCCGCGGTTCAGCGTGATGCGTAGCGTCGGCGGCCAGCGCGTGGGCCACCAGAGCATCAGGCCGGTGATCAGCAGGAACAGATAGGCCAGCGCCGCGAAGGCCAGGATGCTCTTGCCGGCGTCGTCCAGCAGCAGGCTGCTGTGCAGTTCGAAGAGCAGGTTGTACGCGCCCTCGTGCGTGCCGCGCCGTCCTTGTTCCGCGCCGGTCGTGGGGTCGAGGTAGAGCGTGCCCTCCCACTTGCCGCGCACCAGCACCCAGAGCGTCTCGCCGGGCTTGCGCGGCGGGCGCAGCGTGAGATTGGTGTCGGGGCCGAACTCGGCCAGGATGCGCTGGCGCAGCGGCTCGAGCGGCAATGCTGCTGCGCTTGCGTCAGCGGCCGTGCGCGCGACGAAGAAGGCGGGATGCGCGTAGCGGTCGAGCGGCAGCGCCACCACCAGCACGGCGCCGAGCAAGGCGGTGAGGGCGAGCAGCGGACCGAGCGAGCAACCGATCCAGCGGTGAATCCTGAGCCAGAGACGTCTCAGCGGGGCGCGCAGCATGAACAACGGGGACGGCGAGTCCCTTCACGGTTGTTGTTTGTTGGCTGCGCACCGCTGGCGGTGCGTTGGCTGGGAAACGGGAGTGGGGGGTGGGAAAAAGATGCTAACGCATTTCCCATCGTCGGCCAGAATGCCGAGCCGCTCGAACGCGGCCATCAATATCAACAATGGAGTTTCGACCGTGACCTTGAGGATTCCTTTTTCCACCCTGGCCATGACGGCCGCGATCGCCGTGCTCGCCGCGGGCTGCGCGACGAAGTCCGGCACCGCGACGCAGGCTGCCGCCCCAGCGCCCGCACCCCAAGCCGCACCGGCACCGGCTGCGCCGCCGGCCCCGCCCGTGCCCGAGGGCATGAGCTACGACGAGCTCACCGGCGTGCTGGGCAAAGGCAACGAGAAGCGCGTGCGGCAGGAGCTGGTCGGCAAGACGGTGGCGCTGAACCTTGCCAAGGCCAAGGGCCGCGGCGTGCCAGCCGGGCACTACGAGGTCGACGACACGGATGCGACCTACTTCCGCTGCAGGACCGCCGCCCCCGGCTTCGCGGGCGGCGAGGTCAGCACCAAGGTCGCCGGCTATCGCTTCGTGACCAAGAGCAAGCAGAAGATCGTCGATCTCGAACGCTGCGCACCGCCAGAGCCCGTCAGGACTGCCGCGGCACCGGCCGCAGCGCCGGCACCTGCAGCGGCACCCGCACCGCAACCGGCAGCACCCGCCCGTGCGAGCGGCGGCGTCGCGAAGGCCGGCATGGACGCGCAAGGCAACGTGGTCGATTCATCCAAGGTCGAGGCCGGCAGCGGCCGCACCGTGAAGGGCCTGAACGACTACGAGGGCGAGATCACCGGCAACCCCGCGGCCAACAGCAAGTTCAGCAAGCTGCAGATCGGCATGCCGGTGCGGCAGGTGACCGACCTCGCGGGCCAGCCCACCGACCAGGGCGCCTACATCACGGGCAAGGCCTGGATCCCGTTCTACTTCGGCGCCGACCGTCATCGCTTCGAGATGACCTACAAGGGCCAGGGCCGCCTGATCTTCGCCGGCGGCGGCATGGGCGATTTCTCCAGCGGCAACCTGATCTGGATCATCCACAACCCCAACGAAGCCGGCTACCGCTGATCGAAGACCAGCGACCGGTGCAGCGACACGCCGGCCAGTACGCCATCGGCCGAGGCCAGCGTGGCGTTCTGCATGAACTGCGCCGCATCGCCCGCGGCATGGACGCCGGCGACGGTGGTCTGCTTCAGGGCGTCGGTGCGGATCACCGGGCCGAAAGGGCCGTCGTCGAAGGCGCATCCGAGCTGCTCGGCGAGCGGGCTGCTCATGCGGGTGCGCGGCACGATGTAGAGCGCGTCCAGCGGCACCAGTCGGCCATCCACGACGCGAACGCCGGCGAGTGAGCGCGGCGTGTCGCCGCCCTCCAGCGCAAGGACGCGACCCGGCTCGATGGCAATGCCTCGCGCGTGCAGCGCGGCGCTCTCGGCATCGTCCGGCACTTCTTCGCCGTCGAGGAACAGGGTCGTCGGCCCCCACTCGGCGATCAGCTGTGCCTGATGCAGCGAGAGCGGGCCCCGATAGAGCACCCCCAACTGGCGTCCGCCGAACTCGTAGCCGTGGCAGTAGGGGCAGTGCAGAACGCTGGCGCCCCAGCGTTCGCGCAGGCCGGCGATCTCCGGCAGCATGTCGTGCACGCCGAAGGCGAGCACCAGCCTGGACGCCGAGATCGGCTCGCCGGCCTCCAGCGAAACGACGAAGCCGCCGGCGCCATCGAGCGCCGCGTCGACCGCATGGCCCGAGACGAAGCGCACCGACGGATAGGCCAGGAGCCGCTCGCGCGCCTGCGCGATCATCGCCAGCGGCGGCTCGCCGTCCTGCCCGAAGAAGCCGTGCGAGGCCGCGGCGAAGCGATTGCGCGGCGCACCGGCGTCGACCACGCAGACGGAGCGGCGCGCACGTGCGAGCTGCATCGCCGCGGAGAGGCCGGCAAAACTTCCGCCGACGATGAGAGCGTCATGACGCATGAGCAATGTCTCCCAATGAATGATCGCCGGCCACCATGCGGCGATGAAAATCCTTCGACAGCGCGGCCAGCGTCACCTCGTGCAGCCTCGTCATCAGCCGCGCCTCCGCGTCCCGGTAGGCATGGTCGAGCGCCGCGTTGACCGCCTGCTCCACCACGCAGCCCGGGCTCTCGGTGCGGTGCCCCACCGCCAGCAGCGGCGGCGCACCGAGCGCTTCGTAGATATCGCCCAGCGTGATTTCCGCAAGCGGACAGGAAAGCACCCAGCCGCCGCCGTGCCCCTTGGCCGAACTCACGAAGCCCGCATAGCGCAGGCCCGCCATCAGCCGGCGCACCACGACCGGGTTGGTCTGCATCGCCGCGGCCAGCGACTCGGACGTGGCCGGCTCCTGCATCTCTGCCATGTGCAGCAGGGCGTGCAGCACGCCCGACAACTTGCTATCTCGTTTCATGCAACATCATAAGTTGCATATTGATGACCAGTGGCGGCATGGGGATATCGAGAGCACCCGTTCCCGCGCCTCAGCGCTTACGATCCCGCGCACCGGCACTCCGCGAAAGGGCTACATGAGCGATGGTTTCCTGGCAACGCTGTCGTGGCCGTCTGCGCTCGCCTTCGTGCTGGCAATCCTGGTCGTCGTGCTGGGGCTCGTCATCTGGTCGATCCGCCGGCACCGCGATCCACGGCTCGTGATCGACTGCGACGCGCCGATCGCCGAACTGATGCCGTCGCTGTCCGGTCTGACGCAAGGCACGATCTACGAAGGCAACGCGGTCGAGTTGCTGGCGAACGGCGCCTTCTTCGACGCGATGTTCGAAGAGATCCGCGCCGCCACCTGCTCGGTGCACTTCGAGACCTTCCTGTGGAAAGACGGCGTGCTCGGCACGCGCCTGGTCGATGCGCTCGTCGAACGCCGCCGCGCCGGCGTGCCGGTGCGCGTGCTGGTCGACGCCGATGGCGGAAAGAAGATGGGCGAGGGCGCCTCGCGCCGCCTGCGCGAGGCCGGCTGCCGCCTCGCGATGCACCACCCGCGCCACGTGCGCAACATCGGCGTCTTCAACGACCGCGACCATCGCAAGCTGGTGGTGGTCGACGGCAAGGTGGCGCTGGTCGGCGGCCACTGCATCGTCGACGGCTGGCTCGGCGACGGGCAGGACCGCAAGCACGTGCGCGACCTCGGCGTGCGCCTGCGCGGGCCCATCGTGCATGCGGTGCAGGCCGCCTTCAGCGAGAACTGGGTGGAAGACACCGGCGAGCTGTTCGTCGGTGACGCGGTGTTCCCGCCGCTCGAGCGCGTGGGCGAGGTGGCTGTCCACGTCGCGAGCCTCAAGCCCGAAGGCTCGCCGCCGGCGGTGAAGATCCTGCACCACCTGGTTGTGTGCATCGCGCGCAAGCGCATCCGCATCCAGAACCCTTACTTCCTGCCGGACCGCGAGGCCATCGACGCGCTGTGCGAAGCGGCGCAGCGCGGGGTCGACGTGCGCGTGATGGTGCCCTCCACCGAGGCCTCCGACATGCCCATGGTGCAGCACGCCGCGCACCGCAACTTTCATTTGCTGCTGGCCGGCGGCGTGCGCATCTTCGAATACCAGAAGTGCCTGCTGCACCAGAAGGTGATGACCATCGACGGCGCCTGGTGTGCCATCGGTTCGAGCAACTTCGACGATCGCTCCTTCGAGACCAACGACGAGATCACGCTCGGCCTGCGCGACGAGGCGCTGGCCGCGCAGCTGGAGGAGATCTTCGAGCGCGACACGCGCGACTGCATCGAGCTGCAGGCCGACGCGTGGGCGCGCCGCGGGCTGTGGCACCGCTGCAAGGACAACGTGCTCTACGTGTTCAACGAGCTGCTGTGAGACGGACGCCTCGGGCGATGCCGCCGGCTATCGCTCACCCCTCGATTGCATCAATGCGCGATGCAGCTTGTCCAGCCCTCGCACGAGGGCGCGAACTTCGGCGAGCGACAGCGCCGCTGTCCACTGCCCGACCTCCGCGTGGTCGTCCGTGTTCCGGCGCTTCCAGAAGCGATTGTGCTGCTTCGTGAGGTGCAGGCGGCGCACGCGGCCGTCCTGCTCGTCCGTGGTGATCTCGAGGAAGCCTTTGCGCTCGAGCACGCTGGCGATCTGCTTGAGGTTCTGGTGGCTCATCGCGAGCGTGGAGGCCAGTTGCTTGAGCGTCGGCGCCTCGGCCTGACCTTGCAGCACCTGCAGCACCATCGCCTGCTGCGTCGTGAGGCCGCTGTCCGAAAGCTGCCGATCCATGCGCGTGCGCAGCTCCATGCCGTTGGCGAGCAGAAGCCGGAACAGCAGCACGCGCTCGGCCTGCTCGGCATCGCGATCGGCCTCGAGTCCGAGGCTCAGAATTTGACGGCGCAACTCCATAGGGAATATATTACCTATATTCGATCGGTCTGACGACTCCTGAAGCGAGGTGGCACCATGATCGCGCTGTTTCCCCACTGCGGCTTTCTCTCCGAGACCTCGCGCATGCTGGCCATTGCGCGCGCGCTTGTGCAGCGCGGCGAACAGGTCGTTGTCGCCACCCATGGCGGCCCCTATACGCGCGTGCTCGACGAGGCAGGCATGCCCTACACGCTGCTGGCACCGGCGATGGACGACCGGCGCTGCGAGGAATATTTGGCCGGCATCGTCACGCTCGGCAAGCCCGGCGCCCGGCTCCAGCCGGCGGACGAAGTGCGCGCCGGCGTGCGCAGCGAGGTCGAGTTCCTGCGTGCGCACGCGGCCAGCATGGTCGTGATCGGGTTCACGCTGACGGCTTACCTTTCGGCGCGGGTGGTCGGCATCCCGCTCGCCGCTTCGCACGGCGGGTCCTATGTTCCACCGGTGTTCGAGCAGGGCCTTGCACCCGCACCATCGCAGTCGCCGGTTCCCCAGCTCGATTGGCTGCCGGCTCCGATGCAGAAGCTGATGGCCAATCTCGGGCCGCCGCGCATGCGTGGGCCGGTCGCATTCCTGAACGAGATCGCGGCGGAACTCGGCGTCGAACCTGTGCCCAGCCTGGCCGCGCTGATGCTCGGCGATCTGACCTTGGTCACCGACGTTCCCGAGGTGCTCGGCATCTCCGACGCCGACATGTCGGCATGGAGGCCGAATGGTCACGGGGCCTACCGGGTGGACACGAGGCTGCGCTACGTCGGCCCGCTCTATGCCCGGCTCGACCTGCCCATTTCCGCGCGCGTGGAAGCCTTTCTCGGCGATGCGCGATCCACGGCCTACGTCTGCCTGTCGTCCAGCACGCCGGCGTTCATACGACGTGTCGTGTCCGGCGTCCGTGATGCGGGCCTGCGGGTGCTCGTTGGCGCAACAATCCATGAACTGCGCGACCTGGAGAACCCCGACGTCCTGGTGGAAGGCATCCTGCCAAGCCATCGCATCATGCCGCGCGTCGCGGTGGCGCTGATCATGGGTGGCCAGGGCAGCGTGCAGACGGCAATGGCCGGCGGCACGCCCTTTGTCGGCTTTCCCCTGCAGCCTGAGCAGGAACTCAACGTGGCCCTGGCCGTGCGCCAGGGCATGGCCATCGCGGTCGGCCCGCGACGCGCGGACGAAGCGGAGGTTGCGCGGGCGGTGCGCGAGATCGTCACTCAGCCGGCATACAAGGCGGCCGCCGCGCGCACGCGGCAGCACTACATCGATGTCGATGGCGCCGGTCGCGCTGCCGAGGCCGTGATCGAGCACCTGCGCGAACGCGCGCGTGGCGACGTGACGATGGCTACAGCCGCATCGTCATGAACACGCTGTGCGGGTCTTCGGCATAGTCACCGAAGGGCCCACTGCGCGCGAACCCGAAACTCTCGTAGAGTTGGTGCGCGGGCTCGAAGGCCTCCTGCGAGCCGGTCTCGAGGCTCAGGCGCCGATAGCCGCGCGACCTTGCGACTTCGATGATGTGGGCGAGGATCGCGCGTCCGGCGCCTTGGCGGCGAAGCGCATTGGGCGTGCGCATCGACTTGATCTCGCCGTGCTCGGCGTCCAGTTCCTTGAGCGCGCCGCAACCCAGCAGGAGCGAGCCCTTCCAGGCCGACCAGAAGGTGATCCCGGGCTGGCGAAGCTTCGCCAGATCGAGCGCGTGAACGCTCTCCGGCGGGGACACCGCATACATGTTCTGCAGGTGCTCATCGAGCAGGGCATGGATTTCGGGGCGCGAGAGGTCGTCGATTTCGATCTTCATGTGTCGCGCGATTCTCAATCAAAAAAAAGCCCGCAACGCGCGAGCGCTGCGGGCTTCTTCTATCGAGCCGAACTCTGGCTTACTTGGTGACGCCGAGCGAGCCCGACCCCTGGGCCTTGCCGCCGGCCTTGGCGCCCGCGCCGCTGGGCTTCAGTGTACCGCCGGCCGAGCCCGCGGTACCGGCCGCGCCATCGACCGTGCTGCCCACGGCATTCGTGGCACCGCCCACCGCATTGGTCGCGCCGCCCACCGCACCGGTGGCACCGCCGACAACGCCGCCGATGGTGCCGCCGGCGCCGCTCGTCGCGTTGCCGACCGCTTCGGTCGCCGTGCCGGCGCCTGCGCTACCAGCCCTCGTCTGCGCACCCGCATCGGTGCGCGCGCCGGCCTTGGCGCCTGCACCCGTGGTGCCTTGCTTGGGCATTGCGCTGCCCGATGTGTTGACATCGGCCCCCACGCCTACGCCCACGCCGGCGGACTGTGCTTGCGCGAATCCGCTCATGGCGAGAAGACCCGCGAGCAATGCGCCGAGCGCGATACGGTGTTGGTTGTGCATCTTCATGTGTGACGTTCCCTTTCATTAATGGTCACTGACAACGAACCGGCTTGGGGCCAGTTCGGGGTGAACCGTAGGGGAGGCGTCGCATGTCGCCATGTGCGGGTGTGCCCTGCATGGCTGTGGGAACTGACTGTCGGCGAGATCGGGAGCTTGTGCGTTAGGGCCGCCGCCTTCAGCCGCGCGTGACCTCGATGCTGTACAGCCCCCAGGGGCACAGGGCGAATCGTTCCTTGAGCGGCTTGTCCTTGAAGGCGGCGAGCGTATCGGCCTCGTAGACTGCCCACAGCGGGCCCAGCCCTCCCAGCGCGAGCGGAGCGCCGTCGATCTCGGTGGCCACGATCATCCGGTAGCTGCGCGCATCGGCCATGCGCAGCGGCACGACGTAGCCGTCTACCGCGCGAAGCGCCAGCATCGCATCGCCGGCCACACCCGCCGCCTCCAGCACGCTGGTCAACAGCGGGCCCGCGAGCGAATGCACCTTGGCGTCGTACTCCAGCGTGGGCTTGATTCGAACGACCGGCAGGCGGCGCAGCGCCTCGGAGTCAAACACGAACGCCTTGTCGAACTTGACGCCGTGCTTCACCATCAATTGGTCGAGCGCCGGATCGACGGGCCCGCGGTTGCTCTTGCTTATCGCTCCGCTGATGGTCAGAAGACCCGGACTCTTGCGCGCCGGCTCCGCGGCCGTTGCATGAATCGAAGGCATGAGGCCGGCGAGTGCTGCCGTACCGAGGAAGTGTCTTTTGTTCATCGCGCGATTGTGAGCAATGCGCTTGCCTTCGTCGACCGATACCTTCGACTCAGTGTCAGTCGATCCAGGGACCCCCAAGCATTGCTTGTATATACGCTGCGACTTTGACCAGGTCCTCGTCAGACATCGGAATCGGGGGTGCGTCGACAAGGTGCTCGGCGACCAGATGCAACTTTGCCGATGCATTGGGCTGCTCTTGGAGCAGGACCGCGATGGCCGCGGTTTGGGCGACAGCTCGCAACTCGAGCGAACGGAGTCGCGCGTTGACTTCTTCCATTTCCATTTGTCCCTTCTCCCCGGGGTCCAAAGTTGAGGAACCTGGATTCTGCTTCGGAAAGGGCGGGCACGTCATCGAATGCGCCGGAGGGCTGACCTTCGTGTGCGGCGGCGTCGAGCTCGTGACGAGCGGGACAGCAACATCAGTCGCCGTCTTACAAACAGGCACATTTCAATATAAGACAACCGTACTACGACTGTGAAGCCTTCCCTTCACATGGAGCCACTTCCCATTGGAGGAGAAGATGTCAAAGCATGTCACTCGCAGAAGGGATCAGCGACAAAGAAGAGGCATCGCCTCGTTGCCGCGCGCCGCCGTGGAGCACCGGCACGAAGGTCGATCGTCAGCGAAAGGGATGCCCAGCAAACATGGGCTGCCGCGACGCGTGTCCGGAAGGTTGTGCAGGATCGCATCGTTTACGCCTTCCGAAAGCAGTTCGAAGGCTCGGGTTCCGGCCCCACTGACACTGAGCTGCTGATGTTCGCCAGGCTCGCAGTCGCAGAACAACGATCGTGGCGGAGCCTCGCCAAGACGCAACGGTCCTGCGGCGACGGGCGGATGTCCAGATCACCGGCATGACGAAATTCTGCGATTCGTGCCATACGCCCAACAAGGACCGTGCCAGGTACTGCAGCGGCTGCGCGGGCAAGTTTTCGGGCATCCGCTCAGGCACGACGACCTTCGACACCACCGCGGGCGAGCCGCGCTGGATGCAGACGGCGCCGCGCTCCGTGTTGCCTATGGAGCCGGTTGCCCGCGAGGAGCGGAGCGTCATGACGTCGAGGCGCATCGGCTTTATCCCGGTGCCGCACGGCGTCGACGTGTCCATCGTCTGGTTGTTGATCGTGCTCGCGCTGTTGCATGGCGCTTTTGTCTTCTGGTACTTGGGGCGCGATGCGACGCGCAGTCCGACGCTTTCGAGCGCGGTCTCGTCCCTGTTGCAGTGGGCCAGCTTGCCTGCGGAACCGTCTGTCGTGCCGGGGGACCCATCGACGCCATCGACGGCAACTGCCCAGCCGCCTCCTACCGCGTCCGCCGTGAACCAGGCGGCGAGAACTGCTCCTCAACCGCCTTCGGCCTCTGTGGATCAGACGGGGGTCACCGCTGCGCCGCCGACGGCGCCCGCGGACCCGACAGTGGTGGTCACTCGATCGGCCACGCCGGCAGCGGAAGGCACGAAGCAGCCCGAATCGCCGCAGCCCCCGGCTGCAGCAGCAACGGACTCGGTCGCTCAAGACGATCTCGTTCCCCCGCCGCCCCGAACAACGGTGATGACAGTCGAGATTCGGCCCGGACCAGCGCGCGTCGCACCCGCGCCGACACCGACACCGGCGCCGACACCAAGAGCGCAACTTTCCCCTGAGCCGAGAACTGCCAAGACAAACTCATTCGAAGCCCAGACCGAGGCGCCTGCCGCGCCGCCGCCTCCGCCGCTGGCGTTGGCGAGGCCACCTGTTGTTGATGCGCGTCCCAGCGTCGGCGACGCGTCGCCTGTTCCGCGCCCAGACACGCGGCTCCAAGCCGCCGCTCCTCCTGCGGCAACAAGAAGCTCGGCCGCGTGCGACCGATACAACCCCTTTGGGGACGCGTCTTGCTTCAACATGAGGCAATCAACTCGGCTGGTGCGATCACCTCAGGGCGGAGGCGGGTCCGTTGGAATTGCGAGCGCAGACCCTGCCAGCGGCAGCGCCGGTGATGGCGGCGGCGGCGGCGGCGGTTCGGGTGCTGCTGGCGCAGCCGGTGGCGGAGGTCCTGGTGGTGCTGGCGCAGGCGGTGCTGGTGCAGGCGGTGGTGGCGCAGGCGGTGGTGGCGCAGGCGGTGCTGGCGCAGGCGGTGCTGGCGCAGGCGGCGGTGGCGCAGGCGGCGGTGGTGCAGGCG
>NZ_JAGGNV010000003.1 GCF_018614955.1 Variovorax paradoxus
CCATTGCGGCCGGCCGGTGCGCCCTGGCCGGCACCGCCGCCGCGCCGCTGGCCGCCGCCATTGCCGCCACCGCCGCTGCGCTGCTCGCCCTGGCCCGCCTTGTTGTCACGGACGCGCTGCAGCATTTCCTGCCGCGCGGCCTTGGCCGCGGCCTGCATCACTTCGCGGCTCGGCGGGCGGCCGGCGCCGCCCCAGATGGTCTGGCGTCCCATCGCGATGGGCTCGGCGCGCTCGCCTTCCTCGGGGCCGAAGCCGTCGATCAGCTTGACCGGGATCTGCTGCTTGGTGAAGCGCTCGATCTCCTGCATGAAGCCTTCTTCGTCGAGGCAGACCAGGCTCACCGCCTCGCCGCTCGCGCCCGCGCGGCCGGTGCGGCCGATGCGGTGCACGTAGTCCTCGCTGACGTTGGGAATCTCGTAGTTCACGACGTGCGGCAGCTCGTCGATGTCGATGCCGCGGGCCGCGATGTCGGTCGCCACCAGCGCGCGGATGTCGCCGCTCTTGAAGCCGGCCAGGGCCTGGGTGCGCGCGCTCTGGCTCTTGTTGCCGTGCAGCGCCATCGCCTCGATGCCGTTCTTGGTCAGGAATTCGGCCACGTTGTTGGCGCCGAACTTGGTGCGGGTGAACACCAGCACCTGGCTCCAGTTGTGCTCGCTGATGATATGCGCGAGCAGCGCCTTCTTCTTGCCGCGTCCGACAGGATGGATGACCTGCGTGATGCGCTGCACCGTGGTGTTGCGCGGCGTGACCTGGATGCTCTGCGGATTCTTCAGCAGCGTGGCGGCGAGGTCGCGGATCTCGTCGCTGAAGGTGGCGGAGAAGAGCAGGCTCTGCTTTTCCTTCGGCACCAGCGCGAGGATCTTCTTCACGTCATGGATAAAGCCCATGTCGAGCATGCGGTCGGCTTCGTCGAGCACAAGGATCTGGACCTGCGACAGGTCGAGCATGCCTTGCTGCTGCAGGTCGAGCAGGCGGCCCGGGGTGGCGACCAGGATGTCGACGCCGCTCTTGAGCTTGCTGATCTGCGGGTTCATTCCGACGCCGCCGAAAATCACCGTAGAGCTCAGCTGCAGGTACTTGCCGTAGGTGCGGACCGACTCTTCGACCTGCGCCGCGAGTTCGCGCGTGGGGGTCAGCACCAAGGCGCGGATGCCGGTGCCGCCGAACTTGTTGGTGGCGCTGCGGCTCATCGTGAGCTTGTGCAGCATCGGCAGCGTAAAGGCGGCCGTCTTGCCGGTGCCGGTCTGGGCGCCACCGAGCAGGTCGTGCCCATCGAGCACTGCCGGAATGGCCTGGGCCTGGATCGGGGTGGGGGTGTCGTAGCCGTGCTCATGCACAGCCTTCAAGATGGCCGGGGCCAGCTTCAGTTCATCAAAGGTCATTGAGTTCAACAAGCGCCTTACACGGCGCAGTGGTATTCGCCCGCTACGGCGTCTTGGCGACGTCGAGCCAGTAAAGGCGAATGAGGGTCAGGGGTGGGAGCCTGAAAGCCTTGAGATGGGCCTTCGTCGTCCCCGGCGGAGGGCCGGTGCTGCGGGCAACTGGACCCGGCAGCAGGCGCTATTGTCGCATGAGTCGGGTTTGCCCGCCTTCGGCCCGGCTGAGATAGACGAACATGCCGTGGATGGGCTCGCGCTGGTCTTCGCGTATCGGCGCGCGAACCAGCTGGACCAGATCGAAGCCGTGTCGCATGGCCATCTCGCGCAGGTAGCGCTCGGAATGCGCATAGCGCAGGCTCGGCAGCAGTTCGAAATCGGTGCTTTCGTCGGCAGCGCATTCGGCCGAAAAGCAGAAGAGCCCCTTCGCTTCCATCGCGCGGTCCAGCGCCGCGAAAACCGGCACCAGGTCGCCGACGTAGATGAAGACGTCCGCGGCCGTGACCAGGTCGTAGCGTTCGTCCGTGCCTCGCAGGTAGTCCACGATGTCCGCATGCACGAGGCGGTCGTAGAGGCCGAGGGCCCGTGCCTGGTCCATCATCTGGCTGGACAGGTCGACGCCTGCGAGCCGTTGCGTCATCGGCTTCAGCAACGGCGCGCAGAGCCCTGTTCCGCAGCCGAGGTCGAGGGCCGAGCGGAAAGGGCCGCGGCCCAACGCGGCCAGATGCCTGGCCAGCGTGCTGTGTGCGCGGTAGCCGAGCAGGCCCACCAGATGCGCATCGAACTGATCGGCGTAGTCGTCGAAAAGGGTCTCGACGTAGTGCGCCGGCGCCGTCGCCGGAACAGCCTGCGCAGAGACGGACGCCAGGTAGTAGCGGTGCAACTCGGGATCGGCGCCGTGCGCCATGGCTTGCCTGAAGGCGTCGGCCGCTTCTTCGGTGCGCTTCATCTCCCGCAGGATGCCGCCGCGATTGCTCCAGGCCTGCGCCAGGGTGGGGTTCGCGGCCAGCGCGCGGTCATAGGAGGCGAGCGCCTGTTCGGGCCGATCCAGCGCCTGCAGCGTCTGGCCGTGGCGAAACCACGGTTCGGCGGCGGGAAGGGTGCCGAGTTGCAGCACCTTCTCGTAGCCGGCCAATGCTTCGCGGTGGCGATTCAACAGGCTGAGCGCGGTGGCCTTGTGAAACCAGGCGTCGGCGTTGTCGGCCTCGACCGCCAGCACCTGGTCGGCCACCGCGAGGGCCTCTTGCGGGCGCGACAGTTTCAGCTGCGTGGCGGCGAGATTGATCAGGGTCGAGATGCGGCCCGGAAAGAGCGCGAGCGAAGACAGGAAGAGCTGCTCGGCGGCGTCGAACCGGGCCGTTTCGAAGGCTTTCAGCCCGTCGAAGAAGAGCTGCTTGGCCTGATCGAAGGCATCGTGGGCGGGTGCGGCACACATAGGCGGGTGCGGCTGAGAATAGCAGCGCTTCGGGCCCCCGTTCAAGGAATCGAGGCCCCTGCGTTAGACTTGGCAGCAAACCCCCGGTCGGAAAACGCGCTGCAGCAGCAAGCGCCTGCCATGCAAGGCAGATTCGCCATCGATCCTCGCGCAAGATCGTTGCCGGGTTTCCCGACTACCCCGAGCAGTCCCCATCACCGAACAGAAATAGACATGGCCCAGTACGTCTACACCATGAACAAGGTCAGCAAGACCGTGCCGCCCAAGCGGCAGATCTTGAAGGACATTTCACTTTCCTTTTTCCCCGGCGCCAAGATCGGCGTGCTGGGCCTGAACGGCTCCGGCAAATCGTCGCTGCTCAGGATCATGGCCGGCATCGACAAGGAGATCGAGGGCGAGGCGCTGCCGATGCCGGGCCTCACGATCGGCTACCTCGAACAGGAGCCCAAGCTGAACGCCGCGCACACGGTGCGCGAGTCGGTCGAAGAAGCGATGGGTGCGGTCTACGCGGCCAAGGCGCGCCTCGAAGAGGTGTACGTGGCCTATGGCGCCGAAGACGCCGACTTCGACGCGCTCGCGGCCGAGCAGGCCCAGCTCGAAGCCATCATCGCGACCGCCGGCACCGATTCCGAGCACCAGCTCGAGATCGCGGCCGACGCGCTGCGCCTGCCGCCGTGGGAAGCCAACATCGGCGTGCTGTCGGGCGGCGAGAAGCGCCGCGTGGCGCTGTGCCGCCTGCTGCTGTCCAAGCCCGACATGCTGCTGCTCGACGAACCCACCAACCACCTGGATGCCGAATCGGTCGAGTGGCTCGAAGTGTTCCTGCAGCGCTTTCCGGGCACGGTGGTGGCCATCACCCACGACCGCTACTTCCTCGACAACGCGGCCGAATGGATTCTCGAACTCGACCGCGGCCGCGGCATCCCGTGGAAGGGCAACTACAGCACTTGGCTCGAGCAGAAGGGCGAACGCCTGGCGCAGGAGCAGAAGGGCGAAGAAGCCCATGCCAAGGCCCTGAAGAAGGAACTCGAGTGGTCGCGCCAGAACCCGAAGGCACGCCAGGCCAAGAGCAAGTCGCGCCTGGCCCGCTTCGAGGAGCTGAGCGATTTCGAGTACCAGAAGCGCAACGAAACGCAGGAGATCTTCATCCCCGTCGCGGAGCGCCTGGGCAACCAGGTGTTCGAGTTCAAGAACGTCAGCAAGGCCTTCGGCGATCGCCTCCTGATCGACAACCTGAGCTTCGAGATCCCGGCTGGCGCGATCGTCGGCATCATCGGCCCGAACGGCGCCGGCAAGTCCACGCTCTTCAAGCTGATCGCGGGCAAGGAGAAGCCGGACAGCGGCGAGGTGGTGGTCGGCCAGACGGTCAAGATGGCTTTCGTCGACCAGCACCGCGATGCGCTCGCCAACGACAAGACAGTGTGGCAGGACATCTCGGACGGCCTCGACATCATCAACGTCGGCAAGTTCCAGATGGCGAGCCGCGCCTATGCCGGGCGCTTCAACTTCAACGGCGCCGACCAGCAGAAGAAGGTCGGCACCCTGTCCGGCGGCGAGCGCGGGCGGCTGCACCTGGCCAAGACCCTGATCGCCGGCGGCAACGTGCTGATGCTGGACGAGCCCTCGAACGACCTCGACGTCGAAACGCTGCGCGCGCTAGAAGACGCCTTGCTCGAATTCGCGGGCTCGGTGCTCGTGATCAGCCACGACCGCTGGTTCCTCGACCGCATCGCGACCCACATCCTCGCGGCCGAAGGCGACAGCCAGTGGACCTTCTTCAACGGCAACTACCAGGAGTACGAGGCCGACAAGAAGAAGCGCCTGGGCGAAGAGGGCGCCAAGCCGCATCGGATGCGCTTCAAGGCGCTGAAGTAACAATGCGCTGACACGCCGCAATCGAGGCAAACTTCCGCTTCCAGATGGGCGCCCGGGGCGCCGTTAGGAGCGGACATGGCTGCAGCGATTCGGTATGTGGCGGCGTCTCTGATGCTTGTCGCGGGATGCGGAGGCGGGGGTGGCGGGGGCAGCGTCTCCATCAGCGCCTTCGGGGTGAACGGGACGGCGGCGCCCGCACCGCCACCGGCGGCCAACCCGTCGGCACCGCCGGCCTCGCCGATGGTGGTCAAGGTGACCGAGCTGGCCTCCGGCCTGAACAGCCCCTGGGGCCTGGCCTTCCTGCCCGACGGCAAGCTGCTCGTGACGCAGCGCGGCGGGCAGATCCGGCTGCGCAATGCCGACGGCACACCGGTCAATGGCGGGGCCGACCAGGTCAGCGGCGTTCCGCCGGTGGAGGCGGTCGGGCAGGGCGGCTTGCTCGATGTGGCGGTCGATCCGGCTTTCGCGAGCAACCGCCGCATCTACTTCAGCTATTCGGAACGCGATACGGGCAACGCCAGCCTCAACAGCACCGCGGTGGCGCGCGCCGAACTCGACGTCGTCGGCCGCGGCCTGAGCAATTTCGTCGTCATCTACCGGCAGTTGCCCAGAGCGCAGAGCAATGCGCACTTCGGCTCGCGCCTGGTGTTCGATCGCAACGGCTATCTCTTCGTGACCCTGGGCGAGCGCTTGAACACCGACCAGCGCGGTTTCGCCCAGGACCTGACGCGCGGCCACGGCAAGGTGGTGCGCATCACCACCGATGGCGTGCCGGCGCCGGGCAATCCCGACTTCGGCGTGGCCGGCGCGCAGCCGCATATCTGGAGCTACGGCCATCGCAATGTGCAGGGTGCGGCGCTGCATCCGGCGACCGGCGATCTGTGGGTCAACGAGCACGGGCCGCAGGGCGGCGATGAAGTCAACCTCAGCCTGCCCGGCAGGAACTACGGCTGGCCGGTCATCAGCTACGGGCAGGAGTACGGCACCCTCACGCAGGTCGGCGAAGGCACGGCCAAGGCCAGCATGGAGCAGCCGCTGAGCTACTGGGAAAAGATCGACGGCTCGGCCTGGACGCCGGGCACGACGAAGTCCTCGATCGCGCCCAGCGGCATGGCCTTCTACACCGGCGATGCGCTGCCCGACTGGAAGGGGAGCCTCTTCGTCGGCGCATTGGCGGGCACCGCGCTGTGGCGGCTCACGCTCAACGGCAACATCGTGACGGGGCGCGAACGTCTTCTGGCCGATCGCGGAGAGCGCATCCGTGACGTCCGCCAAGGGCCGGACGGCTGGCTCTACCTGTTGACCGACAGCACCAACGGCAAGCTGCTGCGGCTGCAGCGCTAGGCCTTTGCGGCGGCGGGCACAACGGCCGGCATGCGCGCCAACACCCGCTTGCGCACCGCATAGATGTTGTTGCGCAGCGCGTAGAGCTCTTCCGCATACGAGAGCGGCACCGCCACCTTGTTGACCACGCGGTCGAGGTTGTCCAGTTCCTCGATGAGCGCCTCGCGCTCGCCGGTTCCGGCTTCCAGCTTGTTCTCGACCTCGCGCAGGCGCGCATACCAGCGGAACACGCGCCGGCGTACGCGGAACTGGTAGAGCGGCGGCACCACGCGGCTGAGCGGCAGCATCAGCACCACCAGGCCGCCGAGCACCAGCCACATGCGCTCCACCAGGTTGCTGGCCCAGAAGGGTAGATAGCGCTGCCAGAAAGGCGGCGTGCCGTTGATGGCGCGGTCGCCCTCGGGGCTGACCGGCAGCTCGCTGGTGCGGGTGTTCGGGAAGTCGCGTGCGCGGTTGAACCAGCCGGCGCCGCTGTGCAGCGTTTGCGCGCTCTGCGCGAACAGCTGGCGCAGCGCGGGATGGGTTTTCTCGCGCGCCAGCAGCGAAGTGGTTGCGGCCAGCATCGACAGGTCCTGTGGCGGCAGGTCGACCGCGAGATCGACGACGCCGCGCGGCAGCGTCACGTCCTGCAGGAAGGCGAAGCGCCGCGAATAGGCATCGCTCTGGCCGAATTCCATCAATTGGATGTCCGGCGCGCGCAGCAGCCGCTGCACCAGCGGCGACTGCGGCGCCGAGGCCAGCACGATCACGTCGAGCAGCCCGGCCTGCAGCGCCTCGGTGGCGGGCGACTGCTCGAGGTTCGACAATTGCAGCTTCTCCGGATCCATGTGGTTGGCGCGGAACATCCGCTCCATGATTTCGGGCACGCCGCTGCCGGGCTTGTCGACGTTGACTCGCAGCTTCTGGAATTGCGCGATCGAAGTCAGCCGCCCCGTCTTGCGGTCGACTGCGCGCGCCGCATCGCTGCGATAGAAGAACCACAGCGGCTCATAGAACAGGCTGCCGAGCGAGCTGAGCCCTGCTTCCTCGTCGGCCACCGGGTCGGCGCTGCCGCCGCGCACGAAGCCCACGTCGGCGCCGCCGCTGCGCAGCAGCTGCAGGTTGTCCTGGGAACCGTCGGTCGGCTTCAGCTCGACCTCGATGCCGTTGGCCTTGAGCGCCGTGGCGTAGCGCTTGCCGAACTCGGCGTAGGCGCTGCCGGCCGGTCCCGTCGCGAGCCTCACGTGCTTGGGCGGCTGCGGCTCCAGCCACCAGTAGGCGGCGATCAGCAGCCCGATGACGAGGAAGACCACGGGGCCGGCCGAGGCGATGAGATCGCGGATGGAGAGGAGGACGAGGCGGATGGTGCGAGGCATGCGGTGGGATGAAACGGTGCTCGGGGTCGCCGCGGTTGCGGCAGCGCGCATTTTGAGTGGCTTTGGGCCGCGCCTCGGTTACAAAGCGCGTGCGGGCGGTCCCTTCACCCCAGGTCCGCAGCGCAGGGAAAGCAGCTCTCTCCGATCCGCACCGTGCGCGCCGCCCGCACCGCGCGCAGCGTCGCGCGTGCCACCACTTCGGCCGCCATGGTCCCCAGCACCGTCATGCCCGGCGCATCGCCTTCGAGCGGCACGCGGCCGGTGGCGAGCGCGAACAGGGTGTCGCCGTCGCTCATGGTGTGAACCGGGTTGATCGCGCGTGCCAGGCCGTCGTGGGCGACGGCCGCGAGCCGGTTGGCCTGCACCTTGGTGAGCACCGCATCGGTCGCGACCACGCCCAGCGTGGTGTTGGTTCCGGCCAAGAGCGGCTGGGGCAGGTCGCCGCGCAGCAGGGCGCGGCGCGTGTCGAGCAGTGCGCGGCCGTCCTCGGTGCGTGCGCCGGCCACCACCTGGGCGGTGTCCGGATCCAGCACATCGCCGAGCGCGTTGCAGGCAATCAAGGCGCCTACCGTCACGCCGTTGACGGTGATCGAGGCGGTGCCGATGCCGCCCTTCATCGCGCGCTGCACGCCGAAGAGCTTGCCCACCAGCGCGCCGCTGCCGGCGCCGACGTTGCCCTCGGCCGGCGCTGCAGTCGATGCGGCAGCGCAGGCCGCATAGCCGGCGGCGGCATCGGGCCGGATGCGCGCATCGCCGACCGGCAGGTCGAAGAGCACGGCCGCAGGCACGATTGGCAGCGTGCCGAAGCGGACGTCGAAGCCGATGCCATGCTCTTCCAGCCACTGCATCGCGCCGTCGGCAGCCGCCAGGCCCCAGGCGCTGCCGCCGGCGAGCATCACGGCATGCACCTGCTGGACGAAGTTGCCGGGCGCGAGCAGGTCGGTCTCTCGCGTGCCGGGCGCGGCGCCGCGCACATCCACGCCGGCCACCGCGCCTTCGCGCGCGAGGATCACGGTGCAGCCGGTGGGGCGGCGCGGATCGCTGAAGTGACCGACTTCGATGCCGGAGACATCGGTGATGGCGCCCGCATCCGGGGCCGGGGAGAAGGCATGTTCATCAGACATCGCCGGCGATTATGGGACCGCGGCGCAATTCGCCGCGTGCCTGCCGCAACACCGACCAGCCGCCGCTGATCGCGAGCGCTGCCATCGCCGCGGCCACCGCGAGGTCGGGCCAGGCGGTGCCGGTGCCGAACACGCCGAGCGCCGCGAGCATCACGGCCACGTTGCCGATGGCGTCGTTGCGCGAGCACAGCCACACGCTGCGCATGTTGGCGTCGCCCTCGCGGAAGGCATAGAGCAGCAGCGCGACCAGCACGTTGACGCCCAGCGCCAGCGCGCCCACCAGCCCCATGGTCAGCGCCTCGGGCGGCACGCCCTGCGCGGCCGACCACATCGCCTTGGCGGCCACGAAGACGCCGAAGCCCAGCATGCTGAGACCCTTGAGCACCGCGGCGCGCGCGCGCCACCTGAGGCCTGCCGACAGCACGGCCAGGGTCACGCCGTAATTGGCGGCATCGCCGAAGAAGTCGATCGCATCGGCCAGGAGAGAGACCGAGCCCGAGCGAAAGCCGGCGCCGATCTCGACCGCGAACATCGCCACGTTGAGCGCCAACGCCACCCACAGCACGCGCCGGTAGCGCGGCGTGTCGGAGGCCGAAAGATGTTCGTGGTCGTGATCGTGTTCGCAGCAGTTCGCAGACATGGTTTCTCCAGGGATGGCACCATTGGAAAGGTTGAAGTCGCTGGAAGGTCAAGCCATGGCAGTCGAGAGTCCGCCCATCGAGCAGGGTTACCGCATCGGCGATGCCGCTGCACAGAGCGGCGTGAGCGCCACCAACATCCGCTACTACGAAAAGGAAGGGCTGATCGCGCCGCAGGCTCGCGGCGACAACAGCTATAGGCTCTACACCGATGCCGACGTGCACCGGCTGCGCTTCATCCGCCTGTGCCGCGCGATGGACATGTCGCTCGACGAGGTGCGCACGCTGCTCGGACTCGACCTGCGCAGCAAGGCCGATTGCGCCGCCGCCTGCGTCGCGCTCGATGCGCATCTTGGGCATGTGCGCGAACGACTGCGCGAGCTGCGCTCGCTCGAAAAAGACCTGATCGCGCTGCGCGACTGCTGCGACGGCACCGACGCGCAATGCCACATCATCGAAGCCCTGCATGCGCGGGCCGATCGGCAGCCGCTGGCGGGTGCGCAGCGCACGCGGGCCGCGCGCCACGTGTGAGCCGCTAGAGCCCGGCCGGCAGCGCCAGCCCGCGTTCGCGCATCACATCGCGCAGCACCGCCGGGTCGTCGGTGATGATGCCGTCCACCTTCCAGTCCATCAGCTTCGCCATGTCGGCGCGCTGGTTCACCGTCCAGGGCACGACCTGGAAGCCGAGCGATTGCGCTTCCTTGACCTGAGCGGCCGTGAGGTCGTTGAAGGACGGCGACCAGATCACCGCGCCCTTGCTCTCGCCCGCAGCGGCCTTCACGAGACGCGGTGCCGAGCCGAAGTCCTCGAGCCGCAGGCCCGAGGTCCAGCGGCTGTCCTTGAGGGTGCGCGTACTGGTGAGATAGGCGCGCTGCATCTGCGGCGCCCATTGGCCGACCAGCGCGAGCGTGCGCCAGTCGAAGCTCTGGATGGTCACGCGCGGCGCCAGGCCGGACTTGTCGATCTCGGCGAGCAGGGCACGCAACATCTCATCGGGCGGCGCGGTTTCGTCGGGGCGGGTCGGGTCCAGCTTCGTCTCGATGTTGAAGCGGACCTGCGCGGCGTTGCGCTCGCGCACCCGCTCGAACAGCGCGGCCAGCGTCGGGATGCGCTCGCCGTCGCTGGCCAGCTGCTTCGCGAACTGCTTGCCGTAGTTGCTCGCGGGATCGATGCGGCCCACGTCGTAGGCCTGCAGCTGCGACAGCGTCAGCGCCCGGATCGCGGGCCCCTTGGCCGAGAGGAAGGCGCCGTTCGCGTCGCGCGTGTGGTCGGGATTGAGCACGGTGTCGTGCGAGATCACCACCACGCCGTCGGCCGTGAGCCCGATGTCGAGTTCGAGCGTGTCGACGCCCATGTCCATCGCGTTCGAGAAGGCGGCCAGCGTGTTCTCGGGCGCGAGGGCGCGGCCGCCGCGATGGGCTTGCAGGTCGAAGGCGCGCTTCGCGCCGGAGCCTGGCGAAACGCAGGCGGTGAGCAGTGAGGCCGCGATCAGCCAAGAGGCAAGGCGAGGGGTGAACTTCATTTGAGTTCTACCTTGATGCCGTCCTGTTGCACGGTGATGTCACCGATCTCATAAGTCTTGCGGCCAACAGTCAGCTCTTCGGCAGTGAAGGTGCGCAGCGCCTGGCCGTGCAGCATCTCCTCCGCGACCAGCGCGCCGATCTGCTGCAGGCGCTCGGCATCGCGCCCGCTCACGCCTTGCAGTTCGAGCCGTTCGGCCTTGGGGTGGTCGAGCCGCAGCGCACGCGCCGGCGCGTCGTACTTGAGCGCGCTGCTGACCGAGACCACGCCTTCGACGGCGGACGGGCGCAGCAGCGGGCTCGCGATGGAGAGCACGGCCGTGATCGCCGCGCGATTGGCCTTCGCATCGAGGCCCAGCTGCGGATCGCGAAGGCCGACGGCGAAGATCTCGGCATAGCGCTGCTGCACCGGGAAGCGCTTCGCGATCTGGGCTTGCAGCTCCTCTCGGCTCGCGGTGTACTCGCTGGTGAAGAAGTTGAAGCCGGCGAGCGCCGCGAAAGGCGCCGGCACTGCGGCGGCACCCAGCAGCGCGCGCAGGAGAACGCGGCGGGAAATGAGGGAAGAGCGGTTGCGCATACCGCTCGGAGCTTGCCACAGGCGGGAGGTTCCTCCTCCCAGAGGCCTTCAGTCGTGAAGCGACGAAAGGAACTGTTTCAATTCCGCCGTCTGCGGATTGCCGAACAGCTCGGCCGGCGGCGCCATCTCGTGCACGCGCCCCTGGTGCATGAAGATCACGCGGTCGCTGACCTTGCGTGCGAAGCTCATCTCGTGCGTCACCATCAGGAGCGTCATGCCCTCGTCGGCCAGCGACTCGACCACGCGCAGCACCTCGCCCACCAGTTCGGGGTCGAGCGCCGAGGTGATCTCGTCGCACAACAGCACCGCCGGCTCCATCGCGAGCGCGCGCGCGATCGCGACGCGCTGTTGCTGGCCGCCGGAGAGCTGGTCGGGCATGGCGTCGAACTTCTCGGCCAGGCCGACGCGCTCGAGCAGCTTGCGTGCCTGCGATGCGGCTTCCATGCCGCTGCGCTTCTTGACCAGCGTCGGCGCGAGCATCACGTTCTTGCCGACCGTGAGGTGCGGAAAGAGGTTGAAGCTCTGGAAGATCATGCCCACGTGCTGGCGCAGTTCGCGCATGGCCATCGCGCTCTCGTGCAGCAGCGGCTTGCCGTCCACCGTGAGCGAGCCGTCCTGGAACACCTCGAGGCCGTTGATGCAGCGCAGGAGCGTGCTCTTGCCCGAGCCGCTCTTGCCGATGATGGCGATCACCTCGCCGCGCTTGACGTCGAGGTCGATGCCTTTCAGCACCTCGTTGCTGCCGTAGGACTTGCGCAGCGCGGTGATGCGCACGATGGGCGCCGCGAGGGCAGGAGCTTCAGCGACGAGCGCCATGGATCTTCCTTTCGAGGTTCTTGGCGTACAGGCTCACCGGGAAGCACAGCACGAAGTAGAGCAGGGCGACGCAGCTGAAGACGACGAAGGGCTTGAAGGTCGCGTTCGAGATCATGCTGCCGGCCTTGGTGAGCTCGACGAAGCCGATCACCGAGGCCAATGCCGTGCCCTTGATCACCTGCACCAGGAAGCCCACGGTGGGCGCGACCGCGATGCGCGTGGCCTGCGGCAGGATCACGTGGCGCATCTGCTCTCCGAAGCTCAGCGCGAGACTGCCCGAGGCTTCCCACTGGCCCTTGGGAATGGAGGCCACGCAGCCGCGCCAGATCTCGGTGAGAAAGGCGCTGGTGTAGAGCGTGAGCGCCACCGCGGCAGCGGTCCAGGCGGAGACCTCGATGCCGAAGAGCGCGATGCCGAAATAGGCCAGGAACAATTGCATCAGCAGCGGCGTGCCCTGGAACAGCTGCACGTAGAGTCCGATCAACCGCTCGGCGAGGCGTCCGCCCGACAGGCGAGCGAAGAGCAGCACTGCGCCCACGAAGCCGCCGCCGACAAAAGCAATGAGCGACAGCACCACGGTCCAGCGCAGCGCCAGCAGCAGGTTTCTCAGGATGTCCCAGAGAGAGAACTCGACCATGACTGGCTTACCTCCCGAAAAAGAACTTCGGCCCCGCCCAGTTGAGCAGCCGACGCGCGGCGACCGAGAGCGCCAGATAGATCGCCGTCGCGATGATGAAGGCCTCGAAGGCGCGGAAGTTGCGGCTCTGGATCAGGTTGGCCGCATAGCTCAGCTCTTCGGTCGAGATCTGGCTGCACACGGCCGAGCCCAGCATCACGATGATGATCTGGCTCACCATCGCGGGCCATACCTTCTTCAGCGCGGGCGGCAGGACCACGCGCGTGAACACCTGCACCTTGTTGAGCGCCAGGCTCACCGCGGCCTCGATCTGCCCGCGCGGTGTGGCCTCGATGCCGGCGCGGATGATCTCGGTCGCGTAGGCGCCGAGGTTCATCACCATCGCGATGACCGAGGCGACTTCGGGCGAGAGTTTGAAGCCGGCCGCCGGCAGGCCGAAGAAGATGAAGAACAACTGCACGATGAAGGGCGTGTTGCGGATCAGCTCCACATAGCTGCCCACGATCCAGCGCAGCCAGGCCGGCCCGCTCGCGCGGGCCCAGGCGCAGGCGATGCCGACCGCCATGCCGATCAGCGTGGCGATCAGCGTGAGGCCCAGCGTCCACAGGATGCCCCTGACGAGCAGCGGCCATTGGCCGAGCACGGCCCCGAAGTCGAACTCGATGCCCATGGCAGTGCGGTGTCAGAGGGGGAGATCGCCGGCTTCTTTGCCGAGGTACTTCTTCGACATCGCGTCGAGCGTGCCATCTTTCTTGGCGGCCGCGATGATCTCGTTGACCTTGGCCTTCAGCGCGTCCTCGCCCTTGGCGATGCCGACGAAGCAGGGGCTGTCCTTCAGGAGCAGCTTGTATTCGGCGCCGAGCTGCGGGTTCTTCTGCATCATGTTGCCGGCCACCGCGGCGCTGGTGGCGATGGTTTGCGTCTGCCCCGCCACGAAGGCCGCGATGGTCGCGTTGTTGTCCTCGAAGCGCTTGTAGTCGACGTTGGCGGGCGCCACCTTGGCGAGCTCCTGGTCTTCCATCGCGCCGCGCGTCACGGCCACCGACTTGCCGCCCATGTCGGCAAAGCTCTTGATGCTCAGGCTCTTCGATGCATAGACGGCCTGGAAGAAGGGCGCGTAGGCGGCGCTGAAGTCGATCACCTTCTCACGCTCGGCGTTCTTGCCCAGCGTCGAGATCACGAGGTCGGCCTTCTTGGTCTGCAGGTAGGGAATGCGGTTGGCGCTGGTGACCGGCACCAGCTCGACCTTGACGCCCAGCTTGGCGGCGATCAGCTTGGCCATCTCGACATCGAGGCCCTGCGGCGCCATGTCGGGGCCGACGAAGCCGTAGGGCGGGTAGTCGGTCGGGATCGCGACCTTGAGCGTCTTGGACTTGAGCACGTTGTCGAGTGCGCTCTGGGCCTGAGCGGCACCGGCGGCGAGCAGCGCGGCCGACGCGAGGACGAGCGCGAAGTGGCGTTTGGAAATTTTCATAGCAGGGCTCCTAGGTAAGTCGATGAGTCGTCGGGTGAAGGTGCGGCGTCGGAGGCCTTGGCTCGGGCGCCTGTACGCAAGAGCTGTGCCTTGGCGGGGGTGCCTTGAAGCGGTGCGAGCGCATCGCGCAGCTGGGCCAGCGGGTCGGTGGGGTGCTGCACGCGCAGCGCCGACTGCACCGTGCCGATGTGCTCGGTCATCAGCGCCTCGGCGCCGGCGGTGTCGCCGCGCTCCAGCGCCGCGACGATGCGCACGTGGTCCTCGCAGGACTGCGCCGCGTCGTGCGAGGACTGGTAGAGCATCGCGATCAAGGTGGTGCGCGCGGTGAAGTCGCGCAGCGTGTCGGCCAAAAGCGAGTTGCCCAGGGACTCGGCCAGGCAGACGTGGAAGTCGCCCAGCAGGTAACTGCGGTTGCCGATGTCGCTGTCCTTGACGGCGGCCTTCTCGCGCTTCAGATGTGCCTTGAGCGCGCGCAGGGCCTCCTTGTCGATCGGGCCGGCGCTGCGGATCAGGCCCGACTCGATCACGCGGCGCGCTTCGAAGGCTTCCCGCGCCTCGGCCTGCGAGGGCTCGATCACGAACCAGCCGCGGCGTGCGCTCACGGTCACGATGCCGCGCGCCGCCAGCCGCGTGAGCGCCTCCCTGACGATGGTGCGGCTGCAGTCGAACAGCATCGCGAGCTGCTGCTCGCCCAGGCGCGAGCCCGGGGCGAGCTTCTGCGCCATTACCGCTTCAACGATGCGTGCACTGATCTCGGGTGCGGAAATGGCCATGGTCCTGCATACCAGCAGCTTTCATGCCAACTGGTATGCAAGATCTGTGCACCAAACAGGTGTGATTCAGCTGCGCAGACGCGCCTTCAAGGTGATTTCGGGCACGCTGGCGAGCGCCTTGGAAAGCGGACAGCCGGCCTTGGCGCCGGCCGCCAGTTCCTGGAACTTGGAGTCGTCGATGCCGGGGATGCTGGCCTCGAGCTCGAGCTGGATGCGGTCGATCTTGAAGCCCGCGCCGTCGCGGGCCAGGCGCACCGCGGCCTTGGTGTCGATCGAGTCGGCCGTGAAGCCCGCGCCCTCGAGCGCGAAGGCCAGCGCCATCGTGAGGCAGCCGGCATGCGCCGCGCCCAGGATTTCTTCCGGATTGGTGCCGCGCTTGTCGTCCTCGAAGCGGCTCGCGTAGCCGTAGGGGTAGTCCTTGAGCGCGCCGGTCTCGGTGCTGATCTGGCCCTTGCCGGTCTTGCCGGCGCCTTCCCAGTGAACGCTTGCTTGCTTGTCTGCTGCCATGTGTGCTCCTCGGTGGGTGGGTGGAACGAAGCTGCCGTTGTACGGCAGAACGCGCAGGGAGTCACCCATGCGACGCGCTTGGGGCTTCCCCGATGCGGGGCATGCGCCGGGCATCGTAGGCTCGGGCGCTGATTGGAGACTGATCACCGTATGGACCGCCCGCACTACAAGTTCTGGCCCGAGCGCCTGCCCCGTTCGATCACCGTTCCCGCCACCTCGCTGTGGCACAACCTCGCCACTTCCGGGGCGCGCTTTCCCGACAAGACGGCCATGGTCTTCTTCGGCCGCGAGACCACTTACCGCGAGCTCGCCGCGCAGGTCGAGCGGCTTGCCGGCACGCTGCATGCGCTGGGCGTGAAGCGCGGCGACCGCGTGGTCCTCGACATGCAGAACTGCCCGCAGCTGGTGATCGCGCATTTCGCGATCCTGCGCGCCAATGCGGTGGTGGTGCCGGTCAATCCGATGAACCGCGCCGAGGAGCTGAAGCACTACATCACCGATCCGGATGCCAAGGTTGCCATCACCACCGGCGACCTCGCGCCCGAGCTCGCCAAGGCCAGCGACGCGCTCGCGCCCAAGGACCGCCTGGCGCACATGATCGTCACCCAGTTCACCGACGCCTTCGATGCCGAGGCGAGCGGCGACGAGGCGCCGCCGCCGGCCTGGCGCGACTGGCTGCTCGCGCGCCATCCGCTGCCTTCGCTGGCCGACGGCGCCGTCATGGCCTGGACCGATGCGCTCGATGCGGGACACGCGCCGCCCGACCATGCGGTCGGCGCCAACGACATGGCCCTGCTGCCCTACACCAGCGGCACCACGGGCCTGCCCAAGGGCTGCATCCACCACCATTCGAGCCTGATGCACAACGCCTTCGCGGGCCAGCTCTGGGGCCTGGGCTCGTGCGAGGCGGTGGTGCTGGCCGTGGTGCCGATGTTCCACATCACCGGCGTGGTGAGCATGATGCACACCACGATCCTGATCGGGGGCACGCTGGTCATCATGCCGCGCTGGGACCGCGAGGTGGCGGGCCGCCTGATCTCGCGCCGCAAGGTCACGAGCTGGACCAACATCCCGACCATGGTCATCGACCTGATGGCCAGCCCCAACTTCGCGAGCTTCGACCTCGGCAGCCTGACCTACATCGGCGGCGGCGGAGCCGCGATGCCGCAGGCGGTGGCGCAGCGGCTGCTGGAGCAGTACGGGCTGAAGTACCAGGAGGGCTACGGCCTCACCGAAACCGCGGCCCCCTCGCACACCAACCCGTTCGAGAACCCCAAGCAGCAGTGCCTGGGCATTCCCTACCTGAGCACCGACGCGCGCGTGGTCGACCCCGACACCTTGAAGGAGATGCCGATCGGCGAATCGGGCGAGATCATCATCCACGGCCCCGAGGTGTTCCAGGGCTACTGGAAGCGGCCCGACGCCACGGCCGCGGCCTTCGTCGATTTCGAGGGCAAGCGCTTCTTCCGCTCCGGCGACATGGGCCGCATGGACGAGGACGGCTACTTCTTCATGACCGATCGCCTCAAGCGCATGATCAACGCCAGCGGCTTCAAGGTCTGGCCGGCCGAGGTCGAGCTGCTGATGTTCCGCCACCCGGCGATCCAGGAAGCCTGCGTGATCTCGATGAAGGACGACTACCGCGGCGAATCGGTCAAGGCCGTGGTGGTGCTGCGCGCCACGCACAAGAACACCACCGAAAAGGACATCATCGACTGGTGCCGCGAGAACATGGCCGTCTACAAGATCCCGCGCGCGGTGCAGTTCGTCGATGCGCTGCCCAAGAGCGGCAGCGGCAAGGTGATGTGGCGGCTGCTGCAGGAAGCGGAAAGCAAGCCAAGGGTGGCCTAGTCGCGGATTTCGACTTCGGCTTCGATTTCCACCGGAATGTCGAAGGGCAGCTCGGCCAGTCCGACCGCGCTGCGCGCGTGCGCGCCGACCTCGGGCCCGTAGAGCGCGAGGATCAGGTCGGAGAAGCCGTTGATCACGGCCGGCATGCGGTCGAAGCCGGGCGCCGCGTTGACCATGCCGAACACGCGCACCCAGGCCGTGATGCGGTCCAGGTCGCCGAGCGCGCGCTTCAGGCTGCCGAGCATGCCCAGCGCGGTCAGGCGCGCCGCCTCGTAGCCCTCCTCGAGCGTGAGCTCGCGCCCGACCTTGCCGAGCGGCTCGGCGAGCGAGCCGTCGGCATGCTGCGGTCCGTGGCCCGAGATCAGCGCCCGCCGTCCGACGATGCGCACCCAGGGGAAGGGCAGCACCGCGCCGGCGGGCATCGCAACGGGCGGCGGGAGGACCAGGCCCAGGGATTTGAGTTTGTTTTCGATGTGCGTCATGGGGTGTCGTGAATGAGTCGTCGTCCGAGGCTGACCACGTCGTCCTGCGTGTACCCGAGCTTGCGGTAGAACGCGATGACCTCGGCATTCGACGAGCGGATCAGCAGGTTGATCTTGGGGCAACCGCGTTCGATGAGCAACTGTTCCGCTTCCCGCATGAGCGCCCGGCCGATCGACAGCCTGCGATGCTGCGGCGACACCGCGAGGTAGTAGACCCAGCCGCGGTGGCCGTCGAAGCCGACCATCGCGGAGCCGAGCAGTGCGTCGTTCTCGGTGGCGACCAGAAAGAGCTCGGGCTGCTCGCTCAGCTTGCGCTGGATGTCGCGGTGCGGATCGTTCCACGGCCGGGTGAGGCCGCAGGTGTGCCAGAGTTCGACGACGCTGTCTTCGTCGGCGGGGCGGAAGGGGCGAATCTTCATTTTTTCGAACGGCGTGGTGATGAAGGTCTGAGGCGCATCACGTGGCGGCGCGTGCGGGCGGCCCCTTGAGTTCGACCACGTTGCCCTCCGGATCGCTGATGTAGATCGAAGGCCCTTCGCCCTCGGCGCCGTTTCGGGTCGCCAGTACGCCAGCTTCGACCTTGTGGGCTTCGAGGTGGCGGCGGATGGCGGCCTCGTCGAAGGGCTCGACGCGAAAGCAGAAGTGATCGAGGTTGCGCCCCTCCTTGCCCGGCGCAGCACCGCCGGCGTGGCCGAGTTCGCCGTCCACCGGAACGAGGTCGAGGAGCGAGCGCCCGGCGCGGAGCTGAACGAGACCGATGGCATCCTGCCGCCGCTCGATCGTGCAGCCGAGCACCTCGCAGTAGAAGCGAAGCATCCGGTCGAGATCGATGACGCGCAAGACGAGGTGGTCGATGTCGCGGATATGGATCATCGTGTGCTCCAGGTGGATGGGCCGCCGGTCGATCGCGTGCGCAGCATCAGCAGGGCAGGGCCGTCGGGCGTCATGACTTCTCCGTGCGCAACGAAGCCGGCCTTCGCGTAGCTGCGGATGGCGCGCCCGTTGTCCGGCGAAGGATCGGTTTGCACTTTGCTGACCTCGGGGTCCAGCAACAGGCGGTCGACGAATGCGCGCGCCATCGCGCTGCCGAGGCCCGCTCCGAGCTCTTCCGCGTTGGCAAGGAACTGGTCGATGCCGCGCGCACCGGGGTCGGTTTCTTCCTCCCACCAGCCGTCGCCGGAACCCATGACTACGTAGCACTGGATGAAGCCGATGGGGCGAGCTCCGAGCAGGGCGATATAGCCGCGCGTTGTGTCGCGGCCGGCGTCGGTCAACGGCGCGAACTCCTCTTCGACCTCGGCTCGCGTGGGGGAGGGCTGCCACCATTCGCTGACGTGCGGACGGCACAGCCATTCGTGAAGCATCGGAAGGTCCGTCATCTCGAGCGGCCGGAACGACAGGGATTCAGGCGGTTTTTCGCTCATGGTGGACCACATGTTCGAACGGAAGCGCAGGCGACGCCAGCGCGCGCGCCAGGAACGACGGCCGGATATCGAGTTCGCCGAGCCTTGCGCAGTCGAACCACTCGAAGGTCAACGCGAGTTCGCCCTCGCTGCCCATGAAGGGCCCGGGTCCTGCGAGCAGGCGCGAACCCGGGGAGAGCTCTGCCAGGAAGTACAGGCCGATTTCGTGGTGCTCCCGCCCGCGGTAGTTGAAGAAGTTCTCCACCACCCACAGCATGCGTTCGCAATGCACGGTCTCCGCCAGTTCTTCCTGCAGCTCGCGCACGACTGCGGCGGCAGCGGTCTCGCCGGGCTCGACCCGTCCGCCGGGCACCGACCAGAACGGATCGCCCTCGATGCGGTGCAGCAGCACAGCGCCCTCGTGCAGCACGACCGCTGCGGCTCGCAGGTTGAAGCGATGCGTGTCGGCGTCGAAAGAGATCATGGCCGCCGGCGGAACCGTCCGCTCAGGACTCTCCCTTGCCCCTGACCTCCGCCACCACCCGCGCATGCCGCTGGAAGCTCCAGTACGCGCTGGCCCAATCCATCAACACCACGATGCGGTTGCGGAAGCCGATCAGGAAATAGGCGTGCGCGAACAGCCAGAACAGCCAGGCCAGGCGGCCCGAGAAGCGCAGCGGCCCGAAGGGCGTGCCGAGGTCGACCACGGCCGAGTTGCGGCCGATGGTCGCGAGGTTGCCGTAGTCGCGGTAGCGGAAGGGCGCAGTCTCCTTGCCCGCGATGCGGCGCAGGATGTTCGCCGCTGCGGCACGGCCCATCTGCTTGGCGCCGGGCGAGACGCCGGGCACCGGCTTGGGCTCCTTGCCGGGCCGGTGGCTCATGGCGGCCGCGAGATCGCCGACCACGCTGATGTCCGGATGGCCCGGCAGGCTGAGGTCGGGCAGCACCTTGACGCGGCCGGCGCGGTCGGTCTCGGCGCCGGTCGCCTCACCCAGCAGCCGGCCCAGCGGCGAGGCGGCCACGCCGGCAGCCCAGATCACACAGTGGCAGTCGATGCGGTGGCTGCCGGTGCCCGCGCCGCCGTCGCTGAAGGGCGATTCGACCGTGAGCCCGGCCTCGTCGATGGCCGTGACCTTGGCATTGAGACGCACCTGCACGCCGAGCTTCTGCAGTTGCTCCAGCGCGCGCTGGCTCAGGCTTTCGGGCATGGCCTGCAGCACGCGCGGGCCGCCCTCGATCAAGAGTACCTCGGCGCTGCCCGGATCGATGCGGCGGAACTCGCCTTCCAGCGTGTGGCGCGCGATCTCGGCCAGCGTGCCGGCCATCTCGACGCCAGTGGGGCCGGCGCCGATCACCGCGAAGGTCAGCAATGCACGGCGCCGCACCGGGTCGGCTTCGATCTCGGCGGCCTCGAAGCTCATCAGCACGCGGCGGCGGATCTCGAAGGCATCGGCCAGGGTCTTGAGGCCCGGCGCCACCCGGGCCCAGCCGTCGTTGCCGAAATAGCTGTGGGTGGCGCCGGCGGCCACGATCAGGTGATCCCACCCGAGGCGCGTGCCGTTGGCCAACTGCACCTCGTGCGCAAGCGGATCGATGTGCGCAACTTCGCCGAGCAGGGTGGTGATGTTGGGCTGGCGGCGGAACAGGAGTCGCACCGGCGCTGCGATCGAGGGCGCCGCCAGGCCGGCGGTCGCCACCTGGTAGAGCAGCGGCTGGAACAGGTGGTGGTTGGTCTTGTCGACGACGGTGACATCGACGTCGGCGCCCTGCAGCTTTCGCGCCGCCTCCAGGCCCCCGAAGCCGCAGCCGACGATGACGATACGGGGGCGGCTGGAAGGGGTAGTCGTACTCATCCGCCGGATGATACGCAGGGCTCTGGCACGCACCAGCGTCTTGTGCCAAAGTGTCGCGCTCGACTGCGCGGGCTTGTCCTACGGCGCCTGCCTGTCTCCATGGGCTAAAAACCTTTCGATCCAAAAATTGGAGACCCCATGAATCTCATCCGGCCGGCCGCGCCCGCTGCAGACGCGCTGCGCGATCAGTTCCAGGCGGTGCGTGCGCAAAGCCTCGCGCTCGCGGCGCCTCTCTCGGCCGAAGACCAGTGCATCCAGTCGATGCCCGATGCCAGTCCGACCAAATGGCACCTGGCCCACACCACCTGGTTCTTCGAAACCGTGCTGCTGCAGCCGCATGCGACGGGCTACCGCGTCTTCGATCCGCGTTTTCACTATCTCTTCAACTCCTACTACGAGGCGCTGGGGCCGCGCCATCCGCGCCCGCAGCGCGGGCTCTTGACGCGGCCTTCGCAAGGCGAGGTGCACGCGTACCGGCGCCACGTCGACGAGGCGGTGCAGGCGCTGCTCGAGACGGCGGGCGAGGGCGGGGACTGGGATGCGATCGCGGCGATCGTCACCCTCGGCCTGCACCACGAGCAGCAGCACCAGGAGCTCATCGTCACCGACATCCTGCATGCCCTGTCGTGCAACCCGCTGCTGCCCGCGTACCGGGCTGCGGCAGGGCCCGCGCTGCGGCTCGCCTCGGTGCCGCAGCCGATGCAATGGCTGCCGCAGCCCGGCGGGCTGGTCGAGGTCGGCCACCGCGGCGACGGCTTCGCCTTCGACAACGAGACGCCGCGCCATCAGGCGCTGCTGCGGCCCTATGCCATCGCCGACCGGCTGGTGAGCTGCGGCGACTACGCGCAGTTCATTGCCGACGGCGGCTACCAGCGGCCCGAGCTCTGGCTGTCCGACGGCTGGGCCGGGGTGCAGGCCCAGGGCTGGCGCTGCCCGGCCTACTGGTTGGCGCCCGACGATCCGCGGCTTGCCCACCAGGGCACGACCGCGGGCTGGCAGGTCTTCGGCCTGCACGGCGTGCGGCCGCTGGAACCCGAGGCGCCGGTGGCCCAGCTGAGCTTCTATGAAGCTGCGGCCTTCGCCGAATGGGCCGGTGCGAGGCTGCCGACCGAGTTCGAATGGGAGGCCGCCCACGACGCGCCCGGCATCACGCAGATGAGCGGCCATGCGTGGCAGTGGACGCGCTCCTCCTACGATCCGTACCCGGGCTTTCGCCCGCTCGCGGGCATCGCGGCGGAGTACAACGGCAAGTTCATGATCGGCCAGCTGGTGCTGCGCGGCGGCAGCGTCGCCACGCCCGAAGGGCACACGCGCCCCAGCTACCGCAACTTCTTCCCGCCGGCCGCGCGCTGGCAGTTCTCCGGGCTGCGGCTCGTGAAGGAGCTCTGATGGGCAATCCTGCATTCAACCTCCACGCCTTTCGCACCGCGCAGCGGGCCGCGCCGCTGTCCAATTTCGGCCGCGAGCTGTTCGCGGGCCTGAGCCGCGGCGCGCGCAGCATCCCGCCGAAGTTCTTCTACGACGTCGCAGGATCTGCGCTGTTCGACCGCATCTGCGAGCTGCCCGAGTACTACCCGACGCGCACCGAGCTTCGCATCCTCACCGAGTGCGCCTCCGAGATCGCGGCGCAGATCGGTCCGAAGGCCGAGATCATCGAATTCGGCGCCGGATCGCTCACCAAGGTGCGGCTCCTGCTCGACGCGCTCGATGCGCCGAAGCGCTATGTGCCGATCGATATTTCCGGCGAGCATCTCGAAGCGGCGGCCGAGCGCCTGCGCGACGACTATCCGCGGCTCGCGGTGCAGCCCCTCGTGGCCGACTACACCATGCCGCTGGTGCTGCCCGCGCGCGGCGAGGGCATGGGCCAGCGCGTCGGCTTCTTTCCCGGCTCGACCTTGGGCAACTTCAGTCCCGATGAAGCGCTCGCCTTCCTGCAGCTGGCCCAGCGCCTGCTGCGCGGCGGCGGCCTGCTGCTCGGCGTCGACCTGGTCAAGGACCCGGCCCTGCTGCATGCGGCCTACAACGACGCGCAGGGCGTGACCGCGGCCTTCAATCTCAACCTGCTGCGACGCGCCAACGCCGAGCTCGACACCGACTTCGACCCCGACGGCTTCACGCACGCGGCCTTCTACAACGCCCCGCTGCGGCGCATCGAGATGCACCTGGTGAGCCGCCGCGCGCAGACCGTGACGCTCGACGGCCAGCGCTTCTCTTTCGACGAAGGCGAAACCATCCACACCGAGAACTCCCACAAGTTCACCGTCGATGGCTTGCGTGCGCTCGCGGTGAAGGCCGGCTTCAGGCCGGCCGCGGTATGGACCGATCCCGAGCGCCTGTTCAGCGTCCACTGGCTCCAATCGCCCGCGGCACAATGACAGGGCTGCCCGCGTTCGCCGGGCACACGGAGATTTTCATGAAAGCAACCTGGAACGGCGTCACTGTCGCCGAGAGCGACGACACCGTGCTCGTCGAGGGCAACCACTACTTCCCCATGAGTTCGCTCAACCGCGACTATGTGACCTTCAGCAACCACAAGACCACCTGCCCCTGGAAGGGCAGCGCGAGCTACTACTCGCTGCTGGTCAACGGCGAGCTCCACACCGACGCCGCGTGGTACTACGCCGACCCCAAGCCCGAAGCCGAGATGGTCCGGGACCGCGTCGCCTTCTGGAAGGACGTGAAGGTGACGGAGTGAGCGGCGGCCTCTTCAATCCGCCGTTCACGCCACCCGATCGACTCGCCGCCGCATTGCGCCAGGACGGCTACGCCGTCCTGAGTCCGCAAGGCGTGGCCGAGTGGCTGGAAACCTCGCTCACCGAATTCGATGCGCTGTGCGGCGACTGGGACCAGCTGCCGCCCGACGAATACCTGAAGGACGGCGGCCGCTATCGCACGCGGCGCCATGCCTGCTTCACGGTCGAGGACGCAGCGCTCGAACAGGTGCCGCACCGCGCGCACTGGCAGCCGGTGGAATACAACGCGCTGCACGGCGGCATGCAGCGCTGGTTCGCGCCGATGGAGGCGGGGACGCTCGCGCAGCCCGCATGGCAGCGGCTGCTGCGCGGCCTGGGCAGCGTGGCGAGCGGCCTGCGCGGCACGCAGCGCTGGTACGTGGAGGCGCACCAGTTCCGCATCGACACCGCCGACGGCATCGGCCGGCCGACGCCGGAAGGCGCGCACCGCGACGGTGTCGACCTGGTGGCGGTCGCGCTGGTCCGGCGCCACAACATCAAGGGCGGCGAAACGCGCGTGTTCGAGGCCGCGGGCCGCCGCGGCGAGCGCTTCACGATGACCGAGCCCTGGACGCTGCTCCTGCTCGACGACGCACGCGTGATCCACGAGTCGACGCCGATCCAGCCGCTGGTCGAAGGCCAGCCGGGCTGGCGCGACACCCTGGTCGTGACCTGCCGCGCCGGCGCATTTCAAGGCGATTGATGCCACCTGCCGGGCCGTAGCCGTCCTACAGTCCGGCCCTCTCCCTGGATGTAAATTCGGGGTCCGGCTCGCTCTGCGAGCCCTGCGAACGAAAGAGGTCTGCCATGTTCAATCACATCCTGGTTCCGATCGATGGATCCGAAACGTCGATGCTTGCGGTCAGCAAGGCCAGTGGACTGGCGCTGGCCTTCGGCAGCCGCATCACCCTGATCCACGTGGTGGACAACTATCCCTTCATCGGCGTGGGCGCCGACTATGCGCTCGGCCAGAACGAATACCTCGCCGCCGCCACCAGCAGCGCCAATGCGGCGCTGGCGCGCGGCGTCGCGGCGCTGGCGGCCGAAGGGCTGCACAGCGACCAGCGCGTGATCGACGGCCACGTGGTGCACGAAGGCATCGTCGATACCGCCGAGGCGATCGGGGCCGACCTGATCGTCATGGGCTCGCACGGGCGCTCTGGCATCGAGAAGCTGCTGCTCGGCAGCGTGACGCAGCGCGTGCTGCAGGATGCCAAGATCCCGGTGCTGGTCGTCAAGGGCTGAGGACCAGGGGCGAGAGACTCTCAGGCGAAGGGCGGCGGACTTTCGAAGCGGCGCACCCGCCCGTCGGCAGGGTGCACGAACTCGAGCGCGCTCGCATGCAGCAGCAGCCTCGGCGCGCGCGGCCGCACTTCCTCGCTGCCGTAGAGCGCATCGCCGAGGATCGGATGGCCGATCGACAGCAGATGAACCCGCAACTGATGGCTGCGGCCGGTCAGCGGCTCCAGCCACAGGTGGCTGGCATGGCGCTCGCGCAGCTGACGCTTCACGCGCCATCGCGTCTGGCTGGGCTTGCCTGATTCGGGGTCGATCTTCTGCAGCGGCCTTCGCGGCCAATCGGCTGCCAGCGGCGCGTCGATCAGCGCCCATTCATCGGACAGCGGCAGCAGCCCGTCGACGATGGCTTCATACACCTTGTGCATGCGCCGCTGGGCGAAGGCATCGCCCAGCGCGCGCTGCATCGCCGGGCTGCGCGCCATCAGCACCAGGCCGCTGGTGGCCATGTCGAGCCGGTGCACCACCAGCGCATCGGGCCAGCGTGCGACGGCGCGCGCGCTGAGGCAGTCCTGCTTGTCCTCGCCGCGGCCGGGCACGCACAGCAGGCCGGCCGGCTTGTCGAGCACCAGCAGATGGGGGTCTTCGTGGATCACGCTGAGTGAAGTCATCACCGAGTGAGTCTAGGAGTCTTTGGCGCTCGGCTATCCTCGATGCAATGTCCGCCCGCGCCGCCTCGCCGAATTTTTCCGATCTCACGCGCGAGCGGCCCTTCATGCGGCTATGGACCGCGCGGCTCTTCGGCAGCGCGGCCGCCCAGATGCAGCTGGTCGCGATCGGCTGGCACATGTACGAGCTGACCGGCAGCGCCTGGGACCTGGGCCTGGTCGGGCTCTACCAGTTCGTGCCGGCGCTGCTCTTGGCGCTACTGGCGGGCCACATCGTCGATCGCCACCATCGCGGCCGCATCGTCGCGGCCTGCCTGGCGGTGCAGGGTGCAGTCGCGCTGGTGCTGCTCGGCGCCGTCTATACGCATCAGGACTCGCGCGGATTGCTGCTCGGCCTGTCGCTGGTGCTGGGCGCGGTGCGCGCCTTCCAGATGCCGGCGCAGCAGGCGCTGACGCCGCTGCTCGTGCCGCCGCTGATGCTGCCGCGCGCGATGGCCTTCAGCTCGGCCGGCATGCAGGGCGCGATCATCGGCGGGCCGGCGCTGGGCGGCCTGCTGTTCGCCGCGGGCACGGGCGTGGTGTACGGCGCGAGCCTGCTGTTCTTTGCCGTCGGCAGCCTGCTCTTGATGCAGCTGCGCTACGACCACATGCCGGCGCCGCGCGAGCCGGTCACGCTCGCCACGGTGCTGGCGGGCGTGAACTTCATCTGGAAACGCAAGCCCGTGCTCGGCGCCGTCTCGCTCGACCTCTTCGCGGTGCTGCTCGGCGGCGCGGTCGCGCTGCTGCCGATCTTCGCCAAGGACATCCTGCACACCGGCCCCTGGGGGCTGGGCCTGCTGCGCAGCGCGCCGGCGGTCGGTGCGCTGGCAATGTCGATCATGCTGACGCGCCGGCCCATCGAGCGCCACGTGGGGCGCACGCTGCTGATGGCGGTGGGCGCGTTCGGGCTCTGCATGATCGTGTTCGGCTTCTCGCGCAGCTTCCTCGTCTCGTTGGTGGCGCTGGCGATCTCGGGCGGCGTCGACATGGTCAATGTCGTGATCCGGCAGACGCTGGTGCAGCTCGAGACGCCGGACGCGATGCGCGGCCGCGTGAGCGCCGTCAACTCGATCTTCATCGGCGCCAGCAACCAACTCGGCGAGTTCGAGTCGGGGGCCACGGCGGCGCTGCTGGGGCCGGTCGGCTCGGTGGTGACGGGCGGCGTCGGCACGGTGCTGGTGGCGCTCGCATGGTTCCGGCTCTTTCCCTCGCTTGCGCAGCGTGACCGGATCGTCAGATCAGAAGTGTGAGAAGGCGTAGGGCACGTCGAGCGTGACATCGCCCAGCGGCTCGGCCACGCAAGGCAGGATCCAGCCCTCGGCCTTCTCGTCGGCGCTCACGCCTGGCCACTCGATGCGGTAGCGGATCTCGCCGGCGCTCAGCTTACAGATGCAGGTGCGGCAGGTGCCGTTGCGGCAGGAACTCGGCAGCTCGACGCCGGCCGCATCGGCGGACTGCAGCAGCGTGAGCCCGGACTCGGTGTCGAAGTCGAAGCCGGCGGGCTGGATGCGCGCCTTCATGGCGGCGTGCCGCGCGACGCCTGTCGGCGTTCTTCGCGCAGCATGAAGAGGTAGAGGCTTTCGACCTTCTCGCGCGCCCACGGCGTCTTGCGCAGGAACTTGAGGCTGGAGGCCACGCTCGGGTCGCTGGTGAAGCAGCGCAGCGGGATGCGCTCGCCCAGGCCCTGCCAGCCATAGTGCGCCGCCAGCGCCGTCACGATGGCCTCGAGCGTGAGCCCGTGCAAGGGATTGCGGGGCTGCTGCGGCGCCGTCGTCACTTGTTCTTGAGCTTGCCGCGCGGGATCACCGCGGTGGTGATGGTGCGCACCGGTTCGATGCCTGCGCCCGGCGGCTTCGGCGGGGAGCTGTCCTTCTTGGGTTTCTTGGCTTCCTTGTTGCTGCGCTGTTGACTCTTGGCCATGGTGATTCTCCGGATGATGCGAGTGCAAATGCAACAAGCAGTTTAGCGGCGCGGCGACAATACGGCCCTTTACCGCTCGTCCCCCCGCATCCATGTCCGACTACGAAGTTCGCCCCGCCACCATGCGCGATGCCAAGGCCATCGCCGAAGTCCACGCCGCCGCTGCCCGCGCCGCCTACACGGGCATCCTGCCCGAAGACCAGCTGCGCGCGCTCGCCCCGTCCACGCGCGAGGCGAAGTGGCGCGAGGCGATCGAGTTCAGCGAGCCGCAGGTGCATGTGGCGGTGCTGGGCGAGGAGGTGGTGGGCTTCGTCGGCTTCGACCGCTCGCGCGATGCCAAGACGCCCTCGACCACCGGCGAGATCTGGGCCATCTACGTCAAGCCCGAGCACTGGGGCAAGGGCGTCGGCGTCGCGCTGTGGGACGCCGCGCGCGACGGCCTCGAGGAGGAGGGCTGCACGCTGGTCACCATCTGGGTGCCGCTGCGCAACGACCGCGCGATGCGCTTCCACGAATTGGCCGGCTTCAAGCGCGAGATGAAGACCGCCAAGACGACCTCGATCGGCGGCATCAAGATCGAAGAGATCCGCTTGAAGCGCGATGTATAGGCTCACCCCCAGGCTTGCCCACTTCGTGTGGCCGCCAACCCCCTCGCCGGGGGCAACACCAGCGGCCCGGCAAGGCCGGTTCCGCGGTGTTTCCCGAACGGGCCTGGCTTCGCCGGCCGCGACCGTAGAACGTGTCCAGGACAACTGAGAAATGGCGACCAGTCTGCTGCTCCTGCTCGACGACATCGCGACCGTTCTCGACGACGTTTCCATCCTCACCAAGCTTGCCGCCAAGAAGACCGCCGGCGTGCTGGGCGACGACCTGGCGCTGAACGCGCAGCAGGTCTCGGGCGTCAAGGCCGAGCGCGAGCTGCCGGTGGTGTGGGCGGTGTGCAAGGGCTCCTTCATCAACAAGGCGATCCTGGTGCCCGCGGCGCTCGCCATCGGCACCTGGCTGCCCTGGCTGGTGACGCCGCTCCTGATGATCGGCGGCGCCTTCCTGTGTTTCGAGGGCTGCGAGAAGCTCGCGCACAAGTTCCTGCACAAGGAAGAGCATGCGGCCGAGGTCTCGAAGCACGAGCGGGCGGTCGCCGACCCCGGCGTGGACGTGGTCGCGGTCGAGAAGGACAAGATCAAGGGTGCGGTGCGCACCGATTTCATCCTCTCGGCGGAAATCATCGCGATCACGCTGGGCACGGTGCAGGGCCAGTCCTTCGTGACGCAGCTCAGCGTGCTGGTCGGCATCGCGCTGGTCATGACCGTCGGCGTCTACGGCCTGGTCGCGGGCATCGTGAAGCTCGACGACGCCGGGCTCTACCTGAGCTGGCGTGAAGACGCGGGCTCGCGCGCGTTCGGCCGCGGCATCCTCGCGGCGGCGCCCTGGCTCATGAAGGGCCTGTCCATCGCCGGCACCGCCGCCATGTTCCTGGTCGGCGGCGGCATCCTGGTGCACGGCGTGCCGGCGCTCGGCCACGCGGTCGAGGCCTGGGCGCTGGATGCAGGCAGCCTGGTCGGCGGCCTCGGCTCGATGGGCGCCAACGCGGGCGTCGGCATCGTGGCCGGCGCGATCGTGCTGGCGGTGGTCGAGCTGGTGAAGAAGGCGCTCAAGAAGCGCTGAGTTCCCGGCCCGCCGCGGCCACGCGGCGGGCGATGGCCTCGACGCCTTCGTCCGAGAGATCGTCGGCGCGCAAGACCTGCCGTTCGTCCCAGAGCGCGAAATGGCTGGCCTGCGATCGCTTGTAGGCCGGGTCGTAGTGCAGCGCGGTCAGCTCCGCGAACAGCGAAGGCAGGTCGCGCTCGGCCGCCCACTGCTGCCAGCGCGAGATCACGGCCTTGCCGTGCAGCTCCTTCAGCATCGCGAGCTGGCGCGAAAGCGCTTCCGGGTCGTCGCCTAGGTAGGCGTAGTCGCGCAGCAGGTACGCCAGGCGCGCTTCGGGCGTGGCGTCGATCTCGATGACGCGGCTCGCGCGCATGCGCTCCACCAGCGCTGTCGGCACGTTGAGGCGGCCGATGCGGCGGCTCTCGCCCTCGACGTACAGCGGCTTTTGCGGATCGATGCGGTCCAGCAGCTCGGCGATGCGCGTCTCGAAGGCGGTCTGCGACGGCTGCGGCACGCCGGGCAGGGCGCCGAGCAGCGAGCCCTTGTGGGCGGCGAAAGCTTCGAGGTCGAGCACCTGCTCGCCCTGCGCCGCCATGGCCTGCAGCACGCGCGTCTTGGCACTGCCGGTGGCGCCGCACAGCACGCGCAGCGCGAGCTGCGGGCACAGGGTCTCGATCTGCGTGATCACGTGGCGGCGCCAGCTCTTGTAGCCGCCCGAGAGCTGCTGAGCGTCCCAGCCCACGAGGCGCAGCCAGGTCGTCATCGAGCCGCTGCGCAGGCCGCCGCGCCAGCAATAGATGAGCGGCTTCCAGTCGGCCGGCCGGTCGGCGAACTGCTCCTTCAGGTGCCGCGCGATGTTCGCGGCCACCATCGCACCGCCGACCCGGCGCGCCTCGAAGGCACCCTGCTGCTTGTAGAGCGTGCCGACGATGCGGCGCTCCTCGTCGTCGAGCACCGGGCAGTTGATGGCGCCGGGGATGTGATCGAGCGCGAACTCGGCCGGCGAGCGCGCATCGATGAGCGTGTCGAAGCGGTCGCGGTCGCCGACGCGCACCGGGTCGCGCATCAGCGGCCTCCGGACTTTTTCGCGCGCTGGAACAGGTCGACAGCGACCAGCGCCACGCCGAGCGCCAGCGCGAACCAGCCGACCACGTAGGCCCCGCCGATGGTTTCGCGCCAGGCGGGCGACTGCAGGAAGTGCGGTGCGAGCAGCACCGCTGCGCCGATGAGGATGCACATGAGGCCGCGCTCGAGCATGCGCGGCGCTCTGGGGGATTTGGAAGCCATGCCCGAGTTTACGGGGCAGCACTGCGCACCAACTTCGGGCGATCCACGCCGATTCCGTGAATTACTTCCTTAGGAGATGTAAACCTAAGAACTACAGTCTTAAGTATTCATTTTCATAAGAAAGAAGTGCATGAACCGCGTTTTCCGGGTGGTCTGGAACCCTTCGCAAGGGATCTGGGCCGTGGCCTCCGAGCTGGCGCGCGGCGTCGGCAAGTCGGGCACCAAGGCGCCCGTCGTGGCCATAGTTCTGTTGGGCATGGCCGGTACAGCCGCCGCCGATTGCGCCAGCAGCGGCAGCAACGCCATCACTTGCACCGCCGGCACCCCGCAGACCTTCGTCGTCATCGGCGGCTATGACGCCACGCCCGGCGGCTCGGTGGACGTGCAGCCCAACGCGGTGATCAGCACCATCGACCTGCCCGCCATCAGCATGGGCGACAACGGCACGATCCTGATCCAGCGCGATGCCACGGTGCAGAACAATGCGGCGGGCAGCGCCAACGGCCACTACGGCACCGGCGCCAACACCATCGAATTCCGCTCGGGCACCACCCTCACAGTCGAGCAGGGCGCCAGGCTGCTGTCGAACGGCACGGCTTTCAACGCAGAAGCCGTCAATGCGCACGGCAGCGGCAACCTGATCGTCAACCACGGCGAAATCCGTTCGCAGGCCGGCGGCGCGGCGATCTGGTTCGAATCGTCGAACGGCTCGAACACCGTGATCAATGGCGCAACCGGCGTCATCGACTACAAGGGCGGCGCGGGCAACATCATGGGCGTCGCCGGCACCATGGCGATCGCTTTCACCAATCAGGGGCAGCTCATTGGCTCGCTGAACTTCGCCAATGCGAACGACACGCTCAACGTCTACACCGGCTCGTCGATCACCGGCAGCATCGACGGCGGCGGCGGCAGCAACCTGCTGACCCTGAATGGCAGCGGCACCGACACCTTCGCGCAGGCGCTGTCGAACTTCCAGGCGCTGGTGAAGAACGACAGCGGCACCTGGACCTTCAACAACGCGCTGCCCGGCTCGGGCATCACCAGCACGCGGGTGGCCGGCGGCACGCTGATCCTCGGCACCGACGCCAGCAGCTACACGGGCAGCATGACGGTGGACGCGGCCGGCATCCTGCAGACGAGCGCGCAGTTCGCGCCCCTGGCCATCACCGACAACGGCCTGGTGCGCATCGCGCAGCCCGACGACGCGACTTACACCGGGCTCCTGTCCGGCATCGGCGGCATCGAGAAGACCGGTGCCGGCCGGCTGAGCCTGGCGCGCGACCAGGCGATCACCGGTACCACCACCATCAGCGCCGGCACGCTGCAGCTCGGCGACGGCGGCACCACCGGCATGGTGAGCGGCCCCATCGTCGACAACGCGGCGCTCGTCGTGAATCGGTCGAATGCCGTCGGCTTCGGCGCGCCGATCAGCGGCACGGGCAGCGTCACGCAGCTCGGCGCCGGCACGACCACCTTCACGGCCGACAACAGCTACACCGGCGGCACCACCATCACGGCCGGCACGCTGCAACTGGGCAACGGCGGCACGAGCGGCGGCGTGGTGGGCGACATCGTCAACAACGCGACGCTGATCGCGAACCGCTCGAACACCTTGAACCTGACAGGAGCCATCAGCGGCAGCGGCGCGCTGCGCCAGGTGGGCAGCGGCACCACGGTGCTCTCGGGCGCCAACAGCTACAGCGGCGCGACCATGGTCGCGGCAGGCACCTTGAAGGCCGGCGCCGACCACACCTTCAGCGCCGCTTCCGCGCACACCGTGGCCTCCGGCGCGACGCTCGATGCCGCGGGCTTCAACCAGCGCGTCGCCTCGCTCGACAACGCGGGCACCGTCAACCTGCTGAGCGCGGCGGCGGGCGGCACGTTCACCGTCACCGGCGCCTACGTCGGCAACGGCGGCGTGCTCAAGCTCGGCACGGTGCTCGGCGGCGGCAGCAGCCCGAGCGACCGCCTGGTGCTGAGCGGCCCGGCTGCCAGCGCGAGCGGCAGCACCACGGTGCGCATCACCAACCTCGGCGGCCTCGGCGCTCAGACCACCGGCAACGGCATCGAGGTGGTGAGCGCGCGAAACGGCGCCACCACCACCGCCCAGAGCACGCGCGACGCCTTCGCGCTGGCCAACGGCCACGTCGATGCGGGCGCCTACGAGTACCGCCTGTACGCGGCGGATGCGCAGGGCGCCGGCGAGAACTGGTATCTGCGTTCCGAGACCACCATCGCGCCACCGGTGGCGCCCGTGGATGCGGATGCGCCCACCACCACGACCGCGGACACGACCGTCAAGCTGGCCCTGCCACTGGTGACCGTGCCGACCTACCGCGCCGAAGTCCCGCTGTTCGCCGCCCTGCCGGCGCAACTGCGCCAGGCCGATCTCGGCATGCTCGGCAACCTGCACCGCCGCATCGGCGATGAGGCGGCCGCAGCGCCCGGCGAGGCCGGCCAAGCCGGAGCGCCGCGCCGCGCCTGGGCCCGTGCCGTCCACGGCGACCTCGACATCGGCCAGGCGGGCGTCGCCAGCGCGCACAGCCGCGGCCATGTGAGCGGCCTGCAGGCCGGCACCGATCTGCTGGCAATCGGCAACTGGCGCGCCGGCCTCTACGTCGGCTTCCTGGACGGCGGCGCCGATGTGAGCGGCAATGCGCGCGGCACCCTCGGGCGCGTCGGCAGCACCGACTCGCAGTCGCGCTACCTCGGCGGCTACGCCACCTGGATGGAGGCGAGCGGCCTGTACGCCGACGCCGTGCTGCAAGCCGGCCGCCATCGCAGCACCGTGCGCCCCGACGGCAACCCGAACGCCTCGGGCAAGGCCGAGAGCCTCACGGCCTCGATCGAAGCCGGCAAGTCCTTCCCCTTGGCCGCGAACTGGACCATCGAGCCGCAGGCGCAGCTGATCTACCAGCGCACGCGCTTCGACGACGTGCTGATCGGCGGCGCGGCCGTGCGCCAGCATGCCGACGGCGGCTGGATCGGCCGCCTGGGCGTGCGCATCAAGGGCGACATCGCCACCGGCGCCGGACGGTTGCAGCCCTACGTGCGCGCGAACCTGTACCGCGCGAGCGGCGGCACGGACGTGGCCGAGTTCATCGGCCCCGCGGCCACCACCCGCATCGCCAGTGCGAGCGGCTACAGCTCGGGCGAAGTGGCGGGCGGCTTCACGCTGGCCGTGACGCCGGCCACCAGCGTCTACGGCGAAGTGGGGCGCGTCTTCGCCCTCGGTGGCGATGCACGGGTGAAGTCCTCGGTGCAAGGCTCGGTGGGCGTCAAGCTGCGCTGGTAGGCGGGTTTTCGCGGGCCGGAGGCGCGCGGCGTGTTTGGGTTCAAATATCGCTTCCGCGTCTACCCGCCATACCGCCGACCATGGGATCCATCCGCCACCGCCTCCTCGTCGCTTCCGCACGAACCCTCGCCCCCTTTCTGCTGACCGTCGCCGCGACCGGCGCAGCCGCTCAGCAGGATGCCGACCGCTTCCCGGCGGCCGCCATGAGCTTCCTCGGCACCGAGCTGCCCGCGATGGATGCAGCCATCGCCAACAAGGACCGCGATTACTTCGAGGATGCGATGGGCCGCATGCTTGACTTCTCCGACAGCTGGGGCTTCAAGACGCGCGCCAACCCGGCGCTGGCGCGCTATCCGATGTGCACAGAGGCGGTGACCGATTTCCTCGTGGTCGGCCTGTGCCGCTTCAAGCTCTCGGCCGACACCTGCCAGCCGACGCTCACCACGAACTTCAACACCAACCTGCAGCGCTGCCGCGAGCTGGCCGCGCGCAACTGAGAAGAGACGCCATGGACTACGCCCGCTACCAGACCCTCGCGATCACGTGCCGCGGCGACGGCGGCGCGGTGCTCGACATCCAGATGCGCGCGCAGAACGGCAAGCTGCCCACCGCGGGCCATGACGGCCACCGCGAGCTGGCCGAGATCTGGCGCGACGTGTCGGCCGACGACACGGTGCGCTGCGCCGTGCTGCGCGGCGAGGGCATGGGCTTCTCGGGCGGCGGCGACCTGGCGATGGTCGAGCAGATGAGCACCGACGACGCCACGCGCGTGCGCGTGTGGAAGGAAGCGCGCGACCTGGTCTACAACCTCGTCAACTGCGACAAGCCGATCGTCAGCGCGATGCACGGGCCGGCCGTGGGCGCCGGCCTGGTGGCGGGCCTGCTGGCCGACATCTCGATCGCGAGCAAGACCGCGAAGATCGTCGACGGCCACACGCGGCTGGGCGTGGCGGCGGGCGACCATGCGGCGATCGTCTGGCCGCTCTTGTGCGGGATGGCCAAGGCCAAGTACTACCTGCTGCTGTGCGAACCGGTGAGCGGCGAGGAGGCCGAGCGCATCGGCTTGGTCTCGCTCGCGGTGGAAGAGGCCGAGCTGCTGCCGCGCGCCTACGAGGTCGCCGACAAGCTGGCCGCCGGCAGCCAGAGCGCGATCCGCTTCACCAAGTACGCGCTCAACAACTGGCTGCGCCTGGCCGGCCCGAGCTTCGACGCCTCGCTGGCGCTCGAGTTCATGGGCTTCGCGGGGCCTGACGTGCGCGAAGGCGTGGCTTCCCTGCGCGAGCGCAGGGCACCGAAGTTTTCCTAAGCGTTCTTGAGTCCTTGCACCGTTTGCAGAAGCGCCGTTCGGGCCTGGCCCAGCACCATGCCTTTCCACTCCTCGTTGTCGCAGTAGAAGGCGTCGCGCAGCTGCTGGCGAATGGTGCGCTGCTGTTCGGCCGGCGCTTGCGCGTGACTGCGCAGCCAGGTGTCGGCGCGCAGGCGGTTCAGCACTTCCAGGTCGGGCAAGGTGCCGAACTCCAGGCCCATCAGTGCCACGCTGGCCTGCGGGCATTCGTCGTAGACGGCCGAAACCACCGGCCCCGACACGTCGGCCGAGGCCGACTGGCCGTCGAAGGGCGCGAACACGTCGGCACCCCACCAGGCGCGCGCCTGGGCGAGGCCGTCCGGGCGGCCCGGGTAGATCTTCTCGCCGTGGCCGTAGGGGCCGAGCCCGGTGTGGATGTCGATCCAGCCGATGTGCGTGGCGGCGGAGCCGAACTTGCGCAGGATGCCGCGCACGGTGCGGTTGCTCCACGACGGCGCCTGGCCGCCGTAGAACAGGCCGTCGGGCACGACGTACTGGCCGGTCGTGACGGCGGCGCGGTACGCGCGCAGGCCGTGCTTGCCGATGTAGGCGGCCATCGCAGCCTCGTCGGCGGCGCTGGGCGGCCAGGTGGCCGGCAGCACGAAGGGCTCGACCTCCGCATAAGCCGCATTGACCGGCAGCGGCGCATCGAAGTCGATGTGGTTGCGGTTCAGGTCGATGTTGTCTTCGTTGGTGCGGTGCAGGTGCGAGAAGCCGTGCGGATTGACCGCGTGCACCAGCAGCAGCCCGGCGCCCGCCTGTTCGATGCGCGAGAGCAGGTCGGCGTCGTGCAGCGTCGCGATCTGGCAGCCCGAGCCGCAGAAGCCCTCGGGCCCGTGCGTGCCGGAGCTGACGATCAAGAGCCTGGCCGCGCCCGGCGTGCCGAGGTAGGCCGTGTCGGTGGCCAGCGTTTCGCCCAGGGCGCCGCGATGGGCTTCGAGCACGAAGGATTCGATGGCCGCGCCGCGCGCCGCGGCGGCGTCGAGGAACTTGCGGCGGGCTTCGGCGTAGCTGCCGCAGAAATAGCGGGTGGCGGCGCTGCTATGCACGGGCGGTCCTCGAAGCGGGTTCGGCATCCGGCCGGTGGGCCGCGGCGTCGTCGATGTCCTTGCCGGTGAAGTCCTTGAGCCAGAGCAGGCCCAGCAGCGAGACCAGCGTCATCGCCAGCAGATACCAGGCCGGTGCCAGCTTGCTGCCGGTGGCGTTGACCAGCCAGGTGCTGACGAAGGGCGAGAAGCCGCCGAACAGCGAGACGCCCACGCTGTAGACCAGCGACATGCCGCTCGCGCGCACGTGCTTGGGAAACATCTCGGGCAGCATCGTGATGGCGGGCACTGTCTGCACCACCAGCGCAATGCTCAGCAGGCCCACCACGATAAACAGCACGGCCGGCGTGGGCGAGAGGTTGAGCCACAGGAAGCCCGGATAGATCAGCACCATCATCGCGATGCGGCCCCAGACGATCAGCGGCTTGCGGCCGACACGGTCGGACAAGAGACCCACCAGCGGCGCGAGCCCGAAGGACAGGAGCCCGGTGAGCGCGGCGCCGAACAGCGCCACCGTCGGCGGCAGGCCCAGTTGGCGCACCGCATAGGTGGGCATGTAGAAGGTCACGACATAGGCGGCGGCGGTGCCGCCGGTGATGGCGAGAATGGCCGACAGCACCGTCTTCCCATGCTCGCCGCACACTTCGGAGAGGCTGCTGCGGCGCGGCGCCGCACCGGCCGGCTCGACCTTGACGTCGAGCGATTCCTCGAGATGGCGGCGGATGTACATGCCCACCGGCGCGATCAGCATGCCGATGACGAAGGGCACGCGCCAGCCCCAGCTTTCCATGCCCTGCGGCCCGAGCGCGAAGGAGAGCCCGCCCACCACCGCGGCGCCGAGCAGGATGCCCAGGCCCTGGCTCGCGAACTGCCAGCTCGCCAGATAGCCGCGGTTGGCCGGCGTGGCGTGCTCGACCAGCAGGGTGGTGGATGCGCCCACCTCGCCGCCGGCCGAGAAGCCCTGCAGCAGCCGCGCCAGCACGATGAGCACGGGCGCCGCGACGCCGATCTGCGCATAGGTGGGCGCGACCGCGATCATGGCGCACCCCAGCGCCATCAGGAAGATCGTCAGCGTCATCGCCTTCTTGCGCCCGGCGCGGTCGGCATAGGCGCCGATCACGATGCCGCCCAGCGGCCGCATGATGAAGCCGACGCCGAAGGCCGCTACCGTCAGCAGCAGCTGGCCGTAGCTGTCGAAGGTCGGGAAGAAGAGCTTGCCGATCACCAGGGCCAGGAAGCCGTAGACGGTGAAGTCGAAGAACTCGAGGGCGTTGCCGATGGTGGTGGCGACGATGGTTCTGCGCCGGCTGATCGGCGTGATGGGAGAGGTCACGAGAATTCCTATTCTTGTTGGCGCGTCGCGCCGGATGCTAGCAGCCGGTGGCGACAAGTGCCGCGGGCGAGGCACACTCGCGGCATCCAGGCAACCCAAGACCTTTGATCATGTCCCTCGCTCCCATCGAAATCGAAACCGGCCCCCACCCCACCGCCACCGTGCTCCTCATGCACGGCCTCGGCGCCGACGGCAACGACTTCGTGCCGATCGCCAACGAGCTCGACCTGTCGGCCGTCGGGCCGGTGCGCTTCGTGTTCCCCAACGCGCCGGTGATTCCGGTCACCATCAACGGCGGCTACCGCATGCCGGCCTGGTACGACATCGCTGCCGCCGATCTCGTGAAGCACGAGGACGAAGCCGGCCTGCGCCGTTCGCAGGCCGCGATCGAGGCGCTGATCGCGAACGAGAAGGCCCGGGGCATCGCGGCCGGCCGGATCGTGGTCGCCGGCTTCTCGCAGGGCTGCGCGATGGCGCTCCTGACCGGGCTGCGCCATGCCGAGCGGCTGGGCGGCATCGTCGGCCTGTCGGGCTACCTGCCGCTGGCCGCGACCACGGCCGCCGAGCGCCATGCGGCCAACCACGACACGCCGGTCTTCCTGGGCCACGGCACGCGCGACGGCGTGGTGCAGATCGAGCGCGCCCGGGCCTCGCGCGATGCGCTGGCCGCGCTCGGCTACGCGGTCGAATGGCACGAGTACCCGATGGAGCACTCGGTATGCATGGAAGAGATCGCCGATCTCAACCGCTTCCTGCTGCGCGTGCTGGGCTGAGGATCAGGTCTTGAAGGCGCCGTCGTCGAAGGCTTCGCTGTAGGCCTTCCAGTCCGCGGCGACGTCTGCGGCGCAGTCCCGCGACGCATCGAGCAGCGGCTGGCGCCACTTGCGGCTGTGGCCATGGGCGACGAGCTCGTCGGCGATGGCCGAGCCCTGGCGGCCGGCGCTGCGCAGCTGGCCCCACGCGACCATGCAGCCCATGGTGCGCAGCACCTGCGCCAGCGTCTTCAACTTCTGCGCCGAGCGGTCCAGCGTCACGCGGTCTTCCGAAGGCTGCAGGTGGCGCAGCACGAAGGGCGCACGGCCCATGTGCACCGGCTGCAGCAGGCCGGCCGACACCGCCTGCACGCGCTGCTGCAGCGCCACCGCGCGCTGGGCTTCGTTCTTCCATGCCGGCTGGGCCGTCCTCAGATGCGGCAACAGCGAAGAGGCGTTGACTTGCTTCAGGTCGAGCAGGCCGTTGCCGCCGGGCGAGCCCTTGCCGTCGATGAGGATCACATAGCGCTCCACGCCCAGGCTGCCGGTGCCTGCGATGCGCCGCGCCACGTCGAGCACCTTGTAGTAGCCCGGGTTCGGCTGCTTCTCGGCGAAGCTGCGGATGGCTTCGGTGACGCGCTCGCGCTGCTCGCGGCTCGCGGGCAGCGCTTTCTTGCCGTCGGTGCGCAGCTTGCGCCGGAACCGGCTGCGCTTGCCTCCTGTGCGTTTGAGCTTGGTGCGTTCGTCGAGAAAGGGCACGCGCTTGCGCTCGCGCAGGCCGCGCAGCAGCGCACCCACCAGCCCGTCGGCCGTGTCCCGCTCGACCCAGCGCACCTCGCCCTGCGCCAGCGTCTCGGCATAGGCATCGAGGAAAGCGCGGCACAGGCGCTGCGCTTCGGTGCGATCGACCGACATGCTGGCCGCGCCGACGCGCACGCTGGCCAGGAAGCGCACCAGGTCCCAGGCGGTCGGGGCGAGGGCGGACTCGTCGAAGTCGTTGATGTCGAAATACACCAGGCCGTTGTCGCCCTTGAAGCTGCCGAAGTTCTCGAGGTGCAGGTCGCCGCAGACCCAGCCCAGCGGCGACGCTGGCAGGGCGCCGGGCGCGAGGCGTTCGTAGAAGCGGTGGCAGCTGCCGCGCAGGAACACGAAGGGGCTCTTGCGCATGGCCTCGTATTTCATCTGCAGGCGTTCGGGGTCGCGGCCCGCATTGAATGCCCGTACGCTGCGCAAGACGTCGATCATGGTTTCCCCTGAGTCGCCGGAGGGATGGCCGGCACCGTCGCGGGGTATAGCAGAAACGGCGTTTTCGCTTCAAATACCGAGGCCAGCACGGCGCGCGCGACCGTGCTACCTTCCGCCCCACAACGATTCACGGGTCATAACGACATGAGCAAACTGCACGAGCGCCTGGGAGCGCTCACACCCGCGCGACTGAAGGGAGTCCGTAGAGGCATCGAGAAGGAGAGCCTGCGCGCCGAGCCCGACGGCACGCTGGCGCTGACGCCGCATCCGGCGGCGCTCGGTTCGGCGCTCACGCACCCGCACATCACCACCGATTTCAGCGAGTCGCAGCTGGAGCTCATCACCGGCGTGCACACCGACGTGGAGGCCTGCCTGGCCGAGCTCACGCGGGTGCACCAGTTCACCTACCGCGTGCTTCATGAAGCCGGCGACGAACGGCTGTGGGTTTCGAGCATGCCCTGCGGCCTGCCGGCCGACGAGACCATTCCGATCGGGCGCTACGGCGCCTCCAACGTGGGGCGCGCCAAGAGCGTCTACCGCATGGGCCTGAGCCACCGCTACGGCCGGCGCATGCAGACCATCTCGGGCATCCACTACAACTGGTCGCTGCCCGAGGTGTCGAGCGAGCAGTACTTCGCGCTGATCCGCAACTTCCGCCGCCACGCCTTTCTGCTGCTCTACCTGTTCGGCGCTTCGCCGGCGCTGTGCTCGAGCTTCGTGGCCGGCCGGCCGCACGAGCTGCAGCCGCTGGGCGAAGGCAGCATGCACATGCCGCACGGCACCTCGCTGCGCATGGGGCGGCTGGGCTACCAGAGCGAGGCACAGGCTTCGCTGGCGGTGAGCTACAACAGCCTCGACGGCTACGGCGCCTCGCTGCAGGATGCGCTCACGCGGCCCTGGCCGGCCTACGAGGCCATCGGCATCCGCAATCCCGGCGGCGACTACAACCAGCTCGCCACCAGCCTGCTGCAGATCGAGAACGAGTTCTACGGCACCATCCGTCCCAAGCGCGTGATCTACCCCGGCGAGCGGCCGCTGCATGCGCTGCGCGAGCGCGGCGTCGAATACGTGGAGGTCCGGCTGATGGACCTCGACCCCTTCGAGCCGATCGGCATCGCCGCGCCGACCATGCGCTTTCTCGACGTCTTCCTGCTGCACTGTCTGCTGGCCGACAGCCCGCCCGACACGCGCGAGGAGATCGCCGAGCTGGCCCACAACCAGCACCTCACGGCGGCGCGCGGCCGCGAGCCCGGCCTCGCGCTGCAACGCGGCGGGCGCGACGTGCCGCTCACCGAATGGGGTGCCGAGCTGCTGGAGCAGTTCGGCCCGATCGCTGCCGCGCTCGACGCCGCGCACGGCGGCACCCGGCATGCCGAAGCGGTGCGCGCTGCAGAGAAAGCCCTGGCCGACCCGGCCATCCTGCCTTCCGCGCGCGCGCTCGAGGCGATGGCGCGCGCGCACGACAACTCCTTCATCAGCTTCGTGCGGGCGCAGTCCGAACGCACCCGCACCGAGCTGCTGGCCTTGCCCTTTTCCGCCGAAGAGCGCGCGAACTTCGAGCGCATGACGCAGAGTTCGATCGATGCCCAGAAGGAGATCGAGGCCAACGACAGCATGCCCTTCGAGATCTACCGCGAGCAGTACGTCTCGCCCTTGCGCCTGGGCTTCAAGAATCACTGGGCGGAGATGCCGTCGCTCGCTATGACCCAGCCTGCGGCCTGGTGAAGCGGAACAGGTCCTTGGGGTCGCCCGCGGACGGCACGAGCTCGATGTCCCGGCCCGCGCCATGCTGCAGCGCGAGCGCGTGGATCAGGCGCAGCGCGGAATAGTCCTCCAGCGCGAAACCCACCGAGTCGAACACCGTCACCTGGTCCTCGCTCTGCCGGCCGGCCTCGGCGCCGGCGAGCACGCGCCACAGCTCGACCACCGGGAAGCCGGCCGCCATCTGCTGGATCTCACCCTCGATCCGCGTCTGCGGCTCGTACTCGACGAATACGCGTGCGGCGCGCAGCACGTCCGCATGCAGCTCGGTCTTGCCCGGGCAGTCGCCGCCGACCGCGTTGATGTGCATGCCGGGTTCCAGCATCTCGGGCGTGACGATGGTGGCGCGCGCCTTGCGCGCCGTCAGCGTACTGACGATGTCGGCGCCGCGCACCGCTTCGGCGATGCTCGCGGCACGCTGCACCCGCAGGGCCGGAAAGGCCGCCAGGTTGCGCTCCAGCTTGTCCATCGCCTGGGCATCGATGTCGTGGATCCGCAGTTCGTCGATCCCCAGCAGCGCGTGGAAGGCCAGGGCCTGGAACTCGCTCTGGGCGCCGTTGCCGATCAGCGCCATGCGGCGCGATCCCGGCCGCGCCACGGCCTGCGCGGCCAGGGCCGACATGGCGGCGGTGCGCAGCGCGGTGGTCAGCGTGAGCTCCGACAGCAACACCGGCTGGCCGGTTTCTACCTCGGCCAGCACGCCGAAGGCCATCACGGTCGGCAGGCCATGGGCCGTGTTGCCGGGGTGGCCGTTGACGTACTTGAAGGCGTAGCGCTGTCCGTTCGACACCGGCATCAGCTCGATCACGCCAAGCGCCGAATGGCTGGCCAGCCGGGCCGATTTGTCGAACTCGGGCCAGCGTAGGAAATCTTCCAGGATGGTGTCGGCCAACGCCTCCAGGAAGCGGGATGTTCCGAGGGCCTGAACCAGGCCGGAAAGCGCCTGGACATCTACGAAACGTGTTGTTGCCATGTCTTGTTGATTGAGGAACTTCCGTGCTAATCGGGTAGGCCTGCGCCTACCCGCATTGGCCGAGATGACTCACCGCGGCGCCGAAATCGCAGCTCATCATGACATCAAGCTTTCCATATTCATCCGCATCCATGCGCCCTCCATGACAACGAAGACCTATCTGGTCGAAGACAACGCCGTGATTCGCGAGAACCTCGTTGGATTCCTCGAAGACATTGCCGATGCCACCGTCGTCGCCCATGCGAGCGGGGAGGCAGAGGCGGTGAACTGGCTGCGCAATCATCGCGACAGCTGGGACGTGGCCATCGTCGACCTGTTCCTGAACCAGGGCAACGGCCTTGGCGTCCTCACTGCCTGCCGCGAGAGGTCAAGGCATCAGAAGGTGGTGGTCCTGAGCAACTACGCGACGCCCGACATGCGGGCGCGCACCAAGGCGCTCGGTGCCGACGCCTTCTTCGACAAGTCGGCAGAGATCGAATTGCTGCTCGACTACTGCGAGAAGCTGAGTCGCTGCAACGACTGAGGCGCGCTTCCGCCCTGGCGGAAAGATCGCTCTTGACCTAGAGTGCGCTGGAGCATTTCCAATGGTTTCACCGGGTCGTCCGGTGAACACGGGAAATACGCCATGAACGCCATCGAGAACAAGAGATTCATCCAGGGCATCCATGCCGAGCTCGCCAAGGGCAACGGCAAGCCTTTCGTCGACAGCCTCGCCGAGGACTTCAGCTGGATCATGAAGGGACGCACGTCCTGGTCGCGCACCTACAAGGGCAAGCAGGCCGTGCAGAACGAACTGCTCAAGCCCCTGTACGCGCAATTCGAAGGCCGTTACCTCAACACGGCCGAGCGCTTCATCGCCGAAGACGACTTCGTCGTCGTGCAGTGCAACGGCGACGTCGTCACCAAGCGCGGCAAGCGCTACGACAACCAGTACTGCTTCATCTACCGCCTGGAAGGTGGCAAGGTGGTCGAACTCACGGAGTATCTCGATACCGCGCTCGTCGACCAGGCGCTGGAGGCGCCGGCGCGTGCCGGTTAGCGCCTTCCGCATCGGCGAACTGGCCGCGCGCACCGGCCGCAGCGTGCACGCCATCCGCTGGTACGAGGCCCAGGGCCTGGTGCCCGGCGTGGCGCGCGACGAAGGCGGGCGGCGCGTCTACGGCGAGCTGCACGTGAGCTGGCTCGACCTGATGGAGCGATTGCGCGCGACCGGCATGTCGATCGCCGAGATGCGCGAATACACCGCGCTGGTGATGCAGGGCAGCCGCACGCTGCGCCAGCGCCGCGACATGCTGGCCGGCCATCGCGAGCGCGTGAACGCCACCATCGCCGGATGGCGGCGTGCGCTGACGCTGGTCGACAAGAAGATCGATTTCTACGACGCCTGGATGCAAACCGGCCAGCGCCCGCCGCTGATCCCGGCGGACACGCCGCGCGCCGTGCGCAAGAAGGCGCTGCCCGCGCCCGCGATCAGGAAGCGATGAAGTCGGCGCTCATTCGACGACCGTGCCGCCGTCCTTGCGGATCGATTCGCGCCCGTGCTTGCTGAGGCGACCCAGCGCGTTGTCGAGTGCGCGCTTGAGCTTGTCGGCGGCACCGCGGAAGGCCTCGTCGAGATTCGGTGCGTGTTGCGTCACGGTCACCGGCTGATGGCGCGCGAGGCGCGCCTCCATCGCGCAGCGCTTGTCGCCGCCGCCGCTCTGGTCATGGTTCTCGTCGCTCAGGTGCACTTCGACCCGCGTCACGTCGGCCGCGAAACGGCTCAATGCCTGCCTGATCTCCTCATTGGCCCAGCGTTCCAGGGCATCCTTGTTCTCGACGCCGTTGCTGGTGTTCACTTGTATCTGCATGTCAGGTACCTTTCGCGCTCATCTGCCGATGAGCAGATCGACTTTGCGCCCAACTCAGGCTCCCTGCGTAAGCATTTGGAGCATGCAGCCGAAGGAGTTTCCAAACCATGCCCTCCGTGTCCGACCTTTCCGCCGGTGTTGCCTTCGTCGGCGGCAGCTACGTGCCCATCGCCGAGGCCGCCATCCCCATCACCGACTGGGGCTTTCTGCGCTCCGACGCCACCTACGACGTGGTCACCGTGTGGGAGGGCGCCTTCTTCCGGCTCGATGCGCATCTGGAGCGCTTCATGCGCAGCTGCGAGCGCTTCCGGCTCGACCCCGGCCTCACGATCGCGCAGATCACCGAGGTGCTGACCGAATGCGTGCGCAAGAGCGGCCTGCGGAATTCCTATGTCGAGATGATCGTCACGCGCGGCCAGCCGCCCTGGGGCTCGCGCGATCCGCGCCAGGCGGTCAATCGCTTCTATGCCTTCGCCGTGCCCTTCGTGTGGATCGCCAACGAAGCGCAGCGCGAGCGCGGCCTGCACCTGAAGGTGAGCGAGGTGCAGCGCATCCCGGCGAGCTCGGTCGATCCGAAGGCCAAGAACTACCACTGGAACGACCTCACCATGGGCCTGCTGGGCGCGCTCGATGCGGGCGCCGACACCGTGGTGCTCGGCGACGCGGCCGGCAACGTGGTCGAAGGCCCGGGCTTCAACGTCTTCTGCGTGCAGGGCGGCACGATCGTGACGCCGAAGGACGGCGTGCTCGAAGGCATCTCGCGCCGCACGGTGATCGAGATCGCAGAGACGCTCGGCATGCCGGTCGAGCTGCGCGCGCTGCCGGCCGAGGAACTGCGCCGCGCCGACGAGGCTTTTCTGAGTACCTCCGGCGGCGGTGTGCTGCCGGTGACGCGGGTGGACGGCCGGGTGCTGGGCGGCGGCGTGCCCGGCGCCGTCACGCAGCGCCTGCTCCAGACCTACTGGGACTGGCATCGCGACCCGGCCTACAGCAGGCCCATCGACTACGGCCGGTGAATCAGGGCAGCGAGACGCGGTTCAGCGTCGCCGGATCGGCCACGATGTTCTTGACCGTGCCGCCCGGCTCGAACACCACCTGGTACTCGGCCCATGTGTCGAGCCAGTAGCGCCACACGGGCGCGTCGAGCTTCGGCGTTTCGCTGCTGACGGGGTAGCCCAGCGCCATCAGCACCTGCTCGCGCGTCATGCCTGGCGTCACCTTCATGGCGGCGATGGCTGCGCGCGTCTTCTCCGGGTAGCCGGCCAGCTTGATCTTCGGGTCCTCGGTCACGACATAACGCGGCCCGAACGCGGTGGTCGGGATGTCGCGGCTGTAGTCGTTCTTGAGCCGTTGCGGGCGGCCGCTGATGTCCATGTCGACCCAGCGGAAGTCGTAGCCGGTGATGCGCGCGGGCGTGCCCGCGGCCACGATGCTCATGCCCTGCTCGTCGTAGTTGATGTCGCTGATCTGCTTGCCGTAGCTGCGCATGTTGCAGCACAGGTAGCCGCTGGTCATCGGCCCCTGCGGCGGCGCTGGGCGCTGGGCATGGGCGGCGGACATGGGAAGCGTGGCCGCCAGGACGGCGGCCAGGGCGAAGCGCTGGAACATGGGAATCCTCTTGTTTTTGAGTTGATGTGTTCGCTACGAGCGGCGGGCGCTGGCAGCGCGGGGGATTCTAGGTGCAGGCGCCAGGCCCTTGAGTCCGAACAGCGGCCTGAGCCAGCCGATGCGGCGGATCAGGCCGTCGGTCAGCGCCCAGCAGCCGAGCACCGTCAGCGTCACCAGCAGCGCCGGCTCCAGCAGCGGGCCGAGTCGCCAGGGCGCGAGCGCGACGGCGCCGGCGACGATCAGCGTCTGGTGCAGCATGTACCAGGGGTAGACCGATTCGTTGGCCCAGCCCAGCCAGGGCCAGGGGCGGTCGAGGTGGCGGTGCGCAAAGCCCAGGATGGCCGCGAGCGCGCTCCACAGGTAGAGCGCGCGCGGCACCCGCAGCAGCCAGGCGTCGGCGCCGGCCAGTTTCAGCGCGAAGTAGGCAGCGAGGAGGGCCGCCGCCAGCGCCAGCGCCCAGCCGCGCAGGCGCGCCAGCTCGCGCCAGAGGCCGGCATCGATGCCCATCCAGTAGCCGTAGAGAAAGACAGTGAAGTAGAGGGCATGCAGGTACCAGTCGTGGATCAGGTCGTGGGTGGCCGGGAAACGCGGCCCGAGCACCAGCGTGAAGAGCACGAGCGGCAGGGCGGGCAGCAGCAACAGCCGCCAGCGCCGCAGGCCGGTGAAGGCGGTGCGCAAGCGCTGCCCCGCGGCCGAGCGCAGCACCGGCAGCAGCAGCGCCAGCAGCGTGGTGTAGGCGAAGAGGTAGGACAGGTACCACAGGTGGTTCCAGGTCATGCCGAAATCGGAACCGGCGAAGGCGCCCTTCGGCCACGGCCCCATCGCGAGGTAGCGCGCCATGAAGGCGCCGAACCCGGGCGCCACCAGCCCCTTGGCCACGGCTTCGGCGTAGGCCTGGTAGGGCACCACCACCGTCATGCCGATCGCCAGCGGCAGCATCAGCCGCAGCGCACGCTGTCCGACCAGGCGCAGCGGATCCTGGCCGCGCAGCAGAAAACCCAGCGCCAAGCCCGACACCAGGAACACCAGGTCCATGCGCCAGATGTTGACGGCCTGCATCGGCCATTGCAGCCAGTGGGCGGCATGCGGGCTCTTGAGGTGCCAGGGCCAGTCGGCCACGTAGTACATCGCCACGTGGTAGAGGATCAGCAGCAGGAAGGCCAGCGCGCGCAGCGCGTCGATGTCGTGTCGTCGGTCGGTGCTCATGGTCCGGCTCCTTGGATGGCAAGGCGGCCATGGTGGCGTCCGATGCGGCGCAGAGGGGCGGCCAGGGGACGATTCGCCGGCGCTTTGTGACGAACGGCGGCCCCCGAGGGACGAAATCCGGCCGTCCCGACCCGGATTCACGAGAATCCCGCCATGCCGAAGAACCTGTTCGAACGCTACCACCCCTATCGGCGGCGGGCCGAGATCGCCTTTTGGGTGATCGTGATGGCGCTGCAGGCCGCCTTCAACACCGCCGTCGCCGTGGTCGACGCAGGCAAGCTGGGGCGCGAGGTGCCCCTGTGGCAGCCGGTGACCTGGGAGCTTTCCAGCCACCTGATGCTGCTCGCGCTGGTGCCGGCCGTGTTCGCCTTCGAGCGCCGTTTTCCGCTCAACCTGGCCACGCTCGGCCGCAACTGGGCCTGGCACCTGGCCGGCAGCGTGGTCTTCAGCCTGGTGCATGTGGCCGGCATGGTGGCGCTGCGCCATGCGGTCTATGCGCTGGCCGGCAGCCAGTACGACTTCGGCCCCTGGGCCGAAAAGTGGTTCTACGAGTACCTCAAGGACGTGCGCACCTACGCGCTCTTCCTCGTGACCTTGCTGGGTTACCGGCTTTTCATGCTGCGGCTGCAGGGCGAGGCGCGCGTGCTCGATGCGCCGGAAGGCGCGGCCGAGCCCGCGCCGCCCGCGCCCGAGGCGGCCCCGCAGCGGCCCGAGCGCTTCCTGGTGCGCAAGCTCAGGCGCGAGTTCCTGATCGCGGCCAGCGACATCGACTGGCTGCAGGCCCAGGGCAACTACGTCGGCCTGCGCGTCAACGGCCACGACTACCTGCTGCGCGCCACCCTGACCGATTTCCTGGCCCAGCTCGATCCGGCCCGCTATGCGCGCGTGCACCGCAGCTACGCGGCCAACCTGGACCGGGTGGCCGAGATCGAGCCGCTGGACGGCGGCGACGCCCGCCTGCACATGCGCGACGGCACGCAGATCCCCTGCAGCCGGCGCTACCGCGACGCGCTGCGGGCCTGAGGCGACAATCGCCAGCCTTCCCGCAGCAAGAGAAAGAACATTCCCGATGGCCATCCAGTGGTTCCCCGGTCACATGCACCTGACCCAGAAGGCCATCGCCGAGCGGATCAAGGACATCGACGTCGTCATCGAGCTGCTCGATGCGCGCCTGCCGGGCTCCAGCGCCAACCCGATGCTGGCCGAGCTCACCGGCCACAAGCCCGGGCTCAAGGTGCTCAACAAGCAGGACCTGGCCGATGCCGAACGCACCGCGCTCTGGCTGGCCCACTACAACGCGCAGCCGGCGACGCGCGCGATCGGCCTCGATGCCAGCCAGACCACGCCGGCGCGCCAGCTGATCGACGCCTGCCACGAACTCGCGCCGAACCGCGGCGGCATGGCTAAGCCGATGCGCGTGCTGATCTGCGGCATTCCCAACGTCGGCAAGTCCACGCTGATCAACACGCTGACCGGCAGCCGCAAGGCCAAGACCGGCGACGAGGCCGGCATCACCAAGCTCGAGCAGCGCATCGTGCTGGCCGACGATTTCTACCTGTGGGACACGCCGGGCATGCTGTGGCCGCGCATCATCGTGGCCAAGAGCGGCTACAACCTGGCCGCCAGCGGTGCCATCGGCCGCAATGCCTTCGACGAGGAAGAGGTGGCGCTGGAACTGCTCGGCTACCTGAAGCGCGACTACGCGGGCCTGGTCGAGGCGCGCTTCAAGCTCGAATCGATCGAGGGCTTCAGCGACGAGCAAGTGCTCGAAGCCATCGGCCGCAAGCGCGGCGCGCTGCTTGGCAAGGGCCGCGTGAACCTGCAGAAGGCGGCCGAGGTCGTGATGCACGAGTTCCGCAGCGGCAACATGGGCCGCATCACGCTGGAGACGCCGCAGGAGTTTGCCGAGTGGCTCGCGGCGGGGCAGTTGCTCGATGCGGAGCGCCGGGCGAAGAAGGAGGCGCGCTCGCGCAAGAAGCGCCCTCCCGAGCAGGAAGACAGCCCGCCCGAGAGGCCCTAGTCGAATTCGATCTGCGCTTCCTGCGCGATGTAGCGCACGTAGTAGAAATCGCGGATTGCGCTCACCCGATCGTCCTGCCAGCTCAATTCGATGAAGTAGTTCGGCCGCGCCGCGCCCGGCGCGGAAAAAACCGCCAGCACCTCGCGGCCGTCGAGCCAGCCCGGCACCAGGTGCCAGTCGGGAAGCTTGGCGTAGTTGCCGAAGTAGGGCGCCACGTCGCGCCGGCCCGCCGCCTTGCGCCGCGATACCAGGTCGAGGCGCACTTCGTCGGCGAGCATGGCGCGCACGCCGTCCCAGTCATGGGCGTTGAACAGGCTCGCGTAGCGCAGCAGCGTCGGCCGGAAGGCGCGCGCCGGCGTTGGCGGCGGCGCGACTTCCGACAACTGGCGCAGCAGCACGCGCCCGCGATGCAGCGCGGCCTTGACGGCCGGCACGCTCAGTTCGAGCTCGCTGGCGATTTCCTCCAACGAATGGTCCAGCACGTCCTTGAGGATCACGCAGCCGCGCTGCGCCGGCGCGAGCTGAAGAAAGAGGGAGAGGGCTGCATGCACGGCCTGATGCCGCGCCAGCGCCTGGTCGGGCTCGAAGGCTTCGTCGCCCGCGATCTCGGAGGCCGCATCGAGCGGCTCGGCCTGGCGGTACGCGTCGTGCCGCCAGCGGTCGATCGCGCGGTTGTGGGCGATGCGAAAAAGCCAGGGGCGCAGCGGCGGCAGCTCCTTCAGTTCCGACAGCTGGTAGTAGGCGCGCGCCAGCGTGTCCTGGACCACGTCCTCGCCGTCGGCGACCGAGCCGGTCATGCGCGTGCAGTAGCGATGCAGCTCGGGCCGCACTTCGTCGACGAGCGCCAGGAACTGCCGGCGCGCCTCTTCGAGCGTGCCGAGGATCGCGTCGTGCGTGTCAGTTGCCGAAGAAGCCATAGGACCCGATTTCCTCCAGTTCCGTCGTGACCGGCGGCGTCTCGCAGCGCTCGCGGATCTCCGCCGTGAAGGCCTTGAAGGCGGGAAGCGCCGTCAAGCCATTGGCACCGTCCGCGGCTTCGTGCGAAACGAGATGGACGAAGCTCACGCCATCCGCCAGCTTGAAGGTGGCGTAGTGCAGGCCAGGCGGTCGGGCCTGATGGAGCGCTTCGTACACCGCGCGGACGTAGCTTTCATTCTCGGCCACCCGGTCGCTCTTCACCTTGTATTGCACCATGCGTTTCATGATCGGAGTCCTTCCTCCGGCAGGGGCCGGAACAGTTTCGGGGTTGCGGGGAGCTGCCATGCGGCGAGCGCTGCCAGCAGCGAAAGCGCAGCGGCAACACCCATCGCTTGCGCGAAGCCCTGGCTGAAGGCCGAGGGCGAGGCCAGGTTGCCGGCGCGCGCGAACACTTCGACCAGCAGCGCGATGCCGAACATCCCGCCCAGGTAGCGAAACATGTTGAAGGTGCCGGAGGCCTTGCCGATGTCCGCGGGCGCCACCGCGCTGAGCACGGCGTTCTGCGCCGCGGGCATGGCCATCGACACGCCTGCACCGCCGACGATCAGTGGCAGGACGAGCTGGGCATAGCGAAGATCGGGCGCCGCGATCAGCGCGATCCAGGCGCTGCCGATGGCCTGCAGCAGCACGCCGCAGACGACCAGCGGCCTTTCGCCGAAGCGGTTGACCAGGCTGCCCGCCAGCGGCGCGACCACGAACAGCGTGGCCGTCCACGGCAAGAGCCGCAGCCCCGCGCCGAGCGGGCCCGCGCCCTGCGACTGCAGGAACTGCGGCAGGAAGAACACCGTGCCGTACATCGGCGCGTAGAAAAGAAAGCTGGCCGCAATGCCGGATGAGAAGGCGCGCGAGCGGAACAGCGAGAGCGGCAGCATGGGCGCAACGGCGCGCCGCTCCCAGGCCAGGAAGCCGATCGCCAGCAGCAGGCAAGCCGCCAGCGCCGCCGCCACTTCGAGGCTGGCCCAGCCGGCCTCGTGCCCGCGCGTCAGTCCCCACACCGCGCCCAGGATCGCGCCCGTGGCGAGCAGCACGCCCGGAAGGTCGAGCACGGCGGCAGGCCCGCGGCTCTCCGGGATGCGGCGCAGCATCAGCGCAGCGACGGCCAGCCCGATCGGCACGTTGATCCAGAAGATCCAGCGCCAGTCCAGGCCCTCGGCCACCGCGCCGCCGGCCGCCGGCCCGACGATCAAGGCCAGCCCGGTGATGCCGCTGAAGATGCCGAGCGCCCAGGCCCGCGTCTCCTTGGGAAAGCCCGCGCTCAAGAGCGCCATCGCGAGCGGCATCGCCAGCGCCGCGCCGACCCCTTGCAGGGCGCGCGCGGCGATCAGCCAGGCGACGCTGCCCGCCATCGCGCAGCCGACCGAGGCGAGGACGAAGATCGCCAGGCCCGCGACCAGCATGCGCCGGCGCCCGAAGCGATCGCCGAGCGCCGCGCCCGTCATGAGCAGCACCGCGAAGCTCAGGTTGTAGGCATTGACGGTCCATTCCAGCGCCTCGATCGGTGCGCCGAAATCGCGGCCGATCGCGCTCAGCGCGGTCGTGACCACCAGCGCGTCGAGCGCGATCATGAAAGAGGTCAGCGAGGCCAGCGCGAGCACCCAGCGCGGGGAGGGAGCGAGGTGAAATGTCGGGTCGTAGGTCATACGACGAGGACGAACGGGGCGGTGGAAAGGATGCGGTGTGGGTTCTAGGCGTCGCCGGTTTCTTCGCGCCCGTGCTTCCATCCCGGAACGGACAGGTAGTAACGCAGGGCCTTGCCCTGGCCGGTCGTATGCAGCAAACCCCTCTGAACGAGATCGGACAGATCCCGCGTGGCGGTGGCCTTCGAGGTCTTGCTCATCTTCAGGTACTTGTCGACGTTGAGGCCGCCCAGGAAGCCGCCGTCGCCCGCGTCCAGCAGGCGCCGCAACAACTGCCGCTGCCTTTCGTTCAGGTCCGACGAGGCGTGCGTGGACCAGAAGCGCGATTTCTCGAGCGTGGCTTGGATCACTTCCATGGACCGCGTGCATGCATGGCCGAAGGCCTCGGCGAACCACCGGACGAAGCCGGTCACGTCCGTGCTGCCGACTTGCGCTGCCACCAGCGCGTCGTAATAGCCTCGCCGGTCCGCCAGCATCTGCCCCGACAGGCTGTACAGCCGCGTCGGCGCGCCGAGGTCCTGCGCCAGGACCATGTCGGCGATCGCGCGGCCGATACGGCCGTTGCCGTCTTCGAACGGGTGGATGGTCTCGAACCACAGGTGGGCGACGGCCGCGCGGGCGATGCCGTCGAGTACGGGGGGCTGGTTCGGCTGCGGGCAAGTTGCCGCGAACCAGGCCAGAAAGGCCTCCATCTCGCGCGGCACGGCCGAGGAGGGCGGTGCCGTGTAGTGCACCACCTCCTTGCCGGGCAGGCCGCTGACGATCTGCATGGGGTCTTCGTGGTCGCGAAATCGGCCGACCGCAATGCGCCGGATGCCCGCAGTGCCGCCGGGAAAGAGTGCCGATTGCCAGCGGCAGAGCCGATCTGCGTCCAGGGGCTGGTCGAAGCCCGTGGTGGCGTCGTGCATGACTTCGACCAGCCCGTCGACATGGCGGCTGAACGGGCCCGTATCGGGAGCTCCCAGGTGCCGCAGCACCGACGAGCGCACCGCGGCGAGCTCGAGCTTTTCGCCTTCGATCGCCGCGGTGGCCATGGCTTCATCGGTCCACAGTTGCCGCTCGATGCTCTGGAGTTCGGGCAAGCCGATGGCTCGCGCCATGCCATGCACCTGGCCTTGCAACTCACGCGCCCGCAGCAGCGCCGGGCTCGCGGCTGCGAGGTCGAAGTGCAGTTGCGGCCAGTCGGCGCGCTGCCAGATGTAGCGGGATGCTTTGGGGGGCATGCGCCGGATTCTAGTCTTTTCGGCTCATATATTGAGCCGTAACAGCAGAATTGCGCCTCAAGCTCATCCATGTCGATGAGCCTGGGAGCCGCCAGCGGGAAAATCCCCGGCGTCGAGGCCCATCGCCGGGCCAAGATGCATACCCATCCGATTCCCCACTCCAGCCGGAGCCGACCCATGCACTACGTCCTGGCACGCATCACCGTCAAACCTGAGGTCGCCGAGCTCGCCAAGGGCATCCTCGTCGACCTGGCGACCAAGTCGCGACAGGAACCGGGTTGCATCGGCTACGAGCTCTACCAGCAGGCCGAGGCGCCGCACGTGTTCCAGACCGTCGAGCAGTGGCACGCCAAGGCGGATGCCGATGCGCACATGGCGACGGTCCACGTCGGCGCGGCGATCGCTGCCGCCGGGCCGCTGCTCGCGGCGACCCCGGAGATCGTGACCTATAGCCGGTTGTTCTAAGGGCCAGCCCTATGGCTTGAAGGCCCTGGCGAGCAAGGCCTCGAAAGTCGCTTCGGCATTCGCCAGTGCGGCCTGCTGCTGGAGCGAGATCGAATGCAGAGCCGTCGCATGGTCCGCAAATGCCTGTTGATGCGCGAATGGCGCAACCATGATCGACAGCGTACGCAGCCGTTCCTTCGAGATGTTGAGCATCGATGCGGCCGTTCCGCTGGCCATCAGTCGAAGCCGTTTTCGCATGGCCGGCGCCGTCAGCAGCGCCCACAGGTAGAGCGGATGCACGCCCGACTCCGGCCGCGGGCAGAGGCGGAAGATCAGGTCGGGCAGGAGGATGCGGCCCTGCGTCTCCCAGACATAGGCCGGCGTGCCCACGAGCTCCAGCGTGTTCTTGCGGCTGAGCAGCAGGTCGCCGCGCCGGACCTCGCAGCGCGCATCGGGCACTTCCTTGTCGGGCAGGGTCTTGTGGTCCGACTCGTTGTAGGCGGCGTTCTTCAGCGCGCTCAGGCGCAGCACGCCCCATTCGCCGGGCGCCTTCGGCCGATCGTGGCAGCGCGGACTCTTGCCGCTGTCGATTCGCTCGAGCAGATCGCCCAGCGTCGCCACCGGCCAGCCCTTGGGATTGGCGGCGGCGTCGCCGAACATGTCGGCGTGGATGGCGAGGATCAGCTGCTCGGTCTTCCTGCGCGCTTCGCGCCGGAGCCGGACGATGCTTTCCGCGCAGGACAGCACATCGACCATGCGGCGCTGTTCGGCCAGTTCGGGCATCGGGATGGCTGCGCCCGCCATGAAGGCCGCGGGCACGCGCTGCTGGCCGGCGGTGCCGGTGAAGCTCCTGCGCGCCTCGCGCCGGAAGCGCTGCTGGCGCACGAAGTAGTAGAGCCACTCGGGCAGAACGGATTCGCGCGCGCGCAGCACATGGAACTCGGTGGAGCCGAAGCCCCGTCCGCCGGCCAGGCCGCGCGCGATGGCCGACTTGCCGTTTTCCATGCACGGCGTGATCTTCGCGAACAGCACGTCGTTCTCGGCGAAGGGCGTGTAGCCCTTCTTCACCTCGGCGAAGCGGCGCGTCAGGCGCTGCTCGATGGTGCCGGATGCCTCGTTCACCGCCGCCATCGGGACGAAGCCGACCTCGCAGTCGTCTTGCAGCCCATGCGCCTTCGGCAACCTCGGGTTGATATCGCAGACCTCGCCGAGCAGCGCGGTGCGGGCCGCCGGCATCATGGGATGCGCTCCGCCAGCGCGACGCGCAGCGCCTCGATCTCTTCCACGATCTCGGCCTCGATCGCCGCCAGTTCGCCGAGCAGCTCGCGCGGATCCTGGTGCTCGACCTGCGCCTGGCTCATCGGCCGGTAGCGGCTGGCCGACAGGTTGAAGTCGTTGGCCCGCAGCGCGGCCGCATCGGCGAACCACCATTTCTCGGTCCACTCGGCATCCGCATCGCGCGCCTGCCAGCGCGTCCAGGCCGCATCGCGATGCGCATAGGCCTGCGACAGCGCGGGCAGGTCGTCGGCTTCGATGGGCGTGTCGTGGTTGGCGTCGAGCCGGTAGCCGTCGTCGTCGGCATGCAGGAACTGCACACGCTCGGTGCAGCCGCCGCGGCGAAAGAACAGCACCGAGGTCTTGACGCCCGAGTAGGGCTGGAACACGCCGCTGGGCAGGCTCAGCACGGCTTCGACGCGGTGCTGCTCGATCAGCTGGCGGCGCAGCTCGCGGTGCGCCAGCGTGGAGCCGAACAGCACGCCTTCCGGCACCACCACGGCGGCGCGGCCATCGGGGCGCAGGCTGTCGAGCATGTACTTGAGGAACAGCAGCTCGGTGGCGCTGGTGCTGCCGATCTTCACCTCGTCGACGATGCGGTCCTTGTCCACCCGGCCCGAGAAGGGCGGATTCGCCAGCACCACGTGGAAGCCTTCGGCCGGCAGGCCCAGCGCGGCCTTGTAGCCGGCGTCGAGCGAGGTGGTCAGCACATTGCGCTGCAGGATGCGCACAGTGGCCAGGCCGCGCAGCGTGAGGTTCATGGTCGCGAGCCGCACCATCTTCGGGTCGACGTCGTTGCCGAAGAAGGTGGCGGTCTGCAGCGTGGCCAGCTGGTCGGCCGAGAGCTTGTCGCCCAGGCCACGCCGGTGCGTCTTGCCGTCGAGCTCGGCCTCCACGATGCCGCCGGGCGAGGAGTTCGCGAGCCGGATCTGGTTGTAGGCCGCCACCAGAAAACCCGCGGTGCCGGCGGCCGGGTCGTAGACGGTCTCGCCGACCTGCGGATCGACCATCTCGACGATGGTGCGGATGATGTGGCGCGGCGTGCGGAACTGGCCCAGCTCGCCGGCCTGCTTCATCTGGCGCAGCACGTGCTCGAACAGGTCGCCCTTGGTGTCGGCATCGGCCTGGTCGAGCCTGAGGCCGTCCACCAGGCGGATGACCTGCGTCAGCACCGTGGGATCGTCGATGCCCAGGCGCGCGCCGCGCATGAAGTCGTAGGCCGAGGCTTCGCCGATCTCGGCGAAGAAGGGGAACACCTCGTCGCGCACGAAGCGCACCAGCGCCTCGCCCGCGAGCTCCCGCGACCAGAGCGACCAGCGAAAGCGGTTGCGCGCAATGGTCGGCGCACCGGTCTGCAGCACGGTGGCGGCCAGGTTGCCTTCGCGGACGGACGGCACGAAGGCATTCAAGGGATTTCTCAATTCCCATTCGCCGTCGAACAGGCTGATGGAGCGCGTCTTCAGCATGCGGGCGCGAGCCTTGGCCTCGGCGTCGATGCCCTCGACGAGATAGAAGAAGAACAGGAAGGACAGCTGCTCGGCGTTGTTGACCGGGTCCGGGTAGCCGCCGCCAAAAAGGTAATCGCGAATCTGGTCGATGGACCGTCGCATGTCGGCAGTCAGGGGCATGAGGGCAGGGCGCTCGAAGAATTTGTGTTTGTGGGTCGCGAGTCTACGAGGCAATTGGAGGGGGTTGACGGCCTCCACCGCGGCGGCGCGGCTGTAGCAAACTCGGGGACCTCTCAAGAACACCCCGCCATGCCTCCCACCGCGCCCCTGCTCGAAATCACTCAGCCCGATCTTTCCGCCTACCTCCAGGGCAACACCGGCGTCGACTATGTCCACCGCTTCGAATCGGGCCAACCCGGGCCGCATGTGCTGATCAACGCGCTGACCCACGGCAACGAGATCTGCGGCATGGTGGCCGCTACCCATCTGCTCGACAGCGGCGTGCGCCCGAAGATCGGCACGCTCACCGTGAGCTTCGCCCACGTGGAAGCCTACAACGCCTTCGACCCGGCCCAGCCTTTCGAGAACCGCCAGCTTGTGCACAACCTCAACCGCATCTGGTCCGACGAGTGGCTGGACGGTCCCGAGGACAGCCCCGAGCTGCGCCGCGCCCGCGAACTGCGACCGGTGGTGGCCGCGGCCGACCACATCCTGGACATCCACTCGACCAGCCAGCCCGTGGCGCCTTTCTGGGTCTACCCGGCCTTCGCGCGCAACACTGCGGTGGCGCTGGCGATCGGCCGCCCCCCGATCCACCTGCTCATGCCCAAGGGCCTGGGCTCGGGCACGCCGCTGATCCAGCATGGCCGCCACGGCGAGGAGGAGAGCCCGGCTGGCGCCGCCATGGTGGTCGAGTGCGGGCAGCATTTCCTGCAGGCCACAGCCGACCTGGCCACTGCCGTGAGCCTGGATTTCCTGGCCCATTTCGGCCTGATCGAGCGCGACCCGGCCACGCCGGCGCCCGGCCCGCAGCAGCGCTTCGAGCTGCTGGAAACGCGGATGGTCAAGACCGAGGAATTCCGCTTTGTGCGGCCGCTGCTCGGCTTCGAGGTGTTTGCCAAGGGCGAGCTGATCGCGACCGATGGGGCGGAAGAGATCCGGGCGCCGTGCGAGGACTGCACCGTGCTGATGCCGGCGCGGGTGCCGATCGTGGGGCGGGAGGCGGTGTACCTGACCCGGCCGCTGTAAAGCCGGGACTGGGCTACTTGCCCCAGCTGTCCTTCATGCCGGCCGCGCGATTGAACACGAGCTCGTTGCCGTGACGCGTGTCCGGCACGAAGTAGCCGTGCCGTTCGAATTGGAAGGCAGCGCCGCCGGCGGGCTTGGCCAGCGCGGGCTCGACATAGGCGCTGGCCGTGATCAGGCTCGTGGCGTTGAGGTCTTCCTCCAGTTCGCCGCCGCCGGGCTGCGCCGCCGCAAACAGCCGCTCGTACAGCCGCACCTCCGCCGGCACCGCATCGGCTGCCGCCACCCAGGTGATGTTGCCCTTCACCTTGATCGCATCCGCGCCAGGCGTGCCGCTCTTGGTGTCCGGCACCAGCTTGGCCTGCACTTCGACCAGCTTGCCGTCCGCGTCCCGGGCGCCGCCCGTGCATTCGATGACGTGGCCGTACTTCAGGCGCACCTTGTTGCCCGGGAACAGGCGGAAGAAGCCCTTGGGCTGCACGTCCTCGTAGTCGGTGCGCTCGATCCAGACCTCGCGGCCCAGCTTGAAGCTGCGCTTGCCCATCTCGGGATGGTGCGGATGCACGGGCGCCGTGCATTCGTCCAAAAAGCCGGCGCCCATCAGTTCGTCCCAGTTGGTGATGACGAGCTTGACCGGGTCGAGCACGGCCATGGCGCGCGGGGCGACCGGGTCCAGGGTGTCGCGCAGCGCGGCTTCGAGGCTCGCGTAGTCGATCCAGCCACCGGATTTGGTGACGCCCGAGCGTTCGCAGAACAGCTTCAACGCTTCCGGCGTGTAGCCGCGGCGGCGCAGGCCGGCCAGGGTCGGCATGCGGGGATCGTCCCAGCCGTCGACGTGGCCTTCCTCGACCAGCTGGCGCAGCTTGCGCTTGCTGGTGATCACGTGTGTCACGTTGAGCCGCGCGAACTCGTATTGGCGCGGGTGCGGCGTGGCGATCAGGCCGCCCTCGGCCAGGCGGTCGAGCAGCCAGTCGTAGAAGGGGCGCTGGTCCTCGAACTCCAGCGTGCAGATGCTGTGCGTGATCTGCTCCAGCGCATCCTCGATCGGGTGCGCGAAGGTGTACATCGGGTAGATGCACCAGGTGTCGCCGGTGTTGTGGTGCGTCGCGCGGCGGATGCGGTAGAGCGCCGGATCGCGCATGTTGATGTTGGGGCTCGCCATGTCGATCTTCGCGCGCAGCACGGCGGCGCCGTCGGCGAGCTGGCCGTCGCGCATGGCACGGAAGCGCTCGAGGTTCTGCTCGGGCGTGCGGCCGCGGAAGGGGCTGTCGGTGCCCGGGGTGTTGAAGTCGCCGCGGGTGGCGCGGATTTCCTCGGCGCTTTGCTCGTCGACATAGGCCAGGCCGGCGCCGATCAGGTACTCGGCGGCGCGGTACATGAAGTCGAAATAGTTGCTCGCGAAGTAGACGTGCTCGTTGGGGGCGCCCAGCCGGGCCGGATCGTCGGCCAGCACGGTGTCGTATCCCAGCCACTTCACCGCGTCGCGGATGGCGTCGACGTACTCCTGCTCTTCCTTCTCGGGATTGGTGTCGTCGAAGCGCAGGTGGCACACGCCGCCGTATTCCCGGGCCAGCTCGAAGTTGAGCCAGATGCTCTTGGCGTGGCCGATGTGCAGATAGCCGTTGGGCTCGGGCGGGAAGCGCAGGCGCACCCGGGCCGGGTCCTGCATGCCCTGGGCATGGTGCGCCGCGTCGCCGGGAGAGCCGCCCCACTGGCGGCCGGCATAGTGGCCCTGTTCGAGGTCGTTTTCGATGACGTGGCGCAGGAAATTGCTCGGTTTGGCGGTGTCGTGGTCGGCAGGGGAAGTCATCCGTTCATTCTAGGTGGGCCCCTCGCGGCGTTACCTTTTGCAACTTTCTTCACCCGGGAATGTGAACGGCGTTGACAGTTGGCGCGTTCAATACAGGCATGGGCGGTTTGCGCCCTCCCCACAAGGAGTCCACAAAATGAGCCTCACTCGTTCCACTTTCTTGAAATGGGCTGCCGCCGGTGCGGTCGCAGCGGGCGCGTTGTTCACCGCGGCTTCGGCCAGCGCCGGTAATGTGAACTGGTCGGTCGGCATCCACACACCTGGCGTGGTCGTGGGCGTGGGAGGTCCTCCGGTGTATTACGCGCCGCCGCCGGTCTACTACGCGCCGCCGCCGCCGGTCTACTACCGTCCGGCACCGGTGTACTACGGCCCGCCGGCCCCGGTTTACTACGGTCAGCCGCCTGGCTACTACCGCCATCATTACTATCGCGGTCACGGCCACCGCCATGGTCATGGCCACGGTCAGGGCCACTGGCGCTAAGCGCAAGCAGACACGATTTCCCGCTGTCACATGAAAAACCGGCCCTCGAGGGGCCGGTTTTTTCATGGGCGCCTCGTTCTTACATGGCGCGGAACAGATGAGCGTAGAGGCGGCTGACCGGGATCTTCTCCTGGCGGCCGCGCAGTGCCAGGTGCAGCTTGCCGGCCTCGTCGCGATGCACCGACTCGATCGCATCGCTGCGCACCACGATGGCGCGGTGCACCTGCCAGAAGACGCCGGCGTCGAGCTGCGGCAGCAATTGCTTGAGTGGCGTGCGGATCAGGTATTCGTGGTTTGCAGTCAGCACGCGCACGTACTTGTCGGCCGCCTCGAAATACTGCACCTCGTCGATCGGGACCATGCGCACCGTGTTGCCGGAGGTGCCGGCCTCGCTGACGGCAATCAGCTTGAGCGGCGCGGTGGCGCTTCCGGCGCCCTGCGGGGCGGCCGCCGCCAGCAGCTTGCGCCATTGCGAGAGGGTGCTCGCCAGTGCGTCGTCAGCCGGTACCGCGGGGGAATTGCGAAGTTCCAGCGCATCCTTCAGGCGCGCGACGGTGCGCTGCAGGCGCTCGGGCTGCACCGGCTTCAACACGTAGTCGATGGCCTGGGCGTCGAAGGCGCGTGCCGCGTATTCATCGTAGGCGGTCACGAACACCAGTTGCGGCATCGGCGCCTCGTCTGCGGGCCACGCATCGGCCAGTTCGGCGGCGGCGGCCAGGCCGTCCTGGCCCGGCATGCGGATGTCGAAGAACAGCACCTGCGGCAGCAGGCGCAGCGCCTCGCGCACCGCGCTCTCGCCGTCGCCCGCGGTGGCGAGCACCTGCAGTTCGGGCCAGGCGGCGGCGAGCTCGGCATGCAGAGCCTGGGCCAGCAGCGGTTCGTCTTCGGCGATGAGGGCGGTGGGCTTCATGCAGGCAAGGGAAGGGTGATAGTGGCGCAGGTGCCGCCGGTTGGAAGCGCGCTCAGGCTCAGCGAGCCTTGCGGGCCGTAGACCGTGGCGAGCCGCTCGCGCACCTGCGCGAGGCCGAAGCCGCCATCTTCGGACGGCGCCCGTGCTTTGTCGATGCCCACGCCGGTGTCGCACACGTCGATCAGGAGGCGCAGGCCTTCGCGCCGCGCACCGACCGTGATCTCGCCGCCTTGCACCTGGGGCTCGAGGCCGTGCCGGATGGCGTTTTCGACCAGCGGCTGCAGCAGCAGCGGCGGCACCGGCAGCTCGCGCAGGTCGTCGGGCAGATCGAGCCGGTAGGCGAGCCGTGCGCCCATGCGCACCGACATCAGTTCGAGGTAGTCGCCGAGGCGCTGGAACTCGGCCGCCAGCGGATGCGCGAGCGAGCGCGAGCCGCTGAGCGTCACGCGCAGGTAGCTGTTGAGGCGGTCGAGCATGGCCACGGCGCGCTGCGGATCGGTGGTGATCAGCGCGCGCAGGTTGGCCAGCGTGTTGAAGAGCATGTGTGGCTCGAGCTGCGTTTCGATCAGCTTGAGCCGTGCGTCGGTGGCGTCGCGTTCGGCGAGTGCGATCTGGCCTTCGAGGTACTTGGCCTTGCCGCGGCTGTAGTAGTAGTAGCAGATCGCGATGGTCGCGACCAGCGTGATCATGAGCGTCGAGGCGAACTTGTCCGGTCCGAAGGTCCTGAACTCCAGCATCGGCTTGCCGGTCCAGGCATCGCCGATCGCGTTGCCGCCCAGGAACCCGATCGCGGCGCCGCCGAGGACCAGCAGGATGCCCGGCAGGCCCATGGGCCAGCGCTTGTCGCTGCGGCCGGCCATCAGCAGGCGGCCGATGTCGATGACCAGCCAGCTGGTCATCCCGATCGAGAGCGAATAGATGAGCTGCGACACCCATCCGCCGCGGCCCGAAGCGGCCAGTGCCACCGCGATGACGCAGCAGAACACGGCGGTGGTGAGGCCGTGGCGCGCCACGTCCTTGAGATTCTCCGGCGTGAAGCTGCGCGCCAACGCGTCGATCACCCGCGGTCTCCGCCGCGCATGGACTTGCGTTCGCGTTCGAGCAGGCGGTCGTAGAGGTTGCCGCCCGGCGCGACGAAGAACACGACCGCGCCGTGGATCAGAAGACCCAGGCCCCAGCCGAGCAGCGGGTACATGGCCCAGTCCTGCCCGCGTGAGGTGGCCAGCAGCACCAGGAAGAGGTTGACCAGCACATAGACGGTGGCATGGATGTACCAGCCCATCTTGGCGCCGGCGCGGCGGCGCGCGAGCCGCTCCATCGGATCATGGTTGGAGGAGGAGGAGTCGTCGTTCATGGTGTCACCTCTTTTCTGGAGGGGGAAGAAGATTCTGGCCGATCCTAGGCGCGTGCCGCCGGCAGTTCGGCCTGCGCGCGGTCGGTGCGCAGCGCGAGAGTCCACATGCGCAGCGCACGGGCCGCGAAGATGCCGCTCCCGCCGCCATAGAGCGCGCTGATGCCGAGCGAGAAAGCCGCCTGCTGCTTGAGCTCGGGGTGCATCGCGAGCAGCACGCCGACCGCGTACTTGGTGAAGAAGATGCCCATCATGAGCGCCAGCGGGACCGCGCTGCCGGCGACATGGAACCGGCGCGCCGCGGCGTCGTAGCGCGTGCCGGCGGCGAGCGGCCTTTGCAGCACGGTCCAGAGCATCAGCGAAGCCGCCCCGGCCCAGGCCATGAGTGCCGCCGGCGAATCGCCGAAGCCGGACAAGACACCGTAGACCGACAAGCCGGTCATGGCGATCGGCATGAGGGCGATGCGGGTCAGGCTCACGCTGCCGGCGAGCAGTTGCTTCGCGCCCAGCCACACGAGGAAGGCGAAGAGCGCGAACACCCAGCGCGGGGTATGGGCCAGGATCTGGGTCAGCATCAGCATGTCGTTTCTCCAGCAAAAGGGGTCGGAAGTCGTCGATGGAGCGGACTGTGCCGGCCGGCCCCGGCGCCCGCCACGCCCTTGCGACGAAGCGCATCCGAACGGCGCGAGTTGCAATCCGTCGTCGCCGGATGCATAGGTCAACGCCGGCTTTACCTTGGCTTTACGGTTCGTAAGAACGGGGCGCTACGATTCGGCGCTCCACTCAGGGCTGCCTCTGTACTGCCCCTTTTTGACCGATGTCTTCCCCCACCCCCGAGCCTTCTGTCGCCATCCCCGCCGGTCAACACGCGCCCCGGCCGCCATCGCGCCGCCGGCGCTGGCTGGGCAGCCTGGCTGCGCTGGCGCTGGTTCTGGCCCTGGGGGGCGGCGCCTGGTACCTGATCAAGCGCTCGGGCGAGCCAGCTGCCGGCCGCGGCGGCTTCGGCGGTGCGAGCTCCACCGTCGGCCATGCCGCCGCGCGCCGGGCCGAGCTGCCGGTCACCATCGAGGCGCTGGGCACGGTGACGCCGCTGGCGACCATCACCCTCAAGCCGCAGGTCGGCGGCGTGCTCACCGAGGTGCTCTACACCGAAGGCCAGACCGTCACCAAGGGCCAGCTGCTGGCGCGCATCGATCCGCGCCCCTACGAGCAGGCGCTGATGCAGGCCCAGGGCACGCGCGTGCGCGACGAAGCGCAGCTCGAGGCCGCGCGCGTGACGCTGGCGCGCTACCGCACGCTGCTCGGCCAGGACTCGATCGCGCGGCAGGACGTCGACACCCAGGCCGCGCTGGTCAAGCAGCTCGAAGGCACCGTGATCACCGACCGCGCGGCCGAGGCCGCCGCGAAGCTCAATGTCGAGTACACGCGCATCACCGCGCCGGTGGCCGGGCGCATCGGCCTGCGCACGGTCGACCCCGGCAACACCGTCACGGCCAATGCGAGCACCGGCATCGCGGTGATCACGCAGATGAATCCGATCGACGTGCAGTTCGCGGTGCCGCAGGACCGCCTGCCGGACATCCAGGCTCAGCTCGCCAAGGGCGTGCCGCTCACGGTCAAGGCGCTGGACCGCACGCGCAGCGCGACGCTCGACACCGGCACCTTCTCCACGCTCGACAACGTGGTCGACACCAGCACCGGCACCGTGAAGGGCAAGGCGCGTTTCGGCAATGCCGCGGTCACGCTGTTTCCGAGCCAGTTCGTCAACATCCAGATGACGCTGCGCACCGTGAACGCGATCGTGGTGCCGGTGACCGCGGTGCGCACCGGGCCCAACGGCAACTACGTGTACGTGATCAACGAAGACCGCACGGTCTCGATGCGCGCCGTCAAGCGCGGCGAGTCCACGGTCGACGTGGTGGCGATCATCGAGGGCCTGGAAGCCGGCGAGAACGTGGTGACCGAGGGCGGCGACCGCATCAAGGACGGCGCGCGCGTGCAGCTGCAGGGCGACAAGCCGGTGACCGGTCCGCGCGCCGCTGCTTCGGGTCCGAGAGGGCCGCGCGGCGAAGGCAGGCGCCAGCGGCCGTCGTCCCCCTGAACGAGGTGCTCTGAATGAGCCCTTCACGTCCTTTCATCGAGCGCCCGGTGGCGACCGCGCTGCTGATGGTCGCGATCGTGCTCGCCGGCCTGGTGGGCTTCCGCTTCCTGCCGCTGGCGGCGCTGCCGCAGGTCGACTACCCGACCATCCAGGTGCAGACGCTCTATCCGGGCGCCAGCCCCGAGGTGATGAGCCGCACCGTCACCGCGCCGCTGGAGCGCCAGTTCGGCCAGATGGCGGGGCTCGACCGCATGAGCTCCACCAGCTCGGCCGGCGTGTCCATCGTCACGCTGCAGTTCGCGCTCGACCAGACGCTCGACGTCGCCGAGCAGCAGGTGCAGGCCGCGATCAATGCCGGCGGCTCGCTGCTGCCGGCCGACCTGCCGGCGCCGCCGGTCTATGCCAAGGTCAACCCGGCCGACGCGCCGATCCTCACGCTGGCCGTGAGCTCCGAGACCATGCCGCTGACCGAGGTGCAGAACCTGGTGAACACGCGGCTGGCGCAGAAGATCAGCCAGGTCGGCGGCGTCGGGCTGGTCTCGCTCTCGGGCGGGCAGCGGCCCGCGGTGCGCATCCAGGCCGACACCAACGCGCTGGCCTCGGTCGGCATCGGGCTGGACACGCTGCGCACCGCGATCGCGGCGGCCAATGCCAACAGCGCCAAGGGCAGCTTCGACGGCCCGAAGCGTGCCTACACCATCAATGCCAACGACCAGCTGGTGACGGCGGCCGACTACAAGAACCTGATCGTCGCCTGGAAGAACGGCGCGCCGGTGCGCATGACCGACGTCGCGCGCGTGATCGACGGCGCCGAGAACACGCAGCTCGGCGCCTGGGCCGCGCAGCGCGGCGAAGACGCGAAGGCTGACGGCGACGCCGCGCCATCGCTGTACCGAGCCATCATCCTCAACGTGCAGCGCCAGCCGGGCGCCAATGTGATCGGCACGGTCGACGCAATCAAGAAGCTGCTGCCCGATCTCGAGGCCTCGCTGCCCGGTTCGCTCAAGGTCGAGGTGCTGAGCGACCGCACCACCGGCATCCGCGCCTCGGTGCATCACGTGCAGCTCGAGCTCGCGCTGGCGGTGGTGCTGGTGGTGCTGGTGATCTTCTTCTTCCTGCACAGCCTGCGCGCGACCGTGATCGCGAGCATCGCGGTGCCGATCTCGCTCATCGGCACGCTGGGGCTCATGTACCTGCTGGGCTACAGCCTCAACAACCTGAGCCTGATGGCGCTGACCATCGCAACCGGCTTCGTGGTCGACGACGCGATCGTCATGATCGAGAACATCGCGCGCTATCTCGAAGAGGGCGATCCGCCCTTCAAGGCCGCGCTCAAGGGCGCGACGCAGATCGGCTTCACCATCATTTCTCTGACGGTGTCGCTGGTGGCGGTGCTGATCCCGCTGCTCTTCATGGGTGACGTGGTGGGCCGGCTGTTCCGCGAGTTCGCCGTCACGCTGGCGATCACCATCCTCATTTCGGCCGTGGTCTCGCTGACGCTGGTGCCGATGATGTCGGCGCGCTGGCTCAAGCCGCAGGCCGAGGAGGGCGGGCGCTTCGGCGCGCGGGTGCAGCAGTTCATCGATCGCGTGATCGCGCGCTACGACGGCTGGCTCCAATGGGTGCTGCGCCACCAGCCGCTGACGCTGGTGGCGGCGCTGCTCACGCTGGTGCTCACGGTGCTGCTCTACATCGCCATTCCCAAGGGCCTGTTCCCGACCCAGGACACGGGGCAGCTGCAGGCCCGCATCGAGGCGGCGCAGGACGTTTCGTTCGTGCGCATGGCCGAGCTGCAGCAGGCCGCGGCCAACGCGATCCTGGCCGACCCCGAGGTGCGCAGCCTGAGTTCGGTGGTGGGCGTGGACGCGGCCAACAACACGGCGCTCAACACCGGCCGCATGCTGGTGAACCTGCGTGCCGACCGCGGCAACCAGGAAGAGACCATGCAGCGCCTGCGCGAGCGCGTGCGCGCGGTGGCCGGCGTGACGCTCTACCTGCAGCCGACGCAGGACCTGACCATCGATGCCGAGACCGGCCCGACCGAGTTCCGCGTCTCGCTCGAAGGCGTGGACACCGCGACAGTGAACGAATGGGCGAGGAAGCTGGTGGAGCGCCTGCGCACCGTGCCGGAGGTGCGCAACCCGACCACCGATGCTGGCGCGCAAGGGATGGCCGCCTACGTGGACATCGACCGCAACACCGCCTCGCGGCTGTCGGTCACGGCGAGCTCGGTCGACGATGCGCTCTACAGCGCCTTCGGCCAGCGCATCGTCTCGACCATCTTCACCGAGACCAACCAGTACCGCGTGATCCTCGAGGCCCAGCGCGAGGCGCTGTCCTCGCCGCAGGGCCTGGGCAACCTGCAGCTGCGCACCGGCGCAGGCACGCCGACGCCGCTGTCCTCGCTGGCGACGGTGCGCGAGCAGCTGGCGCCGTTGCAGGTCACGCGCGTCGCGCAGTACCCGGCCGCGACCGTGGGCTTCGACACCGCCTCGGGCGTGTCGCTCGGCAAGTCGGTGGCGGCGATCCGCGCCGCGGCGAAGGACATCGCGCTGCCCGCGAGCGTGGGCATGACCTTCCTCGGCGCGGCCGGGGCCTACGAGAAATCGCTGACCAACCAGCTGTGGCTGATCTTGGCGGCCGTGGTCTGCGTGTACATCGTGCTGGGCGTGCTCTACGAGAGCTACATCCATCCGTTGACGATTTTGTCGACCTTGCCTTCGGCGGGCGTGGGCGCACTGCTGGCGCTGATGGTGACGGGCAACGACCTCGGCGTGATCGGGATCATCGGGATCATTCTTCTGATCGGCATCGTGAAGAAGAACGCGATCATGATGATCGACTTCGCCATCGATGCCGAGCGCCACCAGGGCAAGTCGCCGCAGGAGGCGATCCACCAGGCGGCCTTGCTGCGCTTCCGGCCCATTCTGATGACGACGCTGGCGGCCTTGTTCGCAGCCTTGCCCCTGATGTTCGGCTGGGGCGAAGGGGCTGAGCTTCGGCGTCCTCTTGGCCTGGCGATCTTCGGCGGGCTGGTGGTGAGCCAGGTGCTGACGCTGTTCACCACGCCGGTGATCTATCTGGCCTTCGATCGGATGGGGCGGAGATTCGGAGGAAAGCGTGAAGCAACGTACTCCGTTTGAATCCCTCTTTCTCCCTCTCCCTCCGGGAGAGGGTGGGGGTGAGGGCACCGGGCGCTTGTTTGTGCGTTGCGCTTGTTCCAAGGCCGGAGCCGGGAATTCGCCCCGGCGGGCGAGTTACTTTCTTTGTCTCGCCAAAGAAAGTAACCAAAGAAAGGCGACCCCACTGTCTGCGACCCCTGCGCTTCGCTTCGGGGCAACCTGCGGTGCTCGCTTTTCGCGGGGTCTCGCTCGAACTCGCCTTCGGCTCAGACAATCGCGAGCCCTGATCCGCGAAAAGCTGCGCTCCTCGGCGCAGCCAGAGGGGAGTGGCTCGGGCCTTCGCTTCGCTCGGCCGGTTGAACATCCGAAGACACAAGCCCAAGGACGCGCCATGGCGCGTACTTGTCAGTCCCGTCCTGGCTGGGCCGAGGAGCGCAGGGCTAAGCGGATCAGGGCCCGCGACTGTTTGAGCGAAGCGAGTTTGAGCGGGACCCCGCTTAGACCGAGCACCGCAGGTTGCCCGAAGCGAAGCGTAGGGACCCAGACTGCGGGTCGCCTTTTCTTTGCTTACGTTCTTTTGGCGAAGCAAAAGAAAGTGAGTCGCCCGCCGGGGCGAATTCCCGGCTCCGGCCCAAGCCGAGAGAACGGCGCATGAACCTCTCCAAACCCTTCGTCGAACGCCCGATCGCCACCGTCCTGCTGACGATCGGCATCGCCCTGGCCGGCATGGTCGCCTTCTTCGTGCTGCCGGTCTCGCCGCTGCCGCAAGTCGACTTCCCCACCATCTCGGTCCAGGCCAGCCTCGCCGGCGCCAGCCCGAGCACGATGGCATCGAGCGTGGCCACGCCGCTGGAGCGCCGGCTCGGCATCATCCCCGGCGTCAACGAGCTGACCTCGACCAGCTCCAACGGCTCGACGCGCATCACGCTGCAGTTCGACCTGAAGCGCAACATCGACAGCGCCGCGCGCGAAGTGCAGGCGGCCATCAACGCGGCGCGCGTGGATCTGCCGGCCACGCTGCGCAGCAACCCGACGTATCGCAAGCGCAACCCGACGGCGGCGCCGGTCATGATCCTCGCGCTGACGTCCAAGACGCGCACGCCGGGGCAGATCTACGAAGCGGTGTCGAACATCGTCAGCCAGCGCCTGTCGCAGGTCGAAGGCGTGGGCGAGGTCGAGATCGGCGGCGGTTCGCTGCCGGCGGTGCGGGTCGAACTCGAGCCCTTCGCGCTCAATCGCATGGGCATCAGCACCGAGGACGTGCGCGCCGCGATCCAGGCCAACAACGCGAACCGTCCCAAAGGCGCGATCGAGAGCGGCGACCGCCGGCTGCAGGTCTACACGCCCGCGGCGGGGCGACGCGCCGACGATTACCGCGATCTGGTGATCGCCTGGCGCAACGACTCCGCGGTGCGCCTGGGCGACGTGGCGCGCGTGATCGACAGCGTCGAGAACACGCGCACGCTGGGCCTCTTCAACGGTGCACCCGCCGTGGTCGTGCTGCTGACGCAGCAGCCCGGCGCCAACATCATCGAAACCGTGGACGGCGTGCGCAAGCTGCTGCCCGAACTGCGCGCGCAGCTGCCGCAGGACATCGACATCCAGGTCGCATCCGACCGCACCAACTCGATCCGCGCCTCGCTGCGCGAGATCGAGTTCACGCTGATGATCTCGATCGTGCTGGTGGTGCTGGTGGTGGGGCTGTTCCTGCGCAAGGCGCGCGCCACCATCGTGCCGGCGGTGGCCACCGTGGTGTCGCTGCTCGGCACCTTCGGCGTGATGCACCTCCTGGGCTACAGCCTCAACAACCTGAGCCTGATGGCGCTCACGGTGGCCACCGGCTTCGTGGTGGACGACGCCATCGTGGTGCTGGAGAACACCGCCCGCCACATCGAGGCCGGCATGAACCGCATGGAGGCGGCACTGCGCGGCGCGCGCGAAGTCGGCTTCACAGTGCTGTCGATCAGCCTCTCGCTGGTGGCGGTGTTCATCCCGCTGCTCTTCATGGGCGACCAGGTCGGGCGGCTGTTCCGCGAGTTCGCGGTCACGCTGTCGGCGGCGGTGCTGATCTCGCTCGTGATCTCGCTGACCACCACGCCGATGATGTGCGCCATGCTGCTGCGCAGCGAGGCGGAAGAGGGGCCGGCCAAGAAGCGCGGCCGCATGCGCACTTGGCTCGGCAGCCGGGCCGAGGGCGCCTGGCAATGGACGCTGCGCACCTACGCCCACAGCCTCGACTGGGCGCTCGCGAGCAAGGGCGTAATGATGGTCGTGCTGATGGCGGTGATCGGGCTCAACGTCTACCTCTTCAACGCCATTCCCAAGGGCTACTTCCCGCAGCAGGACAACGGCCAGCTCAACGCGGGCTTGCGAGCCGACCAGAGCATTTCGTCCGTGGCGGTCGCCGAGAAGCTGCGCCAGGCGGTGGACATCATCCGCAAGGACCCGGCGGTCGATACGGTGGTGGGTTTCTCGGGCGGCGGCCGCGCGGGTGGCGGCTTCATGTTCGTGAACCTCAAGCCGCTGTCCGAGCGCACCGAGAAGACGGCCGCGGTGATCGACCGCCTGCGCCCGCAGCTCAACCAGCTCACCGGCCTGCGCGTGTTCCTGAACCCGGTGCAGGACCTGCGCATGGGCGGGCGTTCCAGCAATTCCAGCTACCAGTACGCGCTCAAGAGCGACAACCTGAACGACCTGCGCGCCTGGTCGACCAAGCTGGCCGATCGGCTGCGCCAGGAAACGGCACTCACCGACATCGACAGCGACGATGCCGACAACGGCGTCGAGACCTATGTCGAGGTCGACCGCGATGCCGCGGCGCGGCTCGGCGTGACGTCGAGTGCGGTCGACAGCGCGCTCTACAACGCCTACGGCCAGCGTTCGGTGGCCACCATCTACGACGAGCTCAACCAGTACTCGGTGATCATGGAATGGGCGCCGCGCTTCCAGCGCGCGCCGATCGCGCTCAAGGACCTGTACGTGCCCTCGACGCTGAACACCACCACCGCCGCGAGCGGCGCGACCAGCACGAGTTCGCTGCAGGCCACCACGGACGCGACGACCGGTACCTCGACCACCACCTCGGCCAACCCGGCGCTGCGCACCGCCTCCACCGGCCAGCAGATCGCGACCAGCACCACGCTGATGGTTCCGCTCTCGGCCTTCTCCAAGCTCAGCGAGCGGGCGGTGCCGACATCGATCGACCACCAGGACACCGAGCTCGCGAGCACCGTCTCGTTCAGCCTGGCCGAAGGCGTGAGCCTGGCGCAGGCGAAGCGCATCGTCGCGCAGGCCGAGGCCGACATCGCGATGCCGGTCAATGTTCGCGGCAGCTTCCAGGGCACGGCGCTGGCGGCGCAGCAGTCGCAGGCGCAGCAGCTGTTCCTGATCCTCGCGGCGCTGATCGTGATCTACATCGTGCTCGGCGTGCTCTACGAGAGCCTGGTGCACCCGATCACCGTGCTGACCACGCTGCCTTCAGCCGGTGTCGGCGCGGTGCTGGCGCTGCTGCTGTTCCGCATGGAGTTCTCGATCATTGCGCTGATCGGCGTGTTCCTCCTGATCGGCATCGTCAAGAAGAACGCGATCCTGATCATCGACTTCGCGCTCGAGGCCGAGCGCGCGCGCGGCCTGAGCGCGGTCGAGGCGGTGCGCGAGGCCTGCCTGCTGCGCTTCCGCCCGATCCTGATGACCACGCTGGCGGCCGCGCTCGGCGCGCTGCCGCTCGCGATCGGCTTCGGCCAGGGCGCGGAGCTGCGCCAGCCGCTGGGCGTCGCGATCATCGGCGGCCTGATCGCGAGCCAGCTGCTGACGCTCCTGACCACGCCGGTCGTCTACGTGCTGCTCGACAAGCTGCGCCGGCGCCCGGCTAACGAAAAATACCTGAGCCGTGCCTCGAGCTCGGCATGAAGACCCGATGACGACGAACAGAAGAACCCACCTGGCCCTGGCCCTGGCGCTTGCGGCCCTGCTCGGGGGCTGCGCCGTTGGCCCGCGCTACGAGCAGCCCTCCACCGCGTTGCCCGCCACGTGGAAGGAGGCGGCCGCCGCCGAAGGCTGGCTGCCCGCCGCGCCGGCCGATGCGCTGGACCGCGGCGAGTGGTGGAAGCTGTTCGGCGACCCGACGCTCGACGAGCTCGCGGCGCGCGTGCAGGTCTCGAACCAGAACATCGCTGTCGCCGTGGCCAACTATGCGCAGGCCCAGGCGCTGGTACGCGAGCAGCGCGCGGCGCTGTTCCCGACCGTCACGGCGGACGGCGGCGCCCGCCGCTCCGGCGCGCGCAACACCTCGCCTTCCAACACGGCCAGCGCTTCGCTGCAGGCCGACTGGGCGCCGGACGTGTGGGGCCGGCTGCGCCAGGCAGTCGGCGGTGCGCAGGCCAGTGCCCAGGCCAGCGAGGCCGACCTGGCCTCGGCGCGCCTCTCGGCCGTGGGCGAGCTCGCGACCAACTACTTCGCGCTGCGCGAAGCCGATGCCGAGCTGCAGCTGCTGGCCGTGACGCTTCAAGGCTATGAACGCAGCCTGGAGATCGCGCGCAACCGCTACAACGCCGGCATCGCGGCCCAGACCGACGTGCTGCAGGCGCAGACGCTCTACGTCAACACCCAGGCCGAGCGTGTCGCGCTGCAGCGCACCCGCGACACGCTGGAGCATGCGATCGCGGTGCTGGTCGGCGCCGCGCCGGCCGAGTTCGTCCTGCGGCCGGCCGACTGGACGCCCGTCGTGCCCGGCATTCCCGCCGGCGTGCCCTCGACCCTGCTGCAGCGCCGGCCCGACATCGCGGCGGCCGAACGCGCGGTGGCGGCCGCCAACGCGCAGATCGGCATCGCCCGCTCGGCCTACTTTCCGAGCCTGACCCTGAATGCCGCGCTCAGCAGCAGCGCGAGCCGGGTCGGCGACCTGTTCAATGCCTCGAACATGCTCTGGTCGCTGGGCCTGTCGGTCGCACAGACGGTGTTCGATGCCGGCGCCATCGGCGCGCGCGTCGATGCGGCCAGGGCCTCGCACGAGGCGGCCGTGGCGAGCTACCGCCAGACCGTGCTCACTGCCTTCCAGAACGTCGAAGACCAGCTCACCGCGGGCGCCAGCCTCGCGCAGCAGGAGGGCCTGCGCCGCGAGGCCTCGGCCGCGGCGGACCTCACCGAGCAGCAGTTCCTCAACCGCTACCGTCAGGGCCAGGTGAGCTACACCGACGTGGTGACGGCGCAGGTCTCTGCACTCAATGCGCGGCGCACGCTGCTGCAGCTGCAGGTCAATCGGCAGAGCGCTGCGGTGGCGTTGATCCAGGCACTGGGGGGCGGGTGGCAGGCCGAGTGGACGGCGCCGGCGACATGAACTCTGGCGCCTGATTGAAGGCTGGAGCCGGGAGTTCGCCCCGGCGGGCGACTTACTTTCTTTTGCTTCGCCAAAAGAAAGTAAGCAAAGAAAAGGCGACCCCACTGTCTGCGTCCCTCCGCGTCGCTGCGGGCAACCTGCGGTGCTCGCTTTTCGCGGGGTCTCGCTAGCACTCGCTTCGCTCAGACAATCGCGAGCCCTGATCCGCGAAAAGCTGCGCTCCTCGGCGCAGCCAGAGGGGCGTGGAACGGGGACAGGCCTTCGCTTCGCTCGGTCCGGGGCGAACTCCCGGCTCCGGCGCCACATCAATAGCAATGCCAAATCGAAGGCCCAAGAGCCCCCACCCCAACCCTCCCCCGGAGGGGGAGGGAGTAAGACAAGTCAGCCGCCCCGCGGCCGCGGGGCCTGCAGGTAGGCACCCGATTCGAAGAGCTGCGTTTCGGCCTCGTCGATGCGCCGGATCACCGGCTTGCCGGCGCGGCTGGCCAGCATCTCGACCAGCGCCTCGGTGACCGCCACGCCAGCCGCGACCGAAGGAAAGAAGGACGGGCTGTCGATCGCGAACAGCAAGGTCTCGTCTGCCAGCAGCGACAACGGCGAGGCGATGCTGTCCGTGACGGCCACGATGCGGCAGCCCACCGCCTTCGCGGCCTGCGCGACCTGCAGCGCTTCGCGCGAGTAGGGCACGAAGCTGGCCACCACCAGCGCGTCGCCCTTGGCGAAGGCGCGCTGCTGCATCTCGAGCGAGCCGCCCTGGCCGTCGACCAGGTGCACGTTCGAGCGGAACATCCGGTAGACGTAGACGAAGGAGAACGCGATCGGAAAGCAGGCGCGAAAGCCCGCCGCGTGCACGGCGTTGGCTTTCTCCAGCACGGCGCAAGCCTTCTGCAGCGCCGCCTCGCTCTGGCGATGCGTGTTCTCGAGGTTGCGCCGCTGGACTTCGAACATCTCGCCGGCCAGGCCCTGGTCCTTGGCGCGGCCGATCAGGGTCTTGGCGCGCGCGCCGTAGGCTTCCGAGGAGCCCAGGCCCATCTCGGCGGCCACCGCGTCCTTGAACTGCGGCCAGCCCGCGTAGCCCAGGTGCTGGGCAAAGCGCACGAGGGTGGCCGGCGTGCTGGCGGCGCGTGTGCCGACGCTGCGCATCGAGCTCGTCACCACGTCGTTCGGATGGTCGAGCACATGCTTCGCGACCTTCTGCAGGGCAGGGCTCAGGCTCTCGTAGCGCTGGCGGAGATCGTCCTTGACACCCATGGGGCTTTCCTTCGTCGATGGAACGAATGTACCGGATGGAACAGCGGCGTTTCGTGGTTATCTTGACGGAACAAATGTTCCAAACAATAATTCAGTCAGCACATTAGTTCCAAGCCTGAGCATGACGCACGTCTTCCACCGCCACCTCCGCCACACGCCCCAGCTCGCCGTCGCCGCCCAGGGCATGACGATCCGCGACGCCGCGGGCCGCGAGTACCTCGACGCCTCGGGCGGCGCGGCGGTGTCTTCGCTGGGCCATGGCCACCCGGACGTGATCGCCGCGATGCATGCGCAGATCGACAAGCTCGCCTACGTCCACACCAGTTTCTTCACCAGCGAGGTCGCCGAGCAGCTCGCCGACGAGCTGATCCGCACCGCGCCCGGAGGCATGAGCCATGTCTACCTGGTGAGCGGCGGCTCGGAGGCGGTCGAGTCGGCGCTGAAGATGGCGCGCCAGTACTTCGTCGAGATCGGCCAGCCGCAGCGCACGCACTTCATCGCGCGCCGCCAGAGCTACCACGGCAACACGCTGGGCGCGCTCGCGGTCGGCGGCAACGCATGGCGGCGTGCGCCATTCGCGCCGATCCTGGTGCCGGCCACCCACGTTTCGCCCTGCTATCCCTATCGCGAGCAGCGCGCCGACGAAACGCCCGAGCAGTACGGGCGGCGCCTGGCGCATGAACTCGAGGCGGCGATCCTCGGGCAGGGGCCCGACAGCGTGATCGCCTTTGTCGCCGAAACGGTGGGCGGCGCGACCGCCGGCGTGCTGACGCCGGTGCCCGGCTACTTCAAGGCGGTGCGCGAGGTCTGCGACCGCTACGGCGTGCTGTTGATCCTCGACGAAGTGATGTGCGGCATGGGCCGCACGGGCACGCTCTACGCCTGCGAGCAGGAGGGCGTGGTGCCCGATCTCGTGACCATTGCCAAGGGCCTTGGCGGCGGCTACCAGCCGGTCGGCGCGGTGCTGGCGCAGCGCAAGATCGTCGAGGCGATGTCGCAGGGCAGCGGCTTCTTCCAGCATGGCCATACCTATCTCGGTCATCCGGTGGCCTGTGCCGCGGCGCTGGCGGTGCAACAAGTGATCCATCGCGACGGGCTTCTCGCCAAGGTGCGCGCGGACGGCGAGGCCTTCGGCGCCATGCTGCGCGAGACGCTGGGTGCCCATCCGAACGTGGGCGACATCCGCGGCCGCGGCTTCTTCTGGGGCGTGGAACTGGTGGCCGAGCGCGCGAGCAAGGCGCCTTTCGCGCCGGCGCTGAACCTGCACGTGCGCATCAAGAAGGAAGCCATGGCGCAGGGCCTGCTGTGCTATCCCTTCGGCGGCACGGTCGACGGCAAGCTCGGCGACCACGTGCTGCTGGCACCACCCTTCATCGCGACGCGGCAGGACCTGCGCGAGATCGCGACGCGGCTCGCGGCGTCCATCGACGCCGTCGTGCGCGCCCTCTGATTTCTTCCACCCTTCCGAGGAGCTTTCCCATGACCTTCCCGCGCCTGTCGACCCTGGGCGCCGCGCTCGTGGCCGTCTTCACCCTGATGCCCCTGGCCGCCGTGCATGCGCAAGACGGCGGCACGCTCGCCAAGGTCAAGGCGAGCGGCACCATCACCTTCGGCTACCGTGAATCGTCCTTCGGCTTTTCGTACCTCGACAGCAACCTCAAGCCGGTGGGCTACAGCATCGAAATCTGCAACCGCATCGTCGAGGCGATGAAGGCCGAGCTCAAGATGCCCAGCGTCGAGATTCGCTACCAGGCCGTGACCTCGGCCAACCGCATTCCGCTGGTGGCGAACGGCACGGTCGACATCGAGTGCGGCAGCACCACCAACCTGGTCGAGCGGCAGAAGCAGGTGGCCTTCTCGCCCGACATCTTCCGCTACAACGTGCGCATGCTGGTAAAAGCCGATTCGGGCATCAGGAGCGTCGCGGACCTGCAGGGCAAGACGGTGGTCACTACCACCGGCACGACGTCGTTCCGTCTGCTGCGCGAAGCCGACAAGGGCAAGAACCTCGAGGTGACCAACCTGGCCGGCAAGGACCACACCGATTCCTTCCTGCTGGTGGAGAGCGGCCGCGCCCAGGCCTTCGTGCTCGACGACATCCTGCTCGCCGGCCAGATCGCGAACGCGCGCAATCCCAAGGACTTCATCATCACGGGCGAAAGCCTGCGCACCGAGAACCAGTCGCTGATGTTCCGCAAGGACGATCCGGAGTTCAAGGCGCTGGTCGACCGCGTGGTGGGTGGCATGATGAAGTCGGGCGAGATGGAGAAGCTCTATGCCAAGTGGTTCATGTCGCCGATCCCGCCCAAGAACATCAACATCAACTATCCGATGAATGCCGAGACGAAGGAGGCCTTCGCCAATCCGTCGTCGAAGGGCATCTGAAACCTCGTTCATGACGCGCATCGCCCTGATCCATGCATTGAGCCACTCGGTGGCGCCCATCAACGTCGCCTTCGCGCGCGATTGGCCCGAAGCGCAATTGATGAACCTGCTCGACGACAGCCTCTCGGCCGACCTGGCGCGCGGCGGCCGCGGGCTCGACGAGGCGATGCATGAGCGCTTCCTGCGGCTGGCGCAGTACGCGGTCGACACGGGGGCGATGGGCATCCTCTTCACCTGCTCGGCCTTCGGCTCGTGCATCGAGGCGGTCGCACGGCGGCATGCGGGCATGCCGGTGCTGAAGCCCAACGAGGCGATGATCGCGGAGGCTGCGGCAGGCGCAGGCAAGCTGGGGCTTATCGCGACCTTCCAGCCGACGCTCGATTCGATGCAGCCGGAGTTTCCGGCCGGCATCGAACTCGAGCTCGCGCTGGCCGAGGGCGCGCTCGATGCGCTCAACGCAGGCGACGCAGCGCGGCACGATGCGCTCATCGCGCAACAGGCCAGCGCACTGCGCGACAAGGGCTGCACCCGCATCGCGCTGGCGCAGTTCAGCATGGCGCGTGCCCGCGCGGCCTGCGAAAGCGCGGCGAGGCTGCCGGTGCTGACCACGGTCGACAGTGCGGTTCGTGCGCTGCGTGCGCGGCTGGGCTGAACGCCAGCTGACTCCCGCCCTCGCGATAATCGGCGCTCTTACAAGGAGCGCGCGTGGATATCGTTTTGCTGGTCAAGGCCGCCGTCATGGGCATCGTCGAGGGCCTGACCGAGTTTCTGCCGATCTCGTCGACCGGCCATCTGATTCTCGCGGGCTCGCTCCTGGGATTGAACGGCGACAAGTTCAAGGTCTTCGAGATCGCGATCCAGACCGGCGCGATCTTCGCCGTCATCCTGGTCTACTGGCAGAAGATCCATTCGACCGTCGTCGCGTTGCCGCGCCAGCCCAAGGCGCGGCGCTTCGTGCTCAACGTGCTGATCGGCTTCCTGCCCGCCGTGGTGCTGGGGCTCGTGTTCGGCAAGCTGATCAAGGCGCACCTGTTCACGCCGTTGGTCGTGGCCAGCACCTTCATCATCGGCGGCTTCATCATCCTGTGGGCCGAGAAGCGGCCGCCGGGTTCGGTGCATATCGAGAACGTCGACGACATGACGCCGTGGGACGCACTCAAGGTCGGGCTGGTGCAGTGCTTCGCGATGATCCCAGGAACCAGCCGCAGCGGCGCCACCATCATCGGCGGCATGCTCTTGGGCCTGTCGCGCAAGGCGGCAACCGACTTTTCTTTCTTTCTTGCCATTCCGACGCTGATCGGCGCCGGCGTCTACAGCCTCTACAAGGAACGGGCGCTCATGTCGACCGCCGACATTCCGCTGTTCGCCGTCGGGCTGGTTTTCTCGTTCGCGAGCGCCTGGCTCTGCGTGCGCTGGTTGCTGAAGTACATCAGCACGCACGACTTCATTCCCTTCGCCTGGTACCGCATCGCCTTCGGCATCGTGGTGCTGGCGACGGCGTGGAGCGGGGCGGTGGTCTGGGCCGACTAGCGGGCGGCCGCCGGGCCGGCTTCGCGTACCGGCGTGTTCAGATGAGTTTCTCTTCCGGTGTCGAGATCTTGCGCAGCGCGCTGTGGCGCGTCGTCGGCATCTTGAGCGGATGCGCGGTGTAGGCGTCGTCCCAGACCGGGTCCTCGATGCTGTCGAACACCTCGCGCAGCTTCTGGCCCCAGCTGTTGTGCATCATCCGGTAGTAGGGGTTCTCGGCGTCGATGCAGACCACCTTCTCGGTTTCGAGCCGGTTGGCTTCGTAGACCACGAGGTCGAGCGGCAGGCCGACGGAGAGGTTCGACTTCATCGTCGAATCCATCGACACCAGCGCGCACTTGGCGGCTTCGGCGAGCGGGGTGTCGGGCGTCAGCACGCGGTCGAGCACCGGCTTGCCGTACTTGGATTCGCCGACCTGGAAGTAGGGCGTCTCGTTGGTCGCCTCGATGAAGTTGCCGGCCGCATAGACCAGGAACAGGCGCATGCCCTCGCCCTTGACCTGCCCGCCGAAGATGAAGGAGACGTTGAAGTCGAGCCCGGCGTGCTTGAGCGCCTCGGCGTCGCGGTCGTACACATGGCGCACCGCCGAGCCGAGCACGCGCACGGCGTCGAACATGCTCTTGGCGTTCCAGATCGTGATCGGCGGGCTGTCTTCGCCGTCTTCCCTGTTCTCGCGCAGCTCCTCGATCTGCAGGATCTCGCGCACCGACTGCGAGATGCTCAGGTTGCCGGCCGACAGCAGCACCATGAAGCGGTCGCCCGGCTGCTCGTAGACGATCATCTTGCGGAAGGTGCTGATGTGGTCGACGCCCGCGTTGGTGCGCGAGTCGGAGAGGAACACCAGTCCGGCGTTGAGTTTGATGCCGACGCAGTAGGTCATGAGGTCGTCTCGCACGAACCGGGCCTAACCCTGCTCGCGCGTGTGTAGTTTTTTCAGTGTGTAGAGCGCTTCGAGCGCTTCGCGCGGGCTCATCGTGTCGGGATCGAGCACGGTCAGCGCGGATTCTACGGCGCTCACCGGCGGCGCTTCCACCGCCGGCGGCGGCGCGAACAGGTCGACCTGGGCGCGCGTCTGCGTCTGTTGCGCCTCAAGCGCCTCGAGGGCCTGGCGCGCATGGTTGACCACCGCGGCCGGCATGCCGGCAAGCCGCGCGACCTGGATGCCGTAGCTCTTGCTGGCCGGGCCCGGCTGCATCTCGTGCAGGAACACGATGTCGCGGCCGGCCTCGGTGGCGCTCACGTGCATGTTGACGGCGCCGTGGTGCGTGGCGGGGAACTCGGTGAGCTCGAAGTAGTGGGTGGCGAACAGCGTGAAGGCGCGCGTGCGGTCGTGCAGCTGCGCCGCGATGCCGGCGGCGAGCGCGAGGCCATCGAAAGTACTCGTTCCGCGGCCGATCTCGTCCATCAGCACCAGCGAATGGGCCGTGGCGCTGTGCAGGATCTGCGCCGCCTCGGTCATCTCGAGCATGAAGGTCGACTGCGCGTTGGCCAGGTCGTCGGCCGCGCCGATGCGCGTGTGGATGGCATCGATGGGCCCGAGCCGGCAGGCCTCGGCCGGCACGTGCGAGCCGATGGAAGCCAGCAGCACGATGATCGCGACCTGCCGCATATAGGTCGATTTACCGCCCATGTTGGGGCCGGTGATCACCTGCATGCGTTGTTGAGGACCCATGCGGGTGTCGTTCGCAATGAACGCGCCCGATGATTTTTCTGCGAGGCGCGCCTCCACCACCGGATGGCGGCCTTTCTCGATCTCGATGCAGGGATGGGCGACGAAGCCCGGCGCGCGCCAGTGCAGCGTGTGCGAGCGTTCGGCCAGCGCGCACAGCGCGTCGAGCGCGGCCAGGGCGCTGGCCAGTCGGCCGAGCGCCGCGACAGAGGGCTGCAGCGCGTCGAGCAGCTGCTCATAGAGCCACTTCTCGCGCGCCAGGGCACGGTCCTGCGCCGACAGCGCCTTGTCCTCGAAGGCCTTGAGCTCAGGCGTGATGAAGCGCTCGGCGTTCTTCAGCGTCTGGCGCCGGCGGTAGTTGTCCGGCACCTTGGCGAGCGCGCTCTGCGTGACTTCGATGTAGAAGCCGTGCACGCGGTTGAACTGCACGCGCAGGTTGGTGATGCCCGTGCGCTCGCGTTCGCTCGCTTCCAACTGCAGCAGGAAGGCGTCGCTGTTCTCGCTGATGGCGCGCAGTTCGTCGAGCTCGGCGTCGTGGCCGTCGGCGATCACACCGCCGTCGCGCACCAGCGCGGAAGGCTCGGGGCCGATGGCCGCCACCAGCAGTTCGACGCAGCCGGGCGGCGGCGCCAGCTGCTCGGCGATGCGCGCGAGCAGCGAGGCCGAGGCCGGCAGGGCGGGCGCCAGCTCCTCGGCTTTCGCGAGCGCCATGCGCAGCGCGACCAGCTCGCGCGGACGCACCTGCCTGAGCGCGATGCGCGCCGCGATGCGCTCGACGTCGCTGGTGTTCTTGAGCCGCTCGCGCAGCGTGCGCCACGGTGCGGCGGTGGCGCCTGGCGCCGTGGATTGCAGCGTGTCGATGGCTTCGAGCCGAGCCTGCGCATCGCCGCGCTCGCGGCGCGGCGCCAGCAGCCAGCGCTTGAGCAGGCGGCTGCCCATGCCCGTCATGCAGGTGTCGAGCAGCGAGAACAGCGTGGGCGAGTCCTCGCCGCGCAGGGTCTGCACCAGTTCGAGATTGCGTCGCGTGGTCGGCGGCAGCTCGATCAGCTCGCCGTCGCGTTCGACCGAAAGCCGCTGCACATGCGAGAGCGTTCTTCCCTGCGTGTGCTCCGCATAGCCCAGCAGCGCCGCGGCGGCCGCATGCGCGTTGGCCAGCGATTCGGCGTTCCAGGCGGCCAGGCTGTTGCTGCCCATTTGCTCGCACAGCTTGCGCTCGCCCAGGCCGCCGTCGAATTGCCAGGCGGGCCGCACCGAGAGCGTGAAGGGCGCGCCGTTGCGCGCGGCCTTCAGGCGCTGCTCGAAGCCGGGCGTGACCTCGGCGCTGTAGAGCAGCTCGCTCGGCGCGATGTGCGCGATCCAGGCTTCCAGCGCATCGGCCGGGCACTCGGCCAGGCGCAGCTCGGCGCCCGTGACGCTGAGCCAGGCCAGCCCGCAGAAGTTGCGCGTGCCGGCGTGCACCGCGAGCAGCAGCGAATCGCTCTTGTCGTTGAGCAGTTCGGCATCGGTCAGCGTGCCAGGCGTGACCACACGCACCACCTTGCGTTCCACCGGACCCTTGGCCGCGCCGACCTCGCCGACCTGTTCGCAGATGGCCACCGATTCGCCGAGCTTGATGAGCCGCGCGAGGTAGGTATCGACCGAGTGGAAGGGCACCCCGCACATCACCACCGGCTGCCCGGCCGACTGCCCGCGCTGCGTGAGCGTGATGTCGAGCAGGCGCGCGGCCTTCTCGGCATCGGCATAGAACAGCTCGTAGAAATCGCCCATCCGGTAGAACAGCAGCGTCTCGGGATGGTCCGCCTTGAGCCCCAGGTACTGGCTCATCATGGGCGTGTGCCCTGAAAGGTCGGGCTTTGCAGGTCCTTGATTCACAAGGCTTTTTCCGGATAGGCCGTTGATTTCATTGGGGAAAGCCCCATCGAGGCTGCGCGCGTTCAACTTTTCGCCACTTGCAAACACTGGACTAAACTTGCGTCGCAAGCGTAGGTTTTGAGCCTTTTGATTTAGGAAGTTACGCCGAGGTGGCGAGCTGGTCATCAGGAAACCTACGCCGCGCCCTCGGGACTCCATGCATTTTGACGCGCGCGCAGCGAAGCAGCTGCAGCCCGACCAGCACATTATGGTGGACGGGTGCCCCGGCCTGCGCCTGGAGGCAACGGCGACCACCAGGACCTGGACCTACCGGTTCAAGTCGCCGGTCGACGGGCGCATGCGGCAGAAGGCGATCGGTCGCTGGCCGGCGATGTCACTCGGGGCGGCGGTGGCCGCGTGGGAGAAGCTCCGCGACGTGCGGGAGGCTGGTGTCGACCCAGCGCGCGCCCACAAGGAAGAGCAGGCCCTGAAGGTGGCCAAGGCCAAGCAGCAGCGCGCCGGCGTCTACACCGTGCGCAAGCTGGCCGACGACTACCTCACCGGCCACATCGACAAGCACCGCAAAAAGAAGGGGGCCGCGGAGGTGCGTCGCATGCTCGATCGCAACCTCGGGGACCTGGCTGGCCAGGAGGCCGCGACGCTCACCCGATCGCAGGCGTTCAACTTCATCGAGGGGCTATCGTCCACGCCCGTGCAGGCGTCGAGCATCCGCACGGAACTGGGGGCGGCGTGGGACCACGCGCTCGACGCCGGCCGCATTCCGGAGGAGACGCCGAACTGGTGGCGTCTGATCATGCGCGGCAAGCTGCGCAGCAAGGGCAAGATATTGCTCGGAGAGTCCACGGGGACTGCCAAGCGCGTGCTCAACGAGAAAGAGACCGGCGAGCTCATCCGCTGGCTGCCGAACTTCACCAACCTGGTCGACGATGCCCTGACGCTCTACCTGTGGACCTGCACGCGCGGCGCCGAGATCATGGCGATGGAGGCGCACGAGGTCACGAAGGAAGCGGACGGCTGGTGGTGGACGGTGCCGAAGGCGAAGACGAAGATGGCGCGCCACGCTCAAGCGACCGATCTACGGGTGCCACTGATTGGCCGCGCCGAGGCGGTGGTCCTGCGGCGCCTGGAGGCCCATCCCAAGGGCTATCTCTTCCCTTCCACCGGCCGCTATGGCTTCGTCGAGCAGAAGACCATCGGCGTCGCGGTGCACTACCGCATGCCGTACTGCAAGACTTACCCGGAGCTGGAGCGGACGCGCCTCACGGTCACCAAGTGGGCGCCGCACGATCTGCGCCGCACAGGCCGCACCATGCTCGCGGCGATGGGCTGCCCGACCGAGGTCGGCGAGGCGATCCTGGGCCACCTGCAGCCCGGGATCATCGGCGTGTACAACCTGCACACCTACGATCGCGAGCGCCGCGAATGGCTCAAGAAGCTGGCCGCGAAGCTTGAGCAGCTGGCGCGCCGGCGCTAGGCCTGCGCCGGCCAGTATTCTCGGGCGGCAGCAGATCGGACACCGGTCGGCTCTCGGCCCATTCTTCGACCTCACGAACGAGCCAGGCGACTCGCCGGCCTGAGAGGATTCGCGGCTTCGGAAACTCGTTCTCGCGCACGAGCTTCTCGACGGTCGACTCGGAGAGGGCGACGAACTCGGCCACGGCCGGCTTGTCGAGATAGATCGGCCGTGCGGTCACCGGGCATCCCTTTCGCCGGTCTCCAGCGACTCGAGCTCGGGCACCCCCTCCGGCACAGCCGCTGTGCTCGGTTGTGCTGACCAGAATGCAGTCAGAGCATCAGCAAGGACCGCGCCGACTTCATCCTGCAAAGCCGCGGCGTCTGGCATGTAGCCAATCCGGCCCCAGCCACGAACGCGAGCGGCGACGTGCTCATGCACCGCGCCTTCGAAGCCGTCTTGGTCCGCGACCATCTTGTGATTCGCGTCGTAGATGTAGCCATGGATGAAATGAAACGGCGCTTTGTAGAGCGCCAGCGCGGCGGCACGCTTTGAGCCGAACGGAGGTTCAGGTGCAGCCGGCTCGGTGCGGTGGGCGCGGATGGACTCGCCCCATGCCAAGATGACGCGCTTCTCGGCATCGGTCCACGTCCACGCATGCGGATCGGGATGTAGAGGCATTTCCAGATCGGTCGGCTCACTCATGGGGTGCCTCCTGGATGGCAGCGCGGCCAGAATCCGTGAGGCGTACAAAACAACGCCCGCTGCCTGTAAGCGTGATGAGCCCGCGCGTTTCGAGGTTTCGATACCAACGTTGACGCTCGCTGTCGGTGTTGAATTTGAACTCCATGAACGTATGGCTCAGATAGAGAGGCAACCCTTTCGGGAAGTCGTCGGTTGGAGTCTCGCTTTGGGCGATGGTCGCAAGAAACTCGCGTTGCTTGTCACTAAGACGCGGCGCGCTCATGGCTGCTCCTTCCCCGCTGGCCGCTCTGCCTGGGTGGCGGGCAGGATTTCGACGCCGACGAGTTCGCGCACGTCATAGCCCGGGCCACCTTTTCCCTGCATGCCGCCAGCGAGCACACGCTCCAGCTCTGGAACGTCCACGTCCAAAGTCACGAGCCGCTCGGTCACGCAGTCGTAGCTGTTGTCCATGCGCTGCTTGATGATGAATCGGAGCATCTACTTCCCCTTCAAGGGTTGATCGGCCTGGGTGGCGAGAGGCGGGAATGACGAGCGGCTCTCTGCCCACGCGTGGACCTTTTTGATGAGCGCGCGGCGGGCGCGTCGGCGCTGCCGTGCGTTGCCCTTGAATGTCTCGCCGTTCCATTCAAGATGCGCGAGCGTGTTGCACCACGGACAAGGGATGTCGCCCCCCGATGTCAGGCCGTCTGAGTCGCCACTGTCCAAGTCCCACATGTACCCGTCAATGCAAGTGCCATCGGGATAGCGCGCGCCGAAAGTAGACGCCTCATAGTTGCAGCCGAGCCCGCTCATGGCTTCTCTCCTGCCTGTGCGGAAGAGGCGAGGGCGAGGACTGCGCGGGCAAAGTGGCGCGCGTTCTCGTACCAAACTTTGCCGAATCCGGTTTGCGCCGCTACAGCATCGATCTGCTCATCGGTGACCGTGCTCTGTGCGGCAGGCTGAGGGGGATAGGCGATCGTCTCGCTGACAAGCGCCTCAAACTTCGCGGCCGTCTCGTCGGATTTCTTGTTCTGCGAATACGACTCGCTGTCGGCTTGCTGCCAGTAGGTTTGCCCAAGGCTGTACGCGCGGCGCAGGGCCTTCTCGACTGGCGACTGCTCACGGCGCTGCCATGCAATCAATTCCTCATTGGTCATTGCTTGGCTCCCTTCGTGTCATCCCCAGGCTGTGCAAGGGGAGGGGTGAGTGCCTTGTCTATGTGGCTATCGAGCGATGTGAAATCGCCAACGCCCAGCAACGTGCGCAGATCCAGCCCAGAGCGATCACTCAGCCATTCATAGCGGCGCGACTTGGCCCTTGTGCTGTAGAGCGGCTTCATCGCGTCGATGGTTTGCTGGATCACCTCGCTCGCACCCGCATGCGTTTGCACAGGAGCGGGGGAGGCGAGGGCTTCCCGGAGCTGAGGCAACATCTGTTCGCGCCAGACCTGTGCAGGGCTGATCGTCTGAGCGCCAAGACCCATGAGCTTCGCCAACTCGTAGAACGCCTCCACGTAGCCGCTGTGAGGGTTGCAGCCAGCGAATAGGGGGATGTCGTGCCATGTGCCTTCGACCTCATCAATGGAACGAGCTTCCCCTTCGTCCGGGTTGGCAGAGCGAATGCCGTTCCACCAAAGAACGGGTTCCTCTGTCTGCGCAGGCGCCTCCGGGATGACGGCGGCCGGGGTGGCGAGGAACGCTCGCAGGCGCTGGCGCGTTGCTCGGCTCCGGTCGGCCTCCTCTTGCGGCACATCGCCTCCCTTGACCAGCGCGCGCCGGGCCTCTGCCGCTTCGTCGTGCAGGCGCATAGCTTCATCGAGCCATGCCGGCCCCGCATGGGCCACGCTCATGAGGCCTTCCACAGCGGCGAGTGCCGCATTGTGGCCTGGGTGGCGATGATCGTAGATGCTGTTTGGCGGCTCCACAGGGGCTGCGCTCTTGAGGCCCGCGGTCGTTGCAATCCACAAGTCATCGCGGCAAACCTGTTCGCCGTTGATCGTGTCCGTGTAGAGCACCGGGCAGGCGTTGCCGCCAAGTTGCCATCCCTGCTCGATGCGGATGTCTAGCGCTTTCAGGTACGGCTCGGCTGCGCTCTTGGATTGACCAGCAAGGGCGGCGCGCCCCACCCAGAAGAGCCAGCCGAGTTGCGATGCCTCGTGGCGATTCGCTCGGCAGAACTCGTAGAACGCTTCCCGCTCGTCCCTCACCCCCTCTTGAGCACTGGATAGCTGAGAGGCGGATAGGGCGGCCCGATAGTCATCAACTGCGTCCAGCATCGCGCCCTGATGCACATAGCGAGTGAACACGCCAGGAGCGGCTTCAACCTCGCGCCATGGCAATGCGGCCAGTTTGCGACGAAGCTCATCGCCGCTTGCAGGGGAAGTGTTGGTAGGGGTCATGACTGCTCTCCAAGGGCCTTGGCGGCAGCCTGGAACTCTTCGCGAGTGACTCGGTGGCCCATGTAGAACATCCGGCCGCTTTCGAGTTCTGCGGGCCACACGCGCAGGGCACGCACCGCGCACTTCACCACTTCATCATGGTCATCGGGCCAATGGGACTGCGACGGATGTACCGGCGCCTGTTTTGCATCGCTCACGGTTTCAATCTCCATTTCAAAGGTCTCGCCAGGTGACACACCCAGCGCTCGAGCAGCGGCCGGTCGTGCGGCCGTCGATCGCGGAGGCGGTGAAAGTCAGCCGGCCAGCGCACTTGATGCAGCGCATGGAGCCCCTGACGTCGGCGGCCGGCTTCAGATCGGGCTCGGGGCAGTGCTGTGTCCGCACAGCAGCAATGGCGCGCGCGGTGGCGCTGGCCAGGGCGGAGAAGCGGCTTGTCGTCACGTCTCAACCCCGTAGGCGAACTCGATGCGCGTGATCACCGTTTCGGGCGTGCAGCCCTTGTGCGTGGCGCAGAACATGGCGATCCAGCTGCCGGGCGAGCTGTAGTCCGGATGCCAGGCGAATCCTTCGCGGCGCACCTCTTCGAAGCCGTACTCCACATCGTCCAGCATCTGCCGCAGCGGCTCACGACGGATGCTGACAACGCGAATCGGGTCGCGGAGCACGTCGAGCTGCTCGCCCGGGCGCAAGCCCATGCACTTGCGGACAGGTCGCACCAGCTCGCCTGGCTTCAGGAACACCCAGCCGAGCCGGCGCGTCACGTCCTGGCTGCCGTCCAGGATCTGGCGGGTGGTGAGGGCGAAGCTCATGTTGCGCATTGACACTCCTTCGGATGCGAAAGTGGGCCGCAGCCCTTTTCCCAGCCAGATCGGCGAGACTGGACCCCCAACCACTGAAGGAGAAGGTAATGACCGAAGAGCGCAAGACTGTTCCGCTGCATGCGGGCTTCACGACCAGCTTCAAGGACGCCGCGAAGCCGGGCCCTGGTACCAGCAAGCCAAGCTTGGCCAGGGAGGACCTGACGGCCGATGAACTCGACGCGCTGCAGGCGATCGATGACGCTGTGGCGCAGGGGCTGCCCACAAGCAAGGTCGTGAACGTGTCGCAGCGAACCCTTGATCACGGGCTGCTGAAGAAGAACGAGAAGGGCGAGCTCGAGCTCACCGTGGTTGGCAAGCGAATGTTGCGTCCGGCATAGTAGGCGCTTCATGACGGCACACCATTCCACTCTCGGCCGTCGAGCAGGCGGCCGGCGAGCTTCTTGCCGATCCGGTTGCGCGATTGGTTCAGATCGATCATGTCGGCACGCATCTCGTCGCGCGCCTGCACCGGGTCATAGGAGGACGAGAACCACGGGAAGGGGTCTTCTGACTTGCCCTCCTCGATGTGCTCCCACAAGTCGAGTGCGAGCTGGGCGTGCTCGCGCTTGATCAGGAGATAGGGCAGCAGAGCCTCGACGATCGCCACCGCGGCGGCGCCTTGGCGCGACCACTGGAACTGTGGCCGGTGCCGCAGGTTCTGCGGCGTGTACATGCTGACGGTTCCACCCCATAGCGATGCCGCAAGGTCATGCGGCTCCCGGCGCGTGCCAGCAATGCCGACCTGCGGCCCGTGGTAGACGTAGCGGCCGCGTTGGCTGCGATTGATCGTGATGTAGCCGTCGCCGTCGATCATGCCGGCCAGGTAGGCGAGGGTGGTGGGCTCGATCTTGCTGTTCTCGCTCATACTGCGGCCTTCGAAAAAGTAGGAGCCATGGCATGGATGCAGCACTCGCAGCACTGTTCGGTACGGCACTCGGCGCGGCGCTTGGCGCAGGTGGAGTGCTCGGCTCGGCGTGGATTCAGCAACACCATCAGACGCGCAGAGAACGGCTGAAGGCTGCTGCCGATCTGGGCCTTGCAGACTTCAACAACCGAGTCAAGGTGGTTGAGCGAAACGGTGGCCCGCTCCTGCCTCTGTCGGTCTTCGTGGCATACCACGCCGAGGTGCTCGAAGTGCTCGCAAAGGGATCGTTCGATGCTGACGCGGTCGAGGCGATCGATCGGAGGCAGATCGCCTTGGTCCAGGCGATTGAGCGGCGCCCGAGCGGAAAGGCCATCAGGGAGGCTAGGGGACAAGCTGCTCAGAAGGTTTGACTGCACGGTCACTCCATCCATGAGATGCAGCCGTCCGTCTCGCAGCGCCCGTGCACATGGCCGTTGAGCGCGGACTGGCTGAGGTGCAACTTGCCATTGCAGATCGGGCACACAACGACCTCGGCGCGGTCGCGCGCCGGCTTCGGTTTGGCGCGCCAGGTGCTGGCAATGCGGATGCCGGCGACGGCGCGCGCCAGCGCGGCCTCGGAGTCGACTCGGTCCCGGGCGACCTGCTCGTCTGTCGGCTCCTGCCGCTGCGCGCATTCCATGCAGGTCTCGCCTCGACGGTTGACCTCCTCGCGCACCGTCGGCTCGCCGGGCTTTACGTAGGTGCCGCGGCGGTGCGCGGGCTTCGTGTAGAACATGATGCAAGGCATGCGCAGGAACAGGCCCGGCCGCTGGTCGCCGAATGTCAGGTGATAGTTCACGCCAGCGCCGCAGGTGGACGAGGCGTCGCGCACGCCGTTGAAGTGGATGCAGCTGCCGTGATTCATACTGCGGCTCCCAATTGATGGAGGTTGAGATGGAAAAGGTCAAGATCGTGCACAGCGGGAGGTTCACGCTCAAGGGCACCGGACAAGCAACGCCAGACGGAAAGTTCATTGCCACGTTCCTGGTCACTGAGCACCAGGGAAGCGACGATCTGGAATTGAAGCGATCGACGGGCGAAACCTGCGATACCGAGGAACCGCGGAGGCGGGACTTGAGGCCGCTGTCGATTGGCTGGAGAAGAATCGGCCGGTGAACTGACATCACGCGGCCCCCCGCACGGTCAAGGCCACCGCCACGTCGCGCACCCAGATCGGCTGCGACGAAAGCATGAAGGTCTCGCCACTCCAGGCGAGCAGCAGAGTGGTCCCGATCACGCCAGCGATCGCTTCGGCGGCGTCGCTGGGCACGGCGTTGCCAATGCGCTCGCGCCAAGCCTGATCGCTCAGCCCGTCGAGCTCCAGGTGTTCCTCGGGCTCGATCAGCGACTGCAGCGCGGCCAGCTCCAGCGTCGTGAAGGGCCGGTGCCAGGTACCGTCAAGCGCGCGAATGCGGCACACCAGCTTGTCGGCCGGAGCCGGCATGGCTGGAACACTTCTGGAACGTTCGACGTGATCCGGTGTTCCACCGCGCGGGTCTGCGACTGACCACGAGCCGTTGTCGTGGCACGCGGCGGCACTGACGGCACCAGCGGCCTCGTTCCATGGGATCACGCCATAGTGCCCGGCTGTCAGGTAGTTGTCGCCCTTTCCACGCTGCATGCCGCTTCGCGGGTCGGCCACCGCGAAGGCGCCCTGTCCCGTGGTGCTGCCGCTGATGACGGTGCCGGCCGGTTCGCCGTAACCAGTGACGGCGTACTTGCCGAACACCTCGCCCGTCGGGCGAGGGTCGGCGACGGCTTGGCCGGTACCGTGCGCGCTCGTAATCGCGCAGCTCGGTTCGCTCCATGGCGCGATGCGGAACTCGTTCGAGTGCTTCGGCGGGCCTGCATGCCGCGGGTCGGAAACTGCATAAGCGCCGCTGTCGTCGCCGGCAATCACCGTGCCGCTATGCATATCCCAGCGCGAAACTGCATATTTGCCGAAGAGCTTGCCCGCCGGCGGCCGCGGGTCAGCGACGGTCCCGTAGCCGCTCCCGGGCGCCAGCTTTGCGGTCACCGTCGCGCTCGGCGCGTCCCAGGGCTTCACCCCATAGGCGTGGCCATCGTTCCAGGCCTCGCTCTGCGAGAAGCGCGGGTCAGCGATCGAGAACGCTCCGTTGCTCGGCAGCGACTCGCCAGCAACCGTGCCCATCGAAGCGTCCCAAGGATTCACCCCCAGATAGCCGCGGCGGTAGTCCGGCACGATGAGGTAGTCGCGCAGGTGCCCGTTCTCGACGGCCAGTTTGTTGAGGCTGCGCCAGTCGCTGCCGGCCTCGACGAACGCCAGGCGCACCCAGGTCTTCCACTGCAGCGAGGGGATGCGATGCATCGGGCCCGCGCGGAGATCGCCCGGCAGCACCATGCGGCCGAGCACATCACCGACGGCGCGCAACGACCGCTTCTCCGGCTCGTAAAGGAAGGTCGGCACCTTTTCGGTGTGGCGTGCGACGCCCAAGAAGCGCTTGCGGCTCTGGGCCAGATTGCCGATCTCGCCGCAGTCGTGCGTCGTCTCGGCCCATGCGTAGCCGTAGGCGCGAAACAGGTCGGCAATCTGGTCGAGCAGGTGCCGGCCACGCGTGGCGATGCGCGGCACGTTCTCGAAGAGATAGATCTCAACCGGGTCGTGCTTCCAGGCCTCGAGCATCAGCCACACGCCGCGCAGCGTGAGCCGGTTGAGCGCGAGGTACTTCAGCGTCTTGCTCTTGCCTTCGGACAGCAGGCCGCTGAAGCCCTTGCACGGTGCCGACAGGAAGACTACGTGTGGCCGCTCGTTGCCCGCCGCGCGGTGGATGTCGGCCGAAGTGGCCTCCGACCAGCCCGCCGGCGGCTCGACGCCGTGGAAATCGCGGTACTGGTCGCGGTCGAACATATCGAGCACAGTGCCGCGCGCGCCGGTGAGGCGTTGGAAGTCGCGGATGGCTGCCTCATCCACGTCGACTCCACCGATGCAGCGGAACTTCGCCACGGTGTTGCCTACGCGCGGATTCGCCTTGTTGAACCCTTTGGCGCCACCGCCCAGCCCAACAAACGCGTGGAAGTGCCTGATCTCGGTTGTGCTCATACAGCGCTCGTGTTGTTGTCGGCCAGTTCGAACGCGACCTCGCGCACGAGCTCGACCGGAATGCCGAGGGACTGCGCAGCGGTGGCGCAGGCCTGTTCGATGTCGCGCGCGCCCAGTTGCTCAGCGCGGGCGATCGCGGCGCGGACCTTGTCCTTGCTCACGATCACTTCTCGCTGTCCTGCTGATCGTCGCTGTCGGCGTCGCTGCCATCGCCATGCTGCGCCGCGAAGATGTCGCCTGCATCCTGCTCGGGATCAGGTTCGGCCGGGGGCGTGGGCGTGTCAGGCTTGCCCGCGCGGTAGCCCTTTTTCACCGGCAGGAGATCAGCCGGCGCCAGCAGCTTCATGTAGATCTCGCCCTCGGACGCCAGGCCCGACAGCTCGCCGTAGACATCGTTGTCCTGCAGCTCCTCGCCGTTGTACTGGATCGTGCCCATCACGGTGACGCTGCCGCCTTCGCTGAGCTCGTAATGCAGGTTGGCCAGCACCACGTCGGTGAAGTCGGCGTGGTCGCCCTCGGTGCCCCAGTCCCAGATGAAGCGATAGCCCCGGAACTTCTCGCCTTTGCCGTAGGCGTAGGCGAGGGGCAGCTTCGGGTACCGGAGGTTTGGCAGCGGGATGATCACGCCGGGCAGCGGCTCCTGGCCAGAGGTCATTGCCTTGTTGAAGTAGTGGTGCTCGCGCAGGCCGGGCTCGATCAGATCCAGCAGCGTGTTCTCGCCGGTCAACGAAAAGGCGATGTCGATGGCGCGCACGCGCTCGTCGCCGTGCAGCTCGCGCCGCGGGTTGGCGTTGGTGATCAGGACCTGGGTCAGGTTTTCAAGTTGGAACGGCATGAGCTGGGTGCTCCGTTGTTGTTTGAAGAGGTGGGCCGGGGCGCCACTACATCGCCAGGCGCTTCGGGTGAATTACTCCCTGGCGCCTGCTCCGGCCCGAAACTGGTTAGTCGATGAAGTGCCGGTCGTGCAGGCGCTCCAGCACGTCGATCTGGTTTTCGCTGAGGCTGGTGGTGTTGTCCCCCTCGTGGGTCTGGGCGACGACGTTCTTGATGAACCGGTTTTCCCAATCCGTCACGTCCTTGGTGTCGGCGAGCCCCGCGACTCGCTTGACCATCGTGTTGAGGCTCGCCATGTCAGTACGCTCCGTACTCGTCGCCCTGGCTGCTCTGCCAGCGGGATTCGGCGGCGATGTCGCGCGCCTCCCGCGAGAACTCGCGTTCGGCCTCGTGCATCTCGCGGTTGTGCTCGCGGCGCTGCTCCTGCAGGGCGTCGTCTAGGATTGCTGCGACGTGCGCGACGGTGATCGCGGCGGCGCCTTCGGCATGCTTTGCGACCAGTTCTGCAGCGCGTGGCATAAGGCGCTCGACACGCATAAGGCGCGTGCGCTCGATGCGCTCGGCCTGTTCAGTCGTGGGCGTGCTCATGCCGCATTCGCCGCGACGGGCGCCGGGAACTTCTTGAACCGCAGGCTCTTGATGTGCATGCCGAAGTACCGGCCGATCGATTCGGCGCCGACGAAGCCGGCGTAGACCTCAGGCTCCACGTCCTGATAGTGGTAGATCGATTGCGGACTGCGGATGAACGTCACCGCGAGGGTCTTTCGCTCGGGGCTGTAACCCACCGCGGCGATCTGGCTGCTCTCGACAGGCAGCAGGGTGATGGGCTGGTACGGCTCAGTGCTGTACGGCTGCGGCTCGACGTAGGTTTTGGGCATGGTGGTGCTCGGTGGTTTGGGGGTCAGGCGGCTTGCTTGGCCTGGATGGCTTGCACGTGCGCGACGATTGCGGCCAGGACGTGCGGGTACTCGGCCTCGTGAAAGAGCACGCTGCCGCGGTCCTTCACGCCGGTGAAGCCCAGGGTGGCCATGCCCTCGGCGGTGATCTGCAGCGGGGTGATCCGCTCCTTGATCTGGCCGAGACTCAGCGTCGGCTTGCTGGTAGGCGCAGCAGCGGTGCGAGCCGGCATGGGAATCACGGTGGGCGCTGGCGCGGGAGTGGCGGCCGGCGCTGCAACCGCAACATGGGGCTGGGCAGGTGCTGCGGCAGGCACCGCAGCGGCCGCTTGTTCCTGCGCGGCGCGCTGGCGCTCGGCCTCCTGCTCGCGCTCGAGGCGCTGGCGCTCTTCGTTGCGGATGCGCTCGCGCTCTGCTTCCTTGCGGACGCGCTCCTTTTCTTCGTGCTCGGCGATGCGCGCCGTCACCAGCGTGGCGAGGTCGTCCGGCGCCTTCTGCACGATCTGCGCGGTATCGGGGAACAGGAAAGCGTGCTCGGCTGCTTTCTCGCGCAGCGTCGTCAGGTTGGCCTGAATGCGATCGGCGGCCGCGCTCGCGGTGATCTTCGCGTTAGCGAGCGCGGTGTCGACTGCGTTCTGCATGCTGTCGAAAGTGCGCAGACCCTTGATGGCGCCGCCGAAGTCCGCCGGTACCGCGGGCATGTAGGGCTTGCCGAGCCGAGTGGTCAGGGCAGCGATGTGATCGGCCAGGGCCTTGACGCCGCCGGCGACGATCTCGCCGCGCCGCGCTTCCTTGCGCGCCTTGACCAGCTTGTCCAGCTCCAGCCGCGTCGCGCGGGCCTCGGCGGTGATGTCGTCGATCGTCTTGAACAGGACGTCGATGCTCTCGGTCTGGCTCAGCGCGTGCTGCTTGGCCGCGGCGAGCCGGCTCTCGACCTCGCCGCACCACTTCACCGTCTTGTCGGCATTCGCGAAATCCTGATCAGTCTTCAGGTCGCGATTGATGCCGGCGAAGACAGCCAGCGCATGCTCGCGGTACTGGACGAGGTTGCTTGCCGTCACCATCCCAGTGACCTCGATGCGCAGCGCAGGCAGAGTCTCGGGCGTGCGGCCGACGACATCGGCGACGGGCTCCGCAGGCACGTAGGCGGGCAGGTCGTGCTCGAACTGATCCCATCCGGCGGCGATGTCATCTGCCAGGTGCTGGCTGGATTCGTACCAGCAGTGACGCTCCTCGACCAGCTCGTCACCGTTCCACTTCGAAGCCATGAACAGCACGCGATCCGCGCCGCAGACCATGCACTGCTGCTCCATCTGGATGCGATACTGCAGCGGCAGCGTGACTCCCTCGTTCAAGCCGGGGAGCGGCATCGCTGCGCGCAGCTCGTCGTTCAGGCTCTTGTGCTCGAACGGCACGTCCTCGGCGATCGGCAGGCCGTCGAACGAGGCGGACAGCTTGCCTACCGAACCAGTCACCGGGTAGAGGTCTTCGCCAATGATTTCCTCGGCGAGTGGCCGGGCCAGCGCTTCGAACCGGTGGCCGTCGTCGAATCGGCGCTGCGTGGCAGCATCCACCGTCGGTGTCACGCCGGTGTGGATTTCGTGCAGCAGCTGGTTGCGCGTCTTGTAAGGCGAGCAGCCCATCATGGCCGGCGCGTCGCTGGCGTTGAAGTGGGTGGCGCGGTGGGCATGCCATTCCGGGCTGCCCTGGGCGAAGGAATGCTGCTTCATGCCGATGCCCCTTCGGCCGCTGGTGCCGGTGCCCAAGATGCGATCTCAACCTTCTGGTCGTCGGTGAGCAGCGTCTTCGTCTGGATCATTGCGATCAGCTCGTTGACCGTCTTCTTCTTGCCCTCGACCGTGGCCTTCCAGCCCGGCTTCTTCTTCTCGAAGTCGTCGGCGCTGCAGGTCGGCAGAACCACCGGCTTCGGAGGTTCCGTTCCTCCTTCCTCATTCGACACGGCGAACGCCTGCTCGGGCGTGGTCTCACCCTCTTTGATGGCAGTCGTAAGGCCGAACAGGGTCGCCAGGTGGTCGAGCGTGATGTCTTCGACGCCCTCGACCCGAAGGAAGGCGAACACCGTTTCCGGAAGAACGCCCATCTTCTGGAGCACGCCGAGGGCACGGCTGCGACGGTTTGCCAAGGTCTGGACGTCGCCGATCGCCGTCTTCCGGGCAGCGTCGTACATGTCGGCCCAGAAGGCCTTCGGCACACCCTTCAAGATGGCGTTGCGCAGTGCGATCGAGCAGGCAGCGTTCGCCGTCACGCCGATCATGTCCGGCTTGTAGCGCTTGCCTTTGCTGTCGGTGATGCGGCGCTGCACCTCGTAGGTGATGGCGACGTTGCGCTCGAGGTCGTGGAATACGCCCTGTGCTGTGACGAAGTCGCCGGCGTCGCTGACAACGCGAGAGCCGGCCCGGCTGTTGCCCCAGGCGCTGGCGACAACCTCTGCGAATCGAGCGCTCGGACCCTCGATGTTCTTGACGACCCACTCGTTCTTTCCCTTGTCGAACTCGCGGCGCGGCAGGCTGTAGATGCATTCCTGCGCCACCTGCTCGTTGAGCGTGACCATTTGCTGGGTCTCGTCGCGAAAGCGCTTGATCGACCGCGGGTACTTGTGGGCGGTTGCGATCTGCATGTCGATCTCGCCCTTGTTCAGCACGGCGAGCGTGCCGCTGTCGGCGGTGATCAGGTCGGATTCGGATTCGTTCATGGAAGGGGTCTCAGAGGTTGAGGAAGAGGGAGTTGAGGAAGAGGGCGAAGTCGTCGCCGAAAAGGAGGAAGAGCAGGGCGCTCGACGAAAGGAGCGCCGCGGCTGCCAGGAAGTCGCGGTCTTCAGCTGCAGAGCAGGGGAACTCGTCGGGCGTCATGGCGCGGCCCCCCGTTCAGCGAAGGAAGGGGATGGACGGCCAGCCGAAGATCCAGATCGCCATGGCGACGAGCAGGAGGACGACAAGCAGCACGAACGGCAGGTAGAACTCGAGGAACTCAGTCAGGGCGCTCGGCTTGGTGACCTTGGGGATGGCCGACACGCTGACGCCAGGACGCACGCGCGGGCTGTCCTTCGCGGGCCGGCCAGCGCGCACCATGCGCGTCTTCTTGTCGATGACGATGGGGCTGTGGTAGCCGGTGTGCTCGTGTTCCATGGTTTGCCTTTCAGCACCAGCGCCACACGGCGCCGGCGATGCGTTGAAGAACTGGCAGGGGGCGCGAGGTGCGCGGCTCGAGCAGGGCCGACTGGATCAGCGTCGCGTCAGCGGGCAGCGGGCGCGGGCCGGGCTGCCAGCGCGATCCGATGAGGATTCCGCCGCCCCTGGGCGTGCGCGGCGTGCGCACCAGGCCGTTCGCAGGTACGAACGCTTCGCGCTCGAACAGATCGGGATGGGCCAGCGCGCTCACGACGCAGCCCCCGTCGAGGTCAGGAGGGTGATCGTCGGATTGCGCTCCTGGTCCCTGCCGGGCAGCAGCTGCCAGACCAGCACGCGCGCGCTCGCCGCATCGGTGTCGGTGTGCACCACCGTGCGGGTCTCGCCATTGCGGAACGAGAGCAGGAAGGTGAAGCGCTTCACGGAGGGCGCGTTCATGCGGCACCGCCCTTCGCGTTGGCGATCGCGGCCGCAGCGTTGCGCATGCACAGCTGGAAGTCGTCATCGGTCGGCCGCTCGGCGTCGTTTTCGAGGTCCTGCGCCAGCATGTTGGCGTGCAGGGCCTGCAATGCCTCCAGCAGCTGGTGCTTGACGGCAATGTGGAACGCCATCCGCCGCTGCAGCTTCTCGTGCGTGTCGGGCCCGGCGCTCTTTGGCAGGTCGATGTTGAGATCTCGGAACTCCTCGCCGCGCAGCGCGATCAGTGCGCGCTGTTCAATCCAGCGCAGGCGGCGCGTCTGGCTGCGGCTGCGCGCCGCGGTGCGCGCGATGTGATCGAGTGCTTGCGCCAGGATGAGCGGGTCGACCTTGGTCGCGGCCTCGTAGGCGCGCGGGTACTCGTGGGTGATGTGGCTCATGACTTTCACCACACTTGAAGGTAAGCAGCCCAATCCCATTCCTTCGGGGCCGAGCAGGTGTTGACTGCCTGGGCGGCAACGCTCTCACCAGGGAAGACCTCGATGCCAGAGAACGTCGCAGAGCCGCGAGTCCTCAGAGAGTCGTCGCACTGGCTAACTCGGGGAGTACCGTCAGGATTGAGCACATACAGGCACGCATGCCCGTTCAGCTCAGCACGATTCGCGCTCCCAGATTCGTTGTAGATCAGCGCGCCAGAAATGTGCTTCGTGTAGCCGCTGTCGTTCTTCCACGGATTCCATGCGGTGTACTGCGGTAGCCCATTGCAGGGGATGACCTCGTCAACCGCAGGAGCCCGCCAGACTTGGACGCCAGTCGCGTTTGGAGCGACATTCAGCGCGTAGGTGTGGCTTACCGTTGCGGGCTTGGACCCGAGGATGACGACCCCGCCAGGCTCGACAAGGAGCCCCGTCCCCTGCCCGAAGGTGAGAGGGAGGTAGTTCTGGTTCTCGGCCTTGGTGGTGCATGCGACCTCGCCGATGCCAGCCACATCCTGCCTGTTCGAACCGAAGTTCAGCGCCGCGCAGAACTCGCCCCAGTGAGTCGTCTCGCCGGTAAAGGCTTCGATCGAGTTGACTTGCAGATAGCTCCCGGTGCGATTCGTGAACGTGACAAACCCGCTTGCAGGGACGGTCACACCGATGGGCCAGGGAGAGGGAGCCAGTTCGCAAGTAACCAGCAACCCATCGGCTCCGGTCACGCAGTTCGGGTTGACCAGATTCGATGGGGGAACGGTCGGCTTGACTGCGGGGGCAGTTTGGACGGGCACCTCTGCTGCGGGAGCAGGAGAAGCAGCGATCGGAGCGAAGCCGCCACCGGAACCGCCGCCACCGCCGCCGCAAGCTGCGAGCGATGCAAGCGCGAAGATCGACAGAGCGCGGTTCATGCCCCGGCTCCTCGACGAGGCTGCGACTGGCGGGGTCACGCGCAGCGAGCGGGTGAGCTGCGCGATGCGTTCGACGCTGCGCGCGATCTTTTCCTCGGCGCGCCGCTGCTCTTCGCGGACGCGCTGCAGTTGCGCCGGCGTGGTGACGTGATAGGTGGCGGCGTTCACGCGCGGCCCCCGAAATTGAGTTCATGACTGATAGAGGCAGCGTCACGGCGCGCGTCGTAGGCGCCGCTCGCCTTGTCTGCGTTGATCTGCCGGTCGCCCGCTATCAACTCGGCTTCGGTGAACCCGATTCCGAACAGCGAGTCCTGGGCCTCTACCTGTTCGTCAGTGACGATGTCGGCCACGGTGTTGCGGAGCCCGGTGTGCATCACGCCACCTTCAGGAGGTTGGCGAGCAACTGGCCGTGCGACGCGGTGGTCGCGGCGTTGGCGATCGCGGCAGCTGCCTGCTGCGCGGCCACGCGCTGGCCTTCGGCGATCAGGTCCTGCGCCTCGACCGCCGTGAGCTTCACGAGCCCGTTGTGCGGCACGAACTTGTAGAAGCATTTCGTGCTCGACAGCACGTAGGCGTCAGGAGCGAAGTCGCCGGGCGTGGCCACGGCGGCAACGACGACCAGGCTCATGAATCCGACCTTGACGGTCGAGCCCACGGTCCAGGCTTGCTTGCTGCGGTTGATCATGTTGCTCTCCGGTGCCGCTGCGGGATTGCAGGGCATGGATCGAATTATCGGCATTCCGATATTGATGTCAACGGTTGTCCGATATCGGAGAAGAAATAATTTCGGCCGATAGGGAAAGTCCCAGTCGAGGGGCGTGAAAAAGCCCGCGCGCAGCGGGCTCAGCGGGTCAGTGGTTCGGCCCGTCTAAGGCTTGCCGATCGGTCGGAAGGCCTCGATCACGGTCCATGCGCCGACCGAGCGACCGCTCAGGATGTCTACGAACTCGACCATGGTCGGCTGCACGGAGAGCAGCTTGAACTTGCTGCCCGCCTCGAGCGAGACGCAGCGATCCTTCAGCATCGCCCGTACCTTTGTAGTCTCTCCGGCAACGGCGTGGCCGATGAAGGCGCGCAGATCTTCGGCCGTCAGGCATGCAACGAAGCGAGAGTCTTTCACTTCGACGAGTTGCTCAGGCTTCAGGATCGGCCCGGCTGCAACGGCTGCGTTCAGCACCAGAGCGAAGAGGGCGCATGCGATGGCTTTGTTCATCTGGTTTCCAGTGGATCTCGCCCGTGCACCAGGTGCGCGATCTCATCGGAGAGCGACATGACCATACCGCGCGCGAAAGTTGGGTTCGAGTGGCAGTGCCCGGCGACGTTGGTGATGTATCGCTGCTTTCTCAGCGTGACGGCGAAGGCAATACCGGTCACCTCGCCCTCCTTGGCCAAGTCGAGCAGCGTCTGCAAAGCCTCGACGGTGTCGCGGCTGATGTTGTCGGGGATGAGCTGGTAGGGCACCTCATCGCTCCTTTGCGCCTTTGCCCTGCTCCTTGGTAGGCAGGAAGCTGTGAGCAGGCTTCTTCGTGAATTTGGCTTTGCCGGTCGCGGTGCCAGTCTTGCCCGAACCGGTCGGCTCTCCGATCGCAGCAAGGAGCTGCTCGAGCGTGAGTGCGGCTGCCTGCCATTCCAGAGGGTTCTCGGTGGCGTACCGCAGAGCGTTCTGAGCCTGCGACAACTTGAAGCCCTCCAGAGCCCCGATCGCCGAGAAGATTGTTCTCATTGAAGTGGTGATCGCACTGATCGCGGGCGGGGTGCCGTCGAGCGATGCAGCGGCTGAGTTTCGGGTGAGGGCTGCAGCTGCAAGTGGGGCGTCGATCATTTCGCCCGCTCCCGTTGCCAGCCAGATCTGGCTAACACCGCAGGCCAGGGCAATCTGCGCTGTGTACGAACCAGCACGCTTTCCCTTGGTCTCGGCCTCGGCGAGCGTGGATAGCGGCATCGGCACTCGATCCGCAAGTTGCTGCTGAGTCAAGCCCGCATGGTTGCGAGCTCGGGCTAGCCGCTGCCCGAATGTCGGGGAAGGGTTTTCTCGCATACGCGCGAGAGTAGCCATACCAGTTATCGGAAAACCGCTTGAAATAGTATCGGGATTCCGATAAAGTGGTCGGATGAGTTGGCAATCAATCATCGCAGACATCCAGAAACGCGGGCTGAGCCAAGCTCAGATCGCCACAGCTTGCGGCTGCGGGCAGGCAACTATCAGCGACTTGGCCAAGGGATCCTCGAAAGAGCCTCGGCACGCGCTCGGCGAGTCTTTGCTGAAGATCAAGAACGCCAGCGACGAAGAGATCGGGGCGCTCCGCGCGCCGACCGAAACCAAGGTGGCCTAGGTGCTCACGCCGGCCGGCGGCATCGTCCGCGCCAATCCCGACCACATCTGCAGCGACTGCGGGAGGGGCCTGGCGAACGTCACACGCTATCCGGGCCCCGTGCAGTTCCGCTGCATCAACAGGGCCTGCGGGCAAACCTTTCTTCCTCGCATCGCCCAGCCAGCGCGCGCGCCGACCGGCGCCGCCCTCGGCCTCTGGAGCTGATCCATGCGATGGCTCTTCAACAACTGGGAAGCGCTGCTCACGAGCGCGCTCTTCCTGATCTCGGTTTACGGAGCCGTCTATCTGGTGCGCATCGGCGCGCTCGGCTGGGCCGGCATGGCCGTGTGCTGTGCCTTCGGCTTCTTTCAGGCCTTGCAGGCCTTCGTCTTCGCCGCCGACTGGAGCGAGCGCGTGCGCCGCCAGCAGGGGGCCGAAGGTCTCGATGGCTAGTTCGTGGAGCGTTTTGAACATGAGCCCGAGTCTGTTTTCTTGGGCCTTTTTCCTTCAGGAAAGTAGTGGAAAAAATGAATCCGGTACCCGCCAGTAGGCAGATGACGCTGGACTTCCAGCCCGGCTTGGCAGAGCGTCACGCCAGCGCCTTGGATTGCGTCAAGACCTGCGTCTACAGCAGCGCCAAGCCGCTGAAGACGCTCGCCGCAGACATGGACATGAGCGCTTCGGACCTGTCGCGGAAGCTGGCCAACAACCCCGACGACCCGCGGCGCTTCAGCCTCAACGACCTCGAGGCCTACGTTCACAGCACGGGCGATACGACTCCCATCCTCTACCTCGCCCAGAAATACTGCGTCGGCGACGACGAGAAGCAACGAGCCGCGCTCACGGCGCTGGCCAGCCTGGCGCCTCAGTTGCAGGCGCTCCTGAAGGCTGCGGGGGTGGGCTCGTGAATCAAGGCACTCAGCGGTTCGCGGTCGCGATCGAACTCATCCGTAGCAAGCAGAGCGCTGGCGCAGCCTTCACCCTCGCTTGCGACGCGTCGGGGATGGAAGACAAGGGAATCTATTCGGCACTCGACATCGATGCTGGCTCGTTCTCACGGATGAAGTCTGGCGCGGCGACGTTGCGCGGCGACCTGGTCAAGCAGTTCTGCGACGTGGTCGGCAACACCGTCTACGTTGAATGGTTCGCGTGGCAAGTCGGCTGCACGCTCGTCGTGACGCAGACCGAAGCGGAACGCCAAAACCAGCTTCTGCGTGAAGAGAACGCGGCCCTGCGCCGAGTCCTGCAAGGCGGTGCCGCATGAGCCTGGTCGATCCCAAGAACCCTTCGTTTTGGCGCGACGGCACGCCGCGCAGCCAGGGCAATGGTTTCACCAACGGCTTCGGCGAGCCGGTCAGCTGGAGGCGGCTGCAGCACTCCGCGGAGATGCGCAAGGCCAGCACCAAGAAGGTGGAGAAGGCGCGCGCGACCGGCAAGGACTACTCGACCATCCACGGCATCAGCAAGAAGTCCGACCTGATCCTGAGCCAGCGCCGGAAGTACAGCCCGGCGGTCGAAGGCGCCGAGGCTGGCCAGAGGGCAGGGGACAAGCGCGCTGCGCTGCGCAGGGGCGGCATCTGATGGACTACGCCGAGTTCCTGCGCGCGAAGATCCGGATGGCCCAGTTCAAGGGCTTCGACCTGCCGCTGGAGCAGGTCAATCCCCACCTGAAGCCGCACACCCGCGACATCGTGCGGTGGGCCGTGCAGGGCGGGCAGCGCGCGATCTTCGCCAGCTTCGGTCTGCACAAGACTGCGACGCAGCTGGAAATCTTCCGGCTGATCGGCCGGGCGCGGCCCGAGCTGTTCCGCCTGCAGGTCGCGCCGCTGGGCGTGCGGCAGGAGTTCCGCGCCGAGATCGAAGCGCGGTTCCAGGGCGAGCATGCCATCGACATGCGCTTCGTGCGCCGCGACAGCGAGATCGATGACCCCGCCACGCTGTACCTGACCAACTACGAGGCCGTGCGCGAAGGCAACATCACAGTGCGCCGGTTCGGCGCCACCAGCCTCGACGAGGCGAGCGTGTTGCGCAGCTACGGCAGCAAGACCTACCAGGAGTTCCTGCCGGCCTTCGAGCTCGTCGAGTTCAAGTTCGTGGCCACGGCGACACCGAGCCCGAACCGCTTCAAGGAGCTGATCCACTACGCCGGCTACCTCGGCGTCATGGACACAGGTCAGGCCCTGACGCGCTTCTTCCAGCGTGACAGCGAGAAGGCAGGGAACCTCACCCTCTACCCGCACAAGACCGAAGAGTTCTGGCTGTGGGTGGCGAGCTGGGCGGTGTTCATCCAGCGCCCGAGCGACCTGGGCCACTCCGACGAGGGCTATGACCTGCCCGAGCTCGACGTCCGGTACCACGAGGTGCCGAGCGACTACTCGGCGGCCGGCACCGAGAAGAATGGCCAGGGCCTACTGATCCCGGACGTGGCTATGGGCCTGTCGGCCGCGGCCAGCGAGAAGCGGGATAGTCTTCCGCGTCGCATTCAGCAGTTGATGGAGATCGTCGATGCCCAGATCGGACCGAGCCGCTCGCCTTGCCTACAGCAAGGAGTACTACCGGAAGAATCGGGATCGGATGTTGGCGGAGCAGAAGGCTCGCGAGCAGCAACGCGAAGCGGCCGAGCCGGGCGCACGGGAGGCCTATCAGGCGAGCTATCGGACGACCAACCGAGAGCAGTTGTCGGCGAAGCAGCGGGATCGCAACAAAGCTCACTACGCTGCGAACAAGCCCGCGTACAAAGCCAAGAACAGGGCCCAGTCGCTCAAGAGCTACGGACTGACGCCGGAAGCGCTGACCGCGATCTTGGAGCGCCAGGGCTATGCGTGCCCGATCTGCGAGCGGTTCCTCGCGTACCCCAATGTGCAGGCGATCGACCACTGCCATGTAACGGGGTCGGTGCGGGGAGTGCTCTGCCGGCGGTGCAACACGGCGCTGGGATTGTTGGAGGACAGCCCTGCAACCTTGGAGCGTGCGGTGGAGTACCTGGGCATGTCGCGGCTTCAGGCCTTCCACAGCTGGTTATCTGGTGTGATCTCAACGACGAACAGCGCGCCATCGAGGCGGCGCTCACCTCGAGGGGGCTGACCTTCTCATCGATCTACGGCGCGCTCTCGGTCGACGAGTGCGAGCGCCGGCTCGGGGATTGGAAGCAGCGCCGGACCTACGCACTGATCGGCAAGCCCGTGATGCTGGGGCAGGGCCTCAACCTGCAGCAGTGCAACACCGCCGTCTTCATCGGCGTCACCTACAAATTCAACGACCTGATTCAGGCCGTTCACCGTATCCAGCGGTTCGGGCAGATGCGCCCGTGCACCGCGCACATCGTCCACACGGAAGCCGAGCGCGAGGTGTTGCGCACGCTGCAGACGAAGTGGGCCCAGCACGAAGAAATGGGAAAGAAGATGACCGAGATCATTCGCAAGTACGGGCTGAGCCAGCTCGCCATGCAGGAGACGCTGGCCAGGTCGATTGGGACCCAGCGCGTCGAGGTCAAGGGCGACCTCTTCAGCGTCGCGCAGAACGACTGCGTGGAGGAGGCGAAGCTCCAGCCCGAGGCGTCGGTCGACCTGATCGTCACGAGCATCCCCTTCGCCAACCACTACGAATACACGCCGAGCTTCAACGACTTCGGCCACACCGAGGACAACGCGCACTTCTGGAAGCAGATGGACTTCCTGACGCCCGAGCTGCTCCGGATCCTGAAACCCGGCCGGGTGTACGCCTGCCACACCAAGGACCGGATCAACTTCGGCAACGTCACCGGCGCGGGCGTGCCAACCGTCAGCCCGTTCCATGCCGAGGCGCTGTTCCACGGCCTGAAGCACGGCTTCGACTACCTGGGAATGATCACGGTGGTCACCGACGTGGTCCGGGAGAACAACCAGACCTATCGCCTCGGCTACACCGAGATGTGCAAGGACGGCACGAAGATGGGCGTCGGGTCTCCCGAGTACGTCCTGCTGTTCCACAAGCCGCAGACCGATCGCTCGCGCGGCTACGCCGACCAGCCGGTGGTGAAGTCGAAAGCCGAATACAGCCTCGCCCGCTGGCAGGTCGACGCCCATGCGTTCTGGCGCTCCAGCGGCAATCGCCTGCTGACGGCTGAGGAGATGGCCAGCTACGGTCCCGCGAAGCTGGCCAAGCTCTTCACCGAGCACAGCCTGGCCAACGTCTACGACTTCGAGTTCCATGTGAAGATCGGCGAGGAGCTGCTCGCGCGCCAAGCGCTGCCGAGCACCTTCATGAGCCTAGCGCCGGGCAGCCACCATTCCGAGGTCTGGCACGACGTCAACCGCATGCTGACCCTGAACGGCGACCAGTCGCGCCGGGCCGTCGAGCAGCACGTGTGCCCGCTGCAGTTCGACATCGTGGACCGTCTGATCGAGCGCTACAGCATGAAGGGCGAGCGAGTCTATGACCCGTTCTGCGGGCTCGGCACAGTGCCGGTGCGCGCGATCAAGCTGGGCCGCACGGGCGGCGGTTCGGAGCTGAACCCCGCGTACTTCCTCGACCAGGTGCACTACCTGCGCGCCGCCGAGCGCGACGCCAGCATGCCCAGCCTGTTCGACCTCGAGGAGCTGGCCGCGTGAAGCCGCACCAATCCACCTTCTTCGACGGCGGCAAGCGCCTGCAGATGACCGAGAGCATCGAGCTCGCGATCCAGTCGCTGCAGGCCTACGGGCCAGACCACCCGCACTGGGGCATCGCCTGGTCTGGCGGCAAGGACAGCAGCGCCACGCTCACCATGGTGATCTGGCTCATCGACAGCGGCCGGATCAAGGCGCCGAAGACGCTGACGGTGTTCTACGCCGACACGCGGCAGGAATTGCCGCCGCTGGCCATCGCCGCCCAGCAGATCATGGACGAGCTGCGCGAGCGCGGCATCCAGGTCGAGGTGGTCACAGCGCCGATGGACAAGCGCTTCATGGTCTACATCCTCGGCCGCGGCGTTCCACCCCCGAACAACAACACGCTGCGCTGGTGCACGCGCCAGATCAAGATCGATCCGATGGAGCAGGCGCTGCGCGAGCGGCTCGACCAGCTCGACGGACAGATCCTGATGATCACCGGCGTGCGCCAGGGCGAGAGCGCGATCCGCGACCGCCGCATCGAGATGTCGTGCAGCAAGGACGGCGCCGAGTGCGGCCAGGGCTGGTATCAGCAGGTGCTGCCGAACGCGAAGGGTCTGCGCGGGCGCCTGGCCACGTTGGCGCCGCTGCTGCACTTCCGCGTCTGCCATGTCTGGGAATGGCTCAAACACTGGGCGCCTCAGGAGGAGTTCGGGGACTGGAGCACCGCGATGATCGCGGACGCCTACGGCGGCGACGAGGCCGAAGAGATCAACGCGCGAACCGGTTGCACTGGTTGCCCGCTCGCCGCCGAGGACACGGCGCTCAACACCATCCTGCTCAACCCGCAGTGGACCTACCTACAGCCGCTCACCGGCATCAAGCCGCTGTGGCGTGAGCTGCGGGAGCCGCAGCACCGCATCAAGAAGGCTGGCCTCGAGCGCCTGAAGGACGGCAGCATCGCGAAGAACCCCCAACGCATGGGGCCGATCACGCTCGAAGCACGGCTCATGGGCCTGGAGCGCGTGCTCGGCATCCAGGCCGCGTGCAACACAGCGGCTCTCGCGCAGGGTCGCCCGCAGATCAGCCTGATCAATCCGGATGAGGAGGCGCGTATCCGCGCGCTGATCGCCGCCGGCACCTGGCCGGACGGCTGGGAGGGCGACGAGCCCGCCGCCGACACCGTCATGCCCATCGTCTATCAGAACGGCGCCGTGCAGCCTCTGCTGTTCAGCGCGGAGGAGGCATCGTGAACAAGATCCAGAAGCTGGTCGCCGAGATCCGCACGCACGAAATCATCGCGCAGGGCAAGCGGATCGAGCTATGCATGGCCCTGGGTGACAGGGAAGGGGCAGCCCGCCACCTCCGCGAGCAGAACGCCCTGTGCGCGGCGCGCTTCGCCCAGCTCGAGCAGCTGGAGGAGGAGGGCGGCAACTACTTCGCCCTGGCTGGCCGGATGTCCGCCATGCAGGCCGAGGCGAGGAGGACCGCTGGTGGCTGATTCGAAGGACACCAAGCCGGCAAAGACGACCGGCCGATACCGCAAGGTCGAGGTGCGCACGTGGGGCGATGAGAAGTTTCGCAACCTGTCGCCGATGCCACCGTCAGGGCAAGGCCTGTGGCTCTACCTGATCACGGGCCCGCACACCGGCCCCATCCCGGGGCTCTTCCGTGCCGGCCGCGCCGCGATGGCCGAGGAACTCGATTGGGAGATCGAAGCCTTCGACAAAGCCTTCGGGGAAGCCTTCGCGCAAGGCATGGTGAAAGCCGACTTCAAGGCCCGCGTGATGTGGCTGCCGAGCGCCATAAAGCACAACCGGCCGGAGTCACCGAACGTGGTGCGTAGCTGGGCTGCGGAGTTCGATCTCATCCCCGAATGTGACCTGAAACGGGAGGCCTTCGAAGCCCTGAAAGCCAGTATCCATGCGCTCGGAGAGTCTTTCGGCAAGGCTTTCGAAGAGTCTTTCGGAAAGCCTTCGGCTAAGCCTTCCCCGAAGGCTATGCCTAATCAGGAACAGGAACAGGAACAGGAACAGGAAGGGAAGAAAGCCACGGCGAAATCGCCGCGGCCCTCTCGACCGAAAAGACCTGAGAAGACCTTCGCCGAGTACGTCGCTCAGTGCAAAGCTGACGGCGTGATGGCGGTACCCGCCGACCACCCGATCCGCGCCTACTGCCAGGACGCCGGCATCACGGACGAGATGCGCCAGATCGCATGGCTCGTGTTCCGCGATCGGCACCTGACTGCGGAGAAGGCGAAGCGGCAGAAGGACTGGCCGGCGACATTCGCGAACAGCGTGAAGGGACGTTGGTACAAGCTCTGGTTCGTGAACGACCACGGCGCGGCCGAATGGACCGCGACCGGCCTCCAGGAGAAGCGGGTACTCGACGCGCGCCACGCTGCCGCCACCGCCGCGAAGCAGGAGGGCGAACATGCACCCGCGTGAACTCGAGCAAGACGCGGTGCCTTGGTCGGCCGAGGCGGAAACCGGCGTGCTCGGCGCGCTGCTCATGGAGAACGGGCACTGGGATGTAGTCGGCGACCTGCTGCTCGAGGAGCAGTTCTTCGACCGACGCAACGGCCGAATCTACGCGGCGCTCGGCGCGCTGATCAACGCCTGCAAGCCGGCCGACGTGATCACCGTCTTCGACCAGTTGAAAGTCAATGGCCAGGCGGAGGGTATCGACATGCCGATGCTGCACGCCATGGCGCAGTTCGTGGCCAGTGCCGGCACGGTGCGGCGATACGCCGAGATCGTCGCCGAGCGCGCGCTGCTTCGGTCGTTGCTGAAGGCTGCGGACGAGGTGCACGAGATCGCGACGACATCCGGGCTGCCCGTGGCCGACCGGCTGGAGAAGGCGCAGGACAAGCTGCAGGCGCTTCAGGTCCGCCGCGGCCGCGCGGAGCCGGTGCAGGTCGGCGAACTTGCCGCCAGCACGGTCGACAGGATCAACGATCTGAACGTCGGGAACGTCAAGCCAGGCATACCGACTGGCATCCCCTCGATCGACCTCCGGCTGAGCGGCGGCCTGCGTGGCGGCAAGCAGATGGTGCTGGCGGCCCGACCGTCGATCGGCAAGTCGTCGCTCGCGCTCCAGATCGCGATCAACCTAGCCAGGGCCGGGCACGGTGCCGCCTTCCTGTCGCAGGAGATGCCCAACTCGGAGCAGATGGAGCGCGCGACGGCGAACCTCGGCCAGATCCTGCTCGACAACGTGATGACCGGGCGTCTTCGGGATGATGAATGGAGTCGGCTGACAGAGGCGGTCGACGAGATGCGCGGGATGCCGCTGTACTTCGACGATCAGCCGGCGCTCACGTTGCAGGACATCTGCGCCAAGGCGCGCGCGCTTGTGCGCAAGCACGGCATCAAGCTGTTGGTGCTCGACTACATCCAGCTGTGCGGCACGAGCGGCAAGACCCAGCACGACAAGCGGCATCACGCGATCGAGGAGATCAGCCGAGGCCTCAAGACGCTGGCCAAGCAGCTCGACATCACGATCTTGACCCTCAGTCAGCTCGGCCGCTCGGCCGAGACCCGGGCCAGCGGCCGGGCCCAGCTCAGCGATCTGAAGGAATCAGGCGCAATCGAGGAAGACGCCGACGTCGTGATCCTGCTGAGCATCGACGACATCCCGGGGAACGGCCCGAAGGTCATCGAGGCCGACTTCGCCAAGAACCGTCAGGGCCGCGTCGGCAGCGTTGCTCTCGCCTTCGACGGCGGCTACCAGCGCTGGAATGCCACCAGCGCACGGCTGGGCCAGAAGAAGGCCGCCGTCCACAGCTACACGGAGGAAGCGTGAACAACTGGAACGCGCTGCGCGCGCACTACGCCGGCATCACGCCACTGATCCTGGCGGCACCGAAGAACGAATGGGCAGTCGGTGCATACGATTGGACGCAGGGCGGCCTGATGCAGATGACTCCCATCGAGCGATGGGTCTGGGATGAGATCAGGGACGCCAACGCGGTCTTCTACCCACAGTACCCGGTCGGCCGCTTCTTCGTCGACTTCGCCAATCCCAAAGCGAAAGTCGCCATCGAGTGCGACGGTGCCGCCTATCACTTGGACAAGGCCAAGGATGCAGGGCGCGACGCGATCCTGGAGAGGTTGGGCTGGGTGGTGTACCGGGCCCCGGGCTGGCTGTGTGCGCAGGACTGGAATCCAGAGACCTGCGAAGTCGGCGGTGCCGGTGAGTTCGTGCGGCGCATCGCGCGCGAGCACGGCCTTATCCGCGAAGGCTCGGACAGCTGGGAGCAACTGGTGGCGCCCATCGATCACAAGAAAGGCGGTGACCTGTGAACTGCAGGCCGAAAGACGTTGCTGTTGTCGCGAGGCCGCACCCGGCGTTCGCCAACCTGCAGGACCGTTTCGTGCGCGTCACGCGCCTGCTGAGCCTCAATGGCGGCGGCGAATGGGAACTCGAGGATCGCGTCGTGTTGAAGCTCACTCGACCTATCAGAGTGAACGGAAAGATATGCTTCGCCGGCCAGTCCGTTTGGTTGGGCTCCGTTTTCGATTCTTGGCTGCGGCCAATTCGAGACCCGGGCGATGACGCGATTGACTGGGTGAGCCTACGCACCCAGCGCAGTGCCGATCTGCGTGAGGATGCATTGACACGCGCACGCAAGCTGCTTGCAGAGGCGACATCGTGATCGCCTTCACCATCCTCGGCGAGCCGGCCAGCAAGGCAAACAGCCGCGAGATCGTGACGATCGGCGGCCGCCCGAGCTCCATCAAGAGCAAGAAGGCGCGCGACTACGAGCGGGACGCGCTGCGCCAGATCCCGCCGGCGGCGCGCGTGCAGATGAAGGGTCCGGTGGCGGTGACCATGCGCATCTTCTACGCGACCGAGCGACCGGACCTCGATGAATCGCTGATCCTGGACGTTCTCCAGGACCGCTACAAGACGACCAAGATCGGCGACACGAAGCGCCGCGACCTGGTGCAGCGCGGCGTCTACGTGAACGACCGGCAGGTCCGCGAGAAGCACATCTTCCACGGCATCGATCGCGCGCGGCCTCGCGTCGAGCTCGAGGTTCGGCCCGCGCAGGGAACCGAGCAGCCCTCGCTGATCGACGAGGAAGAGCTCTTCCAGCTGGACGAAGAAAACGCGGGGTTGCCGTTCTGATGAGACCGACACAACACCCTTCGAACAATCGCGTGCTCGGCGCGCCTCCTGGCTGGAACCAGGGCGGAGAGCTGCCATGTAGCGCGCTGGCCATCACCGACGCGACCCAGGGCGGCATGCCGTGCGTGGTCTCGTTCTGGCGGCCGGACGCGGCGGAGCTCGCGCTGCTCAACGCCGGCGGCCTTGTGGCGCTCTCGATTGTGGGTGGCACGATGCCGCCGGCATCGGTCTTCGCAACAAACGAGGAGACGCTCTGATGCCGTTCACCAAAGGTGCCAGTCACACGGAAGAAGCTCGCCGAAAGATGAGCGAGGCCCGAACCGGCATTCCCCACAGTGCAGAACGCAAAGCCAAGATCTCTGCGGCGAACACTGGCAAGGTGCGCGAACGCGTTTACCAGCGCGCGTGCCCGTGTGGCAAAGCGTTCTCAAGCGGCGCATCTAACTCGATCTTCTGCTCCGTGCGCTGCGGGCGTGCTTCGCGCGGCCATGGCCTCCGCCACACTCCGGAGTTCGCCCACTTTCCCCAGCGGTGCGCCATCTGTCGCGCAGTCGACGAGCTGGTCGGCGACCACGACCACGCGACCGGCGAGCCGCGCGGAATCCTGTGCCGCAAGTGCAACTTGGCCATCGGAAACATGGCCGATGACCCGGTCCGGCTGCGCGCCGCAGCGGCCTATTTGGAGGGATGACATGCGTGTTTATGTGGCCGGACCTATGTCCAATTTGCCAGAGCTCAACTTCCCAGCCTTCCACGCCGCGGCTGCGATGCTGCGGGCCCTTGGGCACCAGGTCGAGAACCCCGCTGAGATCAATCCCGACCCGAGCATGGGCTGGGCCGAGTGCATGCGAAAGGACCTCGCTGTCCTGACGCAGTGTGATGCGATCTATCTGCTGCCAGGCTGGCAGAACTCCCGCGGCGCCTCGCTGGAGTCGTACGTGGCGAAGTCACTTGGGCTGGTGGTGCTGAACCCCTGGATCCTGAAAGTCACTGTGAAACAGGCGAAGGTGCTGGACTTCATGCGGCAGTTCATTGCCGACCACGGGAAGCCTCCGCCACTTAAGACCATCGGCTTCCACGTCGGCGCGAGCCCGGCCGGCGCGCGGCAGTTCCTCAAGACTCTGCAGCGCCACGGCTACGTGGATGCAGTGGGCCACGGCAAGTACCAGCCTGCGCTTGGTGGGCAGCTATGAAGGCGCAGTGGCTCGATCGCGCGCTGTTCGTCAGCAACTATCACTACACGCTGTGCACGACGCAGGGCATGTTCAAACGCGAGTTGCGCGAGCTCGCGCTGCCGCCTGCCGACTGGCCGCCATTCCTGAAGAACGGCCGGGCGAACGCGACCGTGCACTACCTCGAACACACCAGCGGCAGGCGTTGCGCGCTCGTGTGCATCCCGCCGAGCGAGCACCGGGATCCGCTCGAAGTACTCGGGTTGCTGACGCACGAGGCCGTGCACATCTGGCAGGCGATCCGGGAGGACATCGGCGAGAAGGAGCCGAGCGCCGAGTTTGAGGCGTACGCAATCCAGCGGCTGTCGCAGGAGCTCTGGGGTGAGTACAGGCGTCAGGTCTACGGAGATGCCGCATGAAGCCGGCCTGGTCGCTCGTGAAGCTGCGTTGCCTCGACGCAGTGGTGCCTGATCCCGGCACCACTCTGTACATGCCGAGCGGCCGGCGGTACCAGATCATCAAGGTGCGCGGGAAGACCATGCACTGCCTCGTGCTGCCGGCGCGCGAAGTGGTCGACGGGCCCGTGCTGGCATGGTTCTGGGCACCGCGCGCGCGCCGCGGGAGGAGGTTCCATGCAGCTTGAGCAGCTTGCGCTCGGCGCAGAGCCAGGGCCCATCACTCCGGCCGGCGCGACGAAGGCCATGAAGGCCATGGTCACCACGCGCGACGTCAATGCGCACATGCAGGTGACCTACAACGAGGCGGCCGGGTATGCCTGCTTGTTCGAGGTCAGCAATGGCACGGGCTCGAACGCGAGCCGCTCCGCCGACATCGTGCTCATGAACCTCTGGCCCAGCCGCGGGATGGACCTGATCGGCTACGAGGTGAAGACCGCCCGCTCCGACTGGCTGCGCGAGCTCAAGTCGCCTGAGAAGGCATGGCCGGTGATGCAGTACATGGACCGCTGGTTTCTGCTGGCGGCGCCTGGTGTCGCGAAGCTCGACGAGATCCCGACGAACTGGGGATTCCAGGAGTTCGACGGCAAGCGGGTGCGCACGCTGAAGCCAGCGCCGCAGCTCGAACCGAAACCCATCACCAAGACCTTCCTCGGCTCGCTGCTGCGCCGACAGGTTCGCGACGCGGACGCGATAGTCAGCAGGGCGCTGAACGACAAGATCCGCGAGGTCGATCAGCAGGTCGAGGCGAAGGTCGCCAAGCGGCTACGCGAGCGCGGCGATGAAACGCAGGTCCTGAAGGACAAGATCGCAGTCATCAAGGACAAGACTGGCATCGACCTGCTCACCTATGCGCCCGACGAGCAGATCGTGCACGCGTTGAAGTTCGCGATGCTGGTGGAACCCGATGCGCTCGTGGAACGGGCTGCCGGGTGCCATCCGTCAGGTCGAGCAGGCGCTCGAGCATCTGCAGGAGCTCAAGAAGGCGATCAACGGGGACGCCACGCGGTGATGCTCGTCCTCCGACCCATCGGCCGCGGCAACTGGAAGCCGTTGATCGTCGCGATTGAGGGGCAGCGCGCCGCGCCGCTGCTCGTGCGCGTGGGCCAGGTGGTTCCGCTCGGCGGCGTGAACTTCCGCATCTCCAAGGTCCTTCCATGACGAAGCCATCCGCCATCCTCGTGTGCCCGGTGGTGCCGCTGCACAGCATCCCGCCCGGCGAGGTCGACGTGATCCGCCGATTTCTGTTTCAGCACATGCGCGGCATGGATCGGCGCAACGACAAGCGCTGGCGCCGGCTGTGGGGGCGCCTCTGGAAGGCGGAGCCGGGCGAGGGCTTCCAGCTCTACAGCGCGGAGGAGCGCAGCGGCCCCTTCCACCGCCGGCACAGGGTGATCCTGGAGCGCCTGTTCCAGTCGCAGGAGCGCTTCCGCGAGATCGACGCGCTGCACGACTGGATGAAGATCGGCGCGTACTGGGTGACCTGGGGAGAGGGGCGCCGCGGCCAGCCGGTGCCGAAGCCACGTTCGACCAGCTTCCCCGAGTGCAGCGAGGACGAAATGCGCGAGGCGCATGCGGCGATGGTCGACTATCTGCACACCGAGCGCGCGCAGCGCTTCCTCTGGCGGCACCTGAAGGCGCCGCAGCGCGCGGAGATGTTGGAGAGCGTACTGGCCCGCCCGGACGAGGAGGGCGGAAGGCCATGAATTTGCCACCGATCGACATCGATCACCTCAACATCGTCGAGCTTCCGCTCCAGAAGCGGCAGCCGCTGGAGGAGGGTGCATTCCTCCAGCCGGTGCCGTACGAGAAGTGCCGCCACTTCCGCGGGCCCTTCGAGGTCGACGTGGACGCCGGGAAGTGCCGATGCAAGCAATGCGGCGAGGAGGTATCGCCGATCTTCGTGCTCGAACAGCTCATGAAGACCGAGAGCATGTGGATGCGCACGCGCCGCGACTACCAGGATGAGATGAAGCGCCTCGCGCAGCGCAGCAGCACGAAGTGCCAGCACTGCGGGCAGATGACCGGGATCAGCCGCCGATGAAATCGCGAGCACCAATGTCCCGCGGCACCGGCTTCAAGCGCCCTGAGTTCGTGCGCACGCCGCCGTCGGCGCCCAGGCCGGCCACGCGCCGGGCGGTGCTGGCCAACTGCGCCGCGGCGGCGCCGGCGATCGAGAAGGTGGTGCCGGTGGAGCATGAAGGCTACAGGCGCCTGGTCGCGCTGCTGCCCTGCAAGATCTGCGGCATCGACGGCCACTCGCAAGCGGCCCACCCGAACACCGACAAGGGCACCGGCACGAAGACCGACGACAGGCTGTGCTTTCCGCTCTGCTGCGACCGTCCTGGCGTGCGCGGCTGCCATCCCCAGTTCGACCAGCACGCATTGCTGTCCAAGGCCGCACGCCGCGCGATCGAGCCGGCATGGGGAGCCGACACCCGCCGGCAGATCGCGGCCATGGGCCTCTGGCCTAAGAGCCTTCCGATCTGGAGCGATGCATGAACGTGCCCGCAGCCCTGTACGACTGGCAGGAGTGGCACGGCGGCCCGTGCCCGGTACCGCCGACCGAGCGCGTCGAGGTCGTGCAGCATGCCCGCCACGCGCGCGGCCTGGCGCTGGCCTTCAACTGGCAGCCGCACGGCAAGGACCCGGTTCACTTCTGGCGGTTCGAGCGTCCGGTGAAGCCGGCGCGGGAGTTCGACCGATGAGCCGCAAGCACACCCGCCGCAAGGTCTGGCCGCTCACGAACCCGGCGGCCCTTGCCATCGACTTCTACGGGAAAACTGAATGAACGAAGAGAACACCCCCCCGACGATCGAAGAACGCTACATGACAGCGACGAACACCAGCACGCTGAAGATGGAGCTCGACCGGCCGAATGTTGCCGACGTGCTCGTCGCGGCCGGCTGGAGCCGCGCGAAGTTCGGCATGGCGCTCATGCGTCTGCAATCGGAGTGGGATAGCACGGCCAAGCCGCGGCGGATCTCCGAAGCCGCTGAGCGCGTGCTCGCGAAGAAGCTGCCGCGCATGGTGCCACTGGTGCTGAGTGAGCAGGGCCTGAAGGAGCGCGGGCTGCGCGATCACTTCAGATCGGACGAGGCTGCACGCGAGGTTGCGGCGCGTCGGCAGGCGGACGAGTGGTTCAAGCAGGAGCTCGGCCTGCAGCTCATGCGACTGAAGACGCTTCCGGAAGCGCGCGACATGCTGGCCGAGTTCGGCATCATGCAGAACATCCAGCATGCGCACGTGAAGGCGGCCAGCGCCATCGCCTGGTGGCTCGACCATGCCTGTCCGGTCTGCGGCGGCGGACGGTATCAGCTGATGCCCGGCACGAACCGCCACTCGAACAGGCTTTGCGGCGAGTGTGAAGGCCGAGGCGAGGTGCTGATCCCGCACGGCTATGACGGTCGCCGATTGGTCGGCGAGATCGAAAGCAGCATGAACCAGGGGCGCTGCGGTCTCGGATCCGAGGCCCCGACAGTGCGCGAGCGAAAGCGTTGGATGCACGAACAGCAGCAGCCAATGAGGCCGAGTCGGGAATAGGCCCGCAATGCGAGAGCGCGTCGGCCACGAGCCAGGCCGCATTGCCGGTCCCGCAAAGCAAAATGGCCCACATGGACTACCTTCAAACCCTCGCCGTGGGGACCGTCAGCGGCGTTCTTGGTGCCCTTGTCACGTTGTGGGGGGAGCGGCACAAGTTCTTCTGGAGTGATCGAATCGAGCGCCGACGGTTCGAGCACGCCATGCGCTCGGCTGCGCTTGAGAAGCGGCTGGATAAGCACCAGGAGGCCTGGACACACTGGGACAATTTGCGTCGAGCAGTCGGCACACGCGACGAAGGGGCCATTCGCACCGAGCGTTTGAAGTGCGACGACTGGTATTCGAAGAACTGCTTATATCTAGGCCCACAGGCGCGCGTGGCGTTCTGGCGCAGCATCATCTATGCCCAGGCCCATTTCGAAGCCATGCAAGGGCGTATGCCAGCGGAAAGGGTGATCGAGTGGTCGCAGTTGATTGCTGCCGCAGGCAGTGTGATTTCGCGCGGTGTCGCTCTGCCCGGGTTCACGGAAGAGGAGTTCGAGGAGTACTCTGCCCACGAGCGCAAAGTAATCGAGTGAATGAGAGCGGTGCACCTCCATGGCAACATCGCCTCATGCTTGACGTTCCGAAACTCTTGCATACAATCGCCGCCCCATCGGGGACCTCACAACTTGCTGAAGCTGTCGAACCTCGTACAACGGCACAAGCCTACATCGCCCGTCACGCTTGGAACACAGCGCGTTCGCCCTCGATAGGAAAGGTGCCTCCAGAATTTCGCGCTGGACTACGCCATCCGGCGGCTAGTTCTGATGAATCCATCCGAGCGCTGCAGCCTGCGCGGGCGTTTCGCTGAGAGCGACGCGCACTCTGTAGTCGCCATGATCAAACCATTCTGAGTGGCCAAGGTCAGGATCGACCGTCGAGTCACCTGGCGGCACGAAGTCAACGGATATGCGAACCGACATTTGAAGGTCGGCTTGAATCTCGATGGTTTCGCGTTTGCCATTGACCGGTGTGGGCGTGATCTTTGAAAGCGGCTTCGACGTGAAGCGCACCCATGGCACGATGCCTTGTTGGCGCACCGCGAGTTCAATTGGTGCGATGGCCTCAAACGGTACCCGCTTCGATGCGCTACCTTTTTGCTCGGTAAGGTGCAGCCATTCGGGCGGGTGAAAGGTCAGATGTGGGCTGTAAACCCGACGGCTGGCACTGGGATCGTGCGGGGCGAGGAATTCGGTTGTCATGCGATTGAAAGCGCTCCACACGAATTTCTTCGCTTCGAAGTCCCGCAGGACCAGCGCCGAATCGACGAGACCGACAGATATCGACTCGTCGGATTGAAGACTGACCCATCCAAGGCGGTAGAACCTGCCAGCATTCTGTGCGCCGAGAGTTAAGGCACGGGCGGCCAAGGCGGAAGTCTTGTTGTTCATGCAAAGCAGCGTAGCACCTCGAAGATTGACAGAATTCGCGCAAGCGACCGACGGCGAGCGCGTCTCACCAAACTGTCGGACCGGACACACAAGCGATAAAGCGGGGCGCTCACCGGGCGCGCCACGACCGCACGCAATCACAAGCGAAGCTGCCTCAGATCGGAGCCATCAAGCAGGACAAGGCGATCTAGCCGCACCGTCGCGCTGGCCGGCCCCTGCGGCATACATCGGGCCTAACTCGGGTGTCATACCGCCGGATCGCGTAACCAGCACAGTTGTCTCCAAGGTCCCTCCCTTCGGACCTTTTGGCCCTGGCCGCTTGCGGCTGGGGCGCTTTCATTCAGCAGGGTAGAGAAGTCGGTATCTCGTCGGGCTCATAACCCGAAGGTCGCCCGTTCGAATCGGGCCCTTGCTTCCAGGAAAACCCAGCGCTATCCCCCCCGCGGCACCGCCATTCCTCCCTCTGGCGGATCTGCTGCAGCGCGCTGGCCCCAGCGCCTACCCGTGGGAAACGGTGCGCACCGCGTCCGCCCCCGGCACAGCTCCTTTTCTCCTTTCGGGACGCCGGGGGCGTGTCCGGCCACGAAAGGCAGGCCATATGCCCGCATCGATCGCCACCAGCCTGAAAGCGACCGGCTCGGGCGTCACGACGCTGAGCGCCGCGAGCTTCACCTCGACGCCTGGCAACACGCTGCTGGTCGCCGTGTCGCAGGCGGCAGGCCAGGGCACCACCACACCGAAGGACAACAAGGGGAACACCGCCGGCTTCGTCCAGATCGGCACCACACAGACCAACGCCAGCGGCAGCGAAACACGTTGGTGGTACTGCCCGAACATCGCCGGCGGCGCTGGCCATGTGGTCAGCGTTGACTGGGCTTCAGCGGCGGACCCTTCGATGTTCGTCGTCGAGCTCGCCGGCGTCATGGCTGCGTCGCTGGACTCGGGCAGCGCCGCTCAGAGTGCGGACACGAACCCACCGTGGACCACCACGACCGGCGTGCTCGCACAGGCCGACTCAATCGTCCTCGCGCTTTGCGGCTGTGCTTTCTCGGGCACCTTCACCGAAAGCTCGGGCCTCACCATCCTGCAGCAGGAGGGCAACAACGCGCTGTACTGGACAGGCGCCATCGCGGCATTGGTGGTCAGCGCGACCACGGCGCGCACGCCGTCCTTCACGATCTCAGGAGGCGGGAGCGACGGCTCGGTGATGGCGGTGGCCTTCAAGGCAAGCGCCGCGGGCATCGACATCGCTGGTGCGGCCGCCACGCGCAGCACCGGCGCCGCGACACTGACGACGACCCAGGCTGTCGCCGGTGCTGCAGCTTCGCGCGCAGCCGGAACCGCGTCGCTGACCACTGTTCAGGCCGTGGCTGGCACGGCGAACACGCGCGCGGCCGGCGCCTCCGTCCTGACCACGCAGATCCGGATTGCCGGGGCCGGGCAGTCGGCGAGCTCCGGCGCAGCCTCTCTCGCGCAGCTGCTCGCCATCGCGGCCACTTCGACCACTGCCGCCTCCTGTGCTTCGACGCTGACCACCAGCATCGCCCTGCAGGCGGCCGCGGCGGGCGCGAGCCGCGCAGGCGCAGCCCTGACGACCGAACTGGCCGTGCAGGCCTTGGCCACGAGCTCGAGTGCTGCGGCAAGCACACTGACGGTCAGCGGTGCGATCGCGGCTGCCGGCAGCTCGCGGTCCGCTGGTGCCGCGGTGGTGGTGACGGGGATCGCAGTGCAGGCGGCGGCATCGACCTCGACGGCCGGCGCGGCCGCGCTGGTGCAGACCTCTGCGATTGCCGCGGCGGCGGCGACGAAGTGCACGGCCTTCGCGGCGCTGCAGACGGGAATTCGGATCTCGGCCGCGGCCACGTCACCAGCAATCGCCGGCGGCGTGCTGACGACCGGCCAAGCGCTGGCGTCGGCCTCGAGCTCGGCATCGCGAGCAGGTGCAACGCTCACGACGCCGATCGGACTCAGTGCGGAGGCGCGAACTATTGGACTAGGACTTTCGTCGATCTCGACGCAGGTTCTTGTTGCGGCGTCAACACGCACGCCATCACGAGCTGAGGCGAATCTCACGTTTCGGCCAAGTCTTCCAGGTGACGCCTGGATTGTTGACCCTCGATCGACTCTCTGGGTCGCAGACTCGCGCCCCGCGCGCTGGACGGCGGATCGCCGGAATGCGCTCTGGGTTGCGGACCCGCGATGAACGCTCGCGCCGGCCGAAGGTTGTGTAGCGAGTTGGACTACTGAAAAAGGTGACTCCCCATGTCAGGACTTTCGGATTACTCGCAGAACTTTCTCACGGACGCGCTCTTCCGCGGCGGTGCTCTGAACGCCGCCGGCACCGTCAATTCGACGGCCACGGTCAAAGGCATCTGGACGGCCACGACCGCCTACGTGCTGGGCGACACGGTGGTGCCGCACGCCAGCATGACTGGCGCCGGCGGCAAGTTCCTGCGCTGCACGACCGCGGGCACCAGTGGCAGCACCAACACGCTGGCGGTCCCCGCCGTGGGCTCGACGCTCGCGGATGGCTCCGTCACCTGGACGGCCGTCTCCGGCGTCCCGTGCCCGTCGGGCCTGTTCTTCGCGATGCTCACCTGCACGAAGGGCGGGCGGCTCAACTCCACGGCCTACAGCCTGAACGACACGGTCGCGGTCACGGCCAACGACGGCAAGGTCCACCTCTACAAGGTGACCACCGCCGGCACAACCGCCGCGGCGCAGAGCACGCTCTACCCCGGCGCAGTCGGCGAGGCGATCACCGATGGCACGGCCGTCTTCACCGAGCAGAGCGCGGCGATCGATGCGAATACCGTGGTCGAGGCCACCGGCGGCTCGTACGCGCGGGCGCCGCTTGCCGCGTCCCTGGCCAACTACGCCGGCACCCAGGCGGCTGCCAGCACCACCGCATCGACTGGCACGGGCGGCACGACCTCGAACAATGGCGTCGTCACCTGGCCCACCCCGACCGGCCAGTGGGTTCCCGCCGGCGGCGCGGTGTGGGCGGTGGCGGTGTACGACCAGCTCACCGGCGGCAACCTGCTGCAGTGGGCCCCGGTGAGCGCGCTCAAGACCTCGATCAACACCGGCGACCCGGCTCCGACTGCCGCGGCCGCCGCGCTGACCTTCTCGCTGGGCAGCTGATGGGCCAGGTGCTCGACAAGCGTACGGCGGAATCCCGCCAGTACGACATCGACTGCTCGCGGCTCCTGGCCGCCGGCGAGACGATCGCGTCGATCACCTCCATCAACGCGGATCAGGGCGCGCTTGTCTTCGGCGCGCCCGCGATCAACGGCGTGCCCATCACCTACCCGGACGGGCGGGTGGTTGCCATTGGCAAGGTCGTGCAGGTCCTGATCACCGGCGGCGTGCTGCTGCCGAGCCAGCCATTCCTGATGTGCACCGTCCGCGCGCTCTTCGCCACCAACCTCAGCCCCGCCGTGGAAGCCACGGAGCTCCTGCGGCTGGTGAACACCCCCAACATCTGAGGCCGCCATGGGACGCCCTTCGAAGCTCACGGATGCGCAGTGGGAGAAGCTGAAGCAGCGGATGATCGCCGGCGAGAAGGCTGCCGACCTCGCACGGGAATACGGAGTTTCGAAATCCGCAATTTCTGGCCGAGTTTCGAAACGTGCGGAAACCGTCAAGTCCGTAGCGAATCAGATCGTTGCCGCAGACCAGGCGCTGAAGGAGCTGCCGCTCGCTGAACAGGTCATGACCATGAGCCTTGTGGACGAGCTGAAGTCGATCAGCACCCACATGGCAGGGGCCGGAAAGTTCAGCGCGGCCAGTGCGCACCGGCTGGCAGGCATCGCCCACGATCTGGTGCAGCTGATCGACGACGCCCAGCCCGAGAAGTCGATTGCGGCCATCCAGCGGTTCAGCGCAATGACCAAGCTGTCCAACGAAGCGAGCCACATTCCCCTGAACCTGCTGGCGGCAAACAAGGAGGCGGTCAAGCTGATCCAGAAGGACGCGCCGGTGCTGCCGGTGAAGGTCGTGGTTCAGGTGGAAGATGCAAGTCAGCCCGAAGCTCAATAGGCCGCAGGCCCAGTTTCTCGCTCTACCGCACAAGTTCCGTGGGTTCGTCGCCGGCTTCGGCAGCGGCAAGACCCGCGCGGGCGGCGCCGCACTGTGCAGCCACGCATGGGAGTGGCCGAAGGTCAACAGCGGCTATTTCGCGCCGACCTACGCGCAGATCCGTGACATCTTCTATCCGTCGATCGAGGAGTCGGCATTCGACTGGGGCCTGACCTGCGACATCCACGAGAGCAACAAGGAGGTTCACCTCTACTCGGCGGGCAGCTACCGCTCGACGATCCTCTGCCGCTCGATGGAGAAGCCCGGCGATATCGTCGGCTTCAAGATTGGACACGCGGTCGTCGACGAGCTCGACGTGATGAAGATGAACAAGGCCGAGCTGGCCTGGCGGAAGATCATTGCGCGCATGCGCTACAGCGTCGACGGCCTGAAGAACGGCGTGGACGTGACGACGACGCCCGAGGGTTTCAAGTTCGTCTATCAGCAGTTCGTGAAGCTGGTGCGCGACAAGCCGCACCTGAAGCACCTATACGGCCTGATCCACGCGAGCACGTACGAGAACGCGAAGAACCTGCCCGTCGACTACATCTCTTCGCTGCTGGCCAGCTACCCGCCGCAGCTGATCCAGGCATACATCCGCGGGCTGTTCACCAACCTGACAAGCGGCAGCATCTACCCGAACTTCGATCGGAAGCTGAACCACACGCCGGAGCGGATCCGGGAGCGCGAGTCGCTGCACGTCGGGATGGACTTCAACGTGCTCAACATGACAGCGGCCGTCAGCGTGATCCGCGATGGCCTGCCGCTGACGCTCGAGGAGCTGACGAAGGTGCGCGACACGCCGACGATGGCGCAGTTGCTGAAGGACCGCTATGTCGCGAAGGGCCACACGGTCACCGTCTACCCGGACGCGAGCGGCAAGTCGACGAGCAGCAAGAACGCCAGCGAGTCGGACCTGAGCATCCTGAAGACCGCGGGCCTCACGATCATGGTGAACCCGTCGAACCCCGCGGTGAAGGACCGCATCAACGCGGTCGACGGTATGACGCTGAATGCCGAGGGTGTGCGGCGCTGGAAAGTGAACACCGACGCCTGCCCGACCCTGACAGAAGCGCAGGAGCAGCAGGCCTGGGGCCCGAATGGCGAGCCGGACAAGACCACCGGCCACGACCACCCAAACGACGCGGTCGGCTACTTCCTGGTGAAGCGGTTCCCGATCGTCAAACGCACGGTGGTGGTGACGCCGCTGCGTGCATAGGAAACGACACATGGCCCTCAAGGTTCAGGATCAGAGCAGCGAAGTGCTGGCGATGGCGGCCAACTGGCCCATCGTCGAGGCGTTGCTCGGCGGGACCGCGGCCATGCGCGTGGCTGGCCCTGCCTTCCTGCCGCAGTGGCCGGCTGAGGAAACGAAGAGCTACAAGGCGCGCCTCGCCACCGCGACGCTGTTCCAGGCGCTGGAGCGCACGCTCTCGGTGATGAGCGGAAAGCCCTTCTCGAAGCAGCTGACGCTCGGCAAGGACGTGCCGAAGAAGATCGCCAAATGGTGCGACGACGCGGATCAGCAGGGCAACAGCCTCCACAGCTTCTGCGCCGACCTGATGGGCGAGGCGATGGGCTTTGGGCTGTGTGGCGTGCTGGTCGACTATCCGCAGGTCGGTGGTGCCGCGCGGACGCAGCAAGACGAGAAGAAGCTCGGCGCTCGGCCGTATCTGGTGTTCATCCGGCACGATCAGATCCTGGGGTGGAAGTCGGAGGTCGCAGGCGGTGTCACGCGGCTCACTCAGCTGCGCATCGCCGAGCAACACGAGGTGGAAGACGGCCTCTACGGTGTCGTCTACAAGAAGCGCGTGCGCGTACTGTCCCCTGGAGCCTTCGAGGTATGGGAAGAGGGCGCGAAACCTGACGATCCGTGGATCCTGGTCGTGCCGCCGACGGCCACCACGCTCGACCAGATCCCTTTCGTGCCGTTCTACGGCAAGAAGAAGGGCTTCATGTGCGGTGTCTCGCCGCTGCTGAACCTCGCGTTCCTGAACGTCAAGCACTGGCAGAGTCAGAGCGACCAGGACACGATCATGCATGTGGCTCGGGTCCCGGTGCTGGCGATGATCGGTGTCGACGCGCCGAGCCCGGACGGCACAGGCGGCACGCAGCTCGAGGTCGGGGCTGCTGCGGTGGTGCGTCTGCCCCCCGACGCCGACATGAAGTATGTCGAGCACACCGGCGCTGCCATCGAGGCGGGCGAGAAGTCGCTGGAGAAGCTCGAGGACCAGATGGTCACCACCGGCGCCGAGCTGCTGGTGATCAAGGCGGGGGAGCAGAAGTCGGCCACGCAGTCGAACAACGACGCCGAGGGCAACAAGTGCGACCTCCTGCGCATCACCGAGACCTTCGAGGACAGTCTCGATCAGGTGCTGCAGCTGATGGCGAAGTGGGTCAAGGAAGCCGAGGGCGGCCACGCCAGCTTGTTCAAGGACTTCGGCGCCGCGACCCTGACAGATGCGAGCGCGCAGCTGATCCTGCTGCTTCGCGCTGCCGGCTTGATCACCGGCGAGACCACGCTGCGCGAGCAGCAACGCCGCGGCATGCTGGCCGCAGACCTGGACCCGAAAGCCGAGCTCGCCGCTGCGAAGCTCGACCCGCCGCCGGTGCCTCTGCCCGTAGCCAGCGCCCCCGCTCCGGCGTAGGCGCTACCGATCAACGGCCGAAAGGCCAAACCGACAAGGGCCGCCGGGCAACCAGGTGGCCCTTTCTCTTGCCCGAGCACGGACGTGCAGAGGCGCTTCGCGGCGGATGCCGCATTCGTACTGAGGGCGGATGCCCGAGGAAACAGCAACCATGCCATTCAAGTTTGACGCCAACGGTGCCATCGTCCTTCAAGGCGAGGGCGACAAGAAACTCCCAGTGTTCATCCATCCGGACGGACGTGAAGCGCCTTTCGACGCCGATATCACGATTACGACCATCAGCCGCCTCAATGGCGAAGCGAAGGCGCATCGCGAGGCCAAGGAAGTCGCCGAAACGAAGTTGAAGGCCTTCGACGGTATCGAAGACGGTGAGGCTGCCCGCAAGGCGCTCGAAACCATCAAGAACATCGACGAAGGCAAGCTGCACACCGCCGGCAAGGTTCAAGAGATCAGGGACGCGGCCACGCGGTCCGCCCAGGAGGCGGTGGCTGCGGCGACGCGGTCCGCCCAGGAGCGTGAAAAGGCGCTCACTGAGCAGAACACGAAGCTCACCAGCGATCTCAACAACCACATCATCGGCGGCAGTTTTGCAGCCTCGAAGTTCATCGGCGAGAAGCTGGCCATCCCGGCCGACATCGCGCAAAAGGTCTTCGGCGACCGGTTCAAGGTCGAGGGCGGCAAGCTTGTTCCGATGGATTCGAACGGGAACCCGATCTTTTCGGCCACCCGCCACGGTGAACACGCGGACTTCGAGGAAGCCCTGCAGGTCATGGTGAACCAGTACCCCAACAAGGAAATGATCCTCAAGGGCTCGGGTGCATCTGGCGGCGGGGCGAAGAACAACGCACCGGGCGCCGGCAACGTTGGCAAGAAGACGGTCACGCGCGCGCAGTTCGATGCCATGGACCCAGGCCAAAAGGCCGCGGTCGGCAGCGACGCGAACACGGTGATCACCGACTGACCCCTTTCCCTCCCGCAACCCCGAGCCCGCCATGTGCGGGCTTTGTCTTTTCTGAAAGCCCAATCATGAAATCCGCTCTTTCGAAGTTCCGCGTGCTCGCTCTCGCTGCGATGGCGTTCGTCGTCGCCTCCTACCCGGTCGCGGTCGTGGCCTCGGCCTGCGCCAAGGTGTACGAGCTGGTCACTGGTGCCCTGTTCGCGCCGCCCGAGCGCGGCATGGTCGCCCGCGGCACGCTGACGCTCACCGGCCTCATCCCCACGATCTACAACGCGATGGACGTCGTGTCGCGCGAGCTGGTCGGGTTCATCCCTTCCGTCTCGCGGGACTCGAAAGCCGAGCGCGCTGCCGTGAACGAGGTGGTGATGTCGCCCGTCGTTGGCCCGATGGTTGCCGAAGACCTGACGCCTGCGCCTTTCGCTGCTGACACGCCGAACCAAACCATCGGCAACGTGCAGATGACCATCCAGAAGGCTCGCTCTGTGCCGTTCGGCATCACCGGCGAAGAGACGATCGGGCTGCGCAACTCCGGCACGCTCGACACCATCAACCGGGACCGCATCGCGCAAGCCCTTCGCACGCTGACCAACGAGGTGGAAGCCGACCTGGCCGCATTGCACATCTTCGCGAGCCAAGCCTACGGCACGCCTGGCACGGCGCCCTTCGGCACCGCGCTGGACCTGAGCGACTTCGCGCAGTCGCGCAAGATCCTCGACGACAACGGTGCGCCGCAATCGGACATGCACATGGTGCTCGGCTCCGCGGCTGTCGCGAACATCCGTGGCAAGCAAGCCGGCCTGTTCAAGGTCAACGAGGCAGGCACGGACGCGCTGCTGCGCTGGGGCGAGCTCGGTCAGGTCGAAGGCCTGGCCCTGCACAACTCCGGTCAGGTCAAGGTCGCCGTGGCCTCCGGCACCGGCGCGGCCGCAACCACCAACGCAGCGGGCTATGCCGTTGGCGCGACTGTCATCACCTTGGCCTCCGCAGGTACCGGCACGGTCGTCGCCGGCGACTTCGTCTCCTTCGCTGGTGACACCCGCAAGTACGGCGTTGTGACCGGCGATGCCGACGTGTCCAACGGCGGCGCGATCACGATCGCCGAGCCTGGTCTGCAGAAGGCCATCCCCGCCGCCGCGACTGCGATCACCGTGTCCGCTGCGTCGACCCGCAACATGGCATTCCAGCGCTCGGCGATCCAGCTGGCCACGCGCGCGCCGGCCATGCCGGAAGGCGGCGACGCTGCGGACGACGTGATGGTGGTGGTCGATCCGAAGTCGGGCATTGCCTTCGAGTTCTGCATCTACAAGCAGAAGCGCCAGGTGCGCTACGAAGTGAACTTGGCGTGGGGCTCCAAGATGGTCGCACCTCGCCACGCCATGGTCCTCTTGGGCTAATCCACGAGCTGCCCGGGGCTTCGGCCCTCGGCGCTCTCCACTCCGGAGAACATCATGAACGTGATCAAGATCATGCCCTCGCACGAGAGCCAGGGCCCCTTCGTCCTCATCAACGAAGGCGACTTCGACCCGAAGAAGCACGAGCTCTACGAGCCGCAGCCCGAGATCGAGAAGAAGCCCTCGGACGGTCTGAAGGTCGACGAGATCAAGGCAGCACTCGCAGCCAAGAACATCGTCATCCCCGAAGGCGTGACGCTGAAGGCCGATCTGGCCGCGTTGCTGGACGCTGCGCCTGCAGCCTGACCCCGCGTCTCAAGAAAGAAACCGATGGCCCTGACCGCCCAGCAGATCGCGGACGTGCGCCGCTTCGCCGGCTATCCGGGCCTCGGCATCGACACGCCGGCGACCGATCGCAGCGACATGGCGTTCGTCACCTCGCTGCCGAGCCTGCTGCTGCAGACGCTCGCGCACCGCCTCCAGAACCTGACGCCAGAGTCCGAGACGACGCTGATCAACGTCTACCTGACGAACCTCACCACGCTCGAGGCGGCCATCGTTGGCGCTGCCGCGAACCTGGATACGGATGTTGCCGCGGTCTGGAAGCACAACAAGCGCGAGGTCGCGGACCGCTCCAGCCTGTTCGACGGATGGCGTCGGCGCATGTGCGGCTTCCTCGGCGTGGCGCCAGGTCCCGCGCTGGGCGATGGTGTCATGCGCATCGCGCGCTCCTGAGTCATGGACGCCGCTACCCTCCAAGACCGGATCAACAAGGGCTATGGGAAGGCGGCCGCGCGCCTGGGCATCCTGCACAGCGTCGCCCGGCCGCTGACCGCCGCTGCGCCGCTGCTGAACATCCAGGGCACGCTGCTGTGCAGCTTCAACGCCGAGGACTGGAAATACCTCAAGCCGAACAAGTACGGCCGGCCGACCTGGTACGGCCTGTTCGACGGCAGCCTGACGCGCGCCGGCGACTACCTGATCGGCCCAGCCGTCACCTACTTCATCGCCGCACAGCAGCCGCTGCTGTCGATCCTGTGCGTCGACTGCAATCGCCAGGTGGCGCTGTTGCGCCCCCCGCCTGCTGCGGCATCCACGGGTGCCCAGGGCTACGGAGGCACCTGCGCCGCTGACAGCACGCCGGCACTTGGCACCGTCGATGCGAACGGCGCGCTCGTGAACGGCTGGCCCTGCTCGATCCTGTTGGGCGGCCGGCAGGAGCACGGCACGAACCTGCCGATGGCAGTGAACAACGCGGGATTCCAGATCCTGCTGCCGCCCTCGGTGCCGATCGTCATCCGGGCCAGCGACATCTTCCTCGACGACCTCGGGCGCCGCTACATCGCCGAGGCCGCAGAGCTCAGCGATCTGGGTTGGCGCATCAATGCGCGCGAGGCGCACGTCTGATGGCCGACATGACCGATGTGGCCGACGTGCTGGTCGGCCTGATTGCCGCGGCCGTCTATCCGAACGGCACAACTCAGCCGCCGGCGGGTGGCGTGCAGGCGAAGATCTACCAGGGCTGGCCGGATCCTGCCCAGTTGCAGGCCGACCTGAAGGCGAAGATTGCGCACGTCACGGTCTGGCCGACGCCGACTTCAAAGATCACCACGCGCCGGATCCCGGAATGGCAGGTGCTGACGCCGCCGGCGCCGACACTCGCGGCGGCCGTGGCCGGAACCAGCTTCACCCTCTCCGGCACCGTCTCCACGCCGCAGGCGGTGGCTCTGATCATCGACGGCAAGGATTACGCCCGAGCCGTCCAGGTGGGCGACACGTTGGACTCGATCGCGGCGGCCATGGCAACCCTGATCGCCGTCGATCAGCCTGCATCTGCGGTTGGCGCGGTGGTGACCATCCCGGGCTCGCACCAGGTGATCGCGCGCATCGTCGCGAACGGCACCAGCGCGAAAGAAGTCGCACGCGAGACCCGAATTTTCAAGATCAGCATCTGGGCCGACTGCTTCGAGCGCCGCGAGCCGCTCGCGAAGGTCATCGGCCCGATGCTGGCAGGCCTCACGCGCCTGGCCATGCCAGATGGCACCGACGCGACCGTCGAGTACGCCGGCAGCGCGCAGGTCGACACCGATCAGAAGCAGGGCATCTTTCGCCGCGACATCGACCTCGCCATCGACTACGGAACGATCGTCACGCGCACCGACAACACCGTCGGGATTCTGCAGACGCGGCCCGCTCTGATCGTGGACGCGACGGTCACCGTTCTCCCCATCATCAACCAGTGAGGTTTCCATGAAGCTCGTAGTCACCCATGCGTTCGGCCAGTACGAGCCGGGCAACGTCATCACCGATCCCAAGGAGATCGCGGCCGTGCTGGAAAGCCATGCCGCGAGTGTCGTGAAGGTCGCGGCCGACAAAGCGGCCACCGAAGCACCGGCGGCCGGCAAGCGCGGCTGATCCCCCCAACCATCGATAGGAGGCTCCAATGCCCGTTGTCCAACAGGGGTCGATCAATACGACCGCTCTCATCGTCCCCGACCTGTACGTGCAGATCGTGCCGCCGCAGGTGCAGCTGCTCAACGGCGTGCCGACCAACATCCTCGGCGTCGTCGGCACCGCGCAATGGGGCCCGGTGAACTCGCCGGTCATCCTCGGCAGCATGCAGGACTACGCCCTGCAGTTCGGCGCCCTCCAGAACCGCAAGTACGACATGGGCACGATCGTTGCCACGGCCGTGCTGCAGGGTGCGGCGAACTTCCGAGGTGTCCGCGTGACCGACGGTACGGACGTCGCCGCCTCGGTGATCATCCTCACGAACTGCCTGACGCTGACCGCCAAGTACACCGGCACGCTGGGCAACACCATCGTGGCGTCCACCGCCCCGGGCAGCGCCGCCAACACCTCGCGGATCACGATCGGCATGCCCGGCCGCGCGCCCGAGGTGTTCGACAACATCCCCGGCACCGGCAATGCCCTGTGGGTCAACATTGCCGCCGCGATCAACGCCGGCCAGAACGGCCTGCGCGGCAAGTCCGACTTGGTGGTGGCCACGGCCGGCGTAGGCGTCACGGCCGTCGCCGCCGCCAGCTACACCCTGGCCAGCGGCACCGACGGCGTGACGACCATCACAGGCGCGACGCTCATCGGCCTGGACACCGGTACCCGCACCAGCATGTACGCGCTGCGCGGCACCGGCGCGTCGATCGGTGTGCTCGCCGACTGCGACACGTCCAGCACCTGGACCACGCAGGTCGCTTTCGGGTTCTCCGAGGGCATCTACATGATCGGCGTGGGCCCGGCCGGCGACACCATCGCCAACGCGGTGAGCACCAAGGCATCTGCGGGCATCGATGCCTACCCGTTCAAGCTGCTGCACGGCGACTGGATCCTGTGGGCGGACCCAGTCGCAGGCATCACGCGCCTCGTGTCGCCGCAGGGCTTCTCCGCCGGCCGCCTGGCCAACCTATCGCCCGAGCAGTCCTCGCTGAACAAGCCGCTGTTCGGGATCGTCGGAACCCAGCGCAGTCAGGTGAACCAGGTCTACGGTGCCGCCGAGCTGCAGGCGCTCTTCCAGGCGAACATCGACCTGATCTGCAACCCGATTCCCGCCGGCAACATGTTTGGCGCGCGGCTGGGCCACAACTCGAGCACCAATCCGGTCATCAGCGGCGACAACTATACCCGGATGACCAACTACATCGCCTACACGCTGAACGCGGGCATGGGCCGTGTCGTCGGCAAGCTGCAGTCGATCCAGCCGAGCGATCCGGTGCGGCGCGAGGTCTCTGCGACGCTCGCGGCGTTCCTCCAGGCCATGGTCGACGAGGCCATGATCGACGAGTACAGCGTCATCTGCGACCTGACCAACAACACGCCGAATCGCATCGCGCTCGGCTACCTGCAGGCCGACGTCAAGGTCCGCTATCTCTCGGTCATCGAGAAGTTCCTCATCAACATGGAGGGCGGCCAATCGGTGCAGGTTGCTCGCCAGCAAACCAGCGCCGCGGCGTAACAGGAGAAGCACATGCCGATGAATGGACAAACGGTCGGACGCGACGTAGCGCTCGACCTCTTCACCTCGCGCGGCCTGCTCGTCGTCGAGCCCAAGGCCATTACGAGCTTCACCAGCGCGCCGACCACCACGAACACGGCGAGCAAGGGGTTGGACGGGATCACGCGCTTCGGCGTGTTCCCCGACGGATGGAGCGGCAGCTTCGACGTGGACCGGATGAACGGCAACCTCGATGCCTACTGGGCGCAGATCGAGGCCGACTTCTACAACGGGGTGAACATCCTGCCGGGCACGATCCAGGAGACCATCCAGGAGCCGGACGGCTCGATCAGCCAGTACCGCTACACCGGCGTGATGTTCGACTTCAAGGACGCCGGCAGCAAGGCCGCCAACCAGCTGGTCAAGCAGAAGCTCAGCTTCGTGGCCGCGCGCCGGATCCGGGTGTCCTGATGGATGGGCTCAAGGTCACAATGATCGACGACACCCCCTCGGCGCAGGTCGTGAAGACGGCCAACGCCGAGCACGTGGTGGTGGGCGGCGGCCACTCGATCACGCTGCGGAAGCCTGGCGTGCTGGCGCAGTTCAAGGTCGTCGAGATGCTGGGCGCCAACGCGGCCGTGAACTCGGTGTTCATGGGCATGGTGTTCCCCATCCTCTACGTCACCGCCATCGACGGCGAACCGGTCCCGCGCTGCACCACGCGGAACGAGCTGGACGCGCTGATCCAGCGGCTCGACGAAGACGGTGTCGCCGCCGTGATGAACGGCGTGCAGGAGCACTTCGGCAATCCAGATCCCGAGAAGGACGCGGCTGCCGTAAAAAACTAGGCCAGGCCACGGTCTTCCGGGAGTGCTTGTGGCTGATCAAGCACAACGTCCCGTTCGACGTGGCCTTCCAGATGGACGACGTGACGCGCACGGCCATGTGCATCGTGTTCGCGGAGATGGAGGGCGGCGAGTTCGACTGGCACTCCATGACGTGGAGGGAGCAGGGCAATGGAACTTGACAGCTTCGGCGCTCTCGGCGCGCACTTCGCGCGGCTGGCCGCCGGCGGCGAGGCGGTGACCCATCACATCGCCGCGGAAGGCGCCAAGGTCATCCAGGAGGATGCGAAGAGCCGATTCGGCAGCTACCAGGACGGCGGCGGAGGCTTCCCGGCCTGGGCCAACTTGGCGCCGGCCACGGTCGACGACCGGATCCGCCGCGGCTTCACGCCAGACGATCCGCTGTTGCGCACCGGCGGACTGCGGGACTCGATCGTGACGAAGGCTGAAGGGGCTGTCGCGGTGGTGGCCAGCACCGATCCAGTGATGCTCTACCAAGAGCAGGGGACTGCGACGATTCCGCCGCGGCCGGTGCTAGGGCCGGCGGGGCTCAACTCGGAGAAGACGGTCGGACGAGTGGCGGCGCGCACGCTGGTCGCGTGGATCTCGGGCATCGGCTGGCGCCGGCCGCGGATCACTCTCGAGGACCTGTGAAGGCGAGGAGCGAGACGATGCTCCAGAAGACAGCGAACCAGAACCAGCCCGCCTCGCGCCAGGTCATGCGCTTGTAGCGCCACCAGAGCGAAGGCTTCGGATGCAGCTGCCGCGCGTGCTCCTTTCGCAGATCCGGGTATTGCACCCAGCTCACGCGCTCGGCCAGCCACTCATGCACACGAATTTTCATGCTCAGCCGCATGGAAACCTCTCAAGTTAGGGCGTCCAGATGTTCGAAGCCTATTCCGTCGGCGTCACGCTCCGCATCAACAATCTAGCTTCGCCGACGCTCGCGTTGATCGCGCGGGACCTGGAGAAGCTGGAAACGCTCTCGGTAGCGCTGAAGTCTACGCTTCGCACCATCGGAGCGGAATCCGCGGGCCTGCGCGCGATCGCGGCCGCAGGTAACGCTTCGGCGACGGCGCTGGAGCGCGCGACGCGCAGCGCGCAGTCGCTGCAGGCGCATCTGGCGGCAGTGCGTGCGACGTCCGCGTCGATGCCTGCGATCGCCCCGCACATGGGCGGTGGCAGCGGTGGCGGCGGCGGCCCACGCGTGATCCCGGGGGTTGGCGGAGGCGGAGGAGGCGGTGGCGGGCACGCCGGCGGCGGCCACGGCCGCAACCAGGGCGGCTTCCACGGCGGCAACATCCACATGGGTCCGGGCGGGATCGGCATCGGCTCCGTCGGCCTGGGCGCCGGCAATGCCTTCGTGCCGCTGGCCGTCACCGCGGGCATGCTCTATGGCGGCCACTCGCTCTACGAAGCCGCACGCGACTACGAGACGGCCGCCACGCGTTTCAAGACGCTCAACCTGGGCGCGGAGGTCAACAAGCAGGCGAACGACTTCGCGCGCGGCACGCGCGTCTTCGGCGTGGCCAGCAAGGACCTGATGGACACGGTGCGCGAGTCCGTGGGCATGTTCGGCAGCATGCCCAACGCCGTGAAGCTCGCGCCGATGATCGCCCAGCTCAATGCGGCCAATTCCGGCCTCTTCGGCGGCAAGATCGGCGGCATCGACGAGGGGGCGGCCCGGTCGCTCATGCGTTTCAACGACATGCGCGGGCTGACCGACTCGCCGCAGGACTTCATGCGCGGCCTCAACCTGGCCCAGCGCATGGTCACCGGCTCCGGCGGTGCGCTCAAGTTCTCCGACCTCGAGCAGATGGCCAAGCGCGGCGGCGCGGCCTTCAAGGGGCTCAGCGACGAGGGCATCATGATGCTCGGCACGCTCGCGCAGGAGCAGGGCGGGGCGACCACCGGTACCGCTCTGATGTCGCTCTACCAGAACCTGGTGGCCGGCCGCACGACGAAGAAGACGATGGCCGCGCTGTCCGAGGCTGGCCTCGTGACGCTTGGCTCGGTGATGCACGGCAACGTGGGCGGCAAGGCCTACAGCACGACGCAGATCACCGCGATCAAGGACGAGAAGATGCTGCGCGAGAACCCCGCGCAGTGGCTGATGACCTACGGCACGGCCGCGGCGAAGGCCGCCGGCGCGACCACCGACTCCGAAATCATCTCCTTCATGAACAAGCTGGTGTCGAACCGCACCGGCAGCAACATGGCGGCGAACTTCACGACCCAGCAGATGCAGGCCCTGCGCGACCAGCGGCTGATCAAGGGTGCGATGGGCGCCGAGCAGACCGTCGGCGCCTGGCAGAAGACGCTGGGCGGCAAAGAGGCGGAGTTCATCGCTTCGTGGAACAACTTCAAGACGGAGTTCGGGACCGCCGCCCTGCCGGCGTTCTCCAACATGCTCACCAACGCCGCGGGCTTCCTGCGCAGCGTCTCCGGCTTCATGGAGCGCAATGCCGGCCTGATCAGCGCGATGGGCACCGGCATCGGCTGGCTCGACAAGTTCTCGCCCACCGGGGTGCTGAAGAACGCGATCGGCGCTGGTCTCGACGTGTTCGGCGGCGCAAAGGGCGAATCGTGGGGTGGCGAGGGACGGCGGGGAGCCGGCGGCGCTGGGGGCTTCGTTGGCAATTCGACAGGCGGCGGCGCCTTCACCGGCTACCGGGCGCCGCGCGGCGCCGGCGCGCAGATGGTCCAGGTCGAGAGCACGGTGGTGCTCGATGGCAAGGCGATCGGTCGCGCGGTGACCCAGCACCAGGCGAAAGAGATGACGCGGCCCAGCACCGGCGCGCGCACCGCCGACGGCCGGATGTCGCTGCGGGCATTCGACATCGCGACGGGAGGCTGAGCATGGACACCGTACTGATGCTGGGCCCGTTCGAGTTCGGCGACCTCGAGGTGCCTGAGGCCCTTCCGCTCGGCGGCGGCCAGCGCCTGGCCAAGCACAACTTCCCGGGCGGCGCGCGCAATGTGCAGGCGCTGGGTCCGGACCATGCGCCGATCAGCTGGGGTGGGCTGATGCTGGGCGGCACAGCGCTCGAGCGGGCGAAAGGCCTGGATTTCCTTCGCGTGCAAGGCAATCCGCTTCCGCTGACCTTCTTCGACAGCACCTACACGGTGACGATCGAGCGATTCCAGTACACCGTCGAGCGCTACTACAAGGTCGGCTACCAAATCACCCTGGAGGTGGTTTCCGACGACAGCCAGCCGGTGCGCGACATCCCGCCCGCGGGCTTCGACACGGCGATCCAAGGTGACTCGGACTCGCTCTTGGGCATGGCCTCCAGCATCGGCGACAGCCTGCTGACCTCGGCGATCGGGAATGTGGATGCGGCGATCCGCCAGATCAGCAGCTTCGCCTCGGCGCCGCTCTCGGCCGTGTCCGGCGTGCTGAGTGGGCTCACCGGAGTTTCGTCGCGGATCGATGTGCTGACGGCTGGCGTGCAGTCGGTGGTGAGCTCGGCGAGCGTCGTCGGCGGCGTGCTCCCGAACAACCCGCTGCCGCAGTCGATCAGCAGCATGGCGGCCCAGGTCCTCGCTACCGCGCAGTACCCGGTGCTGCTCAGTATGGGAAGCATCGCCGACCGCATGGCGCGCAACATCAGCGCGGCGAACCTGCAGGCCTCGACGCGCACGATCCAGGTCGCCGGCGGCACGCTGTTCGGTGTGGCGGCAGCCGAGTACGGGGACGCCACGCGCTGGCCGGCCATCGCCCAGGCCTCGGGCCTGAAGGAGATGGTGCTGAGCGGCGTCCAGACGCTGAAGATCCCGGCGAACCCGAAGGATTCGGGCGGAGTACCTGGGCAGTGAGCGGCGAGCCGGTATCGAGCGGCACGCTGCCGCGGGTTGCGGGATTCGCGAACGGCGAGCGCCTGCAGGGCCTTGTCGACTTCGAGGTCGACGTCAACACCTTCTATCACGCCGACACGTTTCGTCTCACGCTGTGCCTGAGCGAGCAGCCGGCCGACCGCGGCTGGAACTGGTGGTCGACGCAGACGGAGATCGAGGTCGAGCTGCTGTCTGGGTATCCGGAGGATCCGGCGGACGTGCGGCGCGAGGATTTGACGTCGCTGCTGATCGGGTTCGTCGATGACATCGAAATCAATCCCATCGCCGACGAGATCGTGATGGCTGGCCGGGACTTAACCGCTCGCTTCATCGACACGAAGACGATTGAGAAATACCAGAACCTCACCGCATCACAGGTCGCGACGAAGCTGGCGCTCGAGCACGGCCTGAAGCCGGTGGTCACCGAAACGCAGGGCACGGTAGGCAGCTACTACCAGATCGATCACGTCGCGATGCAGGACGATCGCCCGCAGTGGGACGTCCTCACTTACCTAGCCAATGTCACAGGCAACGTCGTCTACGTGAAGGGCCGCGAGCTGCACTTCGAGCCGAAGTCGGACCCGGCGACCGTCGAGCCCTATGTGCTGCGCTGGCAGCCGCCGACGAGCGACTCGGCCTCGCCGGTGTTCAACGGGATGACGCTCCAACTCTCGCGCAATCTCACCGTGGCCAAGGACATCAAGGTGACGGTGCGCAGCTGGAACCAGAAGCAGAAGAAGGGCTTCACGGTCACGGCAAATCGGGTCAAGGTGAAGAACAAGACCACCAGCAGGATCGCGCGGCCGCTGGGACCGCCGCAGCAGTACTCCTATTTCTTCCCGAACCTGACGCCGGACGAGGCGCAGAAGAAGGCGAACCAGCTGCTGAAGGACATCAGCGAACACGAGATGAACCTGCGCGCCGACATCCCCGGCGATGAGGCTGTGGCTCAGGCCACGGTGCTGCGCCTGGAGGGCACCGGCACTGCGTTCGACCAGCTGTACTTCCCCGCGTCCGTCGTGCACTCCTACAACGAGAGCACCGGGTACCGGACGTCGATTCGCGCGAAGAACTCGAGCCCAGAAAGCACGGTGCAGCCATGAAGGAATTCGAGAACGCGATGGCCGTGGCCGCGCAGCGCGCCGGCGACGCGAAGCAGAACACCCGGCACGGCGTCGTCGACGCATATGACCCGGCGACCTTCAGCGTCAAGGTGAAGCTCCAGCCGTCGGGCGTGCTGTCCGGCTGGATTCCGATCAAGAGCCTATATGTCGGCAACGGCTGGGGCCTGTTCGCGGCGCCGACCATCGGCGACTCGGTGCAGATCGACTGCCAGGAAGGCGGCCTTGACGCAGGGGTGATGGCCGGCTCGTTCTTCAACGACGTCGACCGGCCTTTGCCCGTCCCGTCCGGCGAGTTCTGGCTGAAGCACAAGAGCGGCAGCCTGCTGAAGTTCCTGAACAACGGGGATGTCGAGCTCGAGACCGCGCGCGACCTTAAGGCGACGATCGGGCGCGACCTGACGGCGACCGTGACTCGGAACGTCTCGGCAAGCGCCGGCGGATTCGCGCACCTGACGGCCGCCACCGAGATCTCGCTCGGAGCACCGACGATCAACCTCAACGCACCGACCGCGATCGTGCTCAACGGCCCGCTGCAGCAAGGCCTGGGCGCCAACGGCGGCACCGCGCATTTGAAGGGCCCGCTACAGGTCGATACCGAGGTGACGGCGCAGACCACGCCGCTGCACACCCACGCGCACACCGGCGTGACGACCGGCGCGAGCAACACCGGAGGCCCGACCCCGTGACCGACCTCTATCACTACATCGGCGACGACCTCAGCGTTTCCGCCACGGGCGACGTGCTGCAGGTCGAAGGCCTAGACCAGACCAGCCAGCGGATCCTGCGCCGCCTGCTGACGAATCCGGGCGACTACATCTGGCACCCGAACTACGGCGCCGGCGTGGGCAAGAAGATCGGCACGCTGCTCGACGTGCGCGCGATCACCGGGCTGATTCGCTCGCAGATCTTCCTCGAGGCGAACGTGGCGCGCACGCCCGCGCCGGTCATCACCGTCACCGCGATCTCCAACGGGATCTCGGTGCGCATTCAGTACTACGACGGCTCGACGGGCAAGCTCGCGACGCTGGCTTTCGACGTGAACCGCTGACCAGGGAACGGCATGGCTCTCAACACCAAGGATTTCGCGACGATCGTCAGCGACCAGGTCACCGCGATCCAGGCGGCGTCGGCGCGCCTGATCGACACCACTATCGGCTCGATCATTCGCTCTGTCGCAGAGGCGAACGCCGCCGTCGTGCTCTGGATTCAGAGCCTGCTCGTTGCGCTGCTCGCCACCACGCGCGCCTCGACGTCGACGGGCACGGATCTCGACACGTGGATGGCCGACTACAGCGTCACCCGGCTGCCGGCCGTGGCCGCCACCGGGAACGTGACGTTCGCGCGCTTCACAGCGACCAATCCGGCGACCATTCCGGTCGGCGCTCGGGTGCAGACCGGCGACGGCTCGCAGATCTTCGAGGTGATCGAGGACAGCACCAATCCAGCGTATGCCGCTGGCGTGTACACCGTCGCCGCGGCCGTGACGAGCCTTGCCGTGAAGGTGCAAGCCGTGACCGCGGGCGTTGGCAACAACGTCGTGATCGGCGCGATCAACACGCTGGCCACGGCCATCAGCGGCATCGACACGGTCACCAATGCAGCGGCCTTCACCAACGGCGCCGACGCGGAGAGCGATTCGGCATTGCGCACGCGCTTCGTCGCCTACGTGGCGAGCCTGTCCAAGGCGACGAAGGAAGCTGTCGGTTATGCCATCACCAGCCTGCAGACCGGTCTCCAGTACACGCTGGTCGAGAACCAGAGCTACGCCGGGGCCACCGACTACGGCTATTTTTACGTGGTGGTCGACGATGGCACAGGGACGCCCGGCGGCACGCTGCTCACCAGCGTTTCCAATGCTGTCGACAAGGTGCGGCCGGTCACGTCGCGCTTCGGGGTGTTCGCGCCGATTGTGCTGACGGCCGGCGCCACGATGACCGCCACCATCGCGGCCGGCTACGACCCGGTGGCGACGAAGCTCCTGGTCAAGAACGCGGTGACGAACTACATCAATGGCCTGGGTCTAGGGCAGTCGCTCGTCTACACCCGGCTGCTGCAGGTGGCCTACAACGCGTCGCCGGGGGTCACGAATATCACCGCGCTGCTGGTCAACGGAGGCACGGCCGACGTCACGGTCACCGTGAAGCAGGTCGTGAAGGCCGCAACGATCACGGTGAACTGATGGCAACGGGCGACAAGAGCGATTTCCTCGCGCGGATCAAGGCGACGCTGCCGCCTTGGTTCACCGACGTCACGCCGATCCTCGACGCGCTGCTGCTGGGACTCTCGGCGGCCTGGGCGAACATCTATTCGCTCTACCTCTACGCCGCGCTGCAGACGCGGATCAAGACGGCGACCGACGGGTGGCTTGATCTGGTCGCAGGTGACTTCTTCGGCACGCGCATCGCACGGAAGGCCAACCAGGGCGACGCGAGCTTTCGCGCTGTGATCATCGCCAACCTATTCAGGGAGCGCGCCACGCGCGGCGCGCTGATCAGCGTCCTGACCGAGCTCACTGGCCGCGTGCCAATCGTGATCGAGCCGCAGCAGCCAGGAGACTGCGGCGGCTACGGCATTCCCACCAGCGGCTACGGCGTGGCCGGCTACTACGGCTCGCAGCTGCTGCCGTCGCAGTGCTTCCTCATCGCGTTCCGGCCGGCGAGCGCGGGCATTCCAAACATCGCCGGCTACGGCAACCCGCAAGCCGCCTACGGAACGCCTTCTCTCGGCGGCATGTACGGCAGCCTCTCTTTGATCATCGGTCAGGTGGCGGACGCTGACATCTACGCAGCGATCGACAGCGTCAAACCCGTCGGCACGGTCATCTGGACCACGCTCAAGAGCTGACCCCCTTTTCCCTTTGCAACGGCCCGCAGGCACTTCGCCTGGCGGGCCTTTTTTATGGAGCCACGATGGATCGCCCAATCAACTACCCGGGGCAGGTACCGCTCGAGACGGACCTGCTGAAGACAAACCAGTCGGTGATGGTCGGGCTGGCGAAGCTGTGCCAGGCCATCTTCGGAACCGGAGGCATCGCCACCGGCTTCGCCACCACCCAGACGGTGGTCCCATCGCTGGCGGTGCTGGTCGCGGCGGGCGAGATCTACAGCCAGCAGAACCTCGAGGCAACGGCCGTCAGCTCGCTGCCGCAGGACCTGACGCATTCGATCGTGAAGCAGGGAATCCTGCTGGATGCGGTGACCCTTGCGGTGACGCCGCCGGGCACTGCAGGGTTCAGCATCAACTACCTGGTGCAGGTGGCCTACCAGGACAGCGACACCGGCTCAACGGTGCTGCCGTACTACAACGCGAGCAATCCCTCGGTGGCGTATTCGGGGCCGGCGAACAGTGGCGCTGCGCAGCCGACGATGCGACAAGGCCTGGCGGTGGTTACGGTGAAGGCCGGCACGGCAGCCACCACGGGCACCCAGACAACGCCAGCCCCTGACGCCGGAAAGCTCGGGCTCTACGTCGTAACTGTCGCCAATGGCGCCTCGACGATCGTCAACGCGAACATTTCGCTCTACGCCAGTTCGCCTTTCCTCAACTTCACGCTGCCGCAGCTTCGACCGGGTGCTTCGAACATCCAGTCCTTCACCTCGAGCGGATCTTGGACTGTTCCTGCAGGCGTTATCAGGGCGCGCATGCGCGTCTGGGGTGCGGGCGGCGGCGGCGGCGGGACAAGCAACGGCGGCGCGGCTGGCGGTGCTGGCGGCGGCTACGCAGAGGGCTGGTTCACGGTGGTCCCGGGCACGGTCTATACCGTCACCGTCGGCACTGGTGGCAATGCCGGCACGGGCGCGCCGACAGCGGGAGGTGCGGGTGGCACGACCTCAGTCGGCGCGCTCCTCTCTGCGACCGGCGGCGCCGGCGGAGCCGCTGCGTCAGGTGGCACCAACGCCGGGCCGAACGCTGGCCAGGGTGTTGGGACCGGCGGCCAGCTCAACCTTTCGGGCAATGGGACAAATCCCGGCATCACCGTTGGAGCCGTGCCTCTGGGAAGCGCCGGCGGCGGAACCTTCTGCACTTCCCTGGTGGGCGGCATTTCCGCGGGCAGCGGCAACGGCAACGGCTTCCCTGGCGGCGGAGGCGGTGGGGCAGGCGGCACCACCAACGCGCAAGGCGTCATTGGTGCCGCCGGACTCGCAATCATCGAATGGTGAACCACATGAAAACCTATGCACGCATGGTCGGCGGTTTCGTGGCCGAGATCATTGAACCGCTCTTCGATCCGAACGGTGTGGAGGTGCCAATCGAAGAGCGCTTCCATCCTGACATCGTGGCCCAGCTGGTCCCGTACGACCCGGCGAACCCGCCTCCTGCGCCGCCCGCACCACCCATGAAGACGCATGCCGAGCTGGTTGAGATCGCGCGCGCCGAAACGCGCGTGAAACGCCTGCCGATCATGAGTGTGCTGGATGGCCTGCAGGTCTCGGCGGTCACGGTTGGCGAGATGGAGAAGGCGCTCGCAATCGAGGGCGCCAAGGACGGCCTTCGCGGCCTTACCGAGGTGGACCTGAGCGGCTGCACCACTTTCGAGGCCATGCGCCTCGCCGTAAAGGCGCGGTACCTGGAGATCGCCAGCGCAGTGCCGGCGGACGTCAAGGCAGCGTTCGCGGAGGCCCTGAAATGACAACTTTGCTGATCCTCCTCGGCGTGTTCTTTGCGCTTAAGCAGCTGTGGCTCTACTTCGTCGCGGCGATGCGGCTGCGCGAGGTGCGCGACGCCAAGGCCTTGACGAAAGCGCAGCGTGTGCTCGGGTCGATGCTGCTCTTCGAGGGCTTGTTGCTCGACCTGCTGGTGCACGTCTTCATCGGCACGCTGGTCTTTCTCGAACTGCCGGCGCGCAAGGAATACACGCTCTCGCGGCGGCTGTGGCGACTGAGCAATGGCCCAGATGGTTGGCGCAGGCGCTTGGCCACCAAGATCCGCGCCGAGCTGCTCGACGCGATCGATCCATCTGGGGTCCACAAAGGATGAACGCCCGATCCAGACCAGCGCCGCTCGACAGCGGCCCTATGCCTCTCGAAGGCCAAAGGAAGTATGTGCGCTTCGATCCGACCATCAACACCGGGACCATCGCGCAGATCGTCGTCATCCTCGCATCGGCCATTGCGATCTACACAAGCATGCGCGAGGACCAGGTGAAGACGAAGGCGGATCTGGAGACCGTGAAGGCCACCGCCATCACCGAGCGGTCGCAGACCAAGGAAGCGCTTGCGGACCTCAAGGCGGACGTGAAGGAGCTCCAGAAGAGCACCAACGAAGTGAAAGAGAGCCTGGCCATTCTTCGTGGCCGGGCTCAGGACAACGGGAGCCGGAAATGACCTATGCAGAACTCAAGCAGCGCCTGACCGATTGGTACAACGAGAAGATCGTTGCCGCTTGGTATCGAAGCGCGGCCATCCTCGGCGGATGGTTGACGAGCGGCCTGGTCTTCGCGCCCGACATCCTGCAGTTCATCGTCGACCGCTGGGACATTCTCGGCGGCATGGTGCTGCCGACGTTCAGCGCTGAGACGAAGACCCTGATCCTCGGCCTCTTCGTGACCTTCGTTCTGCCGCCACTGCGCGCCTATCAGCAGAAGAAGATGCAGGATGCCGCCATCAAGCAGCAGGCCGAGGCCGGCAAGGTCATCCCTCTGACGCCGCCGGCAAAAGCCGACCAATCATGACCCGCCGCATCTCCGAGCAGTGGCGCGCCGTGCTCGCCGCTTGTGGAGTCGCGCCCGCCACGGCCGCGAAGTGGGGGCCAGTCTTCGCCGACGAGCTGCGCGAGACCACCTTCAGCAAGGGCGACGCGGACATCGTCGACTGGCTGCCGGAGATCCTGCACGAGAGCGCGATGCTCGATCGGATGGAGGAGAACCTCAACTACAGCGCGCAGCGGCTGGTGCAGGTGTGGCCGACGCGCTTCCCGACCGTCATCCACGCCTACCCCTACGCCAACAACCCGAAGGCGCTGGCGAACAAGGTCTACGGCGGGCGCCTGGGCAACACGCGCACTGATGACGGCTGGACCTACCGCGGCCGCTCGCCCATCCAGATCACTGGCCTGGCCAACTACCAGCGGGTCGGTGACCTGATGGGCCAGGATCTGGTCGGCATCCCCGACCTACTCACGCAGCCGCGCTTCGCGCTCGATGCCTGCGTCGCCTGGTGGGAGGACAAGATTCCAGACGCGATGCTTGGCGAGACCACAACGATCCGCCGGCGCGTGAACGGCGGGGTGATCGGCCTGGCGGATGTGCAGCGGCTCACGGCCGCTGTGCGGGGAGCGCTGTCGTGAACCCGATCATCTGGGCGATGTGGTGGTACTGGTGGCGCAGATGAGCACCGCCCAGCTCGACATCGACGAGCGCCGGGCCGCGGCGCTGCCGCAGGACTGGCCGGCGGATTTCGACAAGCCGACAACGCACAACGTCTGTGGCGACTGCCTGCGGGTGTTCGTCGGCATTTCCACGCGCATCCAATGCTGCCTCTGCGCCGGCCGGAGAACCATATGAGCAAGCTCGTGCATCCGTCGACGACAGACCCACACTACGCCTGGTTCCATTGCCCAGGCTGCGACGGCAAACACGCGGTGAGCACTGGGCCCGGCGGGTGGGGTTGGAACGGCTCGCTCGACGCGCCGACTCTCACGCCTTCCGTGCTGGTGCGCACCGGCCGCGCCGTCGATCCGACGTTCGCGCCGGAAGAGGGAGACCCGCCAGAGGTCTGCCATTCCTTCGTGACTGATGGCCGCATCCAGTTTCTCCATGACTGCACCCACGCGCTCGCTGGTCAGACGGTTGATCTGCCAGACCTGCAGCCGGAGTCGCCGTGCTGATCGCGCTCGACTTCGACGGCACCTACACGGCCGACCCTGAGCTCTGGATTGGCTTCATCGCCGCCGCGCGGGCCCGTGGCCACCAGGTGTGGCTCGTGACCATGCGCGACGAGTTCGAGGGCGCGGACGTGAACCGCCAGTTGCTCGGCAAGGTCGATCGCATCGTGTTCACCGGCCGCCGCGCGAAGCTTCCATTTCTCGAGGCGCGCGGCATCCACCCGCAGATCTGGATCGACGACATGCCGCGCTGGATCCTCAACGACGCGGCGCCAGCCGGCCTGCGCGCTGGCGGCGCGCTCGAATGGGAATCCGCATGAACCCCTTCTCGAAATACATCGTCATCGGGCTGGCCATCCTGCTGGGCCTCAGCGCGCTGACGAACATCGGCCTCACGAAGGCCTACCTCAAGGCCCGCGACGCGAAGACCCAGGCGCTCGCCGATCGCGACAGCGCCCGCGCCGCGGCGACGGCCTGCAGCGATGCGACCGAGGCGCTCGCCGAGCAGGCGACCAGGCGCTACGCCGAGGCGCAGGGCCGGCGCAAGGACGCCGAGATGCGCGCGCTGCTGGCCGAGGGCAGGGCGCAGCAGCTGCTGCAGACCCAGCCAAGCGTGCCGGGCGACGACTGCCGCAGCGCCGCCGCGCAGATGGACACCTGGCTCAGCACGAGGAATCCGAAATGAAGACGATCGCGATGCTCTTCCTCGCGGCCTTGGCCGGCTGCTCGACCACCGGCGGCGCGCTCACCGTGAAGGTGCCGGTGCCAGTCGAGTGCAAGGAATCGATGCCGCCGCGCCCGGCCATGCCCACCGAGGGCCTCAAGCCCGGCGGCAAGCTGTTCGCGTCGACCATCGCACTGCAGGCCGAGATCGAGCTGCGCGAAGGCTACGAAGGCAAGCTGCGCACCGCCTTGGCCGAGTGCATCGCACCGATCAAGCCTGCCGCCCAGTAGCCGCGGCCATCCCGTTCATCTGCCCCCACCTCCAGCCCGCCTCGTGCGGGCTTTTTTCTTTCTGAGGCCCACACATGAAACAGCTCCTTCTCGCATTCGTCATCGCCCTCCTCGGTCACGCCCATGCGGAGACGCTCGGGCCCGAGTGGATCAAGGTCGCCAAGGAGGGCGCCGCCTACACGCTGGTCCCGAAGCGGATCGTGAAGTACGGCGCCGAGGGCAAGTTCGTCCAGAAGACCCTGCAAGGCACCTTCAGATGCGACAACGCCACGTTCGGCGATCCGGCCGCCGGCGCGGCCAAGGCGTGCTTCGCCAAGTCCCCGGGGTACGTCCCGCCCGAAGGCGAGGCACCGGCCAAGGGTGCGAAGCTGGCCGAGCAGGACGGGCCGTTTCAGGTCGGCGCGCCGACGATCGTCTCCTACGGGCGCGCCACGACGATCGGCGGCCAGTACACGCGGGACAGCGCTCGAGTCGAGAAGGTCGTGAGCGGGGAGGGCGTCTGCTCGACCCCATTCTTCGGCAAGGACCCGGCGGCCGGCTTCGCGAAGAACTGCGTTTCGTATGGACCGGCCGAGGGCGCTCCGCCGCCTGCGCCGCCCACCGGCACCGGCGGTGTGTCCGGCGACATCGTTGATTCAACCGGCGCCGTCGTCGCCAGCGCCTACGTGAGCATGGCGTTCAAGTATGGCCAGGCCGAGGGCATCACCTACCGCTACGGGGCCCCGGCGTCGAAGGCTGGCGTTCCCACGCTGCCGCTGCGCGGTGATGTCGGGTCGATCTCGCACTGCGGTGGCGCCGAAGGCTGCAAGGTCTATTACCAGCTAGGCCGCGAGAACACCGCGGCCGACAACCTGTATGTCAGCACGCATGGCGCGGCCATCGGCACGCCGGAGGTGGGCAATTCCGTCACGAACGCCGTGGCGTGGTTCCAGGCCCAGGCAACGGACCGCGAGACGTGGATGCAGCGCCCGCAGCTGCTGTGGCAGGACCGCACGCTCACGCCGCCTTCGATCAGGGACTACGTCGCCGCGGGCGCGCTGGCGCTGAACAGCGCGGCGAGCCTTCCGATCGCCGAGAAGCGGTGCGAGAGCAGCGCCGACAGCCCGTGCCGGATGTCGCTGGTCGCCACCCAGGGCAGCGCGACCGAGCCGGCGACGCTCTTCACCGTCGGCACCTACACGGCGCAGCAGCGCGCCTCTGTCACGTTCGCGCTCGGCAAGGTGCCGACCGCTATCAGCATCACGTCGATGTCCGAGTTCGCGCTCGTGACCGTCTGGGACACCATCAACCTCAAAGGCCAGATCGCAGTCGTAGCGCTCGGCGGCGTGCCCTCGGGGCGGACATGGGAAAACACGACGAACTGGTACGACTGGTGGCACGACTGGACCGACGGCGCGAAGCCTGGCTTCCCGAATCAGGGCGGCATCGGTTTCATGAAGGTCGTCGGCTACGTCGACCTGCCGGCGAACATGAAGGCGCCGACAGCGATCAACGTGACCACCGGCTCCGCGCCCTTCGACATGGTCGTGCATCCGGTCGGCAAAGAGGTGTCGTCGATCGGCGCGCTGGGCTCGCCGCTCGCGAGCAATCGCGCGAAGTTCCTGCCCGGCGGCGAGTTCTACGAGAAGTACGCCAAGGGCGGTGTCGCGGTGGTCGTGTCGAAGTCCGAGAAGACCGTGGCCTTCGTCGATCTCGGACCGCTGTTCACCTACTTCAATTCGATGTACCTGGACAGCGCGGCGTCGAACCTGGAGACGCAGAAGCTCGGCATGGGCGCCAAGCAGTGGCCGTATCTGCTGGCCGAGCAGCTGCAGGCGATGCCGAGGGTCGCGAAGGTCATCACGCTGGCCAGCAAGCCCGCCGGCGTGCAGACGACGGCGACCTACAGCCACTGGTCGAAGGATGACCGGGCGCGCATCCCCGGCACGCCCTACTGGCAGACCACGCCGCACTACCCGCGCGCCTGGGTCGCCACGCAGGACGGCAGCCTGCTCATCTTTTCGCTCGGCCGCTACGCCGCGGGGCCAAAGCCGACGACGCCGGATCCTGCCGACATCGCCCAGGTGGGCACGGTTTCAGGGCTGGGCAACAACATCACCTTTCTGTCGGCATCGAAGGGCTACCCGGGCGAGGACAACCCTCTGAACGAGATGACGTTCTTCACCGCGCGCGGCGACCGCGCGTGGGGCTGGGTCAAGTTCTCGGCCAACCAGAACAGCGGCAGCGTCATTCGAAAAATGGCCGACTCACGTGTGGACCCAATCGTCGCGACCGAAGCGGACCAGTATTCGACGGAGGGCGGAATCGTGTCCGTGGCCGACTATGCCGGCAAGCGCATCGCGAACTACCGCTATGGCCCGGTGATCTACCCGCGCCCGGCCAGCCAGACGACCTTCTGCCCGCAGCCGACCGGGTGCGCCACGCTCACGTCGGAGGGGGAGTACGCCGGCGCGCTGGACCTTCCCTTCAAGCCCTTCTCGGTGCACTCGTCGAACGTGCCCTGAGCCCAGTTCCAGCTGTCACGCAACTGCCCCCAGCTTCGGCTGGGGGCTTTTTCTTTTCGGCGATCAGGTGGTGATCCAGAACGCGCCGCCCTCAAGCTGAGCGCCGGCCAGGCTGGGCTTGGTCCAGAGCGGGTTCAGGATGCCATGCAGCTCGGGTAGCAGTCCGCAGTAGAAAACCGGAAGCTCGATCCTGAGCTTGCTTCCTGCAAGCAACCAGCAGGCCAGCAGGTATTGCTCACTGTAGAATCGCTCGCCCCAAAAGGGCGGGTAGTCGGCTGGCAGGAATGTGTCATGTATGCCCGTCAGCAGGCCGGCAGGCAACGTTGGCAAGATCTCCGTGAAGAAAACGGTGACATCCGAATCCGGCAGAGCCCGGTGGCTTCCGTCGAAAAACAGCATGTCCTCTCCGGTCAGGTTGCTGAATGTCGAGGCAGACACTTTCTGCAGCGGCACTCGGATGACCTCGTCGCAGATCGCGTTGATTTCGGCCCTCGGGAACGGATCAATCGAGATGATCTTGGTGCGTAATCCGAAGTCTTTGATCGCCCGGCGTGCGAACTTCGTCGATGTGCCGGACCCGATCTCGAGGTAGGTCGGAGGGTCGCGGAGCACGAGTTGCGCATAGATCGAAACGGCATCGGAGGCTGGAATCCAAGGGTTGACCCAGTGCGGCTCAGCCGGTGCGCTCGTCTCTCCGGGGATCTCTGCCATCTTTTCCACCAGCGGCAGAAAGCTGGTGATGCGCTCCGCATAGCGCGGGTTCCCATCGCCGATAAGCTTGGTGAGCAGCGGCTCCGTCGGTTTGCCCCACCCGTGTCGGGTCCGAGGCTTGGCCGGATAGTCGAGCTCGATCAAGCGATGGTCAGCAGCGAGGTACTCGACGTCCGCAACCCTTTTCTGGGCGACCCTCAGCAAATCGCTATCTGCCGTTAGGCGCGCGTGCAGTTGCTCCTCCCGTGCTCCAGCCTCCACTCGCTCGGTGTGAAGGAGGCGGCGTTCGTTCTGCAGATCCCCACGCAACGCCTGCACTTCATGCTCCAGCCGCGCCGAGATCGCCCGCTGTTCGTGTAGCGACGAAGATAGCCGGGCCAAACGATCGTAGAGCTGTCCGGCGCCTACCATGCGCAGCACCTTCTCTCGGAGGCCTCTGCCAGCGAAAGGTGCTGCCCGGGTGGCCCTCAGTTGCTCTGTCATTTCGGACTTTCCTTTAGTGGCCCATTATGTCGAGCGTCCTGGCGCGCCGTCGCCATGGGCTGCGTTGCCTCCATTCGAGCTGGCAGCTTATCCCTCGTCGTCCCAAGCCTCCCGCGCCACCTCAACAGGATCACGGTTCGGATTCTGGGCGTAGAGCTCGTCCGCCAGGTCCCATGCCTGATGCGGGTCGAGATCGCCGTTCGACATCCGGGCGCACTCATCAGCGAAGGCGCGCGCCCAGGTGTTGTAGGGGTCTTCGGTGATCATTCGTTGCCCTGGATCGAGAGGATCTCGCAGCTCCACTCCTGCAGCACCCAGGCCGAGTCGCACTTCTCCAGCCCGACGATGCGCATCTCATTGCCAAGCACAGAGACCACCCGCGGCTCGTAGAGGGTAGGGCCGTCAGGCGCCATGCCGCCGATGAACAGCGCCGGAACCTTCCGTTCGTCCGTGCCTTTGCGGGTGCTCAGCAGCGTGCCTTCGAAGGGCTTCGGCTTCTGGTTCCAAATGAGCCACCGGCCGCCTGTGCGCATGGGTGAAACTCGGACTCTCATGCTGGATAAGCATACAGCTTTTGAGCTGCGACAGATTGCTCGGTAGCATCTTGTTTGATGTTGCGCCGCAACAATATGTCCTCTTACGTAGAGACAGGGGTATGTCCCATACCACAGAATGGGGTCGGTCATCGAGAGTTGCCACATCAACAGCAGAAGGAGCCAGGATGCTTACAGTGAACGCTTCGGGCCTCCATGAGGCGAGGGCGCCCTATGACCATTAACACCTCAGTCTGCGCAAGGTATCGCTACGCAGACGGATGGCACATCTTCGACTCTGAAGATTTGCCCGGGCTGTACGTGGCCAGCAGAGATGCAGAGCAAGCCTTCAACAATGTCGGGCAGGTCATCGAAGGCCTATTCAAGTTGGACCATGGAATTGACATCCAGATTGTCCCCGAGGTTTCGGTGAAAGAATTTCTTGCGGCGGTAGCCAAGGACAAGATGCCCTCGGCTGAGCACCCGCTGATCCTGTCTGACAGACGATTCCAGGTCATGGGTGCTGTCGCGTGATCGCGGGCGGCGTAAAGACGCAGGAAGAAATCGAGAACGAACTAAGGAAGCGTGGCTTTACGCCCATCGATACCATGTCCGATGGCGGCCGTTTTTGGAAATCGAGTACTGGCCGGCACCTGCATGTGCCTGATTCCTACGAGGGCATGTATCCGGATTTCATCCTTGGCGATCTGCTGCGCCGAGCTGACTACCTGAACGGAAAAAAGTCACACTAGGGGCGCCCATTCTGGGCCTTCTTGGCATTGGCGCAGACGCCTGAGGCTTCGTCATGTTCGTGGGCGCCGGGGCGGCGCGCTACATTCCGGCCATGTGCAGCCACTACCAAGCTGAGAAGCGCCGCAAGCAGATCGAGAAGCGATTCGGGATCAAGTTGCCGCCCGACTGGGAGCCGCCGCCGGGCGGCCTGCACATCTACCCGACGCAGATAGCGCCGTTCATACGCCGGCCGCCGGAGCGCGAGTCGGGCGACGAGGCGGTGCCGGACTTCGAACTGATCGAGGGGCACTTCGGGCTGCTGCCTGGCTTCGCCAAGGACATCAAGTACGGCGTCAACACGTACAACGCGCGCACCGAGACCGTCGACCAGCTGGCCAGCTTCAAAAACGCCTGGGCGAAGGCGCGGCACTGCATCGTGCCCTGCGAGGCGATCTACGAGCCGGACTGGCGTACCGGCACGCACATCCCGACCAGATTCACCGCGGCCAACGACGAGACGCTGGGCGTCGCCGGGCTGTGGGCGCCGTGGAAGGATCCGGCGACAGGGCAGTGGGTCAACAGCTTCACGATGCTGACGATCAACGCCGACGCGCACCCACTGTTCAAGGAGATGCACCGGCCCGATCCGAAGCGGCCGCCTGAGCAGCAGGACAAGCGCATGGTGGTGGTCCTGCCCGAGGCGCAGTACGAAGAGTGGCTCGACGCGCCGGCCGAGCGCTCGATGAGCTTCATGAACCAGTTCCCGGCGGAGCGCTTCTTGATGACGCCGGAGCCGCTGCCGCCCAAGACTCCGAAGACCAAGCCGGAGCGCGCGCAGCCGAAGCAGCCACCGGCAGCAGAGGAGCCGACGCTGTTCTAGGGCATCACTGCAGGGTTACCGAACCGGGTGGCTCATCCGCGGAGGCATACACCTGGTCGAACTCGAAGACCGCGGCTGGATTGCATGTGCAGGGCGCGGCGGCGCCCCCGCAGCTGCAACCGCCCTCGGTGATCACATCCGATGGCCGGTCCATGTGGTTCTCGCAGACCCAGCCCGAGCCGAGGCAGTTGACGCAACTCAGCGAGCTCATGTCGCGCGGGCGCGTGTCCGCGCAGGCCTCTTGGTCGCCCGCGCAGACGGGCTCGGCGACGCTCGTTTGGTAGGCTTCGGGCCGCCGAGCGCCTTGAGCGACTGGATCAGCTTCTCGGCGTCCGCGTCGAACTTGCCATCGCCGTATTTGGGGGACCTGGCTGCCATCTCGCGCTCCTTAATTTGTGAACTAAGGTTTGCGCTTTCGGCTGACAGTACCAGCGTAGGAAGTGGCGGATTCTTCACGCTGTGAACCACCTACGCGAGCTCAGACCCATGCTGCTCGATGAGCGGCCGCTCGATGTCGAAGAGCCGGGGTGGATCTATGAGATCAAGTTCGATGGCTGGCGCCTGATGGCGCGGTTCGGGGATGGAAAGTGCGAGCTGCGCACCCGCCAGGGCGCCAACGCCACCGGGTGGTTCCCAGAGGTTGTCCAGGCGCTGGCAACCGTTGAGGGCGGCCCCTACGTCACGGACGGGGAGGGGTGCGTGCTCGATGAGATGGGGCGCAGCGACTTCGATCGATTCCAGGACCGCGCGCGGCGCCGGCGCTGGTACGAGGGCGCGGATCCCGTCGTCTACTGCGTCTTCGACCTGCTGATCGACCAAGGCGAGGACATCACGCAGCTGCCGCTCATCGAGCGCAAGGCCCGCCTGGCCAAGCTGCTCGAGGTGCCGCGGCCCAGCGTGCTGTTCGTGAACCACTTCGACAACGAGGAACACGACATCCACAGCATCGTCCGCGACGCGGTCGTGCCCTTCGAACTGGAGGGCCTGGTGGCGAAGCGGAAGAACAGCGTCTACCAGCCGGGCATCCGGTCGAGCGACTGGGTGAAGGTGAAGCGGCGGAACGCCATCCCGGCTCAGCGCTTCAAGCGCGGGCCGAAAAGCAAGGACATCTCGATCGGCCTTTAAGTGGGGTCAGCGCCGACGCAACAGGCAGCGCCCTAGCGGCTAGTTGAGCGGTTTGCCTTTGGCTGCTTTGCGTTCCGCAGCCCTCCGCTCTTGACGAGACATCATTTTCGGCGCTTGCGTGTGCTGAGCGGCCTTGGCCTTGTTCGCCGCGTGAGCGTCCTGGACGAAATCGATGTGCGTCTGTGAAGGGACACGGAACGAGAACACCGTCTGGCCGCCCATGTTGGTCACTGCGAAGTCACCTGTCGTGATCACGTCCATGCCCAGGAGGATGTCGCCCCCCTCGCCACCAGGGAGGATGCCCTTCGTCACTTCGACGCTGGCGAATTGGACCTTGTTGGGAAGTCGAATGTTGACCAGGTACGTCTCGCACGTGTGGATGCCTGCGACCCCGTGAACTTGCTTCATTCCAGTCGGCTTGAGCCCTACAGCATCCACGACGCTCTGCGTGATGACGCAGCCAGTGGCGCCGGTATCCCAAATCGCCTTGAAGCCCTTGTAGGCGTCAGGCCCGAGAGCGTCAGCCTGGGTATGCGCCACGGCGATATGGCAGTCCGTGCGAAGGACGTGCATATAGCCACCATTGTTGCCCCTTACCGTCAGGGCCCTGATCAGCGTAGCCACCGCGACTAGCTGAAGGCGACGCGCGAGTGGAAAGTCTGCGTGTAAGCAGCGGTTCCTGGTTCAACCTTTTGGACCAGGAACGTCCCGCGTTCCAAGCCTCTTGCCTCGGAGGCTTCGACGGCCGAAATCTGGTCCGCGTAGTCCCCGATCACCTGGAGGTCCATGATGACCACGACGCGTCCGTTGTACTTCTCAACCAACTCTTTCTGATGGTCGAGGTAGTACTGGAAATTCTCTTGGAGAGAGGCCGTCATGGTTTCATTTTCCACTTGTTATTCCGCTTTTTTTGTTACGACGCCGAATTCAATGGCGCGATTGTGGACTAAGTTCTGACCGGCATGGCGCGTGTTTGCGAGCATTTCTTCGCGCTCCGGCGCCCAATCTGAGCGTAGGTTTCGGCGTAGCTTCGGGCCGAGGCGCCAATTTCCCCCTAGGACAGACCGCGACTCATCATGGGCGTGTGGGGTGCTGTCGCGGGGAGGGTCATCAGGGGGAATGGATCGGTGCGCGGCCAGGAGAAGAAGGGCCGGTCCGCATCATAAGGAAAACGCTCAGGGCGAGGGCCTCAGGCGCAACCGTCACCGTGAGCGCCGTCGCCTCGGGCGTGGGGTTCAAGCGACGGCCGCAATACGCGAGCCGGGTCCGCGGATCAGCGCCACCCGGCCGCCTGCAGCTGCTGCGCCAGCTGCTGGGCCACCTGCGCATAGCCCTGGGCGTTGGCATGGATGCGATCCGAGCGCAAGGCGGCGTCCGAAAGCACGCGCGCGTACACATTCGGAATCAGGAGCGCCTGCTCGGCTTTGGCGACCTCCGCGTAGAACACCGCGTCGCTGAGCGAGCCGATCGCTGCGCGCATCGGTTCTGGCGCGGGAGTGGCGATCACGCCGACGTGGGATGTGTGCGCGCGTGCCTGGCGCACGATGGCGGCGAGGTTGTCGATGGTGGCTTGCGATGACATGCCGCGCAGCATGTCGTTGCCGCCGATGCCGACCAGGATCGCGTCGTAGCGATTGGCGGCCAGCAGACCCTCGAGGCGTTGCAATGCGCCGAGGGATGTGTCGCCGTTGAGTCCTTCGTTGACGACCGTCCAGCCGGTCAGTTGCGACAGCTTGCTCGGCCATGCGTCATCGGGTCCCGCGCCGTGGCCCGCGGTGAGGCTGTCGCCCAAGGCCAGCACAGTCGCGCCCGGCTTGAGCGCTGCTGCGACTGGCGTGCGTTTGCCGCAGGCGCCGAAGACCAGGGCAGTTGAAGAAGCGGCCAGCAGCAGGCCAAGCAGGTTTCGGCGGTTCATTGGCGGCGCATCGTCGGCGAAAGCGAAGCGCCGCAGTGTAAGCGGCCCGTGCGCAGCGATGCCGATGCGCGCTTCCTGTGCCTACAGCTGCCCGCGGCGCCGGCGCGCGACGCGCACGGCGTCGACCCAGGTGTCGATGTTGAAGCGCTGGCCCGACTCCGCGATGCGCGCACCGGTGATCTGGTGCAGCGGAATTCGGCGCAGATCGCCCGGCAGTTCGCCGTGGCCGTGGAGGATTCTCTTCTGCACGTCGAGGTGGTCGACCTGCATCGTGCACTCCGCCTTTTGGCCGCGGGGGTCGAAATAGCGCAGGTGGATGCGCGGCTGTTCGTCGACGACCGCATGTTCGCCCTTGCCTTGGATGAACCACTCGGGCAGCGTATCGGGCGGCGAATCGCCGCCGCTCACGCGCAGGTCGCCGCGCACGGTCGGAATCTCGAGCGGTATGTGACCCGATCGCACCCTGGCCGCCGCGATGCGGCGTTCGGTTTCGCGCCGCTCGGCGATGCGGTGCCACGCGATCCACATGATGACGAACAGGAGCAACGCCCCCGTCAACAGCGCCACCAGGAACTGCCATTGCGCAAGTCCGATGTCCATCTGTCCGCTCCCGAGATATAGCCTTTAGTACTCAACCTGTAAATTCTGGGCGTGCGGACTTGGGGTGTCAAACAGCCTCACGGCATAGGGCGTTCGGCCGGTCGCCCGGCGCTCAGTCCTCGTGCGTGTCGTGCGTGGCCACCGCGCCACGGCGCCAGTAGCCCGAGGCCCGGACCCACTTGGGATGGGCGCTGCGTTCGCCGACCAGGTGGGCGCGCAGCGCCTTGGCGGCGGCCGATTCGCAGGCCGCCCAGGCATGGAAGTCGCCGGCCGGCAGCGTCAGCTTGCGCAGCGCATCGAGGAGGCCGCTGCCGGTGCCCGGTTCGGCGCCGCGGCGGTGCACCCACTGCAAGTCCAGGCTGGCGCGGGTTTCGAAAGGGATTTCGTCGGCCTCGCTGTCGACCTCCGCCAGCACCACCGCACGCGCCCCGGCCGGCAGCTCGGCCAGCCGGCGCCAGATGGCGGGCAGGGCGGTGTCGTCGCCGATCAGGAGGTGCCAGTCGAAGTCGGTCGGGACGATGAAGGAGCCGCGCGGCCCGCCCACACCCAGCAGGTCGCCGACCTTGGCCCGTTCGGCCCACTGGGTGGCCGGGCCGGCCTCGTGCAGCGCGAAGTCGAGCTCGAGCGTGCCGGCCGCGGCATCGTGGCGGCGCGGCGTGTAGTCGCGCATGGTCGGCTTCGGGCCCTCGGGCCAGAGCGGTCCGTCGGGGCCGACCGTCGGCACGGTGAGCGCGCCGGTCCCGGCGTCGGGAAAGAAGATCTTGGCGTGGTCGTCGAAGCCGGGGCTGGTGAAGCCGGCCAGTTCCTCGCCGCCGAGGGTGATGCGGATCAGGTGCGGCGCCACGCGCTGCACCGCGCGCACCTCGAGCTTGCGAAAGCGAAGTTCATGGCGCACGCGGCGCGGCAGGCGATCGAGGGAAGAAGAAGAAGAAGAAGGGGATGAAAGATCGGTCATGCGATTAGATGCGTTCGATGTGTTGAGCGGCGCTGTCGAGCACCGCGGCGAATTCGTGGGCTTGTTGTTCGGTGAGGGGTTCGCGCGCGAGGCGCATGCGCATCGCGAGCTTGAGGTTCTCGATGGCGCGCACCACCTGCGGCGGCCGGCCGTGGCGCGGGCCCGCGCCGTCGACGCCGCCTTTCATGCGGGCCATCATCTCGTCGGTGATCTCGCGGTTGGCGGCGAGGAATGCGCGGCCGGCCTCGGTGATGCTGTAGCGCTTGCGGCCGCCGGCGTCGGCTGCGTCGACGCTCACACAGCCCATTTCTTCGAGCAGCGTGAGCGTGGGATAGACGATGCCCGGGCTCGGGCTGTAGCTGCCGCCCAGGCGCTCCTCGATGGACTTGATCAGCTCGTAGCCGTGGCTGGGCTTGTCGGCGATGAGCTGCACCAGCACGAAGCGCAGGCCGCCATGGCCGAAGATGCGCCCGCTGCCCCGGCCGTCGCGTGTGCCGCGCAATCCGCCGCCGCCCATGCCGTCGCCGTGTTCGCTACGGGGATGGCCGTGTAGAAAGTGTTTGAAAGCTCGCATGGAATGAGATTTCGATGTCGTTATCTGATTTAGTAAAGATATATCTAAATACTATCTTAGTCAAGTCGCGAGGTGGCTGGTGACGAGCCCGCGCCATACCTACATCGCGCGCATCAATCGCGTGATCGATCACATCGACGGCCACCTGGCCGATCCGCTCGATCTGGCCACGCTGGCCGGGGTGGCGCACTTTTCTTCCTGGCATTTCCACCGCGTGTTCCAGGCCATGACCGGCGAGACGCTGGCCGAGCGCGTGCCGCGCCGCCGGCTGGAGGTGGCGGCCGGCCGGCTGCTCGGCCTGCCGCCCGAGCCGGTGCTGGCGATCGCGCTCGACGTCGGCTTCGGCTCGGCGGCGGTGTTCACGCGGGCCTTCAGTGCGCACTTCGGCGTCACGCCCACGCACTGGCGGCGCGGCGCCTTCCGTTCGTGGGCCGAACGCCACCGCATCGAACTCGGCAAGATTCATCAAGCCGACCGCAAGGCGCATCGAGCCGTGGCCGAGGCTTTCCGACACGATGAACGTTCCTGGCCCAAGGGCCCTGTTCCGCGTTCAGGAGACCGCGAAATGAAGATCGAACTAAAGAGCCTGCCGGAGGTCCGCGTGGCCTACATGCGGCACGTCGGCCCGTATGGCGAATCGGGCATCACGCGCACCTGGCAGCGCTTTGCCGCCTGGTGCGGCGAGCATGGCCTGATGGATGCGCGGCGCACGATGTACGGCGTGAGCCACGACAACCCCGACGTCACGCCGCCGGCGAAGTGCCGCTACGACGCCTGCATCGAAGTCGGCGAGGGCTTCCGACCTGAAGGCGAGATCGGCGTGCAGACCCTCGGCGGCGGGCGCTATGCCTGCACCGAATTCACCGGTCCGTCGACCGAGATCCATGCGGCGTGGATGAAGCTGTGCGACTGGTTGCCGGACAGCGGCTGGCAGCCGGCCGACGGCGCGCCCATCGAGATCTATGGCCGCGACTTCGCGATGGACGAGAAGACCGGCGCGTTCAGCTGCACGCTGTGCATGCCGGTCAGACCGCTGTAGGTGCACCGTTCGGGCTGAGCTTGTCGAAGCCCTTCGACAAGCTCAGGGCGAACGGGGTCAGCGCTGCGGCATGTCCTTGACCGAGTAGCCCAGGCTCACGGTCGCGTCGTCTGGAATCGGCGGCATGCTCGCGTTCCACACCTGCCAGGCCTCGCGCATCGCGGCCAGCCGTTCGGGCTCGCGCGGCGCCTGGTTCGCGCGTTCGCGCTCGTCGGCCGGGATGTCGAACAGGTACTCGTTGCCGTCGACCTGCAGGTACTTCCAATCGCCGTCGCGCAGGGCGCGCTGATCGCGATGGTTCATGCGCCAGTGCAGCGGGCGGTGGAAGCTCGACTTCGCATCGCGCAGCACCGGCAGCAGCGACACGCCGTCGAGCGGGTAGCGCGCATCGGCCTTGGCGCCTGCCGCGTCGAGCATCGTGGCGGACCAGTCCATCGTCATGCAGTGCTGCGCGCTCTCGCCGCCGGCGCGAATGAGTGCGGGCCAGTGCGCGATCCACGGCACGCGGATGCCGCCCTCGGTCAGGTCCATCTTGCCGCCGACCAGCGGCCAGTTGTCCGAGAAGCGTTCGCCGCCGTTGTCGCTGGTGAACACGACCAGCGTGTCGTTGGCGACGCCGTGCTTCTCGAGCGCGGCCTTGATCCAGCCGATGCCTTCGTCCATGTGGTGGATCATGCGGCGGTAGGTATGGATGTTGCCGCCGGTCAGGTCGAACAGGTTGGCCTTCACGGCCGGCGCCTTGGCCGCGTCCTCGCGCGTTTCCCAGGGCCAGTGCGGCGCGGTGTAGTGCAGGCTCAGGAAGAAGGGCGCGTCCTGGTTCGCCATGCGCGCCACGTAGTCGACCGCGCGCCGCGAGAGCAGGTCGGTGAGATAGCCCTCTTCCTGCCGATCCTCCCCGCCCGACCAGAGGTCGTGCCGGCCGCTCGAATCGCAATGCGTGAAGTAGTCGACGCCGCCCGACATCGGGCCGAAGAATTCCTCGTAGCCCGAGCGCAGCGGGCCGAAGGTCGGCGGATAGCCCAGGTGCCACTTGCCGATGAGCGCGGTGCGATAGCCCGCTTCGCGCAGCAGCGAGGGCAGGGTGGAGTGTTCCGGCGGCAGGCCCAGTGTGGCGCTGCCGCGGCTCTTGCTGTTGATCGGCTCTTCGGCCGCGCCGCGCAGGCGGTACTGATAGCGCGCCGTCATCAGCGCGAAGCGCGTGGGCGAACACACCGGCGAGTTCGCATAGCCCTGCGTGAAGCGGATGCCCTTGGCGGCCAGCCGGTCGAGCACCGGCGACACCGGGCCGAAGTCGGCATCGCGGCCGCCGTAGCAGCCGAGGTCGGCAAAGCCGAGGTCGTCGGCGACGATGAAGACGATGTTGGGACGTTGCATGAAAAAGCTCAGGGTTGGTAGCCGGATTTCTGGACCACGGGCGCCCACTGGGCGCGGTAGGCCTTGAGCATGGCCGTTGTCTGCTCCTGCGTGCTGGCCACCGGCGTCATCAGCGCATCCTTGAAGCGGCGCACGGTGTCCGGGTCCTGCATGACCTCGCGAATGGCCTGCGACAGGCGAGCGACCTTGTCGCGCGGCATGGCCGCGGGTGCGAAGAAGGTGTTCCAGCCGGTGGCGACCAGGTCGAGCCCGGCCTCCTTGAAGGTCGGCACCTCGGGCGCGAAGGGCGAACGCTTCGCGCCCGACATGGCGAGGATGCGGACCTTGCCGGCCTGGTGTTGCGGGATGACCACGTCCAGCGTGTCGACCGCGATCGGCACCTGGCCGCCGATCAGGTCGGTCAGGAGCGGGCTGGAGCCGCGGTAGCCGACCACCTGCGTCGGCACCTTGGCCTTCTCGCCCACCATGAGGCCGAAGAAGTGCGGCAGGCTGCCGGTGGCGGGCACGCCGACGTTGGCCTTCTCGGGATTGGCGCGCATCCAGGCCAGCAGGTGCGACAACTCGCGCACCGGCACGGCGGTCGCCACCGACAGCGCGAACTCGTAGTCGTTGACATGCGAGACCGGCACGAAGTCGCGCTCGGCGTCGTAGCCGTTGTCCTTGAAGACCAGCGGCGCCACCACCATCACGGCCGGGTTGGCCAGCATCAGCACGTTTTGCGACGCGGGCGTGGCCTTGACCTGCTGGGCCGCGAGGCGGCCGCCCGCGCCGGGCTTGTTGTCGACCACGACCGGCACGCCGAGCTTGGCCTGCAGCTTGTCGCCCACGATGCGGGCCACGCGGTCGGTGGCGCCGCCCGGCGCGTAGCCCACCACGATGCGAAGCGGGCTGTCCAGCGGCTGGGCCGCGGCGGCGCAGGCGATGGCGGCCAGGGCGAGGGTGCCGGTGAGCCGGCGAAGAATGTGTTTCAGCATGGAGAGGGTTCTCGTTCAGTCGTTGGCTTGGAAGTTCACGGCCCGCATGATGCCGCCCCAGCGCGCCGTGTCCTCGCGCATGGTCTTCAGCAAGGCCGCGGCATCGTCGCCCACGGGGTACATGCCGTTCTGCAGCAACTGCTGGCGCACTTCGCGCACATTGACGGCGCGGGTGAATTCGGCCCGCAGCTTGTCGACGATGGGCTGCGGCGTGTTGCGCGGCGCGTAGTAGGCGAACCAGGCCGCGGCGACCACGTCCTTGTGGCCGGCCTCGACGAAGGTCGGCAGGCTGGGCATCAGCGGCGAGCGCTTGTCGCCGCTGGTGGCCAGCACCTTCACGCGGCCGGTGGTCTGCAGCTGGAGCGCGCCGCCCACGGTGTCGAAGTAGACCGGCACCGTGCCGCCCATCACGTCCTGCCGTGCCGGCGTCGAGCCGCGGTAGGCGACATGGACCATCTTCAGGCCGGCAGCGCGGTTGAGCATCTCGCCGAGGAAGTGCGAGGGTGTGCCGGCGCCGTAGGAGGCGAAGCTCAGCTTGTCACCCTGGCTCTTCGCCCAGGCGATGAACTCGGGCAGCGTGTTCGCCGGTACGTCCTTGTGCACCACCAGCGCCAACTCGAAGCGCGCTGCATTGACGATCGGCACGAAGTCCTTGATCGGGTCGTAGGAGAGATGGCGGTACGCGCTCGGGAACATGGTCATCATGCTGGCGGTGCCGAGCAGCAGGGTGCGGCCGTCGGGTGGCGCGGTCTTCACGGCCTCGACCGCGATGCGGCCGGCGGCGCCGGAGCGGTTGTCGACCACCAGCGGCCCGAGCGAGTCGCGCACCTCGTGCGCGATGGCGCGCGTCAGCACGTCCTGTGTGCCGCCGGCGGGCACGCCGATCAGCACCTTGATCGGCTGGCCGGGGGTGAAGGCAGCTTGGGCGCCGGCCCGCGGCGCGAGCGCGAGGCCGCCGAGTGCGGCAAGGGCCTGGCGGCGGTCGATCGAAGCAAGGGGCATGGTTGTCGTCTCCTGGGTGCGCCGTGGCGCCGCACGACTCTAGAGGCTCGACAATCGATTGATCAAATCAACTGTTCTGCGGAAAAACCCGATGCCCGAGGCGCTCAGACCGCTCGACGACCTGCTGCTCTACCGGCTCAGCCGCCTGCTGTCGGTGGCCGGCGGCATGGTCATCCGCTTGTGCGAAGGGCGCTTCGGCATCACGCGGCGCGAGTGGCGCCTGATCGCGACGCTGGCCAGCCGCGGCTCGCTGGGCTCCTCGCAGCTCGCCGAGCATGCGCAGCTGGACCGTGCGCGCACCTCGAAGGCGGTGGGTTCGCTGGTGGCGAAGAGGCTCGTCTTGCGCACCCAGCCGGGCGGCGACCGGCGTCATGTGCTGCTGCGCCTCACGGCCAAGGGCGGTGCGCTCTATGCCGAACTCTTTCCGCTCGTGTCGGCGATCAACGCGCAGCTCATGTCGGCGCTCGACGAGAGCGCTGCCGCGCAGCTCGACGCGTCGCTGTCGCGCCTGCAGGCGCAGGCCGAAGCGATCGCCGCCGAGGCGGTGCTGCCCAAGGCCGACCGCGGTCGGCGCGGTCCCTAGGCGGGCGAGGCCTGCGGCGGGGCGCCGTCCTCGATCCGCAGCCTGGGCAGGAACTGCGGGTACTCGCGCTGCATGAAATCGATCAGCCCTTCGCGCACTGTGCAGCGCAGGTCAAAGGCCAGCGACGAGGACGCCGCGGTGCAGAGCACGCGGATCTGCATGCTGCGCTCCGTCGCGTCGGTCACGCGCAGGTTGAAGAAGCGGCCGTCCCATTCGGGCGCCGCCTTCACGATGCGCTCCGCCTCCTCGCGCAGCGGCGCGAGCGGCATGCCGTAGTCGGCGTAGAAGAAGACCGAGCCCAGCAGCTGCGCATCGTGGCGGGTCCAGTTCTGGAACGGTTTCTCGATGAAGTAGGACAGCGGCAGGATCATGCGCCGGTCGTCCCAGATCCTGAGCACGACGAAGGTGCCGGTGATCTCCTCGACGCGGCCCCATTCGCCTTCGACCACCAGCACGTCGTCCATGCGGATCGGCTGCGCCAGCGCGATCTGCAGGCCGGCGATGAGGTTGCTGAACACCGGCTTGGCGGCCAGACCGGCCACGATGCCGATCACGCCCGCCGAGGCCAGCAGGCTGGCGCCGACCTGGCGTGCGCCCGGAATGGTCATCAGCATCATCGCGCCGCCGGCCACCAGCAGCACCGAATTGGCGGTGCGCGCGAGCACGCGTGTCTGCGTGAGCACGCGGCGCGCCTGCAGGTTGTCGGTCACGTCATGGGGATGCTGGGCCAGCACGCCCTCTGCGAAGCTGTTGACGGCCCTGACGGTGAGCCAGGTGACCGCCGCAATCAGCAGCAGCCCGTTCAGGTGCCGGACGCTTCCGATGAAGCGCAGGTCGTCGGGTGCGGCCTGCCACACCATCTGGAGCGCCGCCAGCGGCAGCACGATGCGCGCGGCATTCTCGATGCCGATCAGCATCGCAAACAGCGCGGGCGTGGAACGGGTCACGCGCTTGAGCACGATGCCGCCGAGACGGTGGACCAGCAGCGCCAGCGGCACGGCGATCAGCGCGGCTAGGCAGGGGCCGAACCACGGATGGGCGAGCAGCACTTCCTTGTTCATCAGGCGGTCTTGGGGATGTCGTCGGCGAGAGGTTGCAGGATGCGTGCCGCATCGTCGCGCAGCTGCGCGGCGATGCCGGTCGCCAGGTCGAGCCGGCGCAGCAGCCAGGGGCTGACATCGTTGTCGAAAGGGTCGGGCAGCGGGATCGGCCCGGCCAGCGTGGTGGCGGAGGCGCTCTCGGGCATCACCGGCCCGCTGGTGGGCGCGCTGCCGATGGCGGCCTCGATGCGCTCGGCCGTGCGTGCGAGCGGGCCTTCGATCTCGGCCGGCGTGAGCCGGTCGCGCCTGAGCACCAGCATCGACTTGACCGCGCTCAATTGGGCCAGCAACTGGTAGCTGTGGGCCTGCAGGTGCTCGAGCGGCTCGAGCGGCGGCTGCACCGCGCGCGGTTCCGACAGCGAGCGCTGCGTGGCCTGCACCAGCGCCGACAGGCTGTCGTAGGCCTCGCGGCGCGCGAGCCGCCATTCGAGCTCGGGGCTGGTCACCACCGAGCGCAGCTGGCCGAGGCCCAGCGCCAGCCGCGCATGGCGCGCCTGCGCCGTCAGCGTGCGCGCCACCAGCGCCGGGATCTGGCTGCGCTCCCACGAGGGCAGCACGTAGCAGAAGGCCCAGGCCAGCGCGGCGCCGATCAGCGTGTCGGCCACGCGCTCGAACAGCGCGAAGGTCGGGCTCATGCCGACGTTCAGCATGTGGGCCTGGAGCAAGCCGAGCACGGTGGCGGCCACGGAGGTGACCAGGTAGCGCCGCACCGCGAAGCCGTGCGCGATCGCCTGCGCCACCGTCACCGTGGCCAGCATGCCCAGCGGCGAGGGATGCGCGGACAGCAGGGCCACCGCGAGCACGCAGCCCAGCAGCGTGCCGGCCACGCGGCTGTTGCGCCGCTCCAGCGTCTGCGACAGGCTGCCGCGCAGCACCACCACGATGGTCAAGAGGATCCAGTAGTCGTGCGAGCCCCAAGGCAGCATCAGCGCGATCGCATAGCCGGTGGCAATGGCGAGCGCGGCACGGATCGCATGGCGCAGCGGCGGCGCATCCCAGCGCCACAGCGTGAGAAAGGGGCGCAGCGACCACTCGGTGGGGCTCACGAACATCTGCCAGTTGGCCCGCACCACCGTGAGGTCGGGCTCGACGTCGCCGCGCGCCAGGGCCACCAGGCGCAGCACCTCGTCGTTGATGTGGCCGATGCGGCTGGCCAATCCGCGCGCGAGCATGGCGGGCGTCGGCCCGACATGGCCGGGCGGCGGTGGCGTGTCTTCGTCCTCGAGGTGGATGGCCGCCAGCTCGGGACGGCGGTCGGGCACCGGGGCGGGTTGGCGGCCCAGCAGCAGCGTATCGGCCAGCGCTTCGGTCTCGTCGGCCAGCTCGTCGAGCACGCGCTGCATCTCGCACAGCGCGGCGGCATGGCCGGGATGCGCCTTGAGCGCGTCGAGGTCGAGTTCGCTGGCCAGCAGCAGGTCGCGCAGCTCGAGCACCAGCACCAGCATGCCGGCGAGGCGCTGCCGGCGCGGCGTGCGCGGCGATTCGAGCACGATGTCGCGTGTGGCCTGCAACTGGTCGGCCAGCGCGGCCTGCTCGCGCAGCAGCTGGCCGAGCAGCGGGGCCGGCACTTCGCGCACGTCGCCGGAATCGTCCCTGGGCGTGAACTGCCGGGCCTCGGTGCGCATCAGCGCGGCCAGCGAGAGCAGCACGTCGGCCATCGCCTGCACGCGGTAGCGGCCGTTGAGCGCGTGGTTGGCGAGCACTGCGTAGATCACGTAGAGGCCGGCCCCGATGCCGAAGTGCAGCGTGCGCTCGAGCGCTTCGGCCATGCCCGTGGGCGCGGGCGTGGCCATCGAGAAGATCATCGAGAACATGACCGCGATCGCGATCGGAATGCCGCGCTTGCCCCAGGCCATGGCCACGAAAGCCAGGAAGGTCGCGGGCACCAGCAGCAGGCCGAGGCGCAGCGGCGCCGAGTGCAGCAGCTGCACGAAAAAGAACAGCGGCAACCCGATCAGCGGCGAGGGCAGCGTCTGCCAGAACTTGCCGCGGCGCGGGCCGGGCAAATCGGGCGGCGCGGTCACGATCACGCCCACGGCAGCCGCCGAGGCGGCCATGGTGCCCAGCAGCAGATGCACGCCGCCGGAGATCAGCATCAGCCCGAAGGCGACCGACAAGCCGTTCGCGACGTAATGCGAGAGCGCCACGCGCAGCGCGGCGCGGCCCCGGTCCGCGGTGGCGCGCTGCGCCCGCATCACTCGGCGGAGGAGTCGCCCTCGGCGGGCCCGACGGGCGCCTCGCGGCGCAGGCGCGTGAGCTTGCGCGGCGCCGGCGCCGCTGCCGTGTCGGCCGGCGCCTCGGCATCGGCCTGCGCACCGACGACGGTGCTGCGCGCGTAGACGTCGCCCGGGTGGGCCGAGGGATCGACGGCGCGCACGCGGTCGCTGGCGCGCAGCTTGTCGTCGACGCCGGCGAACTTCGAATACTTGGCCAGGATCGGCACCAGCTGGCCGTAGATGCGCGGTGCGCCGGCAAGGCATTCGCGCTGCTCGAGGAAATCGGGCTCGCCGGTGAAGTTGCCGATCAGTCCGCCCGCTTCGGTGACGATCAGCGAGCCGGCCGCCACGTCCCAGATGTTGAGGCCGGTTTCGAAGAAGGCGTCGGTGAAGCCGGCCGCAACGTAGGCCAGGTCGAGCGCGGCCGCGCCGGGGCGGCGCAGGCCGGCCGCGCGCGGCATCAGGTCGGCCATGATGGCCAGGTACTGCTTGAAGTTGTCGCCGGTGCGGAAGGGAAAGCCGGTCGAGATCAGGCACTCGTTGAGCCGCGTGCGCTTGCTCACGCGCAGGCGGCGGTCGTTCATGAAGGCGCCGCGGCCCTTGGTGGCCGTGAAGAGGTCGTTGCGGCTGGGGTCGTAGATGACGGCCTGCTCGACCTTGCCCTTGATCGCGAGCGCGATCGAGACGCAGTAGACCGGGAAGCCGTGGATGAAGTTGGTGGTGCCGTCCAGCGGATCGATGATCCAGACGTAGTCGGAATCCTTGGCGCCGTGCTGGGTGCCCGATTCCTCGGCCAGGATGCCGTGCCCCGGGTAGGCGCCGAGCAGCGTCTCGATGATCGCTCGCTCGCTCGCGTGGTCGACTTCGGTCACGAAGTCGTTGACCTGCTTCTGCGAAATGCGCACCGCTTCGACATCGAGCGCGGCGCGGTTGATGATGGCGCCGGCGGCGCGGGCGGCCTTGACGGCCACGTTGAGCATGGGGTGCAGGTTGGGGGACGACATTGGATTGTGGGAAGAACGGCGGGCGGCGCCGGAACGCGCCCTGGAATGCGGCCCGGCGATGCGGGCGGCGAGAATTGGGGGATTTTACATGCGCACCCGATTCATCCTGATCCAGACCAGCCACGCCGGCAACGTCGGCGCTGCCGCGCGCGCCATGAAGACCATGGGCTTCGGCGATCTCGTGCTGGTGGCGCCGCGCTGGGCCAATGTGCTGCGGCGCGAGGAGACCATCCAGCGCGCGAGCGGGGCACTGGACGTGTTGGCCAATGCGCGCATCGTCGAGACGCTGGACGAGGCGCTCGACGGCGTCACCCACCTGTGCGCAACCGCGATGGTGCCGCGCGACTTCGGCCCGCCTACGCGCACGCCGCGCGAGCATCTCGAGCCGCTCGCCCAGGAAGAGGGCCAGCACGTGGCCTTCCTGTTCGGCTCGGAGCGTTTCGGCATGCGCAACGAGGATGTCTACCGCTGCCATGTCGCGCTCAGCATTCCGACCGATCCGAGCTTCGGCTCGCTGAACCTCGGCGCCGCGATCCAGGTGATCGCCTACGAATGGCGGCTCGCGCTTGGCGGCTATGCGGTGCGCGACGCCACCGCGCCGCTCCAGGCGGCTGATGCGCAGGCCGTGGCCGGCATGCTGGACCACTGGGAGCGCTCGCTGGTGCAGATCGGCTTCCTGGACCCCGAGGCGCCCAAGAAGCTGATGCCGCGGCTGCAGCAACTCTTCAACCGCGCGCAGCCGACGCCGGAGGAAATCCACATCCTGCGCGGCATCGCCAAGGCCATGGCGGATGCGGCACGGAAAACCCCATCACCGGTACGCGAAGACCCGAGCCCTTAGACTGCGCGGCCCATATAGCCATAACAAGAACATCCATGTTCTCGCGCCTGCACTCCGACATCCAGTGCATCCTTGACCGCGATCCGGCCGCCCGGACGCGCTGGGAAGTGCTGACCCTCTATCCGGGCCTGCATGCCGTGGTGCTGCACCGGCTCGCGCACTGGTGCTGGGGCCATGGCCTGAAGTGGATCGGACGCTTCATCTCGCAATGCTCGCGCTGGTTCACCGGCATCGAGATCCATCCCGGTGCGATCGTCGGCGACCGCGTGTTCTTCGATCATGCGATGGGCGTGGTGGTCGGCGAGACCGCCGAGATCGGCGACGGCTGCACGATCTACCAGGGCGTGACGCTCGGCGGCACCTCGCTCTACAAGGGCGCCAAGCGGCATCCGACGCTGGGCAAGGACGTGGTGGTCAGCGCCGGGGCCAAGGTGCTCGGCGGCTTCGTGGTCGGCGACGGCGCCAAGATCGGAAGCAACGCCGTCGTGATCAAGCCCGTGCCTGCGGGCGCCACGGCGGTGGGCATTCCGGCGCGCATCATTCCGTCGAAGGCAGGCACCAGTGCCGACGTCACGACTGCCGACAGGAAGTTCACAGCCTACGGGATCACAATGGAAGACGACCCGCTGTCGCAGGCCATGAAGGGGCTGATCGACAACGCGGCCGGCCAGGATCACCAGATCGCACTGCTGTGGCAGGCGATCGAGGCCTTGTCCGCCCAGCCCGGAAAGAAGGATTGCGTGCCGGGCGATGCGGCGCGGGAAGAGTGCTTCGAGGCGGAGCGATTGACGCAGCTGGTGGGGAAGTGAACTTGCGCCCTCTCCCTCCGGGAGAGGGTTGGGGTGGGGCACTCGGGCCTGATTTGTGCGTTGCGCTTGTTCTCGAGGCCGGAGCCGGGAATTCGCCCCGGCGGGCGAGTCACTTTCTTTGTCTCGCCAAAGAAAGTAACCAAAGAAAGGCGACCCCACTGTCTGCGACCCCTGCGCTTCGCTCCGGGGCAACCTGCGGTGCTCGCTTTTCGCGGGGTCTCGCTCGAACTCGCTTCGCTCAGACAATCGCGAGCCCTGATCCGCGAAAAGCTGCGCTCCTCGGCGCAGCCAGAGGGGAGTGGCTCGGGCCTTCGCTTCGCTCGGCCGGTTGAATGCCAACAGCCCACCCAAACCACAAGTACGCGCCACGGCGCGTAGGTGTTCAATCCCCTCTGGGCGTGCCGAGGAGCGCAGCTTCAGGCGGATAAAGGGCCGCGCGTGTTTGAGCGCAGCGAGTTTGCGCGGACCCCGCCTGAAGCGAGCACCGCAGGTTGCCCGCAGCTTCGCTGCGGGACACGCACGGTGGGGTCGCCTTCTTTTGCTTACTTTTCTTGGCGAGACAAGAAAAGTGAGTCGCCCGCCGGGGCGATATCCCGGCTCCAGCCCTCAGCAAAGATGCAACCGAATCAAAGGCCCAGAGCCCCCACCCCAACCCTCCCCCAGAGGGAGAGGGAGCATTCAACGCGACCGAATCGCCGACTTCGGCCGGAACGCCTTGCAGACCGATTCGTCGGTTTCCAGATAAGGCCCGCCGATCAGGTCGATGCAGTAGGGCACCGCGGCGAAGATGCCCGCTACCACCTGTGCGCCCTGAGGATCCTTCAATCCCTCGAGCGTCTCCGCGATCGCCTTCGGCTGCCCCGGCAGGTTGATGATCAGGCTGCGATCGCGGATCACCGCCACCTGGCGGGAAAGAATCGCCGTCGGCACGAAGCGCAGGCTGATCTGCCGCATCTGTTCGCCGAAGCCCGGCATTTCCTTGTGGGCGACAGCGAGCGTCGCTTCCGGCGTCACGTCGCGCAGCGCCGGCCCGGTGCCGCCGGTCGTCAGCACCAGCGAACAGCCGGCGTCCACCAGCTCGATCAGCGCCGCGCTGATACCGGCCTGTTCGTCGGGGATCAGGCGCGGCTCAAAGCTGATCGGGTTGCGCAGCGCCCGCTGCAGCCATTGCTGCAGGGCGGGCAGGCCCTTGTCCTCGTAGACGCCGCTCGAGGCGCGGTCGCTGATCGAGACGATGCCGATGCGAACAGGGTCGAAGGCGTTCGCTTCACTCATGCGTCCTCCTCGCGCGCTTGCGCCGAGGCCTCGGCCGCGTGGTCGTCGGTACCGTGCACCTCGAGCTGCGCGCGCACGATCTGGAACACCTCGCGGTAGGCCTTGCCCTGGCGCGGCGCCTCGCCGGGCGGGCCTGCCTTGATGTCCTTGCGGGCCTGGCGCACCAGCGCGCGCAGCTGCTGGGCGTCGGTGCCGGGATGGGTCTCGATCCAGCCGCCGACCGCGTCGTCGTCGGCGATCAGGCGGTCGCGCCAGCGTTCGGCGTCGTGCAGGATCGCCGTCTCCTGGGCCGGGCCTCGGTTCTGCTCGTCGAGTGCGCTGCGCACCGCGTCGAGGGTGGCCGCATCGAGGCCGCGCATCAGCTTGCCGATGAACTGCATCTGGCGCCGCTTGCCTTCGAAATTGGTGATGCGCTTGGCTTCTTCGATCGCGTCCTTCAGCTTTTCGCCGAGATCGAGCTTGTCGAGCAGGCTGGCGCGCAGCGTGAGCAGGGCTTCGCCCAGCGCCTGCAGTTCGGTGCTTTCGCGCTTGAGATCGGTTCTGCTTGCTGCGTCGGTGCCCTTGAGCTCGCGCTTGAGCTCCAGATCGAGTTCGCTGCCTTCGGCCACGAACTGGCCGCGGACGAAGTAGCCTTTTTTGGGTTTGCGGGGCATAGAGGCAATCGTTGGCCGCACCATCGGGAACAGGGGGCGCAAGTATCATAGCCAACACATGAGCACATCTTCCTCGCGCGCCGATTCCGGCTTCGCCTACACCCGCCCCTTCTTCGAAAACCTGGTCGATTCGGCCTTGGCGCATGCCAAGAAGCTCGGCGCTACCGACGTCGGCGCCGAGGCGTCCGAAGGCTGCGGCCTGAGCGTCTCGGTGCGCAAGGGCGAGCTGGAGAACGTCGAACGCAACCGCGACAAGTCGCTCGGCGTCACGGTCTACGTGGGCCACCGCCGCGGCAATGCCAGCACCTCCGACTTCTCCGAGGCGGCCGTCGCGCAGACCGTGCAGGCAGCCTACGACATCGCGCGCTTCACGGCCGAAGATCCGGTCAGCGGCCTGCCCGACGAGGCCGACATCGTCACCGACCAGCCCGATCTCGACCTGTTCCATCCCTGGAACATCAACAGCGAGCAGGCCGCTGCGCTGGCGCTCGAATGCGAAGCCGCGGCACTGTCGACGGACAAACGCATCACCAACAGCGAAGGCGCTGGCGTCTCGGCGCAGCAAAGCCATTTCTTCAGCGCCCATACGCGCGGATTCCGCGGCGGCTATGCGAGCTCGCGCCATTCGATCTCGGTGGCGCCGATCGCGGGCAAGGGCAACGACATGCAGCGCGACGCCTGGTACAGCTCGATGCGCTCGGCCGGCGAACTGGCGAGCCCGGCGGCCGTCGGGCGCTATGCGGCCGAGCGCGCGCTGAGCCGCCTCAAGTCGCGCAAGATCAAGACGACTGAATGCCCGGTGCTCTTCGAGTCGCCGATGGCGGCCGGGTTGCTGGGCGGCCTGGTGCAGGCCACCAGCGGCGGCGCGCTCTACCGCAAGAGCAGCTTCCTGCTCGACTCGCTCGGCAAGCCGGTGCTGGCCAAGCACATCGACGTGCTCGAAGACCCACACATCCTGCGCGGCAAGGGCAGCTCGCCCTTCGACGACGAGGGTGTCACCACCCGCAAGCGCAAGGTGGTCGACGGCGGCCGGCTCGAGGGCTATTTCCTGAGCACCTACTCGGCGCGCAAGCTGGGCATGAAGACCACCGGCAACGCCGGCGGGTCGCACAACCTCACGTTGAGTTCGCGCCAGACGAAGAAGGATGACGACCTGGACGCGATGCTCGCCAAGCTCGGCACCGGCCTCTTCGTGATCGAGTTGATGGGGCAGGGCGTCAACTACGTGACGGGCGACTACTCGCGCGGCGCGAGCGGCTTCTGGGTCGAGAACGGCCGGATTGCCTTCCCGGTGCAGGAGATCACCATCGCCGGCAACCTGAAAACCATGCTGCTGGGCATCGAGGCAGTCGGCGCTGATGCCTACAACTACGGCGCCAAGACCACCGGCTCGATCCTGGTCAACAGGATGAAGGTCGCCGGAAGCTAAGCCGCGTCTGCGAGCAGCGCCTCGCGCACCTTGGCGATGGCGTTGACGTAAGGCGCCGTGAAGCCGTCGAGCGGCGCATCGGGCGCCAGCCAGCTGAAGCTGAACACCAGCCCGTCTTCTTCGGGACTGCCCATGGCCACGTGGTCGAAGGTCTCGGGCAGCGGCGCCGGCGCACGCATCAGGAACAGGTGCCAGAGCTGGGCATGCCGGTGCACGTTGCCTTCGATGCCGGCCTCGCAGTCGCGCTCCAGCGTGCCCAGCGGCTGCAGTTCGCCGCGGAAGTCGATGCCCGACTCTTCCAGCAGTTCACGCCGCACGGCGTCTTCGGGCGCCTCGTCGAGCTCGACCGTGCCCTTGGGCAGCTGCATGCTCTTGTCGCCGGGGTGATGGAAGACCAGCAGGCGATTCCGGTCATCCACCACGCAGGCGCAGGCCTTGTGGATCGCGGTGCGTGCCTTCACCCTCAGCCGCCCGAGAGCGCGGCCTTCACGGCGGCGCTGACCTGGCCCATGTCGGCCTTGCCGGCCAGGCGGGTCTTGACGGCGCCCATCACCTTGCCCATGTCGCCGGGGCCCTTGGCGTCGAGTTCGGCCACGATGGCCTTCACTTCCGCAGTGATCTCGTCCGCGCCCATGCGTTGGGGCAGGTACACCTCGAGCACCTTGATCTCGGCGGCTTCCTTGTCGGCCAGGTCGGTGCGGCCACCCTGGGTGAAGGCGGCGACCGAGTCCTTGCGCTGCTTGATCAGCTTGTCGACGATGGCCACGACCATCGCATCGTCGAGCTCGATGCGCTCGTCGACTTCCTTCTGCTTGAGGGCGGCGAGCAGCAGGCGGATGGTGCCCAGGCGCTCCGAGTCCTTGGCGCGCATCGCGGTCTTCATGTCTTCGGTGATCTGGTCCTTGAGGCTCATGGCAGGCTTTCTTGACAGGCTAAAAACAAAAGCCGCGGCAGGTATCCCTGGCGCGGCTCTGAACCGGACGCTGGCTTCGGCGCCAGCGCGGCGGATGCTCAGTACAGCTTCTTGGGAAGCTGCATGCTGCGCACGCGCTTGTAATGGCGCTTGACCGCTGCGGCCTTCTTGCGCTTGCGCTCGGCGGTCGGCTTTTCGTAGAACTCGCGGGCACGCAGGTCGGTCAGCAGGCCGAGTTTTTCGATGGTGCGCTTGAAGCGGCGCAGCGCGACGTCGAAGGGCTCGTTTTCTTTAACGCGGATGGTGGTCATTTAAAAATCGGTCTTGTTGAATTTGGCCTGGGGAAGATCGGGCCCCGGGCCGGGTTCCTCAACTGAAAAATGGGGTAGGCCGTTGAGGGGAGGCCAAAGTTAGCCCGACATTATAACGCGTGCGCGCAGGCATGCGCGCTGGCCCAGGCCCACTGGAAGTTGTAACCCCCGAGCCAGCCCGTCACGTCGACCACTTCGCCGATGAAGTACAGGCCGCGCTGCTTCGATTCCATGGTCTGGGATGAGAGCTCGCGGGTGTCGATGCCGCCGGCCGTGACCTCGGCCTTCTTGTAGCCCTCGGTGCCGCTGGGCGTGATCTGCCAGCGTGCGATGCGCTCGGCCAGCGCGGCCAGCGCCCGGTCGGCCGCCTCGTTAATCGGACGCTGCAGCGCCGCGTCCTGCCCGACCCAGGCGTCCGCCAGCCGCGAGGGCACCAGCGCGGCCAGTTCGTTGCCGATGCGCTTGCGCGAGCGTTGCTTGGCAACGCCCAGCGAGGCCCGGACGTCCACCCCGGGCGCGAAGTCGATGGTGAGCGGCGCGCCCGGCTGCCAGTAGCTCGAAATCTGCAGCACCGCGGGGCCCGAGAGGCCGCGGTGAGTGAAGAGCAGGTCTTCCAGGAACACCGCGCGCTCCTTTTTGGCGCCGGTCTCGATCTGCACCGGCAGCGCCAGGCCGGCCAGCTCGGCATAGGGCGACCAGGCTTCGCCGCCGAAGGTCAGGGGCACCAAGGCAGGGCGCGGTGCGACCACGCGCAGGCCGAACTGGGCCGCGAGCCGGTAGCCGAAATCGCTGGCGCCGATCTGCGGAATGGAAAGGCCGCCGGTCGCAATCACCAGCTTGGGCGCCTGGACGGCGCCTCGGCTGGTGTCGATCCGAAAGCCGGCGTCATCGGAAAACGCGATCTCGCCGACGCTGCAGGGCTGCCAGTGCGCGACGCCGCCGCTGGCGCATTCGGCCAGCAGCATGTCGATGATCTGCTGCGAGCTGCCGTCGCAGAAGAGCTGGCCCTTGTGCTTCTCGTGGAAGGCGATGCCGTGGCGCTGCACCAGCTCGATGAACTGCTGCGGCGTGTAGCGCGACAGCGCCGAGCGGCAGAAATGCGGGTTGTCGCCGATGAAATGGCGCTGCGGCGCGCGCACGTCCAGGTCGCGGTTGGTGAAGTTGGCGCGCCCGCCGCCCGAGATGCGGATCTTTTCCGCGATGCGCTCGCCATGGTCGATGAGCAGCACCTTGAGGCCGCGCTGCCCCGCCAGTCCGGCGCAGAAGAGGCCGGCGGCACCCGCGCCGACGACCACCGCGTCGAACGCGTTCATTCAGCAAACCTCCGCGCTGCGGTGCGAGTCCCTTCGGGCGGCCGTGCGGGGCTCATCCCTTCCACACGAACGGGAACTTCAGCTGCTTGAAGAAGCCGTTGGGCACGTAGTCGCCGACCACGCCGTAGCGCTCGGGCCAGAGCCTGGTGCTCTTGACGGCCGTGCCGAAGAGGTAGTCGAGGAAGGCGTAGTGCGCCGCGTAGTTCTTGTCGATCGCCTCGTCGTCCTGGCTGTGGTGCCAGTGATGGAAGTTGGGCGTGACGATGAGGTAGCGCAGCGGCCCGAGGCGCACGCTTACGTTGCAGTGGTTGAAGACCGCCTGGAAGCCGACCACCACGATGTAGGCGTCGATCACTTCCTTGCTGAAGCCCAGCACGTAGATCGGCGCCAGCACCAGCGTGCGCGTGATCAGCAGCTCGAGGATGTGCTGGCGCGATCCGGCCATCCAGTCCATGCTCTTCACGCTGTGGTGCACCGCGTGCAGGCGCCACAGGAGCGGCACCTCGTGGTAGGCGCGGTGCGTCCAGTACTGCACCAGGTCGGCCACCAGGACGATCAGCAGCACGCCGGCCCAGAAGGGCAGCCCGGCGACCCAGCCGCGCACGCCGTCGTTGGCGGCCCAGCCGAAGAGCTTGTGCACCAGCAGGTTGGTCGCGAGCAGCACGAAGCCCACGATCATGTGGTTGACGACGAAGTGGTGGAAGTCGGTCTGCCACTCGGCGCGGAACACCGGCTGGTCCTTGCGGTGCGCGAACAGCTTCTCGATGAAGATGAAGATCAGCGAAGAGCCCAGCAAGTCGAGGATGAACCAGTCCAGGCCGATGTAGGGCGTGTTGTCGGCGAAGTCGTTGACCGGCACCTTGTGCCCGCCGAGCAGCGCCGCCGCGACCACCAGCAGGAAGGCGAAGGAGGAGAGCCAGCGCGAGCGGTTGAAGATGATGTTCACCAGCGAGAGGCCGCCGGAAATCACCATCGCCGCGAGCAGCACGATGCGCATCACGTCGACGTTGTAGCTGCGGCGCAGCTCGGGCGTGCTGAGGTACTGCGGGAAGTGGAAGACCAGCACGCCCAGGAAGCACAGGATGCCCAGCGAGAGTGCAATGGTGCCCGTGACCAGGCCCTTGCCGCGTTGCAGCTCGCCGTGGCTTTCGGTGAATTCGTTGAGTTTGTCGAGCTCCAGCATCCTGATCTCCCGCCCGTGTTCGAGGGCTGGAGGATTCTAGGGGTGGCGCCGGAACATGCCGACAGGCCGAACGGCCGATTCAGGTGCCGAAGTGCGTCGCCGGCAGGGCGGCCGCGGCCAGGCCGCGCAACACGTCGCCGACCACGATCACCGACGGACTGCCGAGCCCGGCCGCCGCCAGGTCGAAGGGCAGGCGCGCGAGCGTGGTCGCGATATGGCGCTGCTGCGGCAGGCTCGCATGCTGGATCACGGCGACGGGCGTGTCGCCCGCCAGGCCGTGCAGCAGCTCGTTCTGGATATGGGCCACGCCCGTGACGCCCATGTAGATCACCAGCGTGAGCCGCGCATCGCGCGCCGTGGCGGCCAGCTGCCGCCAGTCGGTCGGATGCTGGTCGGCCGCATGGCCGGTCTTGGCGTGGCCGGTGACGAACACCACGCCCTGCGCATGGTCGCGGTGCGTGAGCGGCACGCCCAGCGCGGTGACGGCGGCGAGGCCGGCCGTGATGCCGTTGATCACCCGCACCTCGATGCCTTCTTCGCGCAGGTGCTCCACCTCCTCGCCGCCGCGGCCGAAGATGAAGGGGTCGCCGCCCTTGAGGCGCACCACGGTCTCGCCTTCGCGCACCGCGGTGATCATGAGCCGCTCGATGAAGGCCTGCGGCGTGCTCTTGCAGCCGCCGCGCTTGCCGACATGGACGATGCGCGCACCGGGGCGCGCATAGGCCAGGATCTCGTCGCTGACCAGGTCGTCGACCAGGAGCACCGTCGCCGCCTGGATCGCCTTGACGGCCTTGATTGTGAGCAATTCGGGGTCGCCGGGGCCGGCGCCGACCAGGGTGCAGCTGCCGTGATGGGAAAGGGTGCTCACTGGATAACCTCCGCGCTGCGCGCTACGGTATTCGCCTTGGGAACGGCCCGGCGGCTCATGGATGCTCCACCTGTTGGGCCAGCTGCAGGACGTGCTCGACCTGTTGCGCGATCGCGTCCGGCACCGGCGCCTGGCCGGCCAGCACGCGCCGCGTGTAGTCGGCCGTGGTCTCGATGTCGATTTCCTTCGGCAGCCCGGGCACCTCGGCTTGCGTGCCGGGCTCCTGGGTCTGCAGTGCGACGCGCCGGCCGCGCACGAAGCCGTCGACCTGCGCGGTACGGCGCGGGTCGGCCACGCTCTCGCCCTCGAGTCCGCGCGAGAGCAGGGCGGTCATGCCCAGCAGCTCGAAGGTCGCTGCCATCGACTCGGCGTAGGCGGGATGCGTGTAGCTGCCGACCACCACGCAGGCGCCCTGCGTCGGCTGCATCAGCTTGACCACGCTGTGGCCCGGATTGCGCAAACCCACCACGCGGCGCACGTCGAGCAGGCGCTTGAGGCCGGGGCTGAGCAGCTCGGTCGGCGCGAAGACCGCCTCGCCGTCCGCGATGGGCCGGATCGCCGCGAGCGGCGGCACGTCGAGGGCCGCGAGCACGTTGGAGGCCAGCACCCGGGTCGATTCGGTGGCCGCGCCATGCACCAGGACCGGCAGGCCTTCGCGGGCCAGCAGCAGCGCGAGCAAGGGCGTGAGCACCGGCAGCCGGCGCGCGCCGTTGTAGCTGGGCAGTACCACCAGCGGCCGGCCGGTGGCGGGAAAGCGCGCCAGGCGCGCGTGGGTGGCATCGAGAAAGCCGGCCATCTCATCCGGCGTCTCGCCCTTGATGCGCATGGCCAGGCAGAAGGCGCCGGTCTCCAGGTCGGTCACGGTGCCGTCGAGCACCTGGCCGAAGAGGTCCGCGGCCTGCTCGCGGTTGAGCGGCCGCGCACCGCGCGCGCCGCGGCCGATTTCCTTGATGTAGTGGCTGATTCCCATGGGTACGCCCATTGTCCCGCAAGGCTTATGCCGCAATACAGCTGCGCTTATGCCCTGGAAGGCAGGAAGGGGAGCCGTCCATGCGCTCATGATGGCTCGGCCAGGGCCGGTGCCGCGCTCGCGCGCACCATGCGCTTGAGCTCGGGCAGGCAGGAGCCGCAATTGGTGCCGCATTTCAGCGCGCCCTGCAATGTGGCCAGGCGATCGCCTTCGGGGCCCGAAGCGGCCGCCAGGTGCTCGCCGATGGCGGTCTGCGTCACGCCGAAGCAGCTGCAGATGACCTTGCCGCGCGCCGCCACGCCGGCCGGGGCGGCGGCGCCGGGCTTGAGCAGCTGGCGGCCATAGGCCTGTGCGGGCAACTGGTCCTGCAGCAAGGTCTTGATCCAGGCCTCCGCACGCGTGTCGCCGGCCAGCAGGAAGCCTTCGAGATGCGCATCCTGGCCGTCGCGCACCAGCCGCGCAGCGCGCCGCTGTCCGTGCTTGACATCGGCATAGCGCAAGGTGTCGGCGCCGCCGAGCCCCAGCAGTCCCTCGATGCGGGTAAGCACGTCGTTGGAAGGCGCGTCGTAGGCGGCCGCGCGAAAGAGGATGCCGGTGCGTTCCGGCCCGCTGCTCTCCAGGGCGCGGCCGGTGCCGAACGGCACGCAGCTGGCATAGGGGAAGGACAGCATCAGTGCGCGCAGGGCCTCGCGGATGTCCAGCGACGCATCCCGCGGCAGCCAGGCGAGCGCCAGCAAGGACCAGGGCAGTTCGGCCTTGAGGATCTTGACGGCTGCGTGCTTGAGTTCCGGCTGTTTCGAATCGGGGCAGAAGACCGGCGTCGTGAGCGCATTGACGCCGGCCAGTGGCTCGCCGGTGCTGGAGCGGCCGCTGAGGTATTCGCCGCCCCAGTGCATGGCGATGAAGGCCTGGCTCATCCCCACCTCGGCACTGGCCGCGACGGGCAGCACGATCGAGCCGCGCCGCGAGGTGACGTGCACCAGGTCGCCTTCCTTCAACTGGCGCCGCGCCATGTCCTGCGCGTGCATCTGGATCGTCGGCTCCGCCGCGTGGCCGAACAGGCGGCCCAGTGTGCCGGTGCGGCTCATGCCGTGCCACTGGTCGCGCAGCCGGCCGGTGTTGAGCGAGAACGGATAGCGCGCCTCGCGGGCTTCGGCCACCGGCTTGTAGGCGACGTCGGCAAAGCGCGCGCGGCCGTCGGGTGTGGCGAACACGCCGTCTTCGTAGAGGCGCGCGCGGCCGGTGGTCTCGCCCTCGCGCAGCGGCCACTGCTGCGGCGCGGCCTCGAGCATCGCGTAGCTCATGCCGGTGATGTCGAGATCGCGGCCGCGCGTGGATTCGCGATGCTCGTTCCAGACCGCTTCGGCGCTCCCATACGGGAACAGCGTGTTCGCACGCGCCAGCCGTGCTTCGAGCCGGCGCGCGAAATCCATCGCGATGGCCCAGTCGTCACGCGTCTCGCCCGGTGCCGCGACGGCCGGCCGCACGCGCGAGACGCAGCGCTCGCTGTTGGTGACGGTGCCGTTCTTCTCGCCCCAGGTGGTGGCCGGCAGCAGCAGGTCGGCGAAGTCGCAGGTGGAGGTGGTCGAGAAGGCTTCCTGCACGACCACGAATTCGCAGCGCTCGAGCGCGCGCCGCACTGTGGCCTGGTCGGGCATCGACTGCGCGGGGTTGGTGCAGGCGATCCAGAGCGCGCGGATCTCGCCGTCGGCCGCGGCCTGGAACATCTCGACCGCGGTCTTGCCGGGCTTCTCGGGCACCGAGGGCAGCCCCCAGAGCGCGGCGACCTCTGCGCGATGCTGCGGATTGGCGAGGTCGCGGTGCGCCGACAGCAGGTTGGCCAGGCCGCCCACTTCGCGGCCGCCCATCGCATTGGGCTGGCCGGTCAGCGAGAAAGGGCCGGCGCCGGGCCTGCCGATCTGCGCGGTCGCGAGGTGCAGATTGATCAATGCCGCATTCTTGGCGGTGCCCGACGACGATTGGTTGAGGCCCTGGCAGTAGAGGCTCAGCGTCGCTGCCGAGGTGGCGAAGAGGCGTGCGGCCGTGAGCAAATCGTCCTTCGAGATGCCGCAGACCTGCGCCACGCGATCGGGCGTGCAATCGCGCACCGTGGCCTTGAGCGCCTCGAAGCCGCTGGTATGCGCGGCGATGTAGCGCGCATCGGTCCAGCCTTCCCACAGCATCAGGTGCAGCATGCCGTTGAAGAGCATCACGTCGGTGCCCGGCTGGATGGCCAGGTGCAGGTCGGCGATCTCGCAGGTGTCGGTGCGGCGCGGATCGGCCACCACGATCTTCATCGCCGGGTTGGCCGCCTTCGCATCCTCGATGCGGCGGAACAGGATCGGATGGGCCCAGGCCGTGTTGCTGCCGGCGATGAACAGACACGCGGCGTGCTTCAGGTCGTCGTAGCAGGCCGGCGGCGCGTCGGCGCCCAGCGTCTTCTTGTAGCCGGCCACCGCGCTGCTCATGCACAGGCGCGAATTGGTGTCGATGTTGTTGGTGCCGATCAGGCCCTTGGCCAGCTTGTTGAAGACGTAGTAGTCCTCGGTGAGCAGCTGGCCCGAGACGTAGAAGCCGACGGCGTCCTGGCCGTGGTCATTGATGACCTGCGCGAACTTGTCGGCTGCGGTATCGAGCGCGTTGTCCCAGCTGACGGTCTCAGGCGCCGCGCCGCGCTCGGCACGCCGCATCGGCTGCAACAGCCGCGTCTGCCGCGTGACCGCCGCGCTGGCCGTGAGGTGCAGGGTCGAACCCTTGGTGCATAGGCGGCCGAAGTTCGCCGGGTGATCGGGGTCGCCGCGCACGCCGGTGATCTGCGCGCCATCGGACTCGATGACTACGCCGCAGCCCACACCGCAGTAAGGGCAGGTGGAACGGGTTTCAACCATGGCAGGCTAGATTTCTTCCATAGTCGGGCCTATATGCCGTGGGGCGCCTGCACGTCGAAGCTCTCGTCGCCCAGCTTGCCGGCCGTTGCAGCGCCGGGGCCCGCGCGAGGTGGAGCCAGGTCGAGCGCCAGCGTGGCCAGTTCGCGTGCGTCCAGCATGACCTGCTCGCCCTCGACCTTGCACGCGAAGCGCGGCGTGCAGCCTTCGTCGGGCGATTTCGCGCAGCCGTCATCGAGCCCGATGGCCCAGTTGTGCAGCGGGCAGGCCACGCTGGTGCCGAACACGATGCCCTGCGACAGCGGCCCGCCCTTGTGCGGGCAGCGGTCGAGTAGCGCGAACACCTGGTTCTCGGCATTGCGGAATACCGCAACGTCCACGCCCACGGGTCGCGCCACGCGGCGCGCGCCGAGCACGGGGATGTCGTCGACGCGGCAGATGACTTTCCATTCGCTCATCGGTGTTTTCCTTTTTTCAAGCCGGCTGGGCGGCGTTGTCGACGACGGCCACGGGCGTGAACTGCCGCACGTCGACCGAGGCCTGGCTCGATTCGAACCACGGGTCCGGTTCGCCGTCGAGCGCGAACTGCAGCCGCTCCCACAAGGCCCTGCGGCCTTCGGCGTCCTCGAGAATCTTCTTCTTCACGTAGTCCAGGCCCACGCGGCCGATGTAGTGCACCGTGCGCTCCAGGTACCAGCCCTCTTCGCGGTAGAGCTGCAGGAAGGCGCCGGCGTACTCCATCACTTCCTCGGAGGTCTTGACCTTCACGAGGAACTGCGCCACCTCGGTCTTGATGCCGCCGTTGCCGCCCACGTAGAGTTCCCAGCCCGAGTCGACGCCGATCACGCCCACGTCCTTGATGCCGGCCTCGGCGCAGTTGCGCGGGCAGCCCGAGACCGCGAGCTTGACCTTGTGCGGCGAGTACATGGCCCAGAGCGCGCGCTCGAGGTCCTTGCCCATCTGCGTCGAGTCCTGCGTGCCGAAGCGGCACCACTCGCTGCCGACGCAGGTCTTCACCGTGCGCAGTGACTTGGCATAGGCGAAGCCCGAGGGCATGCCGATGTCCTTCCAGACGTTCTCCAGGTCTTCCTTCTTCACGCCCAGCAGGTCGATGCGCTGGCCGCCCGTCACCTTGACGGTCGGGATCTTGTACTTGTCGGCCGCGTCCGCGATCCGGCGCAGCTCGTCGGGCGTGGTGTGGCCGCCCCACATGCGCGGGATCACCGAGTAGGTGCCGTCCTTCTGGATGTTGGCGTGGCTGCGCTCGTTGATGAAGCGGCTCTGCGGATCGTCCTTCGCCTCCTTGGGCCAGGTCGAGATCAGGTAGTAGTTGACAGCCGGGCGGCAGGTGGCGCAGCCGTTGGGCGTGCGCCAGCCGAGGCCGCGGTACACCGCGTCGTGCGTCAGGTAGTGCTCCTTGCGGATCGCGTCGCGCACGTCCTGGTGGCTGGCGTCGGTGCAGCCGCAGACCGCCTTCTTCTTCGGCGTGGCCGAGTAGTCGCCGCCGGCTGTGAACATCAGGATCTGTTCCACCAGGCCGGTGCACGAGCCGCAGGAGGCGCTGGCCTTGGTGTGCTTCTTGACCTCCTCGAGCGTGAACAGGCCCTTGTCCTTGATCGCCTTGCAGATGGTGCCCTTGCTGACGCCGTTGCAGCCGCAGACCTCGGCGTCGTCGGGCATGCTGGCGGCCTTGCTGTGGCCCTCGTGGCCGGTGTCGCCGATGTTGGATTCGCCGAACATCAGCTTGTCGCGGATGTCGCTCACGCTGCGGCCGTCGCGCAAGAGCTTGAAGTACCAGCTGCCGTCGACCGTGTCGCCGTAGAGGCAGGCGCCGACCAGCTTGTCGTCCTTGATCACCAGCTTCTTGTAGACGCCGCCGAAGGGATCGCTCATCACGATCTCCTCGGTGCCTTCACCGCCCATGAACTCGCCGGCAGAGAACAGGTCGATGCCCGTCACCTTGAGCTTGGTCGAGGTCAGCGAGCCGAGGTAGCGGCCGATGCCGAACTGCGCCAGATGGTTGGCCGCCACCTTGGCCTGCTCGAACAGGGGCGCGACCAGGCCATAGGCGATACCGCGGTGGGCTGCGCATTCGCCCACCGAGTAAATGCGCGCGTCGGTCACGGTTTGCATGGTGTCGGTGACCACGATGCCGCGGTTGCAGTGCAGGCGCATCTTCTCGGCCAGCTCGACGTTGGGGCGGATGCCCACAGCCATCACGACCAGGTCAGCCGCGACTTCGGTGCCGTCCTTGAAGCGGATGGCATTGACGCGTCCTTCATCGTTGCCGACCAGCTCCTGCGTCTGCGCACCGATCAGGAACTTGAGGCCGCGGTCTTCCAGCGACTTCTGCAGCAGCTTGCCCGCCACGTCGTCGAGCTGGCGCTCCATGAGCCAGGGCATGACATGCACCACGGTCACGTTCATGCCGCGCAGCATCAGGCCGTTGGCCGCTTCCAGGCCCAGCAAGCCGCCGCCGATGACCACGGCGTTCTTGTGCGTCTTCGCGGTCTCGATCATGTAGTCGGTGTCGGCGATGTCGCGGTAGGCGATCACGCCCCTCAGGTCCTTGCCCGGGACGGGCAGCATGAAGGGATTGGAGCCGGTGCACATCAGCAGGCGGTCGTAGGCGGCCTCGGTGCCGTCCTCGGCCCGCACGATGCGCTTGACGCGATCGACCTCGACCACCTTCTTGCCGGCGTGCAGCGTGATGTGGTTCTCGGCGTACCACTCCCAGCTGTTGAGCACGATCTCTTCGACCGTCTGCTCGCCGGCGAGCACCGGCGACAGCAGGATGCGGTTGTAGTTGGGATGCGGCTCGGCGCCGAAGACGGTGATGTCGTAGAGATCGGGCTCGATCTTCAGCAGCTCTTCGAGCGTGCGCACGCCGGCCATGCCGTTGCCGACCATCACGAGTTTCATCTTCTTCATGGGGTGGGACCTTTCAAGCAAATAGGGGGCTCGCGGCTTGCGCGGACAATCGCGCGCCATGAGCTTCGAAGTAGAGATCGGCTACAGCAGCCACCGCGGGCCGCGCCCGCAAAACGAGGACTTCGCCGGCGCGGTGCATGCGCCGCGCGGCGAGGAGTCGCGCGGTCTGATCGCGGCGATCGCCGACGGCGTTTCTTCGGGCGGCCACGGGCTGGAGGCGGCGCAGACCACCGTCATCGGCCTGCTGGGCGACTACTTCGCCACGCCCGACACCTGGGAGCCGACGGTCGCGATGGACCGCCTGATCGCCGCGCAGAACGCCTGGCTGGCCGATCACAACCGGCGCCGCCGCCAGGACAGCGCCATGACCACGCTGACCGCCTTGGCCCTGCACGGGCAGAGCTACACGCTGGCCCATGTGGGCGACACGCGCGCCTGGCGCGTGCGCAAGGGCGAGGGCGCGGCCACGCAACTGAGCGTCGACCATGCGCTGGACCATCCCGACCTGCGCAGCCGCCTGACGCGCGCGGTGGGCCTGGACGATCACGTGCGCGTCGACTACATGCAGGGCGAGCTGCGCATCGGCGACTGCTTCGTGCTCAGCACCGATGGCGTGCACGGCGTGCTGAAGCCCGCGCGCGTGGCCGAGCTCGCGCTGGCCACCAATGCGCAGCAGGCCAGCGACGCACTGGTCGACGCCGCCATCGCCGCCGGCACCCGCGACAACGCCACCGCGCTGGTCATCCGCGTGCTCGGGCTGGACGCGCGCCAGCTGCACGACGAGCTGGGCGATGCGCGCCGCCTGGACCCGCCCGCGGCGCTGAAAGTGGGCGAGGTGCTGGACGGCTACGCGATCACCGCGCTGGTCGCCGACACCGGCGTGCATCGGCTCTACCAAGCCCGCCACGCGCAGAGCCGCATGCTGGTCGCGCTCAAGACCCTGCATCCCTCGCGCGCCAGCGATCCCGAGGAACGCGCCATGCTGGCGCACGAGGCCTGGCTGGGCCTGCGCGTGGGCGTGCGCGGTGAGCCCGGCTTCGTGCGCGTGCACGAACGCGCAGCCGACGCCAGCGCGCTCTACACCGTGTTCGACTGGCATGGTGGCCGCACCGTCGAGCAGATGCTGCGTTCCGGCACGCGCCCGAACGTGGCCGAGGTGGTGGCCGCCGCGGTCCAGATCTGCAAGGCGTTGGGCCGGCTGCACCGCCACGGCGTGGTGCATCGGGACATCAAGCCCGGCAACCTGCACCTGGGCGACGACGGCTGCTGGCGCATCCTCGACCTGGGCGTGGCGCTCTCGGGCCGCGAGGGGGCGGCGCAGCGCGAGCTGCATGCCGGCACGCCCAGCTTCATGAACCCCGAGCAATGGGAGGGCGCCGTGCCCGATGCCGGCAGCGACCTGTTCGCCCTCGGCGTGGTGCTGTACCAGTGGCTGGGCGGCCGCCTGCCTTACGGCGAGATCGAGCCCTACCAGATCGCCCGCTACCGGCGCGACCCGGTGGCGCTGTCGCGCATCCGGCCGGACGTGCCGATCTGGCTCGACCATCTGGTGCGCAAGGCGGTGGCGCGCGATCCGCGGCAGCGCTTCGAGACCGCCGAGGAGATGCTGCTGGCCCTGGAGCGAGGCGCGGCCCGCCCGGTCGGCGCGCCGACCGCCACGCCGCTCGCGCGGCGCGATCCGGCCCTGCTGTGGAAGATCGCGCTGGCCGCGTCGCTGCTCTTCAACGCGCTGCTCGTCTACTGGCTGCTGTTCCTGCCGCGCTGAGCGCAGGAGGGGGAGGGGGCGATGCATGGTCGTCAACGTCCGGCGCTGCGGCGCAGCGGCCGGACCGGCCGGTCGCCCTCGTCGGCCGGATCGGCCGGTACGCTGCGTGCGCGGCCGCCCTTCTCGGCCCAGGTCCGCGTCCAGCGGATCTGCATGAACCGCATCACGCCGAGCATCACGAGGGCCAGCACTGCGAACAGCATGAAGCCCCACATGTAGGTGCCCAGGTACTGCTTCGACAGGCCCATCGCATTGGGCACCAGGCCGCCGCCCAGGGCGCCGATCTCGCCGATCATCGAGCCGGCCACGGCCGTGGTCGTCGGCCAGCGCAGCGGCACCAGCTGGAACAGCGCGCCGTTGCCCGCGCCCAGAGCGGCGAAGCACACCATCAGCAGCAGCGTGGTGATCGCGAGCGAGCTGGAACTCAGTCCAATCAGCGCCAACGAGACCGCCGACACCACCAGCACCAGCGTCAGCGTGTTGACGCCGCCCCAGCGGTCGGAGATCCAGCCGCCCATCACGCGCACCGCGGCGCCCATGAACGCGGCCAGCATCGTCAGCTGGCCCGCCTGCACCTTGCTCACGCCGAACTGGTCGTGGTAGTAGGAGGGCAGGAAGGTGGTGAGGCCGATGAAGCCGCCGAAGGTGATGCCGTAGATCAGGCTGAAGGCCCAGCCGTCCTTCTCGAACAGGCAGGCCACGTGCTCGCGCAGGCCGGCGTGGCTGTCGACGTCTGGCGGCTCCTGGGCGAACAGCACCATCACCGCCATCGGCAGCAGGATGGCCACTGCCGCGACGCCGTAGACGGCCTGCCAGCCCAGCCACTGCGCCAGCGGCGGCGCGACCAGCACCGACAGCGCCGTTCCCACGTTGCCGGCGCCCACCAGCCCCATCGCCAAGCCCTTGTTCTGCGGCGGGAAGGAGCCCGAGCCCAGCGACAGGGCGACGCCGAAGCTGGCGCCCGCGATGCCCAGCAGCACGCCCATCGCCAGCAGGTCGTTGAAGCTGTGCACCATGAAGAAGCCGAACAGCATCGCCACCGCGATCAGCCCCATCTCCACCAGCGTGGCGTTCTTGCGCCCGATGTACTGCGACAGGATGCCGAGCGGAAAGCGCATCAGCGCGCCGGCGATGATCGGGATCGACAGCATCAGCCCCTTCTGCGCCGGATTCAGCTGGAAGGCCTCGCTGATGAAGGGCGCCATCGCGCCGTTCAGCACCCAGATGCAGCACGAGAACATGAAGTAGAAGAAGGCCGCAAAGAGGGTGGGTGCGTGCCCGGAGCGCAGGAATGACTTGAAGCTGGACATGGCGGTGGCAATGCGTAAAGCATCCGCACAGCCGTGGCGAGGCTGCGTGGATGGGCGATGAATAGGAGTTTCCCGCCGGGCGCCGGCGGGATGGAGGGGCGGCGAGCGAGTCCCTGCCGGGACCCGGGTCGGCGCGGTGGCCGAGGACTTCACCAAAGCGGTGCTTCGTTACACCGCGCCCTTCATCACGCAAGACGCGTGCCTGCCGCAAAAGGCGCGCTTCGCCTATGCTGCGCTCGCCCCCCTTGTTCGCGATCCAACTTCCATGATTCGACTCCTGCTCGTCTTGCCTGACTCCGATGCCGAGGCGCTGAGCCAATTGCTGGCGGACGCGGATGCCGCCGCCATCGGCTTCAGCACCTGCGACAGGATGGTGCAGGAGGCCGCCATGCTCGCACCGCAACAGGTGCTGATCCACAGGCCCGCGTCCATCCCCGATCTGCAGGCGGCGCTGCATGCCTGGGCCGGTGCGCCGCCGTATCCGGTCGTCGTGGTCAGCGAGCCGCTCGCGCCGCAGGCGCACGAGGCGCTCGTCGAACTGGGCGTGCAGGCCTGGTCGTGCGCCGAGGCCCTGGATGCGCAGAGCCTGCGTGCCGTGCTGGCGCGCGCGCAGGCGCGCTGGCAGCGCGAGGCCGCGCTGCGCGACACGCTGGCGCGCTCGCTCGCCCACCTCGACGAACGCAAGTGGGTGGACCGCGCCAAGGGCCTCCTGATGTCGGCCCGCGGCATCGGCGAGGACGCCGCCTTCGGCCTGCTGCGCGGTGCCGCGATGCATGCCAACCTGCGGGTCGGCGAACTCTCGCGTTCGGTGGTCGAGGCGGCCCAGTGGGCCGAGGCGATCAACCGTGCCGGGCAGCTGCGCATGCTCTCGCAGCGGCTGGTGCGCCTGGCGGCGCAGGCGCTCGCGGATGTGGACGCGCGGCGCAGCCGCGCCTTGCGCGCGCAGTCGATCGAGCGGGTCAAGGACAACCTCGATCACCTGGCTTCCCTCCCGCTGGATTCGACCTCGACGCAGGCGCTGGCGGCCGTGCGTTCGGCATGGGATGCCATGGATGCGGCGCTGTCCTCGCGGCTGTCCGCCGCCTCGCTGGCCACCATCGACGCCAGCGGCGAAGAGCTGCTCGCCGCCGCCGAGGCGCTCACCGACGTGCTCGAATCCTCCGCCGGCCGCCGGGCCTTGCGCATCGTCAATCTCTGCGGGCGGCAGCGCATGCGCGCCCAGCGCCTGGCCAAGGACGCGCTGCTCGGCGCGATGCTGCCCGAGGGCGCGTGGAGCGCGCGCCTCGCGCCCACCATGGACACCTTCGAGGCCTCGCTGCTGGAGCTGGAGCGTGCGCCGCTGAGCTCGCCCGAGATCCGCGAGGCGCTCCATGGCGCCCGCGACGAGTGGCTCAGGCTGGTGCGCGGCGTGCGCCTCGCTGACCGGGCCGAGGGGCGCGCCGATCTGGTGCGCGCCAGCGAGGTGCTGGCCGATACCTTCGACCGGCTCACCGCCTCGTACGAACACAGCCTGCAGGTCATCATGTCCTGAGCTGGTGTTCGGCCTGCTCGCTCAGGCCGCGACCTTCTCCACGTGCGCCTGGCGCGTGTAGAGAAAGTCGATCACGGCCTTGCGGGCGTGCACGTAGACGGGGTCTTCCGCGAGCTCGACGCGGTTGCGCGGGCGCGGGATGTCGACTGCCAGCACCTCGCCGATGGTGGCGGCCGGGCCGTTGGTGAGCATGACGATGCGGTCCGACAGCAGCACCGCCTCGTCGACGTCGTGCGTGACCATCACCACCGTGCTGTGCGTCTTCTGCACGATGGCCAGCAGCTCGTCCTGCAGCTTGGCGCGCGTGAGCGCGTCGAGTGCGCCGAAGGGCTCGTCCATCAGCAGCACCTTGGGCTCCATCGACAGCGCGCGCGCAATGCCCACGCGCTGCTTCATGCCGCCGGAGATCTCGCCCGGGCGCTTCTGCGCGGCCGGCGTGAGGCCAACCAGCGCGAGCGCCGCCTCGGTGCGCGCCTTGAGCTGTGCCTTGTTCTCGGTCGAGGCGAATACGCGCTCGACGGCGAGGTAGACGTTCTCGTAGCAGGTGAGCCAGGGCAGCAGCGAATGGTTCTGGAACACCACCGCGCGCTCGGGCCCCGGGCCGCTGATCTCCCGGTTGGCGCACAGCAGGGTGCCCTGCGTCGGCGTCGTCAGGCCGGCGATCAGGTTCAGCAGCGTGGACTTGCCGCAGCCCGAATGCCCGATGAGCGTGACGAACTCGCCCTTGGCGACATGGAGATTCACGTCGCGCAGCGCGAGGAAACTTCCCTTGGCCGTCTTGAAGCGCTGTTCGACGCCCTGGATGTGGATGTACTTGCTGTCGTCGTTCATTCGGAAACCTCCGCGCTGCGCGCTACGGTATTCACCTTGGGATCGGCCCTGCGGTTCATGCTTTCACCTCTTCGAATGTGAATGCGGTGGCGGTCTTGATGAGCGCGAACTCGAGCACGAGCCCGACCATGCCAATGACGAAGATCGCGATGATGATGTTGGCGACGTTGAGGTTGTTCCACTCGTCCCAGACCCAGAAGCCGATGCCGACGCCGCCGGTCAGCATCTCGGCAGCCACGATCACCAGCCAGGCGGTGCCGACCGCGAGGCGCACGCCGGTCAGCATGTAGGGCAGCACGGCGGGGAACAGGATCTTGGTGAGGATCTTCCACTCGGAGAGATTGAGCACGCGCGCCACATTCATGTAGTCGCTGGGCACGCGCTGCACGCCCACCGCGGTGTTGATGATCATGGGCCAGATCGAGCAGATGAAGATGGTCCAGATCGCGGCCGGGTTGGCGCCCTTGAAGACCAGCAGGCCGATCGGCAGCCAGGCCAGCGGCGACACCGGTCGCAGCAGGCTGATCAGCGGATTGAACATGCGCGAGAGGAACTCGAAGCGGCCGATCGCGAAGCCGGCCGGGATGCCGACCGCGGCGGCGAGGCCGAAGCCGAGCGCCACGCGCTGGAGCGACGAGAGCACGTTCCAGCCCACGCCCTGGTCGTTCGGGCCCTTGCTGTAGAAGGGGTCGCTGAACACGGTCAGCGCCTGTTGCCATACGGCGGCCGGCGACGGGAAGCCGGTGGTGCTTTTCAGCGCCACGAGTTCCCAGATCAGCACCAGCAACGCAAAGCCGAGGATCGGCGGCAGCACGCGCAGCCAGATCCAGCTGAAGTCGCGCGGGGCGCGCGACGTGGCCTCTTCATGCGCTGCGGGCTCTGCAGGCGGGACGGAGGCGGCCGCAGACTTCTTGGCAACCGCCGGTGGGGCGAGATGCCCCTGGGCAGCCTCGAGCGGGGAGTGAAAGACAGCACTGACCATGGCGGGCTCCTCAGACATGCAGCTTGAAGGAATCGGCGTACTGCTTCGGGTTCTTCCCGTCCCACACCGCGCCGTCGATCAGCTTGCTGGTGCGCATCGTGTCCTTGGGAACGGAGGTCTTGGTCGCGGCTGCGGCCTGCTTGTAGATGTCGATGCGGTTGATCTCCGTGGCCACCTTGAGGTAGTCCGGATGCTCCTTCAGCAGGCCCCAGCGCTTGTGCTGCGTGAGGAACCACATGCCGTCGGAGATATAGGGGAACGTCACCGCACCGTCGTTGTAGAACTTCATGTGGTTCGGATCGTCCCAGTTCTTGCCCAGGCCGTTGGTGTAGCGGCCCAGGATGCGCTGGTTGATGGCGTCCACGCTGGTGTTGACGTAGCTCTTGTCGGCAATGGTTTCGGCCATCTTGTTCTTGTTCTGCAGGCCGGCATCGATCCACTTGCCGGCTTCGAGAATGGCGGCCGTCACCGCGCGCGCGGTGTTGGGGTACTTCTTGACGAAGTCGCCGGTGGTGCCGAGCACCTTCTCGGGATGGTCCTTCCAGATGTCCTGCGTGGTGACGGCCGTGATGCCGATGCCGTCCATGATGGCGCGCTGGCCCCAGGGCTCGCCCACGCAGTAGCCGTCCATGTTGCCCACGCGCATGTTGGCCACCATCTGGGGCGGCGGCACCACGATGTTCTTCACGTCCTTGAAGGGATCGATGCCCGCCGAGGCCAGCCAGTAGTAGAGCCACATCGCATGGGTGCCGGTCGGGAAGGTCTGGGCAAAGGTGTATTCGCGCTTCTCGGTGGTGATCAGCTTGGCCAGCGAAGCGCCGTCGACCGCACCCTTGTCGGCCAGCTTCTTCGACAGCGTGATTGCTTGGCCGTTGTTGTTGAGCGTCATGAGCACGGCCATGTCCTTCTTCGGGCCGCTGATGCCGAGGTGCACGCCGTAGACCAGGCCGTAGAGCACATGGGCCATGTCGAGCTCGCCGTTGACCAGCTTGTCGCGCACGCCGGCCCAGCTCGCCTCCTTGCTCGGCACGATCTTCACGCCGTACTTCTTGTCGATGCCCAGCACCGAGGCCATGACGACGCTGGCGCAGTCGGTCAGCGGAATGAAGCCGATCTTGACTTCTTCCTTTTCGGGCTTGTCCGAGCCCTGGGCCCAGACGGCTGCACGCAGGGCGGGGTCGAGCCCGACTGCGCCGATGGCGGCGGCTTGCAGCACGCGGCGGCGATTCAACTTCGGTTTCAGCAAATCGGTCATGGGGCGAGCTCCGGAAATGAAAAAGACGAAAGACACAAAACAAAAAAGGCGTCCCGACCGCGCAGGGGCCGCTCGATAACGAGCCCTTGCGGGATGGGGACGCCTTTGTCCGGTTCGGTGGGTCGCACCCGCCGTTGGATGCCACCTGCCAGAAGACCTTTGCAGGTCTATGCAGGGTTGTTTAGCAAACTGCGTGCCAGCGGTTCGGAGAGGTCGCCTGCTATCAAATCGATAGCTGCCGAAGTCCGCGTCGTGAGCAAGGAGGCGCCGAATCCCTTGAACTGCGATCGGAGCACAGTTGTTGTGCGATGCACCAATTCAGGGGTGAGGCGCCCGGGATGCCGGCTCGCTGGGCAGGTATTCGGCCATCGAGAGCACCGATTCGGCGACGTCGACCAGCCTGCGGTTCTGGCTCATGGCCGTCTGGCGCAGCATCTTGTGAGCCTCCTCCTCGCTGAGGCGGCGATGCGCCATCAAGAGGCCCTTGGCGCGTTCGACCAGCTTGCGCTCGTTGAGGGCCGCGCGCACGGTGTCGAGCTCGTCGCTCATCGCCTGCAGGCGATGCGATTGCTCCTGCACCATCTCCAGAATCGATCGCTCCAGTTGCCGGCCGTAGGGCGTGGCTGAACCCATGGTTTGCGGGTGGCCCGGCGAGGCTGCAGCGGGCTGCTCGTCGAAGAAGACTGCCGCCGGCGTGCCCGCCTCGCGCGCCAGCTTGGCCAGCAGCGCGTCGTGCGCCTGCAGCTCGGCCCGGGCCAGGCTCGTTTTCTGTTCGCAGATGCGGCGCAGGTCGGTGGCCAGGCGCTCTTCGACCGATTGCATGGCGTCGATGCGCCGGCTGCAGCAGTCGAACCAGGTCTGGCTCAGTTCGGTATCGAGCGCCACGCCGGCGGGTGCCGCGCAGGCGATGCGGCGCAGCCGTTCCTGCTCGGCCAATTGGGCGGGGGACTGGCTGGCGCGCCAGAGCTCGGCGAGGCCCGTGCCCGAGAACTCGGCGAAGACCTGGAAGCAGCGCTCCTGCGATTCGATCAGATGCAGCCACTGCTGCTGGCGTGCGCTGTCGTTGTGACCCGAGGCAAAGGCCGCCGCGCCGCAGGCGCGCTCCTGGCCGGCGAACTCCTTGCCTTGCATGAAATTGAACATGGCCACCAGCTGGCGAGAGATTTCCGGGTCGGTGGCGCCATCTGCGGCCTCGAAGACGACCGCCAGCAGCCCGGCGATCAGCTTGACGAAGGCGGCCGTTGCCTCGGCCGGGCTGAGTTCCAAGGCACCGACGCGACGGCGCAGCTCGGGCAGGCTCTCGAGGCCCGGCAACACCCAGGCGATGCGGCTGAACAGACGCGCACCGTTGCCGATGCGGCCCGCATCGGCCTCGAGCTGATCGAACGAAGCGCGCACCGCTTCTTCCACGCGCAGGCATTCGGCGATCTGCTCGCTGCGTTGCAAGGCGAAGCGCTGGCCGCGCGACGCCAGCAGCACGTTCGAGATGCCGCGCTCGCGTTGCAGCGCATGGACCAGGCGGCCGATCGTGCCGACCAGGGCGCTGGTGCGGGCGAGCTGCTCCAGCGCGTCGATTTCGCAACGCAGGGCGGCAATCAGAAAGCTCAGTCCGGATTTCATCGTGGGTGCGACGGCTGCAGAGCCATCCTAAGGACATGCAGCAACATCCGTGCCCCGATACCGTGCGCACCCTACACTCGTCGCATGTTTGTATTGGGAATCGAATCGTCCTGCGACGAGACCGGCGTGGCTCTGGTCGAGTCCGGCGCGAGCGGCTTGCCGCGCCTGGCCGCGCACGCGCTCCACAGCCAGATTGCGATGCACCAGGCCTATGGCGGCGTGGTGCCCGAGCTGGCCAGCCGCGACCACATCCGGCGCGTGCTGCCCTTGGCGCAGGCAGTGCTGTCCGAGGCCGGCCGGCCGCTGGCCGATATCGACGTCGTCGCCTACACGCGCGGGCCGGGGCTGGCCGGCGCGCTGCTGGTGGGCGCCGGGGTGGCCTGCGCGCTGGGCGCTGCGCTCGGCAAGCCGGTGCTGGGCGTGCATCACCTGGAGGGCCACCTGCTGTCGCCCTTTCTCAGCGCCGATCCGCCCGAGTTCCCCTTCGTCGCGCTGCTGGTCTCGGGCGGTCATACGCAGCTGATGCGGGTCGACGGCGTGGGGCGCTACGAGCTGCTCGGCGAAACCATCGACGATGCGGCAGGCGAAGCCTTCGACAAGAGCGCCAAGCTGATGGGCCTACCCTATCCCGGCGGCCCCTGGCTCGCCAAGCTCGCAGAGGAGGGCGACGCCACGGCCTTCAAACTGCCGCGGCCCCTGCTGCACAGCGGCGACCTCGACTTTTCCTTTGCCGGGTTGAAGACGGCCGTGTTGACGCAGGCCAGGAAGCTCGGCGCCGAGCTCGAAGCGCGCAAGGCCGATCTGGCCGCCTCCACGCAAGCGGCGATCGTCGACGTGCTGCTGAAGAAATCGCTGGCCGCCATCGAGCGGACGGGGCTGGACCGTCTGGTGGTGGCCGGGGGCGTGGGTGCCAACCGGGCTTTGCGCGAACAGCTCGATGCGGCATGCGCGAAGCGCGGGGTGCGCGTGCACTACCCCGAGCTGCATCTATGCACCGACAACGGCGCCATGATCGCGATGGCCGCCGCGATGCGTCTGCAAGCCGGCCTGGGGCCGGCGAGCGAGCGCTATGCCTTCGACGTCAAGCCGCGATGGCCACTGGCTTCCCTCTGCGCGACGGAGCCGCAGTTCGGGTAGTCGCGCGCTTCTTGCCGTGCGAGGGCAGGGGCAGCACCTCGAGCACCTTGCGCCAGAGTTGCGACCACTGCGGCCAGTCGTGGCCGCCTTCGGTGGTGAATACGCGCCCGGCAGGCAAGGCGTCCGCCAGCAGGCGGTGATTGGCCGCAAAGCGGTCGGCGAGGCCGAAACCCAGGTACAGCGGCGGCAGGCCCTTGGCGGGCTTGGAGGCCGCGTACTGCTGAAGCCAGGGCCAGAGCTTGCGATCGACCTCCAGGTCCGGCGGCGGGCCTTCGGGCGCCTTCCAGGCACGCAGGCCGCCTGCCTTGTGGATTTCGGCGCCGAGCGGCCGCCGTCCGAGATAGGGGGCCAGCGCCACGATGCCGTCGACGGCGCCGGGCTTGGCCAGTTCGTGGATCAGGGCGCCGAAACCGCCGATCGAGATGCCCACCAGCCAGATCGACTTGTAGCCCGTCGCACGCTGCGGCTGGAGGATGTCGTGATGCAGCCGCTCGATGAAGGTCTGGTCGTAGTAGTACGACACGTCGGCGTCGACGAGCAGGGCGTCGGCCGCCAGATCGCGCTCCCGGACCGCGCTGATGAAGCCCTCGCGCTCGAACTCTTCAGGCTTCAGGAACGCGCCCGGAAGGAACACCAGCAAGGTGTCCGACCGTGAATCGTCGTGAGCAAGTTTCAAGTGCGTTTTCATGGCGCTTCGTCGAGCCCCCGAGACTTTTTTCTGCTGCCGCAGTCAAGGTATCGAACGCAAATTAAGAGGAAAGCATTTGAAAGAACGCCACAAATGTGACGTTTCTGCACTTATTTTGAGTTCAGAAATGAATCGGGCCGGCAACAAAAAGTTACCGGCCCGTTTACCTTTATTTCCTCTTTGGAGCTTCTGAAACAACTTCGTATCAGTTGATGGCGAGCTGCGCGACGTTGCTCACGGGGACCAGCTTGCCCAGTTTCAGGGTCAACACGCCGTTCTCGAGCTTGGCTTCGCTGGTGGCGACATCGATGTCCTGCGGCAGTTCATAGGCGGCCTTGAATTGGCGTTTTGCATCTGCCTTGCTTTCGATGCGAACCACTGCACCTTCGATGCCGAGCGTCAGGTCTTCGCGCGAGAAGCCCGGAACATCCAGCGTCAGCGTCCAGTTCTTTTCGTCCTGTTCCACATTGAGCGAGCGGCGCGCGCTGGAAAAGGCATCGTTCACGAAGCGCTCGAGACTGCGGTCATAAGCGTGTGGCACGAAGCGGGCGGTGCGAATTGCGGGTGCAAAAAACATGATGGGAAACTCCTGAATGAACACAACGGGGACAAGAATGTGTGTCCCTTACACTGCGCGGCGTTTCAATCAACACAAGTGCCGCTTGCCACCTCATCTAGGCGCGGCGGGAGGCGTTTCAAGATGAGTTTTTCCAGCTTTATTTGGCGCCGCAAGGCCTTGAAATTCACCGCTCTGGCGCTATGCGCGGCGGCGTTCGCGCCGGTGCACGCTCAGCCTGTGCCGCCGCCGATCCGGCTCGCGCTGGTCGAGAGCATGAGCGGGCCTTTCGCCAATACCGGCGAAGCGGTGTTCCGCAACCTGCTGTGGGCGGTCGAGCGCGTGAATGCGCGCGGGGGCATCAAGCTGCCCGGCGGCGCCCGGCCGCTGCAACTGGACCGCTACGACAGCAAGGGCCAGAACGAAGAGGCGCTGTCGGCGTTGCGCGCGGCCATGGACGACGGCGCGCGCATCGTGCTGCAGGGCAACTCCTCGGCCACGGCCGCCGCGCTGGTAGACGCCATCGAGAAGAACAACGAGCGCGACCCGTCGCGCCGCGTGCTGTTTCTCAACTACTCGGCGGTCGACCCGGCGCTCACCAACGAGCGCTGCAGCTTCTGGCACTTTCGCTTCGATGCGCACGCCGACATGCGCGTGACCGCACTGATGGACGTACTGAAGAACGACGCCGCGCTCAAGCGCGTCTACCTGATCGGGCAGGACTACAGCTTCGGCCAGGCCGTGCTGCGCGAATCGAAGCGGCAGCTCGGTGCGCTGCGGCCCGACGTGCAGATCGTTGGCGACGAGTTGCATCCGATGGGCCGCGTGAAGGACTTCGCGCCCTACGCCAGCAAGATTCTCGCGAGCGGCGCTCAGGCCGTGATCACCGGCAACTGGGGCAACGACCTCACGCTGCTCGTGAAGGCGGCGCGCGAGGCGGGTTTCAGCGGCAGCTTCTACACCTTCTACGGCAATGCACTCGGTGCGCCGGCGGCCATCGGCGACGCCGGAATCGGCCGAGTGGTTGCCGTGGCGGACTGGTTGCCGAATGTGCAGACGCGCGAGTCCGAAGCCTTTTACCGCGCCTTCCGCGAGCGCTTCCCCAAGCCGGCCGAGGACTACGTGCACATGCGCATGCAGTTGCTGGTCGAGTCGCTGGCGCAGGCGATCGAACGCGCCGGCAGCGTCGAGACGGTGGCCGTGGCGCGCGCGCTCGAAAAGGCCGAGGTCACGCTGGCGGGCCAGCGCGGCCGCATGCGCGCCGCCGATCACCAGTTCCAGCAGAACCTGGTGGTCGGTGTGATGGACAAGCAGGGCACGCCCGGCGTGAAGTTCGACGTCGAAGGCTCCGGCTACGGCTTCCGCGTCGTAAGGACGATTCCTGCCGAACGCGCCGAGATGCCCACCAGCTGCAAGATGCAGCGCTCCTGATTTCCAAGGAACAGACACGATGCGCGAAGCCATCCACAACCTCGAAGCCTCCAAGATCCGCGAAGTCGCCAATGCCGGCCTGGGCCGCAACGACGTGCTGGCCTTCTGGTTCGGCGAGAGCGACGAAGTGACGCCTGAGGTGATTCGCCAGGCGGCGATCGATTCGCTGCAACAAGGAGAAACCTTCTACGCCCACAACCTGGGCCTGCCGGAATTGCGCGAGGCCGTTGCGCAGTACATGAGTGCCCTGCACCCAGCGATCGAGGCCGCGCGCATCGCCATCACCTCGGGCGGCGTCAATGCGCTGATGCTGGCGGTGCAGGCGCTGGTCGATGCGGGCGATGAGGTGGTGGCGGTCACGCCCGTGTGGCCCAACCTGACGGCCCAGCCCGCGATCCTCGGCGCGCGCGTGCGATCCGTGCCGCTGGTGCCGAAGGCAGGGCAATGGACGCTCGAGCTCGACGCGTTGTGCACCGCGGTCACCCCGGCGACGAAGCTGCTCATCGTCAATGCGCCCAACAACCCGACCGGCTGGACGCTCACGCGCGCCGAGCAGCAGGCGATCCTCGACCATTGCCGGCGGACCGGCACCTGGATCCTGGCCGACGAGGTGTACGAGCGACTCTATTTCGACGCCACGCCAAAGGGATGCGCGCCGAGCTTTCTGGACATCTCGACGCCGGACGACCGGCTCGTCGTCGCCCACAGCTTTTCGAAGAGCTTCCTCATGACCGGCTGGCGCCTGGGCTGGCTGGTGCTTCCGCCGGCGCTGATGGACGGCATGGGCAAGCTGATCGAGTTCAACACATCGTGCGCAAGCGTCTTCACCCAGCGCGCCGGCATTGCGGCGCTGGCGCACAGCGAGGAAATCACGCCGAAGGTGGTCGCGCACCTGAAAGCCTGCCGCGACACGCTGGTGCCCCTGTTGGCCGGCATTCCGGGCGTCCAGGTGGCGCCCGCACGCGGTGGCATGTACGCATTTTTCAAGCTCGAAGGCTTCGACGACTCGCTGGCCCTGGCCAAGCGCCTCGTGGCGGAAGCGGGGCTCGGGCTGGCGCCCGGCAACGCCTTCGCGCCCGAGGCGCAAGGCTGGCTGCGCTGGTGCTTCGCGTCGAAGGATCCGCAGCGCCTGGTGCAGGGCGTCGAACGCCTCAAACGCTGGCTTGCGGCGCAGTAAAGGCGGGAAACACCGCGGAACCGGCTTTGCCGGGCGCTGGTGTTGCCCCCGGTAGGGGGAAGGCGCGCGCGACACGAAGTGCGCGCAGCCTGGGGGCGAGCTCATACTTCGAGCTATAATTCCAAGGCTTTGCATGCCGCAAGGCGCACGGCGGGTGCAGTTCCAGCGCCCGCCGCAAGTCAAACATTCCGGAACAGGAAATCATCAAATGATCGCAGCCTCCATCAAGGCGGAAGTTGTCAAGGACAACGCCCGCGCCGCCAACGACACCGGCAGTCCCGAAGTGCAAGTCGCACTGCTGACCGCCCGTATCAACGAACTCACCCCGCACTTCAAGACGCACGCCAAGGACCACCATGGCCGTCGCGGCCTGCTGCGCATGGTGAGCCGCCGCCGCAAACTGCTGGACTACCTCAAGTCCAAGGACGCCGACCGCTACACCGCGCTGATCGCCAAGCTGGGTCTGCGCAAGTAAGCCGAATCGCATGCAAGAACGCCTGGGTTAGTCCGCTAGCTCAGGCGTTTTTTACTTCGGAGCCGCCAAACCAGAGCGAAGCTGTGTCATTCCAACGAAGTTCGCCCCGAATTTCTCTGGAATGGCATCGTGTTCTGGAAAGCGCTCCGGCCCCGCGGGAACTGTGACTGCCACAGGCAAGCCGCTATCAAAACAGGAGCTAAACATGAGTCTCTTCAACAAAGTCACCAAGACCTTCCAGTGGGGCGGCAAGACCGTCGTCCTGGAAACCGGCGAAATCGCCCGTCAGGCCAGCGGTGCCGTGATCGTGGACATCGAGGGCACCGTGGTGCTGGCCACCGTCGTCGCTTCCAAGACCGCCAAGCCGGGCCAGGACTTCTTTCCGTTGACCGTCGACTACATCGAGAAGACCTATGCCGCGGGCAAGATCCCCGGCAGCTTCTTCAAGCGCGAAGCCAAGCCCAGCGAGCTCGAGACGTTGACCTCGCGCCTGATCGACCGCCCGATTCGCCCGCTGTTCCCCGAAGGCTTCTTGAACGAAGTGCATGTGGTGATCCACACGCTGTCGCTCAACCCCGAAGTCGATGCCGACATCGCCGCCATGATCGGCGTGAGCGCCGCGCTGTCGATCTCCGGCATTCCCTTCAGCGGCCCGATCGGCGCCGCGCGCGTGGGCTACATCAACGGCCAGTACGTGCTGAACCCGGGCCAGACCGAGCGCAAGGATTCGCAGATGGACCTGGTCGTCGCCGGTACCGAAGCGGCCGTGCTGATGGTCGAGTCCGAAGCCCTGCAGCTGAGCGAGGAAATCATGCTCGGCGGCGTGGTGTTCGGCCATGAGCAGGCCAACATCGCGATCAACGCGATCCACGAACTCGTGCGCGACGCCGGCAAGCCGGTGTGGGACTGGCAGCCGCCGGCCGAGGACGAAGCCTTCGTCGCCAAGGTCAAGGGACTGGCCGAAGAGAAGCTGCGCGCCGTCTATCAGATCCGCAGCAAGCAGGCTCGTACGCAAGCCCTGCGCGAGGCCAATGCCAGCGTGATGGACGCGCTGAAGGAAAGCGGCGAGCCCTTCGACGCGGGCAAGGTCAACGACCTCCTGTTCGCGATCGAATCGAAGATCGTGCGCAGCCAGATTCTCTCGGGCGAGCCGCGCATCGACGGCCGCGATACTCGGACCGTGCGCCCCATCGAGATCCGCAACGGCGTGCTGCCCCGCACCCACGGCTCGGCCCTGTTCACGCGGGGTGAAACCCAGGCGCTGGTCGTGACCACGCTCGGCACCGAGCGCGATGCGCAGCGCATCGACGCGCTGGCCGGCGAATACGAAGACCGCTTCCTGTTCCACTACAACATGCCTCCCTTCGCCACCGGTGAAGTGGGCCGCATGGGCTCGACCAAGCGCCGCGAAGTCGGCCATGGCCGACTCGCCAAGCGCGCCCTGGTGGCCTGCCTGCCGACCAAGGAAGAGTTCCCCTACACGATCCGCGTCGTGTCGGAAATCACCGAGTCGAACGGCTCCTCGTCGATGGCTTCGGTCTGCGGCGGCTGCCTCTCGATGATGGATGCCGGCGTGCCGATGAAGGCGCACGTGGCCGGCATCGCGATGGGCCTGATCAAGGAAGAGAACCGCTTCGCCGTGCTGACCGACATCCTGGGCGACGAGGATCACCTGGGCGACATGGACTTCAAGGTGGCCGGCACGACCAACGGCATCACTGCGCTGCAGATGGACATCAAGATCCAGGGCATCACCAAGGAAATCATGCAGGTCGCGCTGGCGCAGGCCAAGGAAGCGCGCATGCACATCCTGGGCAAGATGCAGGAAGCGATGGGCGAGGCCAAGGCCGAAGTCTCCAGCTTCGCGCCGCGCCTGTTCACGATGAAGATCAATCCCGAGAAGATCCGCGACGTGATCGGCAAGGGCGGCTCGGTGATCCGGGCGCTGACCGAAGAGACCGGCACGCAGATCAACATCGACGAAGACGGCACCATCACCATCGCTTCGACCGATCCGGCCAAGGCCGAAGAGGCCAAGAAGCGCATCGAACAGATCACGGCGGAAGTCGAGATCGGCAAGACCTACGAAGGCCCGGTCACCAAGATCCTCGACTTCGGCGCACTCATCAACCTGCTGCCCGGCAAGGACGGCCTGCTGCACATCAGCCAGATCGCGCACGAACGCGTCGAGAAGGTGACCGACTACCTGAGCGAAGGCCAGATCGTGAAGGTCAAGGTGCTCGAGACCGACGAGAAGGGCCGCGTCAAGCTGTCCATGAAGGCGCTGACCGAGCGTCCGGCCGGCATGGAATTCAGCGAGCGCCCGCCGCGCGAAGACCGCGGCGAGCGTCGCGAGCGTGGCGATCGCCCGCCGCGCGGCGAGCGCGCACCGCGTTTCGACAACGCCGAACGCGGCGAACAAGCTGGCGAGCAGGCAGTGGCGGTCGATCAGGATCAGCGTCCGCAAGAGCCCAACGGCGGCGACCGCCAGGCCTGAGAGGCGAGGGCGGTGACGCCTTTGCCGTCATTTCACCGTGCGTCCGCTCGCGAGGGCGGGCGCTGCAGCGGAGAAAAGAATGAAAGCCATTGAAATCACTTCGTACGGCGCCCCCGAGGTGCTGCGCGTGGCCGAGCGTCCCGCGCCAGTCGCGGGTGCAGGTGAACTGCTGATTCGCGTGGCCGCGAGCGGTGTGAACCGCCCCGACGTGCTCCAGCGCACCGGCAACTATCCGGTGCCGCCGGGCGCTTCGGATCTGCCGGGGCTCGAGGTCGCGGGCGAGATCGTTTCGGGCGATGTTGCAGCGATGCGCGAGGCCGGCCTCGCGGTCGGCGACCGCGTGTGTGCGCTGATCGCGGGCGGCGGCTATGCGGAACTCTGCGTGGCGCCGGTGGCCCAGTGCCTGCCGGTGCCCAAGGGATGGAGCGATGCGGAGGCAGCGACCCTGCCCGAAACCTTCTTCACCGTGTGGAGCAACGTGTTCGATCGCGCGCGCCTGCAGAAGGGCGAGACGCTGCTGATCCAGGGCGGCTCGAGCGGCATCGGCGTCACGGCCATCCAGCTCGGCAAGGCCTTCGGCGCGACGGTGATCGTGACGGCCGGCAGCGACGACAAGTGCGAAGCCTGCAAGAAGCTCGGCGCCGACCATGCGATCAACTACAAGACGTCCGATTTTGTCGAAGAGGTCAAGCGCCTCACCGGCGGCAAGGGCGTCGACGTGGTGCTCGACATGGTGGCCGGCGCCTACGTGCCGCGCGAGATCGAGTGCATGGCCGAGGACGGCCGGCTCGTGATCATCGCGGTGCAGGGCGGCACGAAGAGCGACTTCAATGCGGGCCTGGTGCTGCGACGCCGGCTCACGATCACGGGTTCGACCCTGCGTCCGCGGCCGGTCGCGTTCAAGGGCGCGATCGCGAAGTCCTTGCGCGAAAAGGTCTGGCCGCTGCTCGAAAGCGGTGCGGTCAAGCCGGTGATCCACAGCACCTTCGCCGCACAGGGCGAGCCCAGCGGCGCAGCGCAGGCTCATGCCTTGATGGAATCGAACCAGCACATCGGCAAGATCGTGCTGACCTGGTGAACGAGACTGCCATGACGAAGAAAAAACTCATCGCCGGCAACTGGAAGATGAACGGCAGCCTCGCGGCCAACGAGGCGCTGGTGAAGGCGCTGCTTCAGGGCGTCGGCACGCCTTCCTGCGATGTCGCCGTGTGCGTTCCGGCGCCCTACCTGGCGCAGGTGCGGGCGCTCGTCGCCGGATCGCCGATCGCGCTGGGTGCGCAGGATGTGTCGGCCCAGCCGCAAGGCGCATTCACTGGCGAGCAATCGGCGGCGATGCTGAAGGACTTCGGCGTGCGCTACGCGATTGTGGGCCATTCGGAGCGCCGCCAATACCACGGCGAAACCGACGAACTGGTGGCGGCCAAGACGGCCGCCGCGCTCGCGAACGGCATCACGCCCATCGTTTGTGTCGGCGAAACGCTGGCACAGCGCGAGGCAGGGCAGACTGAGGAGGTCGTCAAGCGCCAGCTCGCCGCGGTGATCCATGTCAATGGCCACTGCATCAGCGAGATCGTGGTGGCCTACGAGCCCGTCTGGGCCATCGGCACCGGCAAGACCGCGACGCCCGAGCAGGCACAGGCGGTGCACGCCGTGCTGCGTGCGCAACTGCATCACGCGGCCAGCGAACACGCGGCAGGCATCCGCATCCTCTATGGCGGCAGCATGAATGCCGCCAATGCGGCCGAGCTGCTGGGCCAGGCCGACATCGACGGCGGGCTGATCGGCGGCGCTTCGCTCAAGGCCCCCGACTTTTTGCAGATCATTGCTGCGGCACGCTGAGACCAGCGCAGCCGCGAACGAATTTAGGAGTTAGAACGAATGAACGTGGTCCTCAATATCCTGGTGGGCGTACAGATGCTCACTGCACTCGCGATGATCGGCCTGATCCTGATCCAGCACGGCAAGGGCGCGGACATGGGTGCGGCCTTCGGCAGCGGCAGTGCGGGCAGCCTGTTCGGCGCCAGCGGCAGCGCGAACTTTCTTTCGCGCACCACTGGCGTTCTCGCCGCCGTGTTCTTCGCCTGCACCTTGCTGCTCGCCTATTTCAGCCACGCACGGCCGACGGGCGGCGGCAGCCTGCTCGAGCGCGCCACGGTCGGTGCGCCGGCGCCGGCACCTGCCGCTTCGGGACCCGCATCGCAGATTCCTTCGGGCAACGCACCCGCTGCGGCACCCGGCGCGAATGCACCGGCATCGGCACCTGCTGCACCGGCTTCGGGCGCTGCGCAGATCCCGACCAAGTGATCCTGTCGTTTTCGATGCGGTCGCCGAGCGAAAACGACTTCATTTCAGGGTAAACTCTAAAGCTGTCCGGAAAGCCAAAACCCTCTCGGGTTCCTCATGCCATCCGGACACACAAAACCGCGGTCGTGGTGAAATTGGTAGACACGCTATCTTGAGGGGGTAGTGGCGAAAGCTGTGCGAGTTCGAGTCTCGCCGACCGCACCAAATCTCGTCGGCAGGAAGCTTCATCTTCCTGTCGGCGTCAAGCGGTAAAAGACCCCGATGAACCTCGATTCCTACCTTCCCGTCCTGTTGTTCATCCTGGTCGGAGTCGGTGTCGGCGTCGCACCGCAGGTTCTCGGTTACATCCTCGGCCCCAACCGGCCCGACGCTCAAAAGAATTCGCCCTACGAATGCGGCTTCGAGGCCTTCGAAGACGCGCGCATGAAGTTCGACGTTCGCTACTACCTCGTGGCGATTCTCTTCATCCTTTTCGACCTCGAAATCGCCTTTCTCTTCCCGTGGGCGATCGCGCTCAAGGAAATCGGTCCGGTCGGCTTCTGGGCCATGATGATTTTTCTCGCCATCCTCGTCGTGGGCTTCGTCTACGAGTGGAAAAAGGGCGCGCTCGACTGGGAATGACAAGGAATCCGCAAAATGGCCATTGAAGGCGTCATGAAGGAAGGCTTCGTCACCACCACCTACGACTCGGTGGTGAACTGGGCCAAGACCGGATCACTGTGGCCGATGACCTTTGGTCTGGCCTGCTGTGCCGTGGAAATGATGCATGCGGGTGCCGCGCGTTACGACATCGACCGCTTCGGCATGCTATTTCGCCCGAGCCCGCGCCAATCCGACCTGATGATCGTGGCCGGCACGCTGTGCAACAAGATGGCGCCGGCGCTGCGCAAGGTCTACGACCAGATGCCCGAGCCCCGCTGGGTGCTGTCGATGGGCTCGTGCGCCAACGGCGGCGGCTACTACCACTACAGCTACTCGGTGGTGCGTGGCTGCGACCGCATCGTGCCGGTCGACGTCTATGTGCCGGGCTGCCCGCCGACCGCCGAGGCGCTGCTCTACGGAATCATCCAACTCCAGCAGAAGATCCGCCGCACCAACACGATCGCGCGTGCCTGAGAAGCGAAAGACGATGACCGACTTTGCCATTTCTCCCGAGGCATTGCAGACCCAGATCACCGAAACGCTCGGCCCCAAGGCCAAGAGCGTCACGCTCGCGCTCGGCGAAGTGACGGTGGTGGTCGGTGCGGCCGACTATCTGGAAGCTGCGACCCTGCTGCGCGATGCGCCCGGCTGCCGCTTCGAGCAATTGATCGACCTTTGCGGCCTCGACTACTCCGACTACCGCGAAGGCGAGTGGGAGGGCGAGCGCTTCTGCGTGGTGACGCACCTGCTTTCCGTGAGCCTCAACCAGCGCGTGCGCCTCAAGGTGTTCGTGCCGAACGAAGACCTGCCGGTGATCGATTCGCTGACCGGCATCTGGAACGCCGCCGGCTGGTTCGAACGCGAAGCCTTCGACCTCTACGGCATCGTGTTCGAAGGCCACGACGACCTGCGCCGAATCCTGACCGACTACGGCTTCATCGGCCACCCGTTCCGCAAGGACTTCCCGGTGTCCGGTCACGTCGAGATGCGCTACGACGCGGAGCAGAAGCGCGTGATCTACCAGCCGGTTTCGATCGAGCCGCGCGAGATCACGCCGCGCGTGATTCGCGAAGACAACTACGGCGGATTGCACTGAAACCGACATGGCCGAAATCAAGAACTACACGCTGAACTTCGGACCCCAGCACCCCGCAGCGCACGGTGTGCTGCGCCTGGTGCTCGAGCTCGACGGTGAAGTCATCCAGCGCGCCGATCCGCACATCGGGCTCCTGCACCGCGCAACCGAGAAGCTCGCCGAAACGCGCACCTATATCCAGTCGCTGCCCTACATGGACCGGCTCGACTACGTCTCGATGATGAGCAACGAGCACGCGTACTGCCTCGCGATCGAGCGGCTCATGGGCCTCGACGTGCCCATCCGCGCACAGTACATCCGCGTGATGTTCGACGAGATCACGCGCCTCCTGAACCACCTGCTGTGGCTGGGTGCGCACGGCCTGGACTGCGGTGCGATGAACATGCTCATCTACTGCTTCCGCGAGCGCGAAGACCTGTTCGACATGTACGAGGCGGTCTCGGGCGCGCGGATGCACGCGGCCTACTATCGGCCTGGCGGCGTCTACCGCGACCTGCCGGACGCGATGCCGCAGTACAAGGTCAGCAAGATCAAGAACGCGAAGGCGATCGAGCGTCTCAACGAAAACCGCCGCGGCTCGCTGCTCGACTTCGTCGACGATTTCTGCAAGCGCTTCCCGAAGATGGTCGACGAGTACGAGACGCTCCTCACCGACAACCGCATCTGGAAGCAGCGCACCGTCGGCATCGGCGTGGTCACGCCCGAACGCGCGCTGAATCTCGGCTTCACCGGCCCGATGCTGCGCGGCTCGGGCGTCGAGTGGGATCTGCGCAAGAAGCAGCCCTACGAGGTCTACGACCGCATGGACTTCGACGTGCCGGTCGGCAAGACCGGCGACTGCTACGACCGCTACCTCGTGCGCGTCGAGGAAATGCGCCAGGCCAACCGCATCATCCAGCAGTGCTCGGCCTGGCTGCGCGCCAACCCGGGCCCGGTGATCACCGACAACCACAAGGTCGCGGCGCCGGCGCGCGAATCGATGAAGGCCAACATGGAGGAGCTGATCCACCATTTCAAGCTCTTCACCGAAGGCTTCCATGTGCCCGAAGGCGAGGCCTATGCCGCCGTCGAGCACCCCAAGGGCGAGTTCGGCATCTATCTCGTGAGCGATGGCGCCAACAAGCCCTACCGTCTGAAGATCCGCGCACCGGGCTTCCCGCATCTGGCGGCGCTCGACGAGATGGCGCGCGGCCACATGATTGCCGACGCGGTCGCGGTGATTGGCACCATGGACATCGTGTTCGGCGAGATCGACAGGTGAGCGAACGAATGACCACCCACAGCAGCAACCAGGCGCCGCTTTCGGCCGTCACGCTGGAGCTTTTTGCGCGCGAGGTCGCCAAGTACCCGCCGGCAGGCAAGCAGTCGGCCGTCATGGCCTGCCTCGCGATCGTGCAGAAGGACGAAGGGTTCGTCAGCGTGCAGCGCGAGCGCGAGATCGCCGCCTACCTCGGCATGGCGCCGATCGCGGTGCATGAGGTCACGACCTTCTACAACATGTACAACCAGCAGCCGGTGGGCAAGTTCAAGCTCAACGTCTGCACCAACCTGCCGTGCCAGCTGCGCGACGGCGCGGTGGCGCTGGCCCATCTCGAGAAGAAGCTCGGCATCCACATGGGCGAGACCACGCCGGACGGCATGTTCACGCTGCAGCAGAGCGAGTGCCTCGGCGCCTGTGCCGATTCGCCGGTGATGCTGGTCAACGACCGCACCATGTGCAGCTTCATGAGCAACGAAAAGCTCGATCAGCTGATCGACGGCCTGCGCACTTCGACGACGGAGGGCGCGCAATGATGACGCCCGAGCAAGTGCTTTCGCAGTTCCAGGCCACCGGCGTCCAGACCTGCTTTCACGACCGCCACATCGAGCCGCAGATCTATGCCGGCCTCGACGGCACCAACTGGCGCCTGGCCGACTACGAAGCGCGCGGCGGCTACAAGGCGCTGCGCAAGATCCTCTCCGAAGGCATGACGCCCGAGCAGGTGATTGCCGAGGTCAAGGCCTCGGGCCTGCGCGGCCGCGGCGGCGCGGGCTTCCCGACCGGCCTCAAGTGGAGCTTCATGCCGCGCCAGTTTCCGGGCCAGAAGTACCTGGTCTGCAACTCGGACGAAGGCGAGCCCGGAACCTGCAAGGACCGCGACATCCTGCAGTTCAACCCGCACATCGTGATCGAGGGCATGGCCATCGCCGCTTACGCGATGGGCATCAGCGTGGGCTACAACTACATCCACGGCGAGATCTTCCAGACCTACGATCGCTTCGAGGAAGCATTGGAAGAAGCGCGCGCCGCCGGCTATCTGGGCGATGCGATCCTGGGCAGCAGCTTCAACTTCCAGCTGCATGCGTCCCACGGCTTCGGCGCCTACATCTGCGGCGAAGAGACCGCGCTGCTCGAATCGCTGGAGGGCAAGAAAGGCCAGCCGCGCTTCAAGCCACCGTTCCCTGCGAGCTTCGGGCTCTACGGTAAGCCGACCACCATCAACAACACCGAGACCTTCGCGGCGGTGCCGTGGATCATCGTCAACGGTGGCCCGGCGTATCTGGAATGCGGCAAGCCGAACAACGGCGGCACGAAGATCTACTCGGTCAGCGGTGACGTCGAATTGCCCGGCAACTACGAAGTGCCGATGGGCACGCCGTTCTCGAAGCTGCTCGAACTCGCGGGCGGCGTGCGCAAGGGCCGCCAGCTCAAGGCCGTGATTCCCGGCGGCTCCTCGGCGCCGGTGCTGCCGGCGTCGATCATGATGGAGTGCACGATGGACTACGACTCCATCGCAAAGGCCGGCTCGATGCTGGGCTCGGGTGCGGTGATCGTGATGGACGACAGCCGTTCGATGGTCGAGTCGCTCAAGCGCCTGTCGTACTTCTACATGCACGAGTCCTGCGGCCAGTGCACGCCGTGCCGCGAAGGCACGGGCTGGCTCTGGCGCGTGGTGGATCGCATCCACAACGGCCACGGCAAGCCGAGCGACATGGAGCTGCTTAATTCGGTGGCCGACAACATCCAGGGCCGCACCATCTGCGCGCTCGGCGACGCCGCCGCGATGCCGGTGCGCGCCATGATCAAGCACTTCCGTCACGAGTTCGAGGCCTTGATTCCGGGTTACGTCCCGAAGGCTCCCGTCAAAGCCTGAGCGCGAATAACACATACATATATGGTTGAAATCGAACTCGACGGCAAGAAGGTCGAAATCGTCGAAGGCAGCATGATCATGCATGCGGCCGACAAGGCGGGCACCTACATCCCGCACTTCTGCTATCACAAGAAGCTCAGCATCGCGGCCAACTGCCGCATGTGCCTGGTCGACGTCGAAAAGGCGCCCAAGCCCATGCCGGCCTGCGCCACGCCGGTGACGCAGGGCATGATCGTGCGCACCAAGAGCGACAAGGCGATCAAGGCCCAGCAGTCGGTGATGGAGTTCCTGCTGATCAACCATCCGCTCGATTGCCCGATCTGCGACCAGGGCGGTGAATGCCAGCTGCAGGACCTGGCCGTCGGCTACGGCGCTTCGTCCTCGCGCTACGAAGAAGAAAAGCGCGTGGTCTTCCACAAGGACGTGGGCCCGCTCATCAGCATGGAAGAGATGAGCCGCTGCATCCACTGCACGCGCTGCGTGCGCTTCGGCCAGGAAGTGGCCGGCGTGATGGAGCTCGGCATGTCGCATCGCGGCGAGCATGCCGAGATCGAGACCTTCCTCGGCGATTCGGTCGACTCCGAGCTCTCGGGCAACATGATCGACCTCTGCCCCGTGGGCGCGCTCACGAGCAAGCCCTTCCGCTACAGCGCCCGCACCTGGGAGCTCTCGCGCCGCAAATCGGTGAGCCCGCACGATTCGACCGGCGCCAACCTGATCGTCCAGGTCAAGAACAACCGCGTGATGCGCGTGGTGCCGCTCGAGAACGAAGACGTCAACGAATGCTGGATCGCCGACCGCGACCGCTTTTCGTACGAGGCACTGAACGGCCCCGAGCGCCTGACCCAGCCCATGCTGAAGCAGGGCGGCCAGTGGCAGCAGGTCGACTGGCAGACCGCGCTCGAGTACGTGGCCAACGGTCTGAAGCAGATCAAGGCCGATCATGGCGCGCAGAGCATCGGTACGCTCGCGAGCCCGCACAGCACGCTCGAAGAGCTGCACCTGGCCAGGCTGCTGACGCAGGGTCTGGGCAGCGCCAACATCGACTACCGGCTGCGCAACGCCGAGTTCAACGCCTTCGAAGGCGTGCGCTGGCTCGGCACCTCGATTGCATCGCTCTCGCAACTGCAGCGCGCGCTTGTGATCGGCAGCAACCTGCGCAAGGACCATCCGCTGTTCGCGCAGCGTATCCGCCAGTCGGTGCGCAAGGGTGGCGTGCTGAGCGCGCTGACCTCGCCCGAACTGCTGGCCGACGACGAAGCCTGGGCCATGCCCGTGGCAAACGCCGTGCGCGTGCCGGCGCAGGACTGGGTGGACGCGCTGGCCGAGATCGCCGGCGCCGTGGCCGCCAGCACCGGCGCCGCGGCGCCCGTGGCCGGCAGCGACGCGCCTGGCGATGCGGCCAAGGCCATTGCGGCGTCGCTGCTCGGCGGCGAGCGCAAGGCCATCCTGCTCGGCAATGCGGCCGCCCACCATGCCGAAGCCGGCGCGCTGCTGGCGCTGGCGAACTGGATCGGCGCCCAGACCGGGGCCAGCGTCGGCTATCTCACCGAGGCCGCCAACACGATCGGTGCGCAGCTGGTCGGCGCGCTGCCCAACGAAGGCGGGCTGAATGCGGGAGAGATGCTGGGCGGCGCGCTCAAGGCGGTGCTGTTGCTCAACACCGAACCGGTGTTCGACTCGGCCGCCGGTACCGCCGCGGCCGACGCGCTCACGCACGCCCAGATGGTCGTGACGCTGAGCCCCTTCAAGGCCAACCTCGAATTCAGCGACGTGCTGCTGCCGATCGCGCCCTTCACCGAAACGCCGGGCACCTTCGTCAACGCCGAAGGCCGCGTGCAGAGTTTCCATGCGGTCGTGAAGCCGCTGGGCGAAGCGCGTCCGGCCTGGAAGGTGCTGCGCGTACTGGCCAACCTGCTGGGCCTGTCGGGCTTCTCCTTCGAATCGACGGCCGAGGTGCTGGCCGACATCGGCGCAGGCGCCAGCGTGCCGGCCGACAAGCTGAGCAACGGCACCGCAGCCCGCCTCGACGGCGAACGCGCCTCCCATGCCGCGCCGCCGGTCGTTGCTGGCATCTACCAGCTCGATTCGATCGTTCGCCGCGCACCGTCGCTGCAACTGACGGCCGATGCGCGTGCAACGCAAACCGTCGCCGCGCAGGAGGTGCTCGCATGATCGACACCCTGCACGGCTTCGGCCAGGGCCTGGTCGCGGCGCACTGGTGGACCGGCCTTGCGTGGCCGGTGATCTGGACCCTGATCAAGATCGTCGTCGTGGTGCTGCCGCTGATGGGTGCGGTGGCCTACCTCACGCTGTGGGAGCGCAAGGCCATCGGCTTCACGCAGATCCGCCTCGGCCCCAACCGCGTCGGCCCGCTGGGCTTGCTGCAACCCATCGCCGACGCGCTCAAGCTCCTGACCAAGGAAATCATCCTGCCCACGGTCGCGAACAAGGGCTTGTTTCTGCTCGGGCCGATCATGACCATCATGCCGGCGCTGGCCGCTTGGGCCGTGATCCCGTTCGGCCCCGATGTCGCACTGGCCAACATCAATGCCGGCCTGCTGTTCGTCATGGCCATCACCTCGCTCGAGGTCTACGGCGTGATCATCGCGGGCTGGGCCTCGAACTCGAAGTACGCCTTCCTCGGCGCGCTGCGCGCCTCGGCGCAGATGGTCAGCTACGAGATCGCAATGGGCTTCTGCTTCGTCGTCGTGCTCATGGTCTCGGCCAGCCTCAACATGACCGACATCGTGATGGGGCAGGGCAAGGGGCATTTCGCCTCGATGGGCATCGGCTTCCTGTCGTGGAACTGGCTGTCGCTGCTGCCGATCTTCCTCGTCTACTTCATCTCGGGCCTGGCCGAAACCAACCGCCATCCCTTCGACGTGGTGGAAGGCGAATCGGAGATCGTCGCCGGCCACATGATCGAGTACTCGGGCATGAGCTTCGCGATGTTCTTCCTGGCCGAGTACGCCAACATGTGGCTGGTCTCGATCCTGTGCGCCGTGCTGTTCCTCGGCGGCTGGCTGCCTCCCTTCGACTTCCTCGGCTTCATCCCGGGCTGGATCTGGCTGGGCATCAAGACCTTCGTCGTAGTCACCATGTTCCTGTGGGTCCGCTCGACTTTCCCGCGCTTCCGCTACGACCAGATCATGCGGCTCGGCTGGAAGATCTTCATTCCGGTCACGCTCGTGTGGCTGGTGGTGGTCGGCGCCTGGATGCAGACCCCGTACAACATCTGGAAATAACTGGAATCGCCATGTCTGCGCACACCGCAACCTCGCCGGCGCCGTTCTCGCTCAAGGACTTCCTGTCCAGCTTCATGCTGGTCGAGTTGTTCAAGGGCCTTGCGCTCACCGGCAAGTACGCCTTCAGCCGCAAGATCACCGTGCAGTTTCCCGAAGAGAAGACGCCGCTGTCGCCGCGCTTCCGCGGCCTGCATGCGCTGCGCCGTTACGAGAACGGCGAGGAGCGCTGCATCGCCTGCAAGCTCTGCGAGGCGGTCTGCCCGGCGCTTGCGATCACCATCGAATCGGACGTGCGCGACGACGGCTCGCGCCGCACCACGCGCTACGACATCGACCTGACCAAGTGCATCTTCTGCGGCTTCTGCGAGGAGAGCTGCCCGGTCGATTCCATCGTCGAGACCCACATCTTCGAATACCACGGCGAGAAGCGCGGCGACCTGTACTTCACCAAGGACATGCTGCTGGCGGTCGGTGACCGCTACGAAAAAGAAATCGCTGCCAACAAGGCGGCGGATGCCAAGTACCGCTGAGGCGGGACGGCCCGATCCTCACAAAAACGAACCCGATCCATGGACGTCAAGACCGGCCTGTTCTATCTGTTTGCCGCGGTGCTGCTTTTCGCGGCCTTCCGTGTCATCACCGCGCGCAACCCCGTGTATGCCGCGCTCTACCTGGTGCTTGCATTCTTCCAGGCATCGGCCATCTGGCTGCTGCTGCGCGCCGAGTTCCTGGCGATCTCGCTGGTGCTCGTCTACGTGGGCGCGGTGATGGTGCTGTTCCTGTTCGTCGTGATGATGCTCGACATCAACGTCGATGCGCTGCGCGAGGGCTTCTGGAAGCACTTTCCGCTCGCGGCCGGCGTCGGCGCGCTGATCGCGCTCGAAATGGCCGCGGTGCTGATGGGCGGCTTCCGTCTCGCCGAGCCGAAGACCGCCATGGCCTCCGGGCCCGGCACTTCCAACACGCTCGAACTCGGCAAGCTGCTCTACACCGAATACCTCTACCCGCTGGAGATCGCTGCCGTCATCCTGCTGGTCGCCATCGTCGCGGCCATCGCGCTCACGCTGCGCACCCGCAAGGACAGCAAGTACGTGAACCCGGCCGACCAGGTGCGCGTGAAGGCGCGCGACCGCGTGCGCATCGTGCAGATGCCCGTCACGCGCGCGGCGCCGCCTGTCGCTCCAGAAACACCGGCAGCCGGGGAGACCAAGGCATGACGCTCACGCTCGGACACTTCCTCTCGCTGGGTGCGATGCTTTTCGCGCTCTCGGTGATCGGCATCTTCCTCAACCGCAAGAACCTGATCGTGCTTCTGATGTGCATCGAGCTGATGCTGCTCGCGGTCAACGTGAACTTCGTCGCCTTCTCGTACTTCCTGGGCGACATGCATGGCCAGATCTTCGTGTTCTTCATCCTGACCGTGGCCGCGGCCGAGTCGGCCATCGGGCTGGCGCTGCTGGTCCTCTTGTTCCGCAACAAGTCGAACATCAACGTCGACGAGCTCAACGCGCTCAAGGGCTAGGACTGACATATGAGCGCAACACTTTCCGCATCCGCACTGCTGGCCGTGCCGCTGGCGCCCCTGGTCGGCTCCGTGCTGGCTGGCCTGTTCGGCACCAAGTTCGGCGGCAACCATATCGGCCGCCGCGTCACGCATTCGCTGACCATCCTCGGCGTCTTCGTCTCCTTCGTGATCTCGGCCATGACGCTCAAGAGCGTGGTGGCCGACGGCGCCCGCTTCAATGCCACCATCTACGAATGGATGGTGGTCGGCGGCCTCAAGATGGAAGTCGGCTTCCTGGTCGACGGCCTCACCGCGATGATGATGTGCGTCGTGACCTTCGTCTCGCTGATGGTGCACATCTACACCATCGGCTACATGGAGGAAGACGAGGGCTACAACCGCTTCTTCGCCTACATCTCGCTCTTCACCTTCTCGATGCTGATGCTCGTGATGAGCAACAACATGCTGCAGCTGTTCTTCGGCTGGGAAGCTGTGGGCCTGGTGTCCTATCTGCTGATCGGCTTCTGGTACAACAGGCCGAGCGCGATCTTCGCCAACCTCAAGGCCTTCCTGGTCAACCGCGTGGGCGACTTCGGCTTCATCCTCGGCATCGGGCTGATCGCCGCCTACGCCGGCACGCTGAACTACGCCGAGGCCTTCGCCAAGGCCGACGCACTCGCCAAGCTGAGCTTCCCCGGCACCGAGTGGATGCTGATCACCGTGATCTGCATCTGCCTGTTCATCGGCGCGATGGGCAAGAGCGCGCAGTTCCCGCTGCACGTCTGGCTGCCCGACTCGATGGAAGGCCCGACCCCGATCTCGGCGCTGATCCATGCGGCGACCATGGTGACGGCCGGCATCTTCATGGTGGCGCGCATGTCGCCGCTGTTCGAGCTGAGCGATACGGCGCTTTCCTTCGTGCTCGTGATCGGTGCCATCACCGCGCTCTTCATGGGCTTCCTGGGCATCATCCAGAACGACATCAAGCGCGTGGTCGCCTACTCGACGCTCTCGCAGCTCGGCTACATGACCGTGGCGCTGGGCGCCTCGGCGTACTCCGTCGCCGTGTTCCACCTGATGACGCACGCCTTCTTCAAGGCGCTGCTGTTTCTCGGCGCCGGCTCGGTGATCATCGGCATGCACCACAACCAGGACATCCGCTGGATGGGCGGCGTGCGCAAGTACATGCCGATCACCTGGATCACCTCGCTCGTGGGCTCGCTGGCGCTGATCGGCACGCCGCTGTTCGCGGGCTTCTACTCCAAGGACAGCATCATCGAAGCCGTGCACGAAAGCCATCTCTGGGGTGCCGGCTTCGCGTACTGGGCGGTGCTGGCGGGCGTCTTCGTCACGGCCTTCTATTCGTTCCGCATGTACTTCCTGGTGTTCCACGGCAAGGAGCGCTACGACCAGAATCCCGAGAACAATCACCACGGCGACGATGCGGAGCCGGATCCGCACGGCCATCACCACGATCACAGCGTACCGCACGAGTCGCCCTGGGTGGTCTGGCTGCCGCTGGTGCTGCTGGCCATCCCCTCGGTCGTGATCGGCTACATGACCATCGATCCGATGCTCTTCGGCGGCTTCTTCAAGGACGCGATCATCGTCGACGAGAGCAAGCACCACGCGATGAAGGAGCTGACCGAGGCCTTCCACGGCCCGATGGCGATGGCCCTGCACGGCCTCACTGCCGCGCCGTTCTGGCTCGCGCTGGCCGGCGTGGTGATGGCCTGGTACATGTACCTCGTCAATCCGGCGCTGCCGGCGGCCATCAAGCGCGCCTTCGGCCCCGTCCATCGGCTGCTCGACAACAAGTACTACATGGACTGGATCAACGAGCACCTCATCGCGCGCGGCACGCGCGCGCTGGGCACCGGCCTCTGGAAGGGCGGGGACCAGGGAGTCATCGACGGCGCCATCGTCGACGGCTCGTGGAAGGCGATCGGCCGCGTCGCCGGCGTCGTGCGCTGGATGCAGTCCGGCTACATCTACCACTACGCGTTCGCGATGCTGATGGGCATCTTCCTCCTCATGACGTACTTCGTCTGGTTCAACAGGTAAGCGCAAAGCGCCGGAGATAAAACAAAAATGGGTTTGTTGAGCCTTGCCATCTGGGTGCCGATCGCGTTCGGCGCCGCGCTGCTGGCCTTCGGTAAAGACGAGCATGCGAACGGCGTGCGCTGGGTCGCGCTGGTCGGTTCGATCGCGAGCTTCCTGGCCACCATTCCGCTGTACACGCGCTTCGAGAACGGAACCGCCGCGATGCAGTTCGTCGAGAAGGGAAGCTGGATCGAGCGCTTCAGCATCCACTACCACATCGGCCTCGACGGCCTGTCGCTGTGGCTGGTGCTCTTGACCGCGTTCATCACGGTGATCGTGGTGATCTCCGCGTGGGAGGTGATCACCGAGCGCGTCAACCAGTACATGGGCGCCTTCCTGATTCTCTCGGGCCTCATGATCGGCTCCTTCTCGGCGCTCGACGGCATCCTGTTCTACGTCTTCTTCGAAGCCACGCTGATCCCGATGTACCTGATCATCGGCATCTGGGGCGGTCCCAACAAGATCTACGCGGCCTTCAAGTTCTTCATGTACACGCTGCTCGGCTCGCTCCTGATGCTGGTCGCGCTGATCTATCTGTACAACAAGTCGGGCGGCAGCTTCGACATCCTGAGCTGGCACAAGCTGCCGCTCAGCGCGAGCGCGCAGACCTTCCTGTTCTTCGCCTTCTTCGCGGCCTTCGCAGTCAAGGTTCCGATGTGGCCGGTCCACACCTGGCTGCCCGACGTGCACGTCGAAGCGCCCACGGGCGGCTCGGCCGTGCTGGCCGCGATCATGCTGAAGCTCGGCGCCTACGGCTTCCTGCGTTTCTCGATGCCGATCGCGCCCGACGCCGCGCACGAATGGGCCTGGCTCATGATCGGGCTGTCGCTGATCGCCGTGATCTACGTCGGCCTGGTGGCGCTGGTGCAGCAGGACATGAAGAAGCTGGTGGCCTATTCGTCGGTGGCGCACATGGGCTTCGTGACGCTGGGCTTCTTCATCTTCAACGATCTCGGCGTGTCGGGCGGCATCGTGCAGATGATCGCGCACGGCTTCGTCTCGGGCGCCATGTTCCTTTGCATCGGCGTGCTCTACGACCGCGTGCACTCGCGCCAGATCGCCGACTACGGCGGCGTGGTCAACACCATGCCCAAGTTCGCTGCCTTCGCGCTGCTGTTCGCCATGGCCAACTGCGGCCTGCCCGCCACCGCCGGCTTCGTGGGCGAGTGGATGGTGATCCTGGGCGCGGTCAAGGCCAACTTCTGGCTCGGCCTGGGCGCCTCCACGGCGCTGATCTTCGGCGCCGCCTATACGCTGTGGATGTACAAGCGCGTCTACCTCGGGCCGGTGGGCAACGACCATGTGAAGGAACTGAGCGACATCAATGCGCGCGAATTCCTCATGCTGGCTTTGCTCGCGGCCGCGGTGCTGTGGATGGGCATCTATCCCAAGCCCTTCACCGATGTGACGAATGCCTCGGTGGCCGAACTGCTGCGCCACGTGGCGACTTCCAAGATACCTTGAGTCCAAGCTGAACAAGAGAACGAGATGATTGACAAACTCAGCTGGATGACGATCTACCCCGAGGCGGTGCTGCTGGTCATGGCTTGCATCATCGCGCTGGTCGATCTGTCCACCACCAGCACGCACCGCACGCGCACTTACGTGCTGACGCTGCTCACGCTTGCCGTGGTGGCCGTCCTCACCGGGCTCCAGGCCGCCGAGGGCAAGACCCACTACGGCTTTGCCGGCATGGTCGTGAGCGACCCGATGGGCAACTGGCTCAAGTGCTTCGCCACGCTGGCGCTGATGGCCACGCTGGTCTACGGCCGGCCTTATGCGGCCGATCGCGGCATGCTGGGCGGCGGCGAGATGTTCACGCTGAGCATGTTCGCCTTGCTCGGCATCTTCGTGATGATCTCGGGCAGCAACTTCCTTCTGATCTACCTCGGGCTCGAGCTGCTCACGCTGTCGAGTTACGCGCTGGTCGCGCTCAGGCGCGACAACGCGGTGGCCAGCGAAGCCGCGATGAAGTACTTCGTTCTCGGGGCCATGGCCAGCGGCTTCCTGCTCTACGGCATGTCGATGATGTACGGCGCGACCGGCTCGCTCGACACCAACGAGGTGTTCAAGGCCATCGCGAGCCGCAAGGTCAACCATCAGGTGCTGGTGTTCGGCCTGGTGTTCATCGTTGCCGGCCTGGCCTTCAAGGTCGGTGCGGCGCCGTTCCACATGTGGGTGCCCGACGTCTACCAGGGCGCGCCGACCGCGGTCACGCTGATGATCGGCGCTGCGCCCGAGCTGGCGGCCTTCGCCATCATCATCCGCCTGCTGGTGGAAGGCCTGCTGCCGCTCGCGATCGACTGGCAGCAGATGCTCGCCTTGCTCGCCATCGCGTCGCTCTTGGTCGGCAACCTCGCGGCCATCGCGCAGACCAACCTCAAGCGCATGCTGGCGTATTCGACCATCGCGCAGATGGGCTTCATGCTGCTGGGCCTGGTGGCGGGCGTGGTCAACAACAACACCTACAACGCGCAGTTCGCCTACAGCGCCTCGATGTTCTACATCGTGACCTATGTGCTGACCACGCTGGCGAGCTTCGGCATCATCCTGCTGCTTGCACGCGAAGGCTTCGAGAGCGAGGAGATCACCGATCTCGCCGGCCTCAACCAGCGCAGCCCGCTCTACGCCGGCGTGATGGCGGTGGCCATGTTCTCGCTGGCGGGCGTGCCGCCGCTGGTCGGCTTCTATGCCAAGCTGGCCGTGCTGCAGGCGCTGATCGCATCGGGGCAGGGCATCTACATCGCGCTGGCCGTGTTCGCGGTCGTGATGTCGCTGATCGGCGCCTTCTATTACATCCGCGTGGTCAAGGTCATGTACTTCGATGCGCCGGTCACCGCGAGCACGGTGTCTGCGCCGCGCGACGTGCGGGCGGTGCTGACGGTCAACGGCGCGCTGATCCTGATCCTCGGCATCGTGCCGGGTGGCCTCATGACGCTCTGCGCGCAGGCCATCGTGGCCACGCTGGCGAACTAGGCATCATCCTAGGTGTCGCAGGGCGCATCGGTCTGGGTCGTGCTGCTGGTGGCGCTGGCGGCGGCCAATCTGCCCTTCGTCAACGAGCGGTTGTTCGGGCTGGTGCCGCTCTCGGCACGCACCAAGTCGCTGGGCCTGCGACTGGCCGAACTCTTGCTTCTCTATTTCGTGGCCGGCGGCGTCGGCCTCCTGTTCGAGCGCCGCGCCGGCCAGATCGCGCCGCAGGGATGGGAGTTCTACGCCGTCACCGGTGCGCTCTTCATCGTGCTGGCCTTCCCCGGTTTCACCTGGCGCTACCTGCTCAAGCATCGGAAATGACATGGACGACGCACATCTGAGGGAAGAGGGCACGAACAGCGAGCTGCTGTTCAAGGGCAACTTCCTGCACGCCAAGCGCGACACCGTGCGCCTGCCCGACGGCAAGAGCGCGACGCGCGAATACGTGATCCACCCGGGCGCGGTGGTGGTGGTGCCTCTGCTCGACGACGGCCGCGTCGTGCTCGAGCGGCAATACCGCTACCCGATCGGCCGCGTGATGACCGAATTTCCGGCCGGCAAGCTCGATGCCGGCGAAGACCCGCTTGTCTGCGGCCAGCGCGAGCTGCTCGAGGAAACCGGCTACAGCGCGCGCGAATGGGCCCACGCCGGCGCCATGCACCTGGCGGTGGCGTACTCGACCGAGATCATCCATATCTACTTCGCGCGCGGCTTGTCGCTCGGCGACCGGCAGCTCGACCACGGTGAGTTCCTCGACGTCATCACGGCCACGCCGGACCAACTGTTCGGCTGGTGCCGCGACGGCACCGTGTCCGACGCGAAGACGCTGACCTGCACGCTGTGGCTGCAAAACGTCCTGTCGGGCGCATGGGCGCTCGATTGGCAAAGCCCTGCCTTGCCCGCCGGCGGCTGATAATCCGGGCATGAAGGTCCTCAACCTCCAATGCGCCCACGGCCACGGCTTCGAGGGCTGGTTCGCGTCCAACGAGGCGTTCGAGACGCAGCTCGCCGGCGGCCTGGTGTCGTGCCCGATCTGTGCCGACACGGCCATCACCAAGCTGCTTGCCGCGCCGCGGCTGAACCTCGGCAGCCCCAAGCCGCCCGCCGAAACGCCGAGCGTCCCTGCCGCCGAAAGCTCGCCCGAAGCGCGCTGGATGCGCGCGGTGCGCGAGGTGATGGCCAAGACCGAAGACGTCGGCGAACGCTTCGCCGACGAGGCCCGCAAGATGCACTACGGCGAGGCCGAGGAGCGCGGCATCCGCGGCCAGGCCTCGCGTGAAGAGGCGCAGACCCTGCTCGACGAGGGCATCGCGGTGTTCTCGCTGCCCATCCCGCCCGCCCTTAAAGAAACCCTGCAGTAGGGCCTGCCTTCAGGCTGCAAATTGCAATGCCGCGAGGCGCGCGTAGACGCCGTTCTGCGCGACCAGCGTCGCATGCGTTCCCTGTTCCACGATGCCGCCGTGGTCGAGCACCACGATGCGGTCGGCCTTCTGTACCGTAGCGAGCCGGTGCGCGATGACCAGCGTGGTGCGGCCCACCATCGCCGATTCGAGCGCGGCCTGCACCATGCGCTCGCTCTCGGCGTCGAGCGCGCTGGTAGCTTCGTCGAGCAAGAGGAGCGGCGGATTCTTGAGCATTGCGCGTGCGATCGCGATGCGCTGGCGCTGCCCGCCCGACAGGCGCACGCCGCGCTCGCCGAGGAAGGTGTCGTAGCCCTCGGGCAGCGCTTTCAGAAAGCCGTCGGCGAAGGCGGCGCGCGCTGCGGCGTGGACTTCTTCGACGCTCGCATCGGGTCGCCCGTAGCGGATGTTCTCCAGCGCACTGGCCGAAAAGATCACCGCGTCCTGCGGCACCAGCCCGATGCGCGTGCGCAGTTCGTCGAGCGACAGCTCCGCCAGCGAAGTGCCGTCGAGCATGATGCGGCCCGATTGCGGGTCGTAGTAGCGCAAGAGCAGCTGGAACACCGTGCTCTTGCCCGCGCCGCTCGAGCCCACCAGCGCCACGGTTTCGCCCGGCGCCACGGCGAGGCTGAAGTCGCGCAGCGCCGGGGTGCCGGGCCGTGAGGGGTAGTGGAAGGTGACGCCCTCGAAGCTGACCGCGCTGCCGGCGGCCGGAACGAGCGCCTTGGCCGGCCGGGCCGGCGAGACGATGACCGGCCTGGCGTGCAGCAGTTCCATCAGGCGCTCGGTGGCGCCGGCCGCGCGCAGCAGGTCGCCGTAGACCTCGCCCAGCACCGCGGCGGCGCTGGCCAGGATGATCACGTAGACCACCGTCTGCCCGAGGTGGCCGGCCGTGATGTCGCCGCGCAGCACGGCCTGCGTGCCCTGGTACAGGCCCCACAGCAGCGCGGCCGAGGTCGCGATGATGATGAACGCCACCAGCACCGAGCGCGCTTTGGTCCGGCGCACGGCGGTGCGAAAGGCGTTGTCGGTGGAGGCGTCGAAGCGGGCGGCTTCTCGCGCTTCGGCCGTGTAGCTCTGCACCACGGGAATCGCATTCAGCACCTCGGCCGCGATGGCACTCGAATCGGCCACGCGGTCCTGGCTGGCCCGCGAAAGCCGGCGCACGCGGCGGCCGAACCACATGCTCGGCAGCACCACCAGCACCAGGATGCCGAGCACCTGCACCATCACATAGGGATTGGTCCAGATCAGCATGGCCAGCGCGCCGCTGCCCATCACCGCGTTGCGCAGCCCCATGCTGAGCGAGGAGCCGACGACGGTTTGCACCAGCGTCGTGTCGGCCGTCAGCCGCGACAGCACCTCGCCGGTCTGCGTGGTCTCGAAGAAGGCCGGGCTTTGACGCAGCACATGGGCGTAGACCGCATTGCGCAGGTCCGCCGTGACGCGCTCGCCGAGCCAGCTCACGGTGTAGAAGCGCGCCGCGGAGAAGATGCCGAGCGCGACGGCGACGGCGAAAAGGGCGAGGAAATGCTCCCGCAGCGCCATGGCCTGGGCGCCGCGGTCGGAGGCGATCAGGCCGCCGTCGATCAGGCCGCGCAGGGCCAGCGGAAACACCAGGGTGGTCGCCGCCGCCAGGACCAGAAACACGGCAGCCAGCAGGATCTGGATGCGGTAGGGGCGAAGAAAAGGGGTCAGCCCGGTCAGCGATTTGGGAGAGCCCTTGGCAAGCGAGGGCGAAGCAGGGGAAACCATGACTTCGATTCTAGCCAACGCTTGCCGCCTCAAAGGCAGCCTTGACAATAGTTGTCGCGACAACTAATATCGCGCCATGTCCGATTCCCAAAGCCCAGGGGCCGTACCGCCGGCCGCCGCCGATTTCTACAAGCCGGAGAACTACCAGGCCGAGGAAAGCGTCGGTCACATGATGCGCCGCATCACGACCCTTGTGAGCCAGGCGGTTGCCAGCGACATGTGGGAGCCGGGCGCGCCCACCTTTCCGCAATGGGCACCGCTCTACAAGCTCCATCTGGGCCACGCCACCACCGTCGCGGAACTCGCGCGCGAGTGCCAGCTCGACACCGGTGCGATGACGCGCCTGCTCGACCGCCTCGAAGCCAAGGGCCTGTGCCGGCGCGTGCGCTCCATATCCGACCGGCGCGTGGTCAACATCGAACTCACCGACGAGGGCCGCGCCGCCGCGCGGCAGGTGCCCCATGTCCTGTGCCGCGTGCAGAACGAGGCGCTCGCCGGCTTCACCCATGAGGAGTGGGTGCAGCTCAAGGGCTATCTGCGCCGCATCCTCGACAACGCACAGGCCGTTGCGGCCCGTGGAGAAAAAGATGAATCCGCTTCTTCCTGAGTTCGCGCGCCGCCGCGCGATCACCATGGCCGCTGCGCTGGCGGTTCTCGTTCTGGCCGGTTGCGCCGACATGGCGCACATCGATTCGCACGCGAAGCTGCGCGATGCCGATTCACTGGGGCTGGCGAGCGCGCAGGCCACGCCTGCCGTCGACAGCCAATGGTGGCTCGGCTTCGGCGAGGCGCAGCTCAATGCCCTGGTCGACCAGGCCCTGCAAGGCAATCCCAATCTGCAGGTCGCGCATGCGCGCCTCGCCCGCGCGCAGGCCTCGACCGCCATCGCCGAAGCGGCCGGCAAACCGAAGGTCGACGGCGCGCTCGATCTCACGCGGCAGAAGTTCAGCGGCAACTACATCTACCCGGCGCCGCTCGGCGGCTCGATCCAGGAGACCGGCACGCTGCAGCTCAATGCCAGCTGGGAGCTCGATTTCTTCGGCAAGAACCGCACCGCGATCGAGGCCGCCATCGGCAGCGCGAACGCCGCGGCCGCCGATGCCGACGCCGCCCGCGTCCTTTTGGCCAGCAACGTCGCACGCGGCTACTTCCAGTGGGCGCGGCTGACCGACCAGCTGGCCGTGGCGAAGCGCACGCTGGCGCAGCGCGAAGAAACGTTGAAGCTGGTGCGCGACCGCGTCTCCGCCGGGCTCGACACGCGCCTCGAACTGCGCCAGAGCGAAGGCGGCCTGCCGCAGGCGCGCCAGCAGATCGAGGCCCTCGGCGAACAGATCGCCCTCGCGCAGCACGCGCTCGATGCGCTGGTCGCCAAGCCGAATGCGACGCAGGGCCTGGCTCCGCCGGCGCTCGGCGGCATCCGGCCGATCGCGCTGCAGCCCACGATCCCGGCCGACCTGCTGGGACGGCGCGCCGACATCGCGGCCGCGCGCTGGCGCGTCGAAGCCGCGACCAGCGATGTCGCGAACGCGAAGACGCAGTTTTATCCGAACATCAACCTCGTGGCCTTCGCCGGCTTCTCGAGCATCGGCTTCGACAACCTGGTCAAGTCCGGCAGCCAGCAGTGGGGCGTGGGCCCGGCCATCCGGCTGCCGATCTTCGAAGGCGGCCGGCTGCGCGCCAACCTGCGCGGCAAGGCCGCCGATCTCGACGCCGCGATCGAGAGCTACAACGCCTCCGTGCTCGATGCGGTGCGCGACGTGGCCGACCAGGTCGCCAGTGCGCAATCGGTGGCGCGCCAGCAGGCCGAGCAGCGCGATGCGCAGAGCGCGGCCGAAGCCGCCTACGACATCGCTGTGCAGCGCTACGGCGCCGGCCTCGGCAACTACCTCAATGTGCTGACCGCAGAGACCTCCGTGCTCGCGCAACGCCGCGAAGCGGTCGAGCTCGCCGCACGCGCGCTCGACACGCAGGTCGGCCTGGCCCGCGCGCTGGGCGGCGGCTGGCAGCCCGCCGCTTCGACCACCGCTGCGGCCGGCACGACATCGACTTCGCATCCCTGACGAAAGACATTTCCATGGACAGCAACGACAACACCGACACGACCGTCCCCCCGGCCCAACCCGTCGCCGAGGCAACGCCTTCCAGCAACAAGCGCCGCCGTGCGCTGACCGCGCTCGCCTCGGTGGTGGTGCTGGCCGGCGCCGGCTGGGGCCTCTACGAATGGCTGGTCGCGAGCCACTACGAATCGACCGACAACGCCTACGTGCAGGGCAACGTGATTCAGATCACGCCGCAGATCGGCGGCACCGTGATGGCCATCATGGCCGACGACACCGACCTCGTGAAGGCCGGAGAGCCGCTGGTGCAGCTCGATCCGGCCGATGCCAAGGTCGCGCTCGACCAGGCCGAGGCCGCGCTCGCGCAGACTGTGCGCCAGGTGCGCACGCTCTACGCCAACAACGGCTCGCTGGCCGCGCAGGTCACGCTGCGCCAGTCCGACATCGTCAAGGCGCAGAGCGACATCGCGCGCGCCCAGGACGACCTGAAGCGCCGCCAGGCCCTCAGCGGCAACGGTGCGGTGTCGAAGGAAGAGCTCAACCACGCCGAGACGACGCTGGCCAACGCGAAGAGCGCGCTCGCGGCGGCACAGGCCGGCGTGGTCTCGGCGCGCGAACAGCTCGCGAGCAACCAGTCGCTGACCGAAGGCACCAGCGTCGAGCAGCACCCGAGCGTGCTCGCCGCCGCCGCCAAGGTGCGCGAGGCCTACCTCGCGACGCAGCGCGTCGCGATGCCGGCGCCGGTCGAAGGCTATGTGGCCAAGCGCACCGTGCAGCTCGGCCAGCGCGTCGCGGCCGGCACGCCGATGATGTCGATCGTGCCGCTGAACCAGGTGTGGGTCGACGCCAACTTCAAGGAAGTGCAGCTGCGCAACATCCGCCTCGACCAGCCGGTGAAGCTCACGGCCGACGTGTACGGCAAGAAGGTCGAATACACCGGCCGCGTCGCCGGCCTCGGCGTTGGCACCGGCGCCGCCTTCGCGCTGCTGCCGGCGCAGAACGCCACCGGCAACTGGATCAAGGTGGTGCAGCGGGTGCCGGTGCGCATCGCGCTCGACGCCGAGCAGCTCAAGGCCAATCCGCTGCGCGTGGGCCTCTCGATGGATGCCGAGATCGACGTCACGCAGAAGGGCGGCAAGATGCTCGCCGACGCGCCGCGCGCCAGCGCGCTGGCGCAGACGCAGGTCTACAGCCGGCTCGACCAGGGCGCCGACGCCGAAGTGCAGCGCATCATCGCGGCCAACATGGGCCGCGGCGCGGCGCTCGCGAGCACGGCGCGGCCCGCGGGCAGTGCCGCATCGGCGGCGGGCGCGGCGCCCTCGCAGATCAACCCGATCTGATCGGCGGCTGGCGCACGATGGCGACCGCTTCGGCTCCTCCCGCACCCCTGCCGCCGCTCGAGGGTTCCGCCCGGCTGTGGGGCACGATCGCGCTGTCGGCCGCGACCTTCATGAACGTGCTCGACACGTCGATCGCCAACGTCTCGCTGCCGGCCATCTCTGGCGACCTCGGCGTGAGCTCGACGCAAGGCACCTGGGTCATCACCAGTTTCGCGGTGGCCAACGCCATCGCGGTGCCGCTCACCGGCTGGCTCACGCAGCGCTTCGGCCAGGTGCGCCTGTTCATGGCCAGCGTGCTGCTGTTCATCATCAGCTCCTGGCTCTGCGGGCTGGCGCCCAACATGACGACGCTGATCGCCTTCCGCGCGCTGCAGGGCTTCGTCGCCGGGCCGATGATTCCGCTGTCGCAGACCCTGCTGCTGTCGAGCTACCCGAAGGCCAAGGCCGGCCTCGCGATGGCGATGTGGTCGATGACCACGCTGGTCGCGCCCGTGATGGGGCCGCTGCTCGGCGGCTGGATCACCGACAACATCTCCTGGCCCTGGATCTTCTACATCAACATTCCGGTGGGCCTGCTCGCCGCCGGCATCACCTGGGGCATCTACCGCAAGCGCGAGAGCACGACGCGCAAGGTGCCGATCGACGCGATCGGCCTGGCGCTGCTGGTGCTGTGGGTGGGTTCGCTGCAGCTGATGCTCGACAAGGGCAAGGAGCTCGACTGGTTCCATTCGCCGGAGATTGTGGCGATGGCGGTGGTGGCGGTGGTCGGCTTCGCCTTCTTCCTGGTCTGGGAGCTGACCGACAAGCACCCGGTGGTCGACCTCTCGCTCTTCAAGCGCCGCAACTTCTGGTCGGGTGCACTGGCGACGGCGGTGGCCTACGGGCTGTTCTTCGGCAACGTCGTGATCCTGCCGCTGTGGCTACAGCAGTACATGGGCTACACGGCGACGCAGGCCGGTATGATCATGGCGCCGGTGGGTCTGCTCGCGATCGTGTTCTCGCCGATCGTCGGCCTCACGGTCGCCAAGATCGATCCGCGCCGCTACGCCACCTTCTCCTTCCTGGTGTTCGCGCTGGTGCTTTGGATGCGCTCCAACTTCAACACGCAGGCCGACTTCTGGACCATCATGATCCCGACCGTGATCCAGGGCGTGGCGATGGCCTTCTTCTTCATTCCGCTGGTGACGATCACGCTGTCGGGCCTTGCGCCGGACCGCATCGCGGCGGCCTCGGGGCTGTCGAACTTCGCACGCATCACCGCGGGCGCCATGGGAACATCCATCGCCACCACGGTGTGGGAGAGCCGCGCCGCGCTGCATCACGCGCAGCTGGTCGAGTCGGTCAACCAGGGCAATGCGGCCGCGAGCAGCGCCATGGCCGGGCTGGCCGGCAGCGGCTTCAGTACCGAGCAGGTGCTGGGCCAGCTCAACCGCATCGTGGACCAGCAGTCCTTCATGCTGGCCGCGAACGACGTGTTCTATGCATCGGCCGTGCTGTTCCTGCTGCTGATCCCTTTTGTCTGGCTGGCAAAGCCGACGCGCGCCGCGGGCGCCTCTGATGCCGCCGCGGGCGCGCACTGATCAAGCTCTCTTGCAAGCACCTGACGCTGGTTGCAGTGCAGCATAGGCATTTGCCCCAGTAGGCAAGTTTGGTTACCGCTGCAAACAATGCGGTCCGCGCAACCATGGTGGTGCGCTCGGATGGACCGCATGACTGATTCTTCCTGCAAGCACACGGGCGACCGCGCGAGATGAGCGACATCATTCTCGAAACACGCCAGCTCACCAAGGAATTCAAGGGCTTCACCGCAGTCAGCAAAGTCGATCTGTCGGTCGTCCGCGGATCGATCCATGCCTTGATCGGCCCCAACGGCGCCGGCAAGACGACCTGCTTCAACCTGCTCACCAAGTTCCTCGAACCCACCTCGGGCACCATCCTGTTCAACGGGCAGGACATCACCAGCGAGCGCCCGGCGCAGATCGCGCGGCGCGGCATCATCCGCTCGTTCCAGATCTCGGCCGTGTTCCCGCATCTGACGCTGCTCGAGAATGTGCGCCTGGGCCTGCAGCGCGCGCTCGGCACCTCCTACCATTTCTGGAAGAGCGAGAAGTCGCTGATCCCCCTCAACGACCGTGCGCGTGCGCTGCTGGCCGAAGTCGGCCTCGAAGACCTTGCCGACGAGCAGACGGTGAACCTGCCCTACGGCCGCAAGCGCGCGCTCGAGATCGCGACCACGCTCGCGATGGAACCCGAGCTGATGCTGCTCGACGAGCCCACGCAGGGCATGGGCCACGAGGACGTGCACCGCGTGGCCGAGCTCATCAAGCGCGTGTCGGCCGGCCGCACCATCCTGATGGTGGAGCACAACATGAGCGTGGTGTCGACCATCGCCGACACCATCACGGTCCTGCAGCGCGGCGCCGTGCTGGCCGAGGGGCCGTATGCCGAGGTCTCGAAGAATCCGCAGGTGATGGAAGCCTACATGGGCACCGCCGACGGCCAATTGCAAGGAGCGCACTGAATGAGCGCTCCTGCACTCGAAATCAAGGACCTGCACGCCTGGTACGGCGAGTCGCATGTGCTGCACGGCGTGGACATGGTGGTGCAGCCCGGCGAGGTGGTCACGCTCCTGGGGCGCAACGGTGCGGGGCGCACCACCACGATGCGCGCCATCCTGGGCCTCACCGGCGCGCGCAAGGGCAGCATCAAGGTCCATGGCACCGAAACCATCGGTATGGCCACGCACCGCATCGCGCACCACGGCATCGGCTACTGCCCGGAAGAACGCGGCATCTTCGCAAGCCTGTCGGCGGAAGAGAACCTGATGCTGCCGCCCGCGCTGAAGGGGGCCGAGAAGGGCATGTCGATCGACGAGATCTACGCCATGTTTCCCAACCTGGCCGAGCGCCGCAACAGCCAGGGTACGCGCCTGTCGGGCGGCGAGCAGCAGATGCTGGCGGTCGCGCGTATCCTGCGTACCGGCGCCAGGCTGCTTCTGCTCGATGAAATCTCCGAAGGCCTGGCGCCGGTGATCGTGCAGGCGCTGGCCCGCATGATCCACACGCTGCGCGGCAAGGGCTACACCGTGGTCATGGTGGAGCAGAACTTCCGCTTCGCGGCGCCGCTGGCCGACCGCTTCTACGTCATGGAGCACGGCCGCATCGTCGAAAAGTTCGGTGCCGCCGAGCTCGACGCCAAGATGCCGGTGCTCCACGAACTGCTCGGCGTCTGAGTGCGCACCGCTATTTTTCGTCCGCTTCAACCCACACCAGGAGACACCATGAAAGCGAAACTCAAGATCGTTGCCCTCATGCTCGGCGCCGCCGGCCTCGCCACGCACGCCGTGCAGGCACAGGAGAAGGTCGTCATCGGCTACATCAGCGACTTGTCGGGCCTCTATGGCGACCTGGAAGGCAAGGGCGGTGCAACGGCCATCCAGATGGCCATCGACGACATGGGCGGCAAGGTGCTCGGCCAGCCGGTGGAAGTGCTGAGCGTGGACCACCAGAACAAGCCCGACATCGCCGCTTCCAAGGCACGCGAATGGATCGATACCGCGGGCGCCACGATGATTTTTGCAGGCACCAATTCCGGCGTCGCGCTGGCCACGGCCAAGGTGGCGCAGGAGAAGAAGCGGGTGTTCTTCACCAACGGGGCTGCCACCTCGGCACTGACCAACGCCCAGTGCAGCCCCTACACCGTGCACTATGCCTACGACACCGTCGCGCTGGCCAAGAGCACCGGTGGGGCCGTGGTGGAGACCGGCGGCAAGAGCTGGTTCTTCCTGACGGCGGACTACGCCTTCGGTCACGCGCTCGAAGCGGATACCGCCAAGGTGGTCAAGGCCAAGGGCGGCACAGTCGTCGGCGGCGTGAAGGCGCCGCTCAATGCGTCGGACTTCTCGTCCTTCCTGCTGCAGGCGCAAAATTCCAAGGCACAGGTGCTGGGCCTGGCCAACGCCGGGGGTGACTTCATCAACTCGATGAAGGCGTCCAAGGAGTTCGGCATCGACAAGAGCATGAAGGTTGCCGGGTTGCTGGTGTTCCTGACCGACGTCAAGAGCTTGGGCCTGCCCGCCACGCAGGGTCTGCTGCACACCACCAGCTGGTACTGGGATGCCGACGACGAGTCGCGCAAGTGGGCCGCGCGCTACGAAGCCAAGACCAAGAACAAGCCGACCGACATCCAGGCTGCAGACTACTCTGCGACCATGACCTACCTCAAGGCCGTCGAAGCCGTGAAGTCGACCGATGCCGACAAGGTGATGGCGCACCTCAAGAAGACGCCGATCAACGACTTCTACGCCAAGGGCGTGATCCGTGCCGATGGACGCATGGTGCACGACATGCTGCTGGCCGAGGTCAAGAAGCCGTCCGAATCCAAAGGTCCCTGGGATCTGCTGAAGATCGTCAAGAAGGTGCCGGGCGATCAGGTCTACACCACGAAGGAAGAAAGCACTTGCGCGCTCTGGAAGTAGGGTTCGCGCTGCGGGCGGCCGGGCACGGCCGCCCTCTCGAATAAGAAAGAAACCGGGGCTTCGGCCTCATTGCATCCATGAACATTTCCCTTCCTGCCTTGTTGAGCCAGCTCCTTCTGGGGCTGGTCAACGGGTCGTTCTACGCGATCCTGAGCCTCGGGCTGGCGGTGATCTTCGGTCTGCTCAACGTCATCAACTTTGCGCACGGCGCGCTGTTCATGATGGGGGCGGTGCTGTCGTGGATGGCGATGAACTATTTCAACATCAACTACTGGGTCATGCTGGTGGTGGCGCCGCTGATCGTCGGCGTCTTCGGCGTGCTGATCGAGCGCTTGCTGCTGCGCTGGATCTACAAGCTCGATCATCTCTACGGCCTGCTGCTGACGCTCGGCCTCACGCTGTTGATCGAAGGCGGGTTCCGCTCGGTGTACGGTGTCTCCGGACTCGCCTACAGCACGCCGGAAGCGCTCAGCGGCGGCACCAACCTGGGCTTCATGTTCCTGCCCAACTACCGCGCCTGGGTGGTGGTTGTGTCGCTGGTCGTGTGCTTCGCCACCTGGTATGCCATCGAAAAAACCCGGCTCGGCGCCTACCTGCGCGCCGGCACGGAGAATCCGCGCCTTGTCGAGGCCTTCGGCGTCAACGTGCCCTTGATGGTGACGCTGACCTACGGCTTCGGCGTCGCGCTGGCGGCATTCGCCGGGGTGCTCGCGGCGCCCGTCATCCAGATCTCCCCGCTGATGGGGCAGAACCTCATCATCATCGTGTTCGCCGTGGTCGTGATCGGCGGCATGGGGTCGATCATGGGCGCCATCCTCACCGGGCTCGGGCTGGGGGTGATCGAGGGTCTGACCAAAGTGTTCTATCCCGAGGCGTCGGCTACCGTCGTCTTCCTGATCATGGTGGTGGTGCTTCTCATCCGCCCCGCCGGCCTGTTCGGCAGCGAAAAATGAAGAAGATCTCCACTGTTGTCTACGCCGCACTGCTGCTGGCGCTCGTCGCCGCGCCGTTCGTCGGCTTCTATCCCGTCTTCGTGATGAAGGTGCTGTGCTTCGCGCTCTTCGCGTGTGCCTTCAACCTGCTGCTGGGCTACACCGGCATGCTGTCCTTCGGCCATGCCGCCTTCCTCGGCAGCTCGGCCTATGTGACGGGGCATGTCATCAAGATGTGGCATTTCACGCCCGAACTCGGGCTCATCGCAGGCACGCTGATGGGCGCACTGCTGGGGCTTGTGTTCGGCTGGCTGGCCATCCGCCGCCAGGGCATCTACTTCTCGATGATCACACTGGCGCTGGCCCAGATGATGTACTTCGTGGCCCTGCAGGCGCCGTTTACCGGCGGCGAGGACGGTCTGCAGAGCGTGCCGCGCGGCAAGCTCTTCGGGCTCATCGACCTGAGCAACGACCTGACCATGTACTACGTCGCCCTGGTGATCGTGGTCGCGGCCTTCCTGCTCATCGCGCGCACCGTGCACTCGCCGTTCGGGCAAGTCTTGAAGGGCGTCAAGGAGAACGAACCGCGCGCCATCTCGCTGGGCTACGACGTGAGCCGCTTCAAGCTGCTGGCCTTCGTGATCTCGGCCGCGCTCTCGGGCCTGGCCGGCTCGCTCAAGACACTGGTGCTGGGCTTCGCCTCGCTGTCCGACGTGCACTGGACCGCCTCGGGGCAGGTGATCCTGATGACGCTGGTCGGCGGCCTCGGCACGCTCTCGGGCCCGCTGGTCGGATCGGCCGTGGTGGTGCTGCTCGAGAACAAGATCGGCGACTTCGGGCACCTGATGGCGCGGCTCACCACCATCGACTGGTTCAACACCCTCGGCGAGTCGGTCACCATGGTCACCGGCCTGATCTTCGTGATCTGCGTGCTGGCCTTCCGGCGCGGCATCATGGGCGAGATCATTGCTTTCGTCGACCGGCGGAAGGCGCCGCGTGCGTAGGGCGATCGATGTGGCAAGCTGCTGAGCGCTACCCCGACCCCGCGATCGAGATCCTCGACCCGCGCTTCGCCAAGTACCGCATCACGAGCGCCGCCGTCGAACGGCTGGCCACGGGCTTTCGCTGGGCCGAGGGCCCGGTGTGGTTCGGCGACGGCCGCTACCTGCTGTGGAGCGACATCCCCAACAACCGCGTGCTGCGCTGGGACGAGGAGACCGGCGCCGTCAGCGCGTTCCGCAAGCCCTCGAACTACGCCAACGGCCACACGCGCGACCGCCAGGGACGGCTGCTGAGCTGCGAGCACGGCACGCGGCGCGTGACACGCACCGAGTACGACGGCAGCATCACCGTGATCCTCGACCGCTTCGAGGGCAAGCGCCTCAATTCGCCCAACGACATCGTCGTCAAGTCGGACGATTCGATCTGGTTCACCGATCCGCCCTTCGGCATCCTCGGCCACTACGAAGGCCATGCGGCCGAGGCCGAGTTGCCCACCAATGTCTACCGCGTCGACGGCCAGACCGGCGAGGCGACCGTGGTGTGCGGCGACGTGAATCGGCCCAACGGCCTGTGCTTCTCGCCCGACGAGCGCCGGCTCTACGTGGTGGAGTCGGGCACCTTGCCGCGCCGCATCCGCGTGTTCGACCTGAGCGATGACGGCCGCCGGCTCCAGAACGACCGCGTGTTCCTGCAGACCGAGATGGAGGGCTCGCCCGACGGCTTCCGCTGCGACGTCGACGGCAACCTGTGGGCCGGCTGGGGCACGGGCGAGGGCCGCGACGGCGTGATGGTGTTCGCGCCCGACGCCACGCCGATCGGCCGCATCGCCTTGCCCGAGCGCTGCGCCAACCTGTGCTTCGGCGGCACGGCACGCAACCGGCTCTTCATGGCGGCGAGCCAGTCGCTCTATGCGCTCTACGTCAACACGCAGGGTGCGCGCGGCGGTTGAGCGCGTTGCCTGATCACGCATTCATAGCCATTCGCGGACACTCGCGGCCATGGCGCTCGTGGAAATGCCGTAGCGTTCGTGAAGCGTCGGCAGGGCGCCGGCGTCGAGGAAGGCGTCGGGCAGCGCGACCTGGCGGAATGTTCGGGCCACCCCGTTGCGCATGAGCAGGCTCGCCACCGCTTCGCCAAGGCCACCGATCACCGAATGGTTCTCGGCGACGACGACCAGGCGGTCGAATCGTTTCGCCTCGGCGAGGATGGTTGCATCATCCAGCGGCTTGATCGTCGGCACGTGCAGCACGGCGACATCCACATTGTCGGCGCGCAACTTGTCGGCCACCTCGAGGGAGCGCATGGTCATGAAGCCGCTCGAGATGACGAGCACATCGCGGCCGTCGAGCAGGAGCTTGGCCTTGCCGAGCTCGAACTGGTAGTCGTACTCGTCAAGCACCAGAGGCACTTGGCCGCGCGGCAGCCGCATGTAGACGGGACCCTGGTGCGCGGCGATCTGCGGCACGGCCTGCTCGATATCGAGAGCATCGCAAGGATCGACGATCGTCATGCCCGGAATGCCGCGCATCAGTGCCAGGTCCTCGGTCGCCTGGTGGCTGGGCCCGTAGCCGGTGGTGAGCCCGGGCAACGCACAGCACAGCTTCACGTTGAGGTTTTCTTCCGCGATCACCTGGTGCACGAAATCGAAGGCGCGGCGCGTGCCGAACACCGCGTAGGTGGTGGCAAAGGGAACGAAGCCTTCCTTGGCGAATCCGCCAGCGGCCGCCATGAGCAGTTGCTCCGCCATGCCCATCTGGAAGAAGCGTTCCGGGTAGGCTTGCGCGAAGAGATGCAGGTCGGTGTACTTGGCCAGGTCGGCCGTGAGGCCGACGATCTCGGGTCGCGACTCCGCCAGGTCGACCAGCGCCTTGCCAAATGGCGCCGCCTTGACGCGCTGCCCTTCGGATGCGATGGAGGCGATCATCGCCGAGGTCTTCAGGCGCGGCTTCTGTGCGGTGTCGGCGGTCGTGTTGCTCGGGTTCATGCCGCGGCTCCTTGCGCTTGGTCGAGGTGATCGATGGCCTGTTGCCATTCCGGCGGATCGACGCGTATGAAATGGTTCTTCTCGCGTTGCTCGAGGAAGGGCACGCCCTTGCCCATCAGCGTGTCGCAGAGAATCACGCGCGGCTTTGCTTCGGGCAGCGCACGCGCCGTGTCGAATGCGGCCTTGACCGTCGGCAGGTCGTTGCCGTCGACGCGCTGCACGTGCCAGCCGAAGGCGGCCCATTTGTCGACGAGCGGCTCGAAGGCCATGATCTTGGAAGACGGGCCGTCGGCCTGCTGGTTGTTGATGTCCACCAGGCAGATCAGGTTGGCAAGGCCATGGTGGCTGGCCGCCATCGCCGCTTCCCATGTCGAGCCTTCGTCCAGTTCGCCGTCGGACATCGAGTTGTAGACGAAGGCCGGGTTGCGCTTGAGCCGCAGGGCCAGCGCCATGCCCACCGCGATCGGCAAGCCCTGACCCAGCGAGCCGCCGGACATCTCCATACCGGGCGTGTAAGTCGCCATGCCGGACATCGGGAGCCGGCTGTCGTCGCTGCCGTAGGTTTCCAGTTCCTCTTCGGGGATGATCCCGGCCTCGATCAATGCCGCGTAGAACGCGATGGCGTAGTGCCCATGCGAAAGGAGGAAGCGATCGCGCGATTCCCACTGAGGGTCATCGGGCCGGTACGTCATCGCGTGGCCGTATGCGGTGGCCAGAACGTCGGCATAGCCGAGAGCCTGGCCGACATAGCCTTGGCCTTGCACCTCGCCCATGCGCAGGGCGTAGCGCCGAATGCGGTAGGCGCGCTCGGAAAGAGGGGATTGATCAGACATGATGGTCCTTCTTGAAAGACGGAGGAGAGGGGGAGCGCTTCAGCGAATGGTGAGCCAGGGCAGGTATGCAAAGCCCAGCAGCAGCCCGATCGCCACGAAATAGAACGGGATCAACTCCTTCACCACGTCCCCGATGCGCACCTTGGCGATCGTGCTGGTGATGAACAGCGTGGTGCCTATGGGCGGGTGATAGAGGCCGATCGAAAGGTTGACGATCATCATGATCCCGAGCTGCACGGTGTCCATGCCTACCGCGGCGGCGAGCGGCACGAACATGGGCGTGAGGAGAAGCACGGCTGCCGGCAAGTCGATGAACATGCCGGTGGCCAGCATGATCAGGTTCATCGCCAGGATGATCAGCCAGGGCGACTGCAGCGTTTCCCTGGCAAAGCGCGTGAACTCGGCCGGCAGTTGCTCGTAGGTCACGATCCAGCCAACGACGCTGGAGGCCATGATGATCAGGAGCACCACGCCGGTGGAGATTCCCGCTTCGATCGCGGCGGTCTTGATCTTCGCGAGCGTGAGATCCTTGTAGACCAGGCCCGAGACGACCAGCGCATACAGCGTGGACATCACGCTCACCTCGGTCGGTGTCGCGATTCCGAAGCGCAGGAAGACGATGATCAGCACCGGCATCATCAGCGCGGGGGCCGCTTGTGCGAGCAGCCGCCAGAACGCAGGCCACTCGAACGGTGTCGTGTCGCGTGGGAAGTTGCGGCGACGGCCCTGCACGTAGCACACCGCCATGAAGCCCGCGCACATCAGCAGCCCGGGCAGGATGCCTGCCACGAACAGTGCGCCGATCGAGGCCCCCGAGACCAGCGCATACACGATCATCGGGATGGACGGCGGGATCAGGATGTCGATCGTCGCTGCTGCAGCCAGCGTGCCGGCCGCGAAGGGCGCCGGATAGCCGAGCTTCTTGAGCCACGGGATCAGCATCGAGCCGATCGCCGAGGCGTCGGCGACTGCCGAGCCCGAGACACCGCCGAAGATGGTCGACGACAGCACCCCGACCTGGGCCGGACCGCCGTGAACGCGCCCGATCATCATGGACAGCAGGCTCACCAGGCTCTGGCCGAGCCGGCCGCTGACCATCAGTGCGCCCGTCATCATGAAGAAGGGAATGGCAATCAGCGGAAAGCTTTGCGTTTGCGAAATCATCTGCTCGACCGCCAGGTGCACGGGCACCTTGTCGATGATCAGAAGTCCGCCGACGGAGGCCAGGACCAGCGCGTGCGCAATCGGAATCGACAGCAGCGCGGTGACGATGAAGAGGCCAATGATGAGTGCGGTCATGGCTAGGCTCCGTGCGCAAGGGCTTCGGCGTCAGGCTCCTGGACGCCGGCGCTGCTCCACAGTGCGGGCAGCTTGCACAAGGTCACCACGCTCAGCAGCCCGAAGCCCAGCATCAGGGCCCACACGCTGACCGAGCCGGGAACCTGCAGCATGGGGCTGCGTTCGTCTGCGGCGATCTCCATCAGGGGCCAGGCCGCCACCGCCAGCGATGCATACAGCGCCGCGACGGTCAGGGATCCGCCAGCCAGAACCCAGCGGCGCGTCGCGCCCAGCTTCTGCGTGAACATGACGACCGCGATGTGCGAGCCGTGCTGGGCCGCCAGCACGACGCCAGCCATGATCATCCAGGGGAACATCAGTTCCGGCAGCTCGGATGCCGATGCGAGACTGGTTCCCGCGACGTAGCGCAGGCCCACGTTGATGCTCAGGATCAGGAACACGACGGTCAGCGTGACGTAGAGCACACCGCGACACGCTCCACCTATGCATCGGTCAAGGAAAAGAAGGAACGACATATCAATACCCTTCGAAGAAGGACGCGCGCTGCGGCGCAGTCATGAACTCGGGACGACAGACGTCACCGCAGCGCGTTGCAGCGCTGCGTCGTTCGCCTGCCTTCGGACGCACTACTGCGCTTGCTGGACGACGCGCTTGACGAAGTCGCCGGCCGGTCCTGAGCCCCATTTCGTGTAGACGGACTTCGTCGCTTCGACGAAGGCCTTGCGATCCACCGTGTCGATCTGCACGCCCTTGGCTTTCAGTTCGGTGGTCAGCTTTTCGTCGGCTTCCTTGGAGAGCTTTCGCTGCATCTGCGTCGCATCGGCCGCCGCTTCGGTGAAGACCTTCTGGTCGGCCGGGCTCAGCCGCTCCCATGAACGCTTGCTCATCACGAAGGGGTTGGCTTCGTACTTGTGGCCGGTCAGCGAGAGGTACTTCTGCACTTCATAGAGCTTGGCCGACGCGATGTTGGTCAGCGGGTTCTCCTGTCCGTCGACCACGCCCTGCTGAAGCGCCACGTAGAGCTCCGAGAACTTGATCTGCTGCGCGTCTGCGCCGAGCGCCTGCATGATGTCCATGGTCATGGTGTCGGGCGGGGTGCGGATCTTCAGGCCCTTGATGTCTGCTGGCGTCTTGATCGGCCGCTTGTTGTTGGTGACGTGGCGGATGCCGTTGTCCCAATAGCCCAGCACGACCATGCCCTTGGCGGCCGTCCGCTTGGACAGCTCTTCGCCCACCGGCCCGTCGAGCAGCTGCCAGGCCTTCTGGATATCGGTGAACAGGAATGGCAGGCCCAGTGCCGCGTACTCGGGAACCACGTTGGCCATCGCGCCCTGGCTGTTGGCGGATATGTCCAGCGTTCCCGAGCGCAAGGCGGTGATCATCGCGGCGTCGTCGCCGAGCTGGGCGGAGTGCGCTACCTGAATCTCGAAGCGTCCGCTGGTCTTCGCCTTGATGGCCTCGGCGAACTTCACGGCCGCCTCATGCCGTGGGTTGCCCGGCGCGGCGCCGTGGCCGAAAGTGAGCTTGGTGGGCGCCTGCGCGAAGGCAAGGCTTCCAGTCGTGACGAGTGCGCCGATGAGGACGGCGATGTTTCTGCGCTTCATGGTTGTCTCCGGTGTTGTGATGGGGTGAATCAGTGAATCAACATGCCGCCGTTCACGTCGAGCGTGATACCGGTGCAATAGCTCGACAGGTCGCTCGCGAGAAACAGGCAGGCGCCGGCGACGTCATCGGGCGCGCCGATCCGTCCGAGCGGAATCTCGCCGGCGATCTGCGCCTTGCGCTCTTCGGTCAACTTGCCCTTGCTGATGTCGGTGCCGATCAGCCCGGGCGTGATCGAGTTGACGCGGATGCCGTCGGTGCCGAGTTCACGTGCCATTGCACGCGCAAGACCCAGCACGCCGGCCTTGGCGGCCGAATAGTGGGGACCTCCGAGAATCCCGCCGCCGCGCTGCGCAGAGACCGACGAGATGCAGATGATCGAGCCGCTGCCTTGACGCTGCATGGCGGGAATGGCGGCCTGCGAGAAAAGCAGCGTGCCGCGCAGGCTGACATCGAGTACGGCGTCGTAGTCGGCACCGGAGATGTCCACCGTCCTGCGTGGCTGCGTGATGCCGGCGTTGTTGACGAGGATGTCGAGCCGTCCGAACTTTTCGAGCACGCGCGCCACAGCGGACTCGACTTCGGGCTTGTTGGTGACGTCGGCAACCAGCCCCAGGTGGCCGTCGCCGAGGGTGGCGGCGACCTGCGCGGGCGCGGCGGCTTCGAGGTCCGTGATGACGACGTGAGCGCCTTGCGATGCCAGCAGGCGCGCAGTGGCGAATCCGAGGCCGTTGAGGCCGGCGCCTCCGGTGATGAGGGCGACGCGATCGGTTAGCAACATGGACTGTCTCCGTAGTAGTGGTGAGCGGGTGTGTGGGGTAACTATCGATGGAGTGATGCATGAAGACAAACGACACTTCGTCAGCGATGAGTGAATCGCGTTCATAAAGGGTTTACCCGATGCGATCGTCGTTTCCCCCACTGAGCTGCCTGCTTGCCTTCGAGGCTGCGGCTCGCCGCGCAAGCTTCAGCGCGGCCGCCATCGAGCTGCACCTGACGCCCTCGGCGGTGAGCCACCAGATCGCCAAGCTGGAGGAGCTGCTCGGCGTGCGGCTGTTCGAGCGTTCGGCGCGCAGCATCGAGCTGACCGAAGCCGGCCGCGAATACATGAGCCGCGTCTCCGGCGCGCTCGACGCGATCAGCTCAGCAACCGACAACGCGCGCAAGGGCGTTCGCAACGCGCTGTATGTCCACGCGGCGCCGAGCTTCGCGAGCCTGTGGCTCATGCCGCGACTGGCCGATTTCGCGCGGGCGCACCCCGGCATCGCACTCTCGTTGTCGTCGTCCGTCGTTCACTCCGACTTTGCGAGCGGACAGGTCGACATCGACATTCGATACGGCGTACCGAACTGGCCGCATCTCAACGTGCAACCCGTGTTCGAGGAACGGATTCAGCCGATGGCGAGCCCGGCGTTCATCGAAAGGCATCGCATCGAGAACCCTGCAGACCTGCTGAACCTTCCGTTGATCCAGTCTGTCGTCAACGTCGTGCAATGGGGCGATTGGTTCCGCAGCCGCAAGATCGCGTTCTCGAGCGGGCAGTTCGCTTTCCGCTTCGATCGAACATCCATGGCCCTCGATGCCGCGGTGCAAGGGCTGGGCATTGCCCTGGACAGCTCATCGGTGGCAGCGGGCCACCTTCACCAGGGCCGATTGAGAAAGGTCTTTGACGAACGCTGGTGCTTGAAGGTTCATGCGCACTTCCTGGTATGCCCCCAGCGTCACTTGCAGCGCAGCGAAGTGACGAACTTCATCGAGTGGATGCGGGAACAGGCGGTCGAGCCGGAGAGCGCGGTCGTTCCGTAGAAAGAGTCGCGCGCGATTCCGCCTTTGCTACATCCGCAGCGCCTGCGCATAGCCCGTCATCTCGAGGTAGCCGCGGCCGACGCGTCGCCCGCTCGCGTCCTGCAGATCGCTCAGTCCTTCCCAGTAGACGGCACCGGTCGAACCCCGGCTGTCGAGCTCCTGGTCGTCGAGCAGCGCCTGTACCCTGAAGGCGCCGGCCGGCGTCTGGATGCGCCATCGGATCGGGTAGGCCGCGCGCGTGCGCGGGCTGGTCCAGGTGCTTTCGGGGTCGAAGCGCAGTTCGTCGGAGCCGAACACGCGCAGCGTTCCGTCGGCGCTGCGCAGCGACCCGCCGAACCACAGGGCCGATCCGTCGCGCCGCCGGATGCGAAAGGCCATCAGCGCGCCGCCGTCGTCGAGGTTCATGCCGATCCAGTCCCAGCCCGCCGCGTCGGGATGCAGGTAGGCCTCGCTCCACTCGTGGTCGAGCCATGCCTTGCCTTGCACGTCGAAGCCGCGGCCCTGCAAGGTGAGCCGGCCCTGCGCCGCGAGCTGCGGTTCGCTGTAGTAGTAGCTGGCCTGTTCGGCCTCGGGCCCCTTGCGCGACAGGCCGTCCTTGCCTTGCAGCAGCACCGGCTGGGTGGGTGAGAAGCGCAGGTCGAGCCCGAAGCCTTCAGCCGGCAATCTGGCCGTATAGCCCCGGGCGTCGCGCTTCAGCGTCCAGTTGCGCAGCCGGACGTCGGTGTCCTCTTCGGCGGCCGACGCCACGCCGAAGCCGGCGCGCGCGATGCGCTGGTCGTGCCAGAGCTTGCGGCCTTCGAGGTCGGTGAGGGCAGCGTGCGCGAAGATCAGCTGCCGCGCCGCGAAGTGCGAGCGCATCGACTGCGTCGCAACGACCCGCGAGCGGAAGAAGGTGAGCTGGAAGCCGAAGTCGCGCGCACCGGCCTGGGCGTGGCCCGTGATGTACCACCACTCGGTGCGCAGATCCGGATGGCTGCCGAAGTCGCGCGGAAACTGCTGCATGCGCGGCGGCAGCGCCCAGGCCGCCGGCGCCGCGAGCGCCGACAGGAGCACTGCTCGGCGCGACAGCATGCTCAACTCGCCAGAAGTGCGTCGACGCGCCGTTGCGCCGCGCTGCAATCGCCGAAGGCGTTCGCCACCCACGCCGCATCGTGGTAGCTCGGCAGGTAGCGCTCGCCCGCGTCGCACAGCAGCGAGAGGATCGAGCCTTGCCGCCCCGCCGCGCGCATCTCGTCGGCCAGCGCCAGCATGCCGATGAAGTTGGTGCCGGTCGACGGGCCGACCTTGCGGCCCAGCAGCGCCGAGAGCGCGCGCATCGCGGCCACCGAGTCGGTGTTCGGCACTTCGATCATGCGGTCCACCAGCGAAGGGATGAAGCTGGCTTCCACGCGCGGCCGTCCGATGCCTTCGATGCGCGAGCCCGGCGCCGTGAGCGTCGCATCGCCGGTCGCGTGGTAGGCCGCGAACACCGAGCCCTCGGGATCGACCACGCAGACCTGCGTGTCGTGGCAGCGGTAGCGCACATAGCGCCCGATGGTCGCGCTGGTGCCGCCGGTGCCGGCGCCGACCACGATCCACGCGGGCACCGGATGCCGCTCGTGGCCCATCTGCTGGAACATGCTCTCGGCGATGTTGTTGTTGCCGCGCCAGTCGGTCGCGCGCTCGGCGTAGGTGAACTGGTCCATGTAGTGGCCGCCCGCGCGCTCGGCCAGCGAGCGCGCTTCGTTGTAGACCTCCGCCGCGTGATCCACGAAATGGCACTGGCCGCCGTAGAAGGCGATCTGCGCGATCTTCTCGGGCGATGTGCTCTTCGGCATCACGGCGATGAAGGGCAGACCCAGAAGCCGCGCGAAGTAGGCCTCGCTCACCGCGGTCGATCCGCTCGAGGCCTCGACGACCGTGGTGCGCTCGCCGATCCAGCCGTTGCACAGCGCGTAGAGGAAGAGCGAACGCGCGAGCCGGTGCTTGAGGCTGCCGGTCGGGTGCGTCGATTCGTCCTTGAGATAGAGGTCGATGCCGTGCGCGGCGAAGGCCGGCAGCGGCAGCGGGATCAGGTGCGTGTCGGCGCTGCGCTGGTAGTCGGCCTCGATGCGGCGGATCGCGCTGCCGAGCCAGGGGCTGCCGGGTGGGGAGGCATGGGTCACGCCGACGAGTCTACAAGCCCTGTGCGTTCAACCGAAGGTGAACGCATAGGCCTGCGCGCCGGCATCGAGGAATTCGATCTCGAACAGGCGCTCCTTCGCGGATGGCGACTGGCGAACCAGCTGGTAGAGCCGCTGCGCGTCGATCGTTCCGTTGCCCTGGGCGTCGATGTCGGACCCATGGTCCGAGAGCGGCGGCTTGCCGTCCACGAGCACCCTGAAGCGCACGGGCTTGCCGTCGGCCGAGGGACCGAGCACCAAGTGCAGATCGCGCGCATGGAAACGGTAGGCGATGCGGCCGTTGGCGCGGTTCGCGACCGCGCGCTCGCGCTCCACGGTCCAGTCGCCGGCGAGCGCCCATTGGTTCGTTCGCAGCGAAGCGGCAGCCTGGTAGGCGTTCGCGCGATCGTTCGCGATGCCGCCCGGCGAGGCGAAGCTGTGCGTGCGTTCGTAGCCCAGATAGGTTTCTCCCGACAAAGCGGGTGTCGAGCCCGGCGCGGCCTGGACGCCTTCGCCCTGCGGAGCGACCAGATCGGATGGAACATTGCGCCCAGCCTCGGCCAGCAGTTGCTGGATGATTCGTTCCAGTTTCTCGTACCGGTTCTCGCCGAACTGGTGATGGCGGATGCGCCCCTCGGCATCGATGAAATAGAACGCGGGCCAGGCCTGGTTGTCGAAGCCGCGCCAGATGGCGAAGTCGTTGTCGATGGCGACCGGGAAGTCGATGCGAAGGTCCTTGGTCGCCCGGCGCACGTTGGCAGGGCGCTTCTCGAAGGCGAACTCGGGCGCGTGCACGCCGATGACCACCAGGCCCGCATCCTTGTACTTCTCCGCCCATGCGCGCAGGTAGGGCAGGGTGCGCAGGCAGTTGATGCACGAATAGGTCCAGAAGTCGACCAGCACCACCTTGCCGCGCAGGCCTTCGGTCGTCAACGGGGCGGAGTTGATCCACTCGGTCGCGCCGGCGAGTGAAGGAAAGATACCCTCGATGCCGAGCGTTCGCGCGGGTGCCGGTTCGCGGGCGGCTGCCGTCGGGATCAGGCCGGTTTCTTCGACGGAGACACTCGCATCGGCGCGCGGCGGCGTCGGCTTCTGGAAGCCGCTCTTTTCGACCAGCGCCTGTTCCAGCGCCGACGTGGTGCCGACCGAAAGCCGCGCGAGCAGGCCGGTGTCCAGGCCCAGCGCGATGGCGCCCACACCCACCAGCACCGCCGCGCCGGCAGCGCGCCGGATCCATTCGCCCGTGTGGAGCGATCCCTTCAAGGCCGCGAACACGCGCCCGCCGAAAAGCAGCGCTGCCGCCAGCGAGGTGCATGCGCCGGCGGCATAGGCCAAGAGCAGCAGCGAGGTGCCGACGCTGGCGCCGTTGAGTGCTGCGCCGGTGAGGATCAAGCCGAGGATCGGACCGGCGCAGGGCGCCCAGAGCAGGCCAGTGCCCACGCCCAGCACCAGCGGCGAGAGAACCGATGGCCGTGCGGCAGACCCGTCAGCCTGGGCGTTGGAGAGCCGGATGCCGAGCGCGACCAGCGGCCTGCTCAGGCGGTGGGCCAGGCTCGGGAACAGCAGCGTGACGCCGAACACCGCCAGCAGCGCGATCGCTGCGTAGCGCCCGTACTGGTTGAGCTCGACCACCCAGCCGCCGCCCACCGCGGCTAGCGTGGCGATGGCGGCAAAGGCCAGCGCCATGCCGAAGAGAAGGGGCAGGCCGTGCGAGCGGAACGGCCGATCGGCGCGCGCGAACACGAAGGGCAGCACCGGCAGGATGCACGGGCTCAGGATGGTGAGCACGCCGCCGAGGTAGGCCACGATGAGGAGGAGCATGGTGTTTCTCGATGAGCGCGGGCGTTCAGGCCGCGCCGGGTTTGAACAGGGTCACGCGGGCCTCGAGCCCGCCTTCGCTGCGGTTCTGCAAACTGAGCTCCGCGCCCATCGCCATCGCGAGCTGGTGCGCGATGGCGAGTCCGAGGCCCGTACCGCCGGTGCTTCGGTTGCGCGAGCTTTCGACCCGGTAGAAGGGCTTGAGTACGGCTTCCAGCTCGTCGGGCGGGATGCCCGGCCCGTTGTCGAGCACCGCGATGACCAGCCGGTCCGCATCGGCCTGCACCCGCACGCGCACCTCGCTGCCGAACTTCAGCGCGTTGTCGACCAGGTTGACGAGGATCCGGCGCAGGGCATTGGGGCGCGTCACGATCGGCGCGTCGATGCGTCCCTCGAGCAGCACCTGCTGGCCGGAGTCCTCGTAGTCGCCGACCATGCTCTCGAGCAACGCGTCGGCATCGACGCGCAAGGGCGGCTCCGTGGCGCCATGCAACGTGCGCGCATAGGTGACGCCTTCCCTCACGAGCGCATTCATGGCGTCGAGGTCCTGCCGGAACTTCAGCTGGTCGCGCTCGTTGTCCATCATCTCGGTGCGCAGCCGCATCCGGGTGATCGGCGTCTGCAGGTCGTGCGAGATCGCAGCCAGGATCTCCACGCGTTCGGCCATGTAGCCGGAGATGCGCCGCTGCATCGCGTTGAAGGCGCGTGCCGCGTGCGCCACCTCGGTGGGGCCTTCTTCCTCGAGGTTGCGGGCCTTCAGGTCGGGCCCGAGCTCGTCCGCTGCCGCGGCGAGCCGGGCCAGCGGGCGCGTGACGAGCCGCACCGCGAACCAGGCGCAGACGGCCAGCACCGCGAGCTGGACCGCGAGCACCCACATGACCCAGTCCGACACCGGCATGCCGACGCGTCTCGCGTCGACGATCACCGGGCTGCCGTCCGCCAGCTTCACCTGGATCCGAAGGCCTTCGGTCGGTTCGGCGACCTGCGCCACCTTCACGACCTCGAAGGGATGCAGCGCATTGACGATGGCGGCGGCGAACTCCTGCGCCACCGGCGTCGCGGGCTCCGGGCCCGTGACGCTGCCGCCCAGCACGAAACGGTAGTTGCGCCGCTCCAGCCGGCCGAGCCAGCTCGCGCGCTCGGCGGCGGGCAGGCGATCCAGCAGGGCGATCGAGCTCGCGATGTCGCGTTCGATGCCGCTCATCATCAGCTCGCGCAGCGCCATGCCGCGCTCATAGCGGATCGCCGCGAAGGTCAGCAGCTGCGCGATCGCGAGGCCGACCACGATGATCAGCGTCACGCGGGAGAACAGCGAGCGGGGGACGAGGCGGTGCATGGTGGGCATGGATCCGGTTATATGCCTGCGTTCACCCGAAATCGCTTTCGCGTGTATTGCAGTGTGTCGGGCAGCGAAGGGCGACATGAGATCCTTGGTGTGAGTGACCCGGCCTGCCTGTTCGGCACGGACAGGCCGGGTGAGTGGGAAGCCGACTCAGACCAGGTTGATCTCGACGCCGATGTTGCCCCGTGTGGCCTTCGAATACGGGCAGGTCTGGTGCGCGGCATCCACCAGGGCCCGCGCGACCTCGTGCTCCACGCCCGGCAGGCTCACGTTGAGGCGGGCCTGGAGAAAGTAGGCGCCGTCCGTGGTGCCCAGGTCGACTTCGGCGTCGACGGCCGTGTCGGCCGGCAGCTTGATCTTCCTCTGGGCGGCCGCGAGCCCCATCGCGCCGATGAAGCAGGCCGACCAGCCGGCAGCGAACAACTGCTCGGGGTTGGTGCCGGTGCCTGCGGCGCCGGGCGAAGAGAGCTTGATGTCCAGGCGGCCGTCGGTGCTGCGGGACTCGCCGTCGCGACCGCCCGAGGAGGTGTGGGTCTTGCCGGTGTAGAGAACTTTTTCGATGCGGGTCATGTGTATTTCCTTGGAGAATGGAGGGGGAGAACGCTTGCTTGTCGCCAACCGGAAAAGCTGACGGCGCGATTGTTGGCGTCGAACACCTCGAAGACCGCGGACTCGGTATGCCTGTGTATCCGGGCTGTCTTTCACAACAGTAAATTTCACTGTCGTCGCCGGCATCGCTTTCCGGCACCCGGGCGCCGCGAAACACAATGTCGTGGCCCGCAGCGCCGGATACTTGGCCATACAAAGGAGTCGATTCCGGCGCAGGAGCGGACTACATTGCGCTTGCAACACCTGCTCGATGCCGCACTGCCATGACTCCCAAGACCTCCGACCACATCCTCATCGTCGACGACGATCGCGAGATCCGCGAACTGCTCACCACCTACCTGGTCAAGAACGGCCTGCGCGTGGTCGCGGTGCCGACCGGCCGGCACATGCGCGTCGCGCTGGAGGAATCGGGCCCCTTCGACCTGATCATTCTCGATTTGATGTTGCCGGGCGAGGACGGGCTCACGCTGTGCCGCGACCTGCGCACGGGCAAGTACAAGGCCACGCCCATCCTGATGTTGACGGCGCGCAGCGAGGAGGCCGACCGGATCCTCGGCCTCGAGATGGGCGCCGACGATTACCTGGCCAAGCCCTTCTCCGCCCGGGAGCTGCTCGCGCGCATACGCGCCGTGATGCGCCGCACCCGGATGCTGCCTCCCAACATGCACTCGACGGAGTCGGCGAAGAAGCTGGCTTTCGGCGAATGGCACGTAGACACCACCGCGCGGCACCTGCTCGACGCGAGCGGCACGATGGTCGCGCTGAGCGGCGCCGAATACCGGCTGCTGCGCATCTTTCTCGATCACCCGCAGAAGGTGCTCAGCCGCGACCAGCTGTTGAGCCTGACGCAGGGCCGGGAAGCGGAGCTCTTCGAGCGCTCGATCGACCTGCTCGTGAGCCGGCTGCGCCAGCGGCTGCGCGACGACGCGCGCGAGCCGAGGTACATCAAGACCGTGCGCAGCGAAGGCTACGTGTTCGCATCGGCGGTGGAGGCGGTCGACTGAGCCGACCACACCGAGCCGGCTAGCTGCGGACGCGCTTTTCGGGCCCCGCGCGCTGACGGGCCGTGATGCAGTGGCAGCTCGTCGGATTGCGGATCTCGTGCGAGATGCCGCCCGCCAGGAAGAGCAGGGCAAGCCAGATCTTCATCTCAGGAGCCCGCGGGCGACTGCTGCGCAAGAAGCGCCTGGATCTTCTTCTCGGTCTCGCCGTAGCGCCCCTCGCCGAAATGCGAGTAGACGACCTTTCCCTGTTTGTCGATCAGGTAGACGGCAGGCCAATACTGGTTGTTGAAAGCCTTCCAGGTCGCGTAGCTGTTGTCCTGGGCGACGGCGTGCTTGATCTGCAGTTTCTTGATGGCGTCCTGGACGTTCTTGGTCGATTTCTCGAACGCGAACTCCGGCGTGTGCACGCCCACCACGACCAGGCCCTGGTCCTTGTACTTCTCGTGCCATTCCTTGACGTAGGGCAGGTGGTTCAGGCAGTTGATGCAGGTGTAGGTCCAGAAGTCGATGAGGACCACCTTGCCGCGCAACTCTTCCATCTTCAGCGGCTGGGAGTTGAGCCAGGTGTCGATCTTCTGGAACTCCGGTGCCGAGCGGGTCGCGCCGGCAGCGGCGTCGCCGCCGAGCGGAGGCGCGGCGAAGGTGAGGGCGGCCACCGACGCTGCGGCGGCCACGGCGAGGGGAAGTGCGATGGATCGGATGTTCATGGTGATTTCCTTCGGGTGAGCGATGAGACTTGGCTTCGGAACGAACGGATTCTTGGCCACGTTCGGCCTCTCAAGTGCCCATCGCGTATGCCTCTGTATCGGCGCGAGAAATCCACACACTACGTTTCGCAGCCGGGCTTTTGTACCCCGTGTATCTGCCGACGCTCATGTGCAGGTACTTGCGGGACAGCACACTAACCAGAGCCTGTCATCAGCTTGATGCCGCCCAGGGCGATCAGCACCATGCCGAGCGCTGCAGCCAGACGGTCCCCGCGAGGCAGCAATTTCTCGAGCGCGACGGCGATCGAAAGCGCGGCGACCCAGGCGAGGTTCATGACCCCGCCGACGAACAGCAAGGCCATCAACGCCCAGCAACAGCCCACGCAGAACAGGCCGTGCCGCGCCCCCATGACGAAAGCACCATACGCGCCGGGGCGCCATTCTCCGAGCAGGAAGCCCAGCGGCGTTCGACAGCGCGAAAGACACATGCGCTTGAGGCGCGAGAACTGGTAGACGCCGGCGATCAGCAGCAGCGCGCCGGTCAGCAACGGCGACGTGCTGAGGATCATCGGGTCGATCCAGCCCGGGAGCTGAAGCGCCCACTGTGCGGCTGTGGCACCCGCGCTGAAGGCGAACCAGACTGTCAGATAGGCGGCGACGAAGCTGCGCGCCCGCGCCATGTCCCCGCTGGGCGCGCTCATGTTGACGAAAGTCAGGACCATCGGCATGGCCGAGGGCAGCATCATCGCGGCCATCATGACCGCCCACATGGACCAGATGGCGAGCATGTTGGACGCGGTCCAGCTCGACGAGGCGGGCATGGTCAGTTGCGCAAAAGGATGGCCCATGTCGATCGCGATCCAGGCCAGGAATGCCCAGGCCATCAAGGCGAGCGCGAGGATCCCGATCGCCCACCTCGGCTGCCGCGCAATGAGAGCGACAGTGCTTTGCGGCGGCCTGTCCGCCGAATCGCGCCTCTCCTGTGCCATCGATAGCCCTCCTGTGCGCAACCGCTATTCGATCCAACACCTGTCCCGGACGATCCGCGCCTCGCGGCGGCCTGTCAACCCGGCCGCTTGCAGGCACCCGGCGATCGGCATAGCATTCTCTTGGCGGCGCCTTCTGTCGGGGAGAATCCTGATGACCAACTGGCATGTAGACGGCGAGTACATGGAAACATGCAACTGCGCCTTTCTCTGTCCCTGCATCACCTCCAACCTCACGGCACGGCCGACCGAGGGTGATTGCAAGGCCGCGTTCGCGATGCGCATCGACAAGGGCGAGAAGGACGGCGTGAAGCTCGAGGGCCTGTCATTCATCGTGCTGATGCATTCGCCCGGCGCAATGGGCGACGGCAACATCACGGTCGGGCTGATCGTCGACGACCGTGCTTCGGATCCGCAGGCCGAGGCGATCGCTGCCATTGCGACAGGAGCGGCTGGCGGCCCGATGGCGGCGCTCGGGCCGCTCGTCGGCCGTGTCGCAGGCGTCGAACGGCGGCCGATTCACTTCGACGTCGACGGGCTGAAGCGCACGGTGCGCGCCGGCGAGCTGGTCGACCAGGCGTGCGTGGGCATCGCGAGCGCGGTGGCGCCCGACCAGGCCATCGGCGTGGACAACACGGCCCACCCGGTGAACAGCCGGCTGTCGCTCGCCAAGGCGACGCGCAGCAGCATGCACGCGTTCGGCATCGACTGGGACGACGCGACCGGCACGCGCAACGGACACTTCGCGCCGTTCTCGTGGGCCGGGTAGTTCACCCGAGCGCTGGGTAAGCCACCGGCATCCCCATTGATCAATTTCGGACGAAGATACTCAGCGGAACGGCTCCTGAAGAGTGCGGTCTTCACCAAGCTTTTCTTCCCGCTGTTCACACAGCGGGCGGCCGAAAAGTATCCGCAGTTCGTCGTCTTTTCCTCCGACCTGATCGGCCAGGGCATCAACCTGTACGGCTACTGGGAGCACGAGGAACTCGCGGCGCTGGCGCAGTGGCTGAAGGACCACCATGTCGTCGGGGGCGCGATGCTCGATGTGGGAGCGAACATCGGCAACCACAGCGTCTTTCTCGCCCGGCACTTCGACGTCGTCCACGCGGTGGAGCCTTCTCCTAGGACCTTCGGCGTGCTCCTGATGAATGCTTCGCTGGCTTCCAATATCCAGTGCCATCAGATCGCGGCGTCGGACAGGAACGGGTTGGCCGCATTCCGCCTGGAGACCGTGAACGTCGGGTACTCCCGCATCGTCGACGCCCCGCTGAGCGACAGCACCATCCAGGTGAGGTGCTGGAAGCTGGACGACTATTTCCAGGAAGTGAAGGACATCCGCCTGGTCAAGATCGATGTCGAGGGGCACGAAGCGCAGGCCATCAAGGGCATGGAAGGAATCCTGCGCAAATGCTCGCCCGTCGTCGTGTTCGAACAGCACTTCAGCGCGTTCAAGGACGGCAAGTCGGAGGCGATCGAGCTGCTCAAGGAGAACGGCTACACGGAGTTCTACTTCGTCGACAGGGTTCCTTCGACGCAACGGGGAGGACGTACGTCCAAGCTCTGGTTCTTTCTCTGTTCGCTCCTCATGGGCTTCAGGCTTGTCGTCAAGAAGCGGACGGAGTTGGAGCCGGCCTTCTACGAGATGCTGATAGCCAAGAAGGCGGTCGTCACCAGTCTTCCTTGACCGCCAGCACCGCATCGCGCGCGGCCGCCGCGCGGCCCGCCAGCCAGGCGGTGACGGTGCCGGCCGCCACCACCGCGGCGCACAGCGCGGCCAGGCGCGCCCACGGCACCAGCAGGTCCATGGTCCAGTGGAAGCTCTGCGGGTTGACCACGTGCACCAGCACCACCGAGACCGCGAGCCCGAGCACCAGGCCGGCCAGCGCGCCGATGGCGGTCCACGCCGCGCCTTCGCCGGCCACCACCGCGAGCACCTGGGCGCGCGTGAAGCCCAGGTGCGCGAGCAGCCCGAACTCCTTGCGCCGCGCCAGCACCTGCGCGCTGAAGCTGGCCGCGATGCCGAACAGGCCGATGCCGATCGCCACCGCCTGCAGCCAGTAGGTGACGGCGAAGCTGCGGTCGAAGATGCGCAGCGAGGTCGCGCGCAGCTGGCCGACGGAGGCGATCTCGATCGGCTCGGCGGCGGCGGCCGCGCGCACCGCCCGCTGCACCTGCGCCTCCGATGCATCCGGCGCAAGCCACAGCGAGATGTCGCTCACGCTGCGGTCGCCGGTCAGGCGCTCGAAGTCGCGCGCATCCATGGTGATGGCGCCGAACTGCCGCACGTAGTCGCGCCACACGCCGGCGACGAAGAAGCGCTGGCCGCCGCCGAAGGCCCTGGCCAGCGCTTCGAACTCCGTGCCCGGCTTCGCGCCGTAGAGCTCGACCATCGCCTCGCTGACATAGATGCGGATCTGTCCTGCGGGCACCGGCAGTGCTGCACCGAGCAAGGGCAATGAGCGCGATGCTTCATCCTCCATGTTGCGCGAGATCAGCGTGACCGCCGGCCGCGTCGGATCGAGCAGCAGCGCGCGCGTGCGCAGCGTGCCGGTGCGCGCCACGCCGGGCAACTGCGCGAGCGCCTGCACGAAGGCCGGCGTGAAGGCGGCCTGCTCGCTCTGGCTCGAGCTGCCGGCCGTGGCGCTGCGTACATAGAGATCGGCCGGCAGCACCACGTCGAGCCAGCGCGTGACCGACTCGCGAAAGCTTGCGACCATCACCGTGAGCGCCACCGCGAGGCTCAGGCTGGCGACCACGCCGCTGACGGCCACCGCCGCCGTGCCGCGCATGCGCCGGGCGCGCTCGATCGCGAGCATCGGCAGCACGCGGCGTTCGAACAGCGGTGCGAGCCGGTCGTAGAGCAGCGCGATCAGCCAGGGCAGGGCGGCGATGCCGCCGACCAGCAGGAAGCCCACCGAGAGATAGGCCGCGATCGGGATGCCGAAGACCGCCGGCGCCGTCGCCAGCCCCGCACCGGCCGCGATCAGCAGCAGCGCCAGATTGTGCGCGCCGCTTTGCGCAGGCGCGGCGCCCAGGCCCTTGAGCGTCTGCGCCTCGGGCAGCGCCTGGGCGGCGCGCGCGGGCCACCAGCCACCGACCGCCGCGGCAAGCAGGCCGAGGCCGCCGTAGAGCAGCGCGGCAGCCGAGCTCCAGCGCAAGGTCGGTGCCACGCCTTCGAAATAGCCGCCGCCAAGGTCGCCGCCCAGCACGCGCAGCGCGAAGGCCGCGAGCGCGGTGCCGAGCGCAATGCCGGCGACGCTGCCGATGAGGCCCAGCACCAGCGATTCGGCCAGCACCAGCCGCAACCGCTCGCGCGGCGTGAGGCCCAGCACGCCCAGCAAGGCGAACTGCTGCGCGCGCTTGGCGACGCTGAGCGCCAGCACCGAGAACACCAGGAAGGCGCCGGTGAACAAGGCCACCAGCGCGAGCACCGTGAGGTTCACGCGGTAGGCGCGCGAGAGATTGCTCACGCGCTCGGCCGCATCGCCAGGTTCGGCGATCCGGATGCCGGCGGGCCAGCCCTGCGACGCCTGCAGCGAACGGATGAAGGCCGCGCGGTCGATGCCGGGCGCGAGCCGCAGGTCGATGCGCGTGAGCTGGCCGGCACGGCCGAAGAGATCTTGCGCGGCGCCGATGTCCATCACCGCCAGCGCGCTGCCGCCGGCCGCCACCTGGCCGGCCACGCGCAGTGCGTGCTGCTGCGCGCCGATGCGCAACTGCACCGTGGTCGCCGTTTCGCCGAGCGCGGTGCGCGCAGCGGCATTGAGGAACAGCGTGTCCGGCGCGAACAGCGCGAAGCGGTCGGCGTCCTTCGCCGGCTGCGGCATCAGCGCGGGCGCGATCGTGGGCAGCACCAGTGCATCGACGCCGATCACGCGCAGCGCGATGCGGCGCCCATCGCCCGCGAGCGCCACGGCCTGCGATTCGAGCACCGGGCTGGCCAGCGTCACCTGCGGATGCTGCGCCACGCGCGCGAACACGGCCTCGTCGAAGCCGCCTTGCGCCGCGCGCAGCTCCAGGTCCGGCTGGCCGTTGACCGAGCGCACGGCGCTCGCGAACTCGTCGAGCGCCGACGCGTTGATGAGTTGCACCGAGAAGGCCAGCGCCACGCCCAGCATCACCGCGAGCACGGCGGCCGCGTTGCGCCAGGGATGGTGGCGCAGTTCCTGCCAGGAAAAGGTACGAAGAAGCGCTCGCATGGAGCTTGCGATTCTGCGCGCTCGCTCAAAGCCGTTCGGCTTGCGCGGCCAGGTAGGCGCGCACCGCCGGGCTGGTGCTGAGGCCGGCCGCGCGCGCATAGGCCTCGCGGGCTGCGGCCGGCTCGCCGGTGCCGCCGAGCAGGTGGGCGCGCGCGGCCCAGTAGGGCTGATAGCTCGCGACTTCTGCGATGGCGATGGCATCGAGCGCCTGCAGGCCCGCGGCCGGGCCTTCGGCGATCGCCACCGCGCAGGCACGGCTCACGCGGGCGCCGATGCTCGGGCGCCATGCGAGCAGCCCGTCGTAGAGCGCGACCAGCGCATCGGGCGGAACCTGCGCGCCCAACCGGCGCGCGCAGTGGGCCGACTGGATCGCGGCTTCCATCTGGTAGGCACCAAGCGACTTCAGGGCCGCTGCATGCTGCAGCACCTGTTCGGCCTCTTGGCGCATCGCATGATTCCAGCGCGCAATGTCCTGCACGTCGAGCGGCACGTAGTCGCCGCCTGCGCCGCGCCGGGCGGCGGCACGGCTCTCGCAGAACAGCATCAGGGCCAGCAGCCCATGCGGCTCGGGCTCGCGCGGCATCAGGCCGCACAGGATGCGGCACAGCTCGATGGCTTCGCCGGTGAGGCCGCGCTGCGCCGCGTCGGCGCCGTCGACGTCGTCCCAGCCGGTGCCGTAGGCCGCGTAGATGCCATCGAGCACGTCCTGCAGCCGCTGCGCCAGATCGCGCGTCTGCGGAAATTCGAACGGAATGCCGGCCGCGCGAATGCGTGCCTTGGCCCGCACCAGGCGCTGGCCGAGCGTGGAGGGCGCGACCAGAAAGGCGCCCGCCATGCGCGCCGCATCGAGCCCGAGCACGGTCTGCAGCATCAGCGGCGCGCGCGCCGCGGCGTCGATGGCCGGGTGCGCGCAGACGAAGAAAAGGCGCAAGCGCTCGTCGGGCACGGCGTCGCCGCCGGAAGTGTCGGCGGCGAATTCGTCGGCCAGCAGGAGCAGGCTCTGCGCGGCCTCGTCCTGCACGCGGCGGTGGCGCCACGCATCGAGGGTGCGGTTGCGCGCCACGCTGAGCAGCCAGGCCTCGGGCTGGTCGGGAATGCCTTCGTGCGGCCAGCGCTCGAGGGCGCGCGCGAAAGCATCGGCCAGCGCATCTTCCGACGCGGCGATGTCGCGCGTGCGCGCCGAGAGGATCGCGACCAGCCGGCCATAGGACTGGCGCGCGGCCTTCTCGGCAGCCTCGTGCGCCGCGTGGATTGACGGGCCCGTCACATCTCGGGTGCGTAGAACACCGGACGCACCTCGACGCCGCCGGTGGTGGCGCAGGGCGCGCGCGCGGCCCACTCGAGCGCGGCGTCGAGGTCGGGCACCTCGATCACGAAGTAGCCCCCGAGCTGCTCCTTGGTGTCGGCGAAGGGGCCGTCCTGCACTTGCCGCTTGTCGCCGCGCACGCGCAGCGTGGTGCCGGTCATCGGCGGATGCAGGCCGTGGCCGTTCTGCACGATGCCCGCCTGGCGGATCGCGCCGACGTAGTCCATCCAGCCGGCGCGGTAGGCCTGTGCCGCCGCCTCGTCGCGCTGGTCGAACTCGGATTGGGGTTGATAGAACAACAGCATGTATTGCATGGGGAAGCTCCGTTCTTGAAAAGAAAGACGTCGAGCAGGATCGCTCAACCCAATGACGGCCGGCAATAAGGCATTTCGACAGCGGCCTGTGCAGTATTTGCGAATAGCGAAGTAGTTCGGCAGGAACGTTGCGAGCTGTGTACATACATATAGAAACACAAACAAACAACAAATAACATCGCGCCCGTTTCGCCGTCACACCAAGCACGGCGCGGGTTTTCAAGAGGGTTGGGAATGCTCCGAATTTTCAAAGGGCCGATCGGTCGGTTCAGCCGCCGCATGGCTGTTTCGTTCCTCTTCGCGATGGCGGGGGCGGCGCAGGCGCAGCTGACGATCTCGTCGGTGACCGACACGCCCGATCCGGTTTCGGCGGGGGGCACCGTGACCTACACGGTGGGGATCAGTGAAGTCAACGGCCTGCCGGTCACCGGCGGTGCTTTCAGCTTCGACGTTCCGGCCAACGGCGTGTACGCCGGTCCGGGCAGCTTTCCGCCCGGCGTGTCGTGCGCGGGGATGGCTGCCAACCAGGCCGGGCCGGGCACCTTGAGCTGTACCGGCGTCAACCTCACTGCAAACCAGACGGCGCTGATTTCGTTCCTGGTCCGTTCGACGACCACTGCCGCGGGCTCGATGCAGGTCACGGCCACGGTTCCAGGCGGCTCCCAGAGCCAGTCGACCACGGTCAATGCCGGCGCCGACCTCAGCGCCACCATCACCGGTCCCGCGACCGCGCCTGCAGGCAGCACGCAGGTGTTCCAGATCCGTGTCGACAACCTGGGCCCGGATGCATCGCCGGGCTCGACGCTGAGTTACTCGATTCCCCCCGGCTTCACGATTCCGACGCCGCCGGCCGGCTGTTCGATCGGCGGCTCGACGCTCACCTGCACGGTCGGCGCTCTGGCGCTGAATGCGAACAGGATCTTTTCGGTCAGCGGCGTCGTCTCGGCCGGTAACGGCTCGACGCTGACCCATGCGGCATCGGTCACGGCCGGCGGCGGCGTGGGCGATGGGGTCTCGACCAACAACTCGGCCACGTTCAACACCTCGGTGACGCCGGGCAGCGCGATCTCGGTCGACAAGACCAAATCGGTGCCCGACCCCGTGGTGACGGGCAGCGATTTCAACTTCCTGCTCGATGCGCGCTACAGCGGCGACTATCCCGCAGGCGTGCAACTGACCGATCCGATCCCCGCCAACTTCTGCGTGGTGGGGCCGACGAACTTCACGTCGGGCGCCTGGACTTGCACCGCGTCGAGCAGCTGCCCCACGGCAGGCGCCACGCTGTCGTGCACGCGCAGCGGCAGCGGCGCCGCCGGCTACAACCAGACGCTCGGCATCGTGACGGTGCCGGTGCGTGCGCTGACGCCGATCGTCGGCGTCAACAACACCGCGACCGTGTCGGCGCCCGGCGTGACATCGGCCAACGGCACGGTGGCCACCACGGTGACCGATCCGATCTCCGACCTGCGCGCCAACAAGAGCAAGAGCTGGCCGCAGGCGGCGATTCCGGTCAACCAGGTCTTCGACTACGGGCTCTCGACCACCAACCTCGGGCCGACCGCCTTCCCCGCCACCGGCACCATCACGCTGACGGACAACCTGCCTGCCGGGCTGCAGGTCAACAGCATCTCTGCGCCTGCCGGATTCGCCTGCGTGCCGAGCGGCGCGCTGCCGCTCGCAGGTCCCGCGACCATCACCTGCACCAGCACCAACGTCGCGCTCGGGGTCAACGCGACCACGCCCCTGATCACGGTGAACGCGCAGGCAACGACCACGGGCGCGACGCTGACCAACAACATGTGCGTCAGCAGCGCCAACGGGCCGATCGACAACAACGCGCCCAACAACTGCGTGGGCGTCGGCATCACGCCGCAGCCGCCCGCACAGCAGGCCGACATCTCCACCCTGAAGCGCGTCGTCGGCATCGGCGACAGCGCCGGCAATCGCCAGCTGGCCGGCGAGTCGATCACCTGGGAGATCGAGATCGTCAACGCGGGACCGGACGTCGCCACGGGCGTGGACGTGACCGACGTGTTCAACAACGTCTTCAACGCCGTGCCAGGCGACTACGGCGTGACGCCCATCGCGGGCATCGGCACCTTTGCACCCGGCTGCACTTTGGTGGCTTCCGCCTCCAACGTTTCGCTGTCCGGCTGCACCGTCACGTCGCTGCCGGTCTGCACGGCCGGTAGCAACTGCCCGCGCGTGCAGGTGGCGGTTCGCCATTTCGGCAACGGCACTTCGGGCAGCGACGACTTCCAGCGCACCAACACGGCCTTCGCACTGAGCCAGACCGTCGCCGACACCGGCCTGGCCAACAACACCTCGAGCGTCACGACGGCCTTCTTCGTCGCACGCACCGACGTCGCAGTCACCAAGACCGATACGCCGGACCCGGTTCCCGCGGGCCAGAAGCTGACCTATGTCATCACGGCGAGGAATCCGTCCGCCACCAGCGCGAGCAACGCGTTCAACGTCACCGTCACCGATACGCTGCCGGCCGGCCTGGTGTTCCTGTCGGCGAGCGCCAGTGGCGGCGCCACCTGTTCGATTCCGGCTGTCGGCTCGGTGACCGGGCCAGGCAACAACACGCTGTCCTGCACCTGGACGCAGATCAATCGCGGAAGCCAGCAGACCGTCACGGTGGAGGTGCGCCCGCTCGTTTCCCTGAGCGTCTCGGGTGGCGGATCCGGCTCAATCAGCAACACAGTCGTCATCAGTACCGCCACGCCCGAAGTCGCCGGCGGTTCGGCCAACAACACGGCCACCGAACCGACCGCGATCACCGGCCCGGCCTACGACCTGCTGGTCAACAAGACCGACGACGTCGACCCGGTGAACGTCGACGACATCGTGACCTACACGCTGACGGCCACCAACAACGGCGCCTCGGCCGCCGAGAACGTGGTGCTGACCGATACGCTGCCCAACGCGGTCGGCTCGCCCACCTTCGTGGAAGTGGTCACGCCGCTGCCCGCGGGCGTGAGCTGCAACACCTCGGGCGTGACCGTCGGCGTTGCGGGCGGCAGCATCAGCTGCAGCATCCCGCTGCTGGGCGGCACGGGCGCGAACGCGACCGGCGAGCCCTCGAGCGTCTCGGTGCGCGTCCGCCTGCGCGGCGTGGCCAAGGGCACCTACACCAACCAGGCGCGCGTGGCCTTCGCCAACGCGACGCTCGATGCCTTCGATCCGCAAGGCAACAACACGGCGGCCGAGCCCACCTTGTTCCGCCTGCGCGGCGACGTGCAGGTCGTCGGCAAGCGCGCCGTCCAGGCCGGCGGCACCACGCCGGTGACGAACGTGGCCATCGGCCAGGTCTTCGACTGGCTGGTGGACGTGCGCAACAACGGACCGCACGCGGCCGAGACCACGACCTTCAGCGACACGCTGCCGACCAACATGCTGATCGCCGGCGCGCCGGTGTTCACCGTCACGGCCGGAAGCTTCACGCCCGCCGCACCGATCTGCAGCGGCGCGGTCGGCGGCTCGGCGGTCAGCTGCGCCATCACCAGCATGCCGGTCAACGGCACGGCGACGGTGCGGATTCCGGTTCAGATCGCCGCCGCGACGGCGACCACCTACACCAACACCGCGAGCATCGTCACCACCGGCTCGATCGACACCAACGGCGGCACCAACCCGGCCGGCGGCAACAACTTCGGAAGCGGCAGCGTCACGCTGCAGACCTCGCCCGGCCTGAGCGGGCAGGTCTATGTCGACGGCAACAAGGACGGCGTGCTGACGGCCGGCGAACCGCCCATCGCCGGCGTGACGCTCACGCTCACCGGCACCAGCGCCTCGGGCACGCCGGTCAGCGTGACCACCGTCACCGCTGCGGACGGCAGCTACCAGTTCCTCGGCCTGCCGCCGTCGAATGCCGCCGGCTACACCATCACCGAGACGCAACCGGCGACCTACACCGACGCGCAGGAGACCGTCGGCCGCGTTGACGGCGTGACGAACGGCACCGTCGGACCCGACCGCATCACCAACATCGTCTATCCGGGCGGCGTGGCAGCGACGGGTGTGGGCTACAACTTCGGCGAGATCGGCGGGTCGCTCGCGGGCCTGGTGTTCAACGACGTCAACCGCAACGGCGTGAAGGAGCAGAACGACCTGCCGATCGCCGGCGTCACGATCACGCTCACGGGCAACGATGCCAACGGCCAGCCGGTCAGCCGCACCACCACCACCGGCCCCGACGGCCGCTACAGCTTCGCGGACCTGCCCCTGTCGGACGCGACCGGCTACACCGTCACCGAGACGCAGCCGGCGGACTACGACACGGTCGGCGAGCGTCCCGGCAGCGCCGGCGGCACCGTGCCCGCGCCGAACCGGATCAACGTGCGCCTGACGGCCGCGAACCCGAACGTCACCGGCTACGACTTCTACGAGAAGACCAACAAGCCGGCCTCGCTGTCGGGCACGGTATGGCGCGACGGCAACCACGATCGCAGCCGCACGCCGGACGAGCCGGTGCTCGCCGGCTGGACGGTCGAGCTGCTGGGCTGCCCGAACGGCGCCGCGAGCTGCGCGCAGTCCGCGCTGATCGTGATCGACACCAGGACCACCGGCAGCGACGGCGGCTATCGCTTCGATGAGCTGATGGCGGGCAACTACCAGGTGCGCTTCCGTTCGCCCAGCGGCCAGGTGATCGGCGGCGTGTGGCCGACCGATCCGGTGCAGAACGCGTCGGGCGGCCCCAACCCCACCTTGAAGAACTCAGACTCGCTCGCCTTCATTCCGGTCACCCTCAGCGCAGGCGCGTCGGTGACCAACCAGGACTTGCCGCTCGACCCCAGCGGCGTGGTGTACGACAGCGTGAGCGCGCAGCCCGTGCCGGGCGCGCGCGTCACGCTCACCGGCCCGCCGGGCTTCGACCCCGCGGTGCACCTGCTCGGCGGCGCCGGCTCGGTGACGACCGAGGCCGACGGCACCTATTTCTTCTTCCTGCTGCCCGGCGCACCCGCGGGCGACTACGGCCTCGAGGTCGTGCCGCCCGGCGGCTACGAGCTGTCCGGCACCTATCCGCCGACCAACGGCCCGCTGAACCTGCAGAGCTGCGCCTCGCCGGCAGGCCGCATCGATTCGAACGACACCGATCCCTGCGTGGTCACGCCGCCGTCGCAGCCGGTGCCGGCCGGGTCCACCACGGTCTACTTCATGCGCTTCTCGATGCCGGGCGGCGGCGGGCAGCGGCTGGTCAACAACCACATTCCGCTCGACCGTGAGGGCAGCGGCCAGCAGATCGAGCTGCGCAAGACCAGCTCGAAGCTCTACGCGAAGAAAGCCGAGCTCGTGCCCTACACGATCACGGCACGCAACACGCGCCCGGTGATCGCGCGCAACGTGGCGCTGGTCGACACGCTGCCGCCGGGCTTCAAGTACGTCGAGGGCTCGCTGAAGATCCAGACCCTGCCGAGCGGCCCGGCGCTGCCGGCGCCGATCAGCCTGGTCGGACGCCAGTTCACGATTCCCGGCCAGTACTTCGCCGCCAACGAGACCAAGAAGATCACGATGGTGCTCGGCGTCGGCGTGGGCGTCGGTGAAGGCGAGTACGTCAACCAGGTGCTCGCGCGCCAGGGGCCGAATGGGCGGGTGATCTCGAACGTCGCTACCGCCGCGATCCGCGTGGTGCCCGATGCGCTGTTCGACTGCACCGACGTGATCGGCAAGGTCTACGACGACAAGAACGCCAACGGTTACCAGGACGAGGGCGAGCCCGGCCTGGCCGGCGTGCGGCTCGCGACCGTCAACGGCCTGCTCGTCACGACCGACGCCGAGGGCCGCTACCACATCGACTGCGCGGCGATCCCGAAGGAGGGCACGGGCAGCAACTTCGTGCTCAAGCTCGACGAGCGCACGCTGCCCTCGGGCTATCGCGTGACCTCCGAGAACCCGGCCGCCGAGCGCATGACGCGCGGCAAGCTGGTCAAGATCAACTTCGGCGCCACGGTGCATCGCGTGGTTCGTCTGGACCTGCAGGCGGCTGCTTTCGAGGGCGTGCAACTGAAGCCCGAGTTCGCGACGCAGCTCGACCGCGTCGTCACCGCATTGGCCGAGAAGCCCTCGGTGCTGCGGCTGGCCTATCGGCCGGCCGCCGACGAAGACCCCGACCTCACGAAGCGGCGCATCGCCGCGGTGAAGGAGGAGGTCCTTCGACGATGGAAAGCCTACGGACGCGCGTCCGACAAGGCCTTGTTCAACCTGGACATCGAGGTGGAGCTGGCAGCGGCTTCCGTCAAGCCATGAAGCCGATTCAAGTTTCCGCACGCAAGGTGCTTCGCCGCACCGCCATCTCGAGCGCTGCCGGTGCGCTCTGCCTCACCGCCGCCATCGCGGCAGCGCAAAGCGCGCCGAACGATCGCGATCGCCAATGCACGGTCGATGCGCGTGGCCGCATGAGCGATGCATGCCGCGCCGATCCGCGCGCCATCGAGATCAACGGCGTGGACGCGATCCCGCAGACCTCCGAACGCGAGCTGCCGAAGATCAGCTACGTGCTCGGCGACGAGCGCGCGCTGCGCGAGACGCGCACCGAGCAGCTCGAAGCAGCGCCGGCGGCCGTCGGCCGGACGTCGGCCACGAGCACGCCGACCTTCGTCTCCGGCGCCGATCTGCTGAGCGCGCAGGACCGCAAAAGCCTCGATGAACTCGCGGCCAAGGTCCAGGGCAAGCAAGGCCTACGCTTCGAGATCGTCGGCCACACCGACACGCAGCCGATCAGCCCCGCGCTGCGCAGCCGCTTTCCCGACAACGAAGCGCTGGGCCTCGCGCGTGCGCAGGCCACCGGCCGCTACCTGACCCAGCGCCTCGGCCTGCCCGAGAGCGCCTTCGCCGCCAGCTCGCGCGGCTTCACGCAGCCGCTCGCGACACCGGCGCAGGACCCGGCCAACTGGGCCGCCAACCGCCGGGTCGAGGTGCAGGTGTTCTGGCAGGAGGCTGCGGCGCCGCGCCGCAGCGAAGTCGTGACGCGCACCGATCCCACCGAATGCGGCATGCTCACGCCGCTGACCGAGGCGACCGGGCCGCTGCGCATCAGCATCGACGGCAAGCCCGAGGGCGAGGCGCAACAGGCTTCGAGCGCCGACCGCCAGCGCTGCGTCGACGTCGGGCTCGAGCGCAACGGCCTGCGCCTGCAGTACGACAACCTTTCGCAGCCGCGCCGGCTCAGCGGGGCCGCCTGGCCCACCACCGCGGTGCCGGGCGAGCGCATCCGCTTCGCGGGCTACAGCAACTACCTGCTGTTCCTCGCCAAGGCCGAGCTGCGCCTCTTCACCGCCAACGATGTGCGCCAGGCCACGCCGCTGGCGACCGTGCCGCTCGATGCCGACCTGCGCGGCGAATGGACGGTGCCGCAGGAACTGATCGAGCGCATCGCCAACAATGCGAACGACCCCAAGATCTACTGGCGCCTGCGCGTCTACGGCAAGGACGGCCAGTTCGACGAGACCCAGGACTTCTCGCTCACGCTCGCACCGCGCCGCCTGCCCGTCGCGGGCGACGACGACGAGAAGAAGCAGCTCGCCAAGGCCTATGGCGAGAGCAACCTCGCCGTGACCAACATCCCGCTCTCCGCCGGCACCGTGACGGCCAGCGGCCGCGCGATCCGTGCCGGCGAATCGGTGCGGGCCCTCGGCTTCGCCGTGCCGGTGGACGACAACGGCCGCTTCGTGTTCCAGCAGCTGGTGCCGCGGCGCATGCAGACCGGCGAGATCGCGATCAACGATGCAGGCGGCCAGGCACGCGTGTTCCGGCGAGATTTCGACCTGCCGGCCAGGGACTGGTTCCTGGTCGGCCAAGCCGACCTCACCGTCGGACGCGACCGCACCAGCGGCCCGGCTGCACTGCTCACCAACGACAAGAACCGCTACAACAACGACACCTGGACCGAGGGCCGCCTCGCCTTCTACGGCAAGGGCAGCATCAGCGAGCGCTGGCAGCTCACCGCCAGCGTCGATACCGAGGAACGCGAACTCGGCGACCTGTTCCGCAACTTCGACCGCAAGGACCCGAGCTCGCTGTTCCGCCGCTTCGACCCGGTGGATTCGTGGGCCACCTTCGGCGACGACTCCACCAGCATCGAGGACGCGCCCACGCAGGGCCGCTTCTACCTGCGCGTGGACGACGGCCGTTCGCATGCGATGTGGGGCAACTTCAAGCTCAACTTCGGCGAGACCGAGCTCACGCAGATCAACCGCGGCCTGTACGGTTTTCACGGGCGCCACCTGAGCGAGGGCTCGACGGCCTTCGGCGAAGCGCGCCTGCGCGCCGACCTGTTCGCGGCGGAGCCGGGCACGCTGTCTGCGCGCGAGGAGTTCCGCGGCACCGGCGGCTCGCTGTACTACCTACGCAACCAGGACATCACGCGCGGCGCCGAGCAGGTGTTCGTCGAGATCCGCGACCGCGACTCGGGCCTGGTGCTCTCGCGCCAGCAGCTGGTTCCGACCACCGACTACGAGCTCGACTACCTGCAGGGCCGGGTGCTGTTGAGCTCGCCGCTGTCGAGCATCGCGACCGACTCGTCCCTCGTGCGCGCCGGCGGCCTCACCGGCCACTATGCCTACCTGGTCGCCACCTACGAATACACGCCGCTGGCCAGCTCGCTCGACACGCTCGCGACCGGCGCGCGCCTGTCGTGGTGGGCCAACGACAACCTGCGCCTGGGCGTGACCGCGAGCCGGCAGAAGCAGATCGGCATGGACCAGAGCCTGGGCGGCGCCGACCTGGTGCTGCGCCAGAGCGAGACCACCTTCCTCAAGGCCGAGGTCGCGCGCACCGAGGGCACCGGCATCGGCCAGCTTTCGTCGCTGGACGGCGGCTACAGCTTCAACGGCGGCGTGCTTGCGCCCGGGCAGGACATCGATGCCAATGCCTACCGCATCGAAGCGCAGGCCGATCTCAAGGACGCCGGTCTCGAAACCCCGGGCCGCGTCTCGGGCTACGTGCAGAAGCGCGACGCCGGCTTCTCGGCGCCGGGCCAGCTCACGGCCAATGCCTCGATGCAGGCCGGCGCGTCGACCGCGCTGACGCTGAGCGATCGTGCGGACCTGCGCCTGAAGGCCGACCACAAGAACGAGACCAACGGCTTCAACACCGAGGTGGCCGAAGCGCAGTTCGGCTACAAGCTCACGCCGCAGTGGAAGCTGGGCACCAGCGTGCGCTACGACGACAAGGGCATCGACTCCGTCTTCACCAGCCCGCTGGTGCCGAGCTCGATGCGCGTGGAAGGCGAGCGCACCGACGCCGCCGTGCAGCTCGACTACGACAGCCTCGACAAATGGAGCGCCTACGGCTTCGCGCAGAAGAGCCTGCACCGCACCGGCACGCGGCTGGAGAACGACCGCCTCGGCTTCGGCGGCCGCTACCGTTTCACCGACAAGCTGTCGGTGCTGGGCGAGCTCTCCGGCGGCGACGGCGGCGGTGCCGGCAAGGCCGGCGTCGACTACCAGTACAACGACCGTTCCAGCGTCTACATGACCTATGTGCGCGACACCGGCCGCACCGACGAGAACGTGCTCGGCCGCGGCGGCAACCTGGTGACCGGCGTGAAGTCGCGGCTCTCCGACAACGTGAGCATGTTCACCGAGCATCGCCAGTCCACCGGCGTGCAGCCGGGCCTCACGCATGCCTACGGCTTGCAGTACGCGCCCGACAGCCGCTGGACGCTGGGCGCGAACTTCGAGAACGGCACGGTCGGCTCGGAAACCATCGGCGAGGTGCAGCGCGAGGCGGTGGCCTTCACCGCCGGCTACGCGTCGGCCGACATCAAGTACAGCGGCGGCGCCGAGTACCGGCGCGACCGCACCCAGCTGGAAGAGCGCAAGAGCTGGCTGCTGCGCAACGCCATCAGCTACAAGACCAGCGACGATGGGCGCTGGGTCGGCAAGCTCAACTGGGCCGACAGCAACAGCGACGCCGGTGCGCTCGCCGCGGCCAAGTACACCGAGGCCGTGGTCGGCTACGCCTTCCGCCCGGTGCTGAACGACCGCCTCAACGTGCTGCTGAAGTACACCTACCTGTACGACCTGTCGTCGCCGGGCCAGGTGTCCTTCACCGACACGACGACGCGGCCGGTGTCGACGCTCGGCGTGGACTACCAGCAGAAGAGCAGCGTGTTCGCGATCGACGCCACCTACGACCTCGACGCGCGCTGGACCCTGGGCGGCAAGTACGCATGGCGCCGCGGCGAGCTGCGGCCCAGCCGCGACGATTCGGCGCAGTGGTTCAAGAGCTCGGCCGAGCTCGCCATCGTGCGCATCGACTGGAAGGTGGTGCGCAACTGGAGCTGGATGGCGGAGCTGCGCTCGCTGCGCGCCAAGGAACTCGGCGACCGCCGCACCGGTTGGCTGACCGCCGGCTACTACCACGTGAACGAGAACTTCAAGGTGGGCGTGGGCTACAACTTCACCGATTTCTCCGACAACCTGACGGATCTCAACTACCGCAGCCGCGGCTTCTTCGTCAACGTGCTCGGGAAGTTCTAGGGCAGGCCCTAGGCCACCTGCGCCGGCAGCCGCTGCAGCGAGCGGACCGGCGAGCCCAGGATCAGCAAGGCCTGCAACAAGAAGCCCGCCAGGGCCAGCAGCAGGCAGGCCGGCTCGCCCCACGCCGCGCCGACGATGCCGCCCAGGGCCGCGCCGACCGGACGTGCGCCGGCATTGACCGTGAGGAACACGGCCGAGACACGGCCCAGCATCGCGTTGGGCGTGACGGTCTGCCGCAAGGTGGTCGAGGTGATGACCCAGACGATCGGCCCCACGCCGAACAGGAACAGCGAGATCGCCGCGAGCGCGCCGTGGGGCACGGCCAGCGTGGCCGTCATCAAGAGCGCCGCCAGCACCGAAGACACAGGCCCGAACTGGATCGCCCGGCCCAGCGGCATCGCGCCGACCATGCGCGAAGCCAGCAGCGCGCCGGTGACCATGCCGGCGCCGCAGATGCCCAGGCTCAGGCCGATTGCGCCGGCGCCCAGTCCCAGCGTGCGAACCGCGTAGGGCACATAGGCGGCCTGCAGCACGAACCACGAGGTGTTCCATGCTGCGGCCGTCAGCAGGATCGGCCGCAGCAGCGCGTGCTGCCAGACCAGGCGCGCGCCGTCCTGCAGCTCGAGCAGGGGATGGCGTGCACTCGCGCGTGTGCGCTGCGGCTCGGCAATGCGCAGCAGCAGCACGACGGCCGATATCGACAACATCGCAGCCAGCACGAAGGCGACCGGCGCGCCGAGCCACGCCACCAGCGCGCCGCCCAGCGCCGGCCCGGCGGCGAAGGCGGCGCTGCGCGCGAGTTCGAGCCGCCCGTTGGCGCGGGCCAGCGCTTCGCGGGGAACGAGCGCGGGCACCAGTGCCGGCGCCGCGACGTTGAAGCCCACGGTGCCGACGGCGCCGAGGAAGCCCAGGACTGCCAGCCATTCGATCGACGGGCGCGCCGTCGCCACGACCGCGAGCAAGCCCAGCAAGGCCAGCGTCCGCAGCGCTTCCGCCCACAGCATCAGGCGCTGCCGCGAGGTCCTGTCGGCGATCAGGCCGAAAGGGATCGACAGCAGCAGGAAGGGCAGGGTCTGCACCGTGGCCAGCATGCCGATCTCGCCCGGGCCAGCGCCGAGCGCGAGCACCGCCACCAGCGGCACGGCGGCCAGGCTCAGCTGCTCGGCCGACTGGGCCGCCAGGTTGGACCAGGCCAGCTTGACGAAGGGGCGGGGGAGTTTCGGATTCATGCGCACCATCTTCGACCGGAGGCCGCCTGGACGCTGGCCGTATGCGGACCTGTGAATGCGGGTCTCAGCCATCCGTCACAGAGTTTTCACGCGAAGCGCGGAGCATCGGCCGGTTACCCACAGCACAGCAAGAAGATGGCCAAGGACTTCGACCGCATGGAGGACTCCAACCGGAGCGCCAATCCCACTATTCACGAGGTCTCCGACCCGGCACGCCGCATCTTCGTGCGCGGCGGCCTGGCGGCGGCAGCCACCGGCCTGTTCGCGCCGCTCGCGCTCGGCACGTTGGCCGGCTGCGCCACGACCGGAGGCGCCGGCAACCCGGCTGCCCTCGGCCGCGGCATCGGCTTCAAGAGCGTGCCGATGGCCGCCATCGACCGCGTCGCGGTGCCCGAGGGCTACACCGCGCAGGTGCTGTACCGCTGGGGCGACCCGGTGGGCATCGCCGGCCAGATGCCGGCCTTCAAGCCCGACGGCTCCAACAGCGCGGCCGAGCAGGCGCTGCAGGCCGGCATGCACCACGACGGCATGGCCTTCTTCCCCGTCGACGGCTCCTCGCAGCGCGGCCTGCTGGTGATGAACCACGAGTACGTGGACGACGGCCTGCTGCACGCCGACGGCATGAAGACCTGGACGGCCGAGAAGGTGCGCAAGTCCATGCACGCGCACGGCGTCTCGGTGATCGAGATCCAGCGCGAGGGCAGTGCGTGGAAGCAGGCGATGCCGTCGAAGTTCGCGCGCCGCATCACCGCCCTGACGCCGATGACCGTGACCGGCCCGGCCGCCGGCCACCCGATGCTCAGGACCGCCGCCGATCCGAGCGGCACGCGCGTGCTGGGCACCTACAACAACTGCTCCAACGGCCAGACGCCCTGGGGCACCTACCTGACCTGCGAAGAGAACTTCGCCGACTACTTCGAGGGCGTCGACAACCCCGATGCGCACCAGCGCCGCTGGGGCATCCGCAAGGGCAACGGCTCCAAGTACCGCTGGCACGAGCACGAGGAGCGCTTCAGCGTCGCCAAGCACCCCAACGAATCCAACCGCTACGGCTGGGTGGTCGAGATCGATCCGCAGGACCCTGCGTCGACGCCCGTCAAGCGCAGCGCGCTCGGACGCGCCGCGCACGAGGGCGCGGCCACCGCGCTCACGGCCGACGGCCGCGCGGTGATCTACATGGGCGAGGATTCGCGCTTCGAGTACATCTACAAGTTCGTCAGCCGCGACCGCGTCAAGCCCGGCGGCTTCGCGGCCAACCGCGATCTGCTGGACCACGGCACGCTGTACGTCGCGCGCTTCGACGTCGACGGCACCGGCGAATGGCTGCCGCTGGTGCAGGGCCAGGGGCCGCTGACCGCGGACAAGGGCTTCGCGAACCAGGGCGACGTGCTGATCAAGTCGCGCCAGGCCAGCGACGCGCTGGGCGCCACCAAGATGGACCGGCCCGAATGGACCACGGTGGATCCGATCACCAAGGAGGTCTACTGCACGCTGACCAACAACAGCAACCGCGGCGCGGCCGGCCAGCCCTTCATGGACGCGGCCAACCCGCGTTCCAACAACACGATGGGGCAGATCATCCGCTGGAAGGAAGGCGACAATCTCGATACCACCAAGTTCGCCTGGAACCACCTGGTGCTGGCCGGCGACCCGAAGCAGGGCCGCTCGGAAGCGCAGGGCAACATCAAGGGCGACACCTTCGGCAGCCCCGACGGCCTGATGGTGGATGCGCGCGGCGTGCTGTGGATCCAGACCGATGCGTCGACCTCGACGCTGGGCAAGGGCGACTACGGCAACCTGCCCAACAACCAGATGCTGGCCTGCGATCCCACCCAGGGCGAGATCCGCCGCTTCCTGGTCGGCCCGTCGGGCTGCGAGGTCACCGGCCTTACGGCCACGCCCGACCTCAAGACGCTGTTCATCAACATCCAGCATCCGGGCGAGCCCGCCAACGAGCGCAGCGATCCGGAGCGCCCGCTGGCCGTGTCGAAGTGGCCCGACGGCGCCGGCCGGCCGCGCTCGGCCACGGTGGTCATCACCAAGAACGACGGTGGCGTGATCGGTACCTGAAGCGCTTCAGGCCGCGGCCCACACGCGGTGCAGGCTGCCGGCCACGGCCAGCAATTCGCGCTCGCGCTGCGCATGGCCGATCAGCTGCATGCCGATCGGCAACCCCTTCGGCCCGCGCAGGCCGGGCACGCCGACGCAGGGCGGGCCGAGCAGGGTCCAGATGCGGTTGAACACCGGATCGCCGGTCGCGGCCAGGCCCGCCGGTGCCTCGCCGGGTGCGGCGGGCACCAGCAGCGCATCGACATCGCGCATCAGCTGGGGCAGCAGGCGGCGGGCGATGGTGGCTTGCGCCAGCGCCTGTGCGTAGGCTTCGTCGCTGCAGTCGCGGCCGGTTTGCAGCAATGCGCCGAGGGCCGCGCTGAGCTGCTCTGGATGCCGGCGCCATTCGGTGTCGAGCTGACGCGCGGCCTCGTAGGCCATCACGGTTTTCTGCGCCTCCACCAATCCCGCGAGCGCGGCGGGCAGGACGACGTCGCGCAGCGTGACGCCGGCGGTGGCAGCGAGCTTCAGCGCCCGTTCGAAGGCCGCGGCGCCGCCGGCATCGATGGCCGGCCACTCGTGGGTGCGGCAGACGCCGAGGCGGAGCGCGGCGGGCTCGAGCACCGGCAGCGGCGCGAAGGCCGTCCCGTTCATCGCGCAGCGCATCAGCTCCAGGTCGTCGGCGCTGCGTGCCAGCCAGCCCAAGGTGTCGAGCGAGGGCGAGAAGGGCTTGATGCCATCGAGGCTCGATGCGCCGAAGCCCGGCTTGAGCGCGAACACGCCGCAGAAGGAAGCGGGGCGGATCAGCGATCCCGCGGTCTGCGTGCCGAAGGCGATCGGCACCATGCCGTCGGCCACGGCGGCGGCCGAGCCGCTGGACGAGCCGCCGGGCGTATGGGCCGGGTTGCGCGGGTTGGCCGTGGGGCCGGGCGAGAAATAGGCGAACTCTGTGGTCACCGTCTTGCCGATCACGACCGCGCCGGCCTCGCGCGCAAGCGCCACGCAAGCGGCATCGGCCGCGGGGCGGAAGCCCTCGTAGATCGGTGAGCCGTAGCGCGTGGGCATATCGGCGGTGGCGATGAGATCCTTGACGCCGATCGGCACGCCGCCCAGCAGACCGGGCCGGCCGCGCGCGTCCAGTGCGCGGGCCGCGCCGATGGCGCCCTCGGTGTCCACGTGCTGCCAGGCGTGGATCAGCGGCTCGCGTTCGGCAATGCGCTCCAGCGCGGCACGGGCTGCGGCTTCGGCCGTCATCGTGCCTGCGGCCATGGCCTGGCGCAGGGCGACCGCGGTCAACCCCATCAGGCTGCCTTGGCCTGGGCCGGCGCGAACATCGATTCCATCTCGTGGCGGATCTTGTAGGCGTGGGTCGTGGTGTCCATCGCGACGTCGGCCCAGCAGAGGCTCTGGCCCTTCTTCACCGGCCGCACGAGCTTGATGTTGTGCGCGAGGCCCAGCGGCAGTCCGCCGATGCGCATCGAGCGTTCCGCCGGCAGCAGCTTGCCCCATACGGTGTAGCCGCCTTCGCCGTCGAGCGTCTCGCCCGCCGCGAGGTCGCGCTTGGCGGTCGCCACCACGTCGGCGTTCCAGCAGCTCGCGACGCCGGTCGCCTCGCCGCGCAGCGCCACGCTCGCGACCGAGACGCCGACCTCCAGCCCGATCAGGTGCCAGCGCTTGTAGAGCGTGAAGTAGCGCCCGCTCGGATCGGTGTGCGCGTTGTATTCCTCGAAGCAATTTTTGATGTACTCGGTCTCGGCCTCGACCGTGACCCACACGCCCATGCGGATGTCGTAGGGGATCTTGCGGCCGTCGGCCTCGAGCGAGGAGACGACCTCCACCATGCCCTTGCGTTCGAGCACGCCGCCTTCGCTCTTCGGCCGCGTGACGAAGGGGATGTCTTCCACGCTCGCCGGCGGATAGAGCAGGCCGTCGGAAGGCACGCCGAGGCCGGTGGCGTTGGCCACCGCGGCGCTTTCGATCGAGGGCTTGGAGCCGTCGAGAAAGCTGTTGAACATCTTCGGGTTGAGCCCGCCGCGCAGCGCCTGCTCGGGCGTGAGGCCGTAGTTGCCCCACACGGTGTCGGGCGTCGATTCGCTGAAGTGCGGCAGCCACTTGTGGCCGCGCCCGGCCGCCACCACCGGAAAGCCGCAGGTGCGGGCCCAATCGACCAGGTCGCAGATCAGCGCCGGCTGGTCGCCGAAGGCGAGCGAATACACCACGCCCGCCTGCTGCGCGCGGCGCGCCAGCAGCGGGCCGCAGAAGGCATCGGCCTCGACCGTGACATTGACCACGTGCTTGCCGTGCGCGAAGGCGTCGAGACAGTGGTCGACCGCGGCCACCGGATTGCCGGTGCACTCGACCACGATGTCGATCGAGGGCTCGCGCGTCACGGCCTGCCAGTCCTCGGTGATCCAGGTGCTGCCGGTCTGCAGCGCTTCCTGCACCGAGCGGGCGGCGGCGCGATCCGGCTTCCAGCCGACGCGTTCGAGGTTGGTGCGCGCAGCGGCAGGCGAGAGATCGGCGATGGCGACCAGCTGGACGCCGGGGGTGCGCGGAATCTGCGCCAGGTACATGGAGCCGAACTTGCCGGCGCCGATCAGGCCGATGCGGATCGGCTTGCCGTCGGCTGCGCGCTGTTGGAGTCGGGTGTGGAGGCTCATTGCTTCAGGCCGCCACGGTGTCGATTTCTTCGAGCGAGGTGCGCAGGGCGCTCTCGGGCAGCCCGTTCTTCCACGGTACGTCGACCGGGTAGGGCTTCCGCAGGCAGTCGTCCGGCAGCATCTCGATCGGCGTGAAGTCGCGGTGCGCGATGTACTCGGGCCGCTTGAAGCGCCGGATGTGGTTGCTGACCGCGCACAGGCTCAGGTACACGGCCACGCGGTTGAAGGGCGAGAGGTTGCTGCCCGAGGCATGCACGAGGCAGCTGTGGAACAGGATCATCGAACCGGCGGGGCCCTTGGGCGAGACGATGCCGCCCCCGACGTGGCGGCCCGCCGCGTCGTAATGCCCTTTGCCACCGGCGCGATCAACCAATTGGCGGATCAGGTCGTTGTCGACGGTCCAGAGCGGATAGCTGGTGGTCGTGAGGTCGTGCTTGGCCTCCACCACGCCTTTCACATGGCTGCCGGGAATGAACATCAGCGGGCCGTTGTGCTCGTTCACATCGTCGAGAAAGATAGCGACGTTCATCGCGCGCTCGGTGGGCATCAGGTCGTCGTTGAGCCAGGTGCCGTAGTCCTGGTGCCATTGCCAGACGTCGCCCTCGAAGGCCATCTTGCCGTTGATCTTGAACTGGTGCATGTAGACCTGTTCCTCGAACAGATCGCTCACCGGGCCCACCATGCGCGGATGGCGCGCGAGGCGCGCGAAGGGCTCGCTGATCAGGTGCGCGGCGAAATTGGTGCGCACGGCGTCCGAGCCTTTCTCGCGCACGTTGAAGGCCTCGCGCCGGCTGTAAAGATCGGGCACTGCGTCGGTCAGCACCTTGGTCTCTTCGGGCGAGAAGTGGCCGGGGAAGAAGAGGTAGCCGTCGCGCTCGAACTGCGCGCGCTGCTCGGGGGTGAGTCTCATGCGGTATCTCCTGCTTGGGTGTGGGCGGAAAGACGTTCGGCCAGCCGCATGCCGAGGGTTCGGCTGGCCTGCGCGCCGTGCTCCTCGCTGAGGCGTGCGGCGGTATCGGCATCGCCGGCCGCGATGGCGCGGGCGATCGCCTCGTGCTCGTCCCACAGCGACTCGCGCTGCGGCACGGACTGCAGCACCGCGCCCATCGCACGGCGCAGGTGGCGCCAGTGCTGGTCGGCGCTTTGCGCGATCAGCGGGTTGCCGGATGCGACGTAGATGGCATGGTGAAAAGCCATGTCGGCATCGATCGTGGCCTCGACACTGCGGCCGCGCGCGGCACGGCGGCCGCGCTCGATGAGCTTGGGATCGATCTTGAAGCGCTGCTCGGCCGCGAGCCGCGCCGCCAGCACGTCGAGCGCGCCGCGCACCTGGTAGACCTTGGCGGTCCATTCGGCATCGAGCGGCGCGACCAGCAGGCCGCGGCCCGGCGCGTCGAGCACGAAGCCGTCTTTCTTCAAGAGGCGCAGCGCCTGCAGCACCGGCTGGCGCGAGACCGCCAGGCGCCTGGCCAGGTCTTCCTGCGTGATGCGCTCGCCGGGCGCCAGCGAGCCGCCGCTGATGGCGTCGAGCAGCGCGCGGTAGACCTGCTCGACGAGGTCGGGGGCGGCGGCGATCTGGACGAGCTGGGCGGGCATCGGGTGGGTGATCTGAACTCTGTATACAGAATACGATCACTCCGGCCCAGGCGACATTGGGGTTTGTGCCCGGTGGGTGCGTCGTGAGGATGAACCCGCGCGCGTGACCTCAGCTCGCTTCACCCGTGGCCATGCCCCGTGAGATAGGCCGCCAGAAGCGCGAAGGCCTCCGGCGCAGCCGTCCTCATGGTGAACGAACCCGAGGGCTGAAGAATGGCGCGATGACCGATGGCCTCCAGGACGGTTTCGGTCACCACCGCAGCCACTGCGGGATCGAGGCCATCGCGCAGTTCGCCCTTGCGCTCCACCAGGAAACTCTCCAGCCGCTTCGTGATCCGGCGGCTGGTGTCCATCGCTTTGCCGAGGCGGCCGACGCGAGGCACTTGCTCGTTCAGGATCTTGTGCAGCTTGGGATCGAGGCGGTGCGCGGCGAATACCGCGGCAATCACCGCTTGAAGCCCGTCGTGGATCGATGCGACAGAGGGCGCGGACAGCGCCGTGTCGAACATGGCGACGACATCGTCCGCATGCCGTTCGATCAGCGCGGCGACCACGGACTCCTTGTTGGGGAAGTACTGGTAGAGAGATCCGATGCTGACGCCCGCCCGTTCCGCCATCCGCGAGGTGGTCGCTTTTTCATAACCGAGTTCGATCAGAACCTGAGCGCCGGCTGTCAGCACGGCCTCGACCGTGTGCTGTGAGCGCGCCTGGCGCGGCATTTTTCGAGGGGAGTTTTGAAGGTCTCGCGAGGGCATGCGACGCTCCAGGAATGCGAATAGCGAATGTGAAGGAATCTTCACATACTTTCAGCTCATTCGTATCGATCCCATTCCATGAGCTCGCGCCCTGTCAAATCGTTCGTGTTCCTCACCGTCACCCTTTCGGTGCTGGCCTCCGCTGCCATCCTCCCCGTGCTCGCGCCGCTGATCCGGTCGCTTCAACTGTCGCCGAGCGAAGGCGGCTGGATGCTTTCCATCGGCTCCCTGCTGATGGCGATTTCGGCACCGTCGTGGGGAAGCGCAGCGGACCGTTTCGGCCGCGGCCGGGTGATGCTTTTCGGCTTCGGTGGCATGTTCCTGGCGTATGTGGTTTTCGTCCTGACCGTGCAGTGCGGCCTGGCGACTTGCGTGACGGGAGTCGGCGTTCTGGCCTCGGTCAGCGCGGCGCGCGCGCTCCTCGGCGCGTTTCTGCCATCGATACCCGCGGCGGCACAGGCATTGATGGCCGACCACACCTCGGACGACGAAAGAAGCGCTGGCATGGCGCTGATCGGCGCGGCCAACGGTGCTGGACTGGTGTTGGGCCCGGCGCTGGGCGGGCTCGCGTCGCTCGGCGGCTTGCTGTGGCCGCTGTTCCTCGCATGCGCCCTGAGCTTTGTCGCGACGGTCTACGTGGCAGCCAAGGCGCCGCCGCCGATCCCCTCCGCTGCCAGCGCGCGTGAAGGCGACCCGGGCACCAGGATGAATTGGCATGTGGGACGGTGGCTGCTCGCCAGCACGCTGACCTGGTTCGCGATTGTGTCCGTGCAGATCGCCGTCGGCTTCTACTTCCAGGAGCGCCTTCGATTGACGAATGCCCAGGCCGCACAGCAGATCGCCATTGCGCTGACGCTCGTCGGTGCGTCGCTGTTCGCATCCCAAGTCCTTCAGGCCCGCTGGCTTCGTTGGCAGCCGAAAAGGCTTCTGGCGTTCGGGGCCGCGCTGTGGATCGTCGGGACGCTGGTGCTGCTTTTCACTGCGAATGCCCCGGCGTACTTTCTGGCGTATGCATTGCTCGGCGCGGGCGCGGGCTTCCTCCTGCCCGGCGCGTTGGCGGGGGCTTCACTCGCGGTCGCCGCGGATCGTCAAGGCTCCGTCGCCGGACTGTCCGCGGCGACGCAGGGCATCGCCTTCGTCATCGGGCCCGTCGTCAGCACGTGGCTCTACGAGCAAGACGCTTCGGCCCCTCTTTGGTGTCTTGTAGTCACGATGCTGGTTCTGGTCGTTCTTGCCGTGGCGCCGGCGAGGCTCGCGCCCGGCATGCGCGGAAGCACAGGCCAGACTTGAGCCCGGCGCGGGTTCAGGGCCGGATGCCGCTCGCGCTCAAGTGCAGCACGCGGTCCGCACGCGCCGCGGCTGCCTCGGAATGCGTCACCAGCACCAGCGAAGCGCCGTGCTCGCGCGTCTGCGCCAGGAGCACGTCCATCACCTTCGCGGCGGTCGTCGGGTCGAGATTGCCGGTCGGCTCGTCGGCCAATAGCAGCGCCGGCCGGTGCACCAGCGCACGCGCGATGGCCACGCGCTGCAGCTGGCCGCCGCTCAGCTGCTGGGGCAGGCGCTCGCCGAGACCGCCCAGCCCGACCGCGTCGAGCATGTGCGCCACGCGCGCCGGATCGGGTTGCTTCAGCAGCATCAGCGGCAGCGCGACGTTCTGCGCCACATCCAGGTGCGGCAGCACATGGAAGGCCTGGAACACGAAGCCGACATGCTTGCGGCGCCACAGCGCGCGCGCCTCGGCATCGAGCGCGCCGATGTCGATGCCGTCGTGCACGACAGTGCCGGCGTCCCAGCTGTCGAGTCCGGCCATGCAGTTGAGCAGTGTCGACTTGCCGACGCCCGATTCGCCGACGACGGCGACGAACTCGCCCGGCGCGACTTCGAGCGAGACCTGCTCGAACACGGTCGCGTCGCCGTAGCGCTTGGCCAGCTCGCTGATCCGCAGCGTCATGCGATCTCGCACACCTGCTGCACGATGCGCTCCGCTGCATCGGGCGCCTCGGCCGCGATCACGCGGCGCTCGGGCATGCTGCGCAGCCAGGTGATCTGGCGCTTGGCCAGTTGGCGCGTCGCAGCGATGCCGCGTTCCCGCAGTTCGGTCATGGGAAAGAGGCCGTCCAGCGCCTCCCAGGCCTGGCGATAGCCGACGCTGCGCATCGAGGGCAGCTCGGGCGCGAGATCGCCGCGCGCGCGCAGGGCCCGCACCTCGTCGAGGAAGCCGCCCGCGAGCATCGCGTCGAAGCGTTCGGCGATGCGATGGTGCAGCCAGGCGCGCTCGGTGGGCTCGAGCGAGAAGAGCGCGATCGGCGGCATTCCGCCCGATCCCTGCTCGGCGTGGAAGCTGGCCATGGTGCGGCCGCTTGCCAGCCACACCTCCAGCGCGCGCTGGATGCGCTGGCTGTCGTTGGGCGCGAGCCGCGCAGCGGTGACGGCATCGACTTCGGCCAACCTGGCATGCATCGCGGGCCAGCCGAGCGCCGCGGCTTCGGATTCGAGCTGCCGCCGCACGGCAGGGTCGGCCGCGGGCATGGCATCGATGCCCTCGGCCAGCGCCTTGAAGTAGAGCATGGTGCCGCCCACCAGCAGCGGCAGCCGGCCGCGCGTGCGGATCTCGGCGATGAGGCGCGTGGCGTCGTCGACGAAGGCCGCGGCGCTGTAGGGCTCGCGCGGGTCGCGGATATCGATCAGGTGATGCGGTACCTCGGCGCGCTCGGCGGGCGTGGGCTTGGCGGTGCCGATGTCCATGCCGCGGTAGACCAGCGCCGAATCGACGCTGACGATCTCGACCGGCCGCGCGCGCGCGATCGCGAGCGCGGCCTCGGTCTTGCCCGACGCGGTAGGCCCCGCTAGCGCGACATAACTTGCCCCCACGCTCGGCACTGGCGTGTGCTCGCTGCCCCCCGAGGGGGCGCTCGCGCCTCGGGGCGGCCCAGCGGCGCTCGGCTCAATGCCCATGCGCCTCGCCGTACTTGCGCACCAGCGTCCAAGCGATCAGCGCGATGCACACGCTCCAGAACCACATGCCAAGCGCGAGCGGCAGCACGGTGCCGTCCATGCGCGCGCCGAGCCAGCCGCCGATGCCGAAGGCCGCCAGCATCATCAGAAAGCCGTTGAGCGCCGAGGCCGCGCCGGCGGCCTGCGGAAAGGGGCCGACCGCGCCGGTCTGGCCGCAGGGCTGGTGCACGCCGTGCGCCAGCATGATCAGCGTGAGCGGCGCCACGATGGCGGCGACCGAGTGCACGCCGGCCAGCGCGAGCAGGCCCATCGCGCTGCCGCCGGCCAGCGAGAGGAGCGACGCGCGCGCCACGCTGCCGCGCACGCCGTAGCGCCGCAGCCAGCGCCGGCAGACGAAGGTGCCTGCGATGTAGGCGAGCGAGCTCCACAGCATCACCAGGCCGTACTGCGTCTTCGTGAGGCCGAGCACCTGGATGAAGACGAAGGACGAGGCGGCGAGGAAGGTGAAGAGCAGGCCATAGGCCGCCGTCGTGAGCGCCGAAAAGGCGAGGAAGGTGGGATTGCGCAGCACCATCGCCCAGGTGGCCGCGAGGATGCCGAGGCGCAGGGCATCGGGGTTGCGGCGCACTAGCGTTTCGCCGAAGCGCAGCGCGATCAGCGCGAGCGTGACGGCGCCGAAGAGAGCCGGCACCAGCAGCGCGATGCGCCAGCCGAACAGGTCGGACACCAAGCCGCCCAAGGGGGCGCACAGGCAGGCGATCACGCCGAGTCCGGTGAGCGCGCGCGACATGACGCGTGCGCCGTCGGCCGGCTGGTAGAGGTCGCGCACGATCGCGCGCGCTGCCATCACCGCCGCACCCATCGCCGCGCCCTGCAGCGTGCGCCAGACGATCAGCAGCTCGATCGACGGTGCGACCGCGCCGCCGAGGCTCGCCGCCACATAGCCGGCGAGGCCCCACAGCAGCACGGGCCGCCGGCCGAAGCGGTCGGACAGCGGCCCGAACACGAGCTGCGCGCAGCCGAAGGCCAGCAGCAGTGCGCTCAGCGTGAGCTGCGCCTGCGACATGCGCGCGCCGAAGCCGCTGGTCAGGGCCGGGAGCGCAGGCAGGTAGAGATCGGTGGTGACGGGCTGGATGCCCAGCAGCAAGGCCAGCGTGAGCACGACCAGCGCGGGCGACATGACCGTGGCACGCGGCGCGGTTTGCGAGAGGGCCGGTGCGTCGGGAGGGGGCGGCATGCGCCCAAGGGTAACAAAGCCGGCGCGGCGGGCGCCGGCGGTGATTCAGATCGCCTGGCCTGTGGACTGGGCTTGCTGCTGCAGGACGATCGCGGGCGCGGCCGGGGCCGGTGCGCCGCTGCTGCCGTCGCCGGCGGCCATCTCGGTCTGCGGCTCCTTCATGCGAAACAGCTGCGACAGGGCCGCGCGGTACTGCGCCTGGCCGACCGAACCGGTGCTGTGGTGCGAGCCGCCCTCGACCAGCACGAACTGCTTGGGCACCGTGGCCGCCTCGTAGAGCTTGCGGCCCAGGGTCGGATTGATCAGGCTGTCGGCCGCGCCGTGCACCACCAGCAGCGGGGCGCCGATGTTCTTGACCCTGGTGACCGCTTCGAAGCGCTGGGTGATGAAGGGGCCGAAGGGCAGCCAGCCCCACTTGAAGCTGCTCACCACGTCGGCGATGGAGGTGAAGGTGCTCTCGACGATGGTGCCGCTCTCGTCATTGACCCGCGAGGCCAGGTCGATGCCGATCGCGCCGCCCAGCGAGTGGCCGAAGATGTAGCGCGGCTGCTGGGGATGCCGCGCTGCGAGCCAGATCCATGCGGCGCGCGCGTCTTCGCGGGCGGAGTCTTCCGAGGGCAGGGCCTTGCTGCTCTTGCCGAAGCCGCGGTAGTCGATGGCCAGCACCGAGAAGCCCAGCTCGTGCATGCGCCGCATGCGCGGCGCAGAGCCCGCCACGTTGTAGCGCGCGCCATGCAGGTAGAGCAGGACGGGCGTGTCGGCCGACTCAGGCGCGCCGCCGAGCCAGAGGCCGTGCAGGCGGGCCGGCTGGCCGGTGACGGAGGACTGAAAGTCGATCCAGACGTGGTCCATGCCCTCGGTCATGGATTCGGAATTGCCCCAGCTGCGGTCGCTCGGCTGGAAGATCCATTCGCGTTGCCGCTCGTCGAGGGTGGAGCAACCGGCCGCCAGCAAGGCGACCAGCGCGGTAGCGGATGCGAAGAGGGACCAGGATTTCATGGGCAAGACTGAAAGAGACAGGTGCTCGGCCGGAAAGTTCAACGAAAGACTGCATGCAACGTGCGTGCCCGGTCTGACGATGACCCCTGAAAACCCTCGGTTACGTGTCCAACAGATGCCAAATGTGTGGAATTTGGCAACTTCCCGGGCGCGCTCCCGGTTCAGCGCCCGCGCATGAACAGCGAATCGAGCTCGCGGATCGAGACCTGGCGCCAGGTCGGCCGGCCGTGGTTGCACTGGTCCGAGCGCTCGGTGGCTTCCATCTGACGCAGGAGGCCGTTCATCTCGTCGATGGTCAGCCGGCGGTTGGCGCGCACCGCGCCATGGCAGGCCATGGTCGACAGCAGCTCGTTCTGGGCCCGCTGCACCACAGTGCTGGCGTCGTGGTTGGCCAGTTCGGCCAGCACGCTGCGGGCGAGCTCCACCGGGTCGCCGTCGGCCAGGGTGCCGGGCACCGCGCGCACCGCCAGCGTGCGCGGCGAGAAGGGCATGATCTCCAGGCCCAGCGAGGGCAGCACGGCGGCGCAGGCCTCGGCGGTCGCCACTTCCTGCGGCGTGGCGGCGAAGGTGGCCGGGATCAGCAGGGGCTGGCTCGTGATCGCGGCGCCGTCGAGCTGGGTCTTCAGGCGCTCGTAGACGATGCGCTCGTGCGCCGCATGCATGTCGACGATCACCAGACCCTGGCTGTTCTCGGCCAGGATGTAGATGCCCTGCAGCTGGGCCAGCGCGCGGCCCAGGGGCCAGGCCCGGGCCTCGTCGGCGGCCGGGGCGGGCTTGATCGGCGCAGGCGCGGTGAAGGGCGTGGCCGGCGTCGCGGCAATGTCGTTGCGCTCGCCGGGCCACATGGCGGCCGAATCGCCGAGGCCGCGTTCCGCGGCGAAATGGATGACCGGCTGCGTCCACGAAGGCGCGGGCTGGGGCGAAAGCGGCTTGAAGAAGGGCTCGGCGGCCACCGCTGCCGCTTCGCCGGCCCGCGGCGCGGCCAGCGCGTTCTCGATCGCGTGGCGCACCGCCTGGTGCACCTCGCGCCCGTCGCGGAAGCGCACTTCGATCTTGGTGGGATGCACGTTGACGTCGACGCGTGCCGGATCGATCTCGAGATAGAGCGCGTAGACCGGCTGGCGCTGGCCGTGCAGCACGTCTTCGTAGGCGCTGCGCACCGCGTGGGCCAGCACCTTGTCGCGCACGAAGCGGCCGTTGACGTAGAAGAACTGCTGGTCGGCGCGCGAACGTGCCGCATCGGGAATGCCGGCGCGGCCCGCCACGCGCACCGGGCCCGCGGCGTGCTCGACCGCCACGCTCTGGGCGACGAAGTCCTCGCCGAGCGCATCGGCCAGGCGCCGCTCGCGTGCATCGGCGGCGCGCCACTGCTCGACCAGCCGGCCTTCGTGCCAGACCGAGAAGCCCACATCGGGCCGCGCCAGTGCGTGGCGGCGCACCGCCTCGATGCAGTGCGCGAGCTCGGTCGCATCGGTCTTCAGGAACTTGCGCCGGGCGGGCGTGGCGAAGAACAGCTCGCGCACCTCGACCGTGGTGCCGGTCGCGCGCGCCACCGGCCGCAGCTCGCCGGTGCGGCCGTCGAGCGCGAAGGCACTGTCGGCTGCGTGGAAGCGGGATTGCAGGCTGAGCTCGGCAATCGCGTTCATCGCGGCCAGCGCCTCGCCGCGAAAGCCCATCGTGCCGACGGTCTCCAGGTCGTTCAGGCTGGCGATCTTGCTGGTCGCGTGGCGGCGCAGGGCCAGCGGCAGCTCGTCGCGCGGCAGGCCCTGGCCGTCGTCCTCGACCGAGATCAGCCGCACGCCGCCGGCCGAGAGCCGCACCGTGATCTGGCGCGAGCCGGCGTCGAGCGCGTTGTCGAGCAGTTCGCGCACCACCGACGCGGGCCGCTCCACCACTTCGCCGGCCGCGATCTGGCTGATCAGTTCGTCGGGAAGTTCGCGGATCGGACGGCGCGCAGCCGTGGCGAGGGAGGAGGGGAGAGCGCTCACCGGGGCATTCTAGAAGGGCTTCCCGTGGGGCGGGCGGTGCCGCCCGGATAATGCGCGTCCATGGAAATCATCAGCTTCTTCATCGACTTCATCCTGCATGTCGACAAGCACCTCGAGGCCTTCGTCGTCGCCTACGGCCCCTGGGTGTATGCGCTGCTGTTCCTGATCGTGTTCGTCGAGACCGGGCTGGTCGTGATGCCCTTCCTGCCGGGCGACTCGCTGCTCTTCATCGTCGGCGCGCTGTGCGGCGTGGGACTGATGAGCTATTCGATCGCGGTGCCGGTCCTCATCGTGGCCGCGATCCTGGGCGACCAGTGCAACTACAGCATCGGGCGCTATTTCGGACCCAAGGTCTTCCAGTGGGAGAGCTCGCGCTTCTTCAACCGCAAGGCCTTCGACCAGGCGCATGCCTTCTACGAGCGCTACGGCGGCGTCACCATCATCCTCGCGCGCTTCATGCCCTTCATCCGCACCTTCGCGCCCTTCGTGGCGGGCGTGGCCGACATGACGCGCACCAAGTTCACGCTCTACAACATCGTCGGCGCGCTGCTGTGGGTGCTGGGCTTGTGCACTGCGGGCTACATGTTCGGCAACATGCCCTTCGTCAAGGAACACCTGGACAAGATCATCTGGGCCCTGATCTTCGTGCCGGGCCTGATCGCGATCTTCGGCGCCTGGCGCGCCGGCCGCACGCCTTCGTCGGTGCGTTGAAGACAAAAAAAGGCGCGCCCTTGGACGCGCCTTCGATCATGCAAGAGCCGCGAGCTCAGTAATTCGGGCCGTTATAGGGGTAGTAGCCGCCACTGCGTTGTCCGCGGTAGTAGTTGCGCTCGTCGGCACGGCGACCCACCTGGTTACCGATCAGGCCCCCGATGGCGGCGCCACCCACGGTGCTGGCAGTATTGCCGCCGATCGCATTGCCGACCACGGCACCACCCACGGCGCCGCCGGCTGTACCCCACTGCTCGTTCGGTCCCGCTGCGCAGCCCGCCAGGGTCATGACGGTCGTGGCCGCTGCGGCTGTGATCCAGAGACGTGTCTTCATGGTGTCCACCTTTCGAGAGTGATGGACACATTCTGTAAAAGCCCTGCGCCACGGGTGTAGGAGTCCGCCGCACCCCCTTGCCCGAGAGCATGCGCTGCATTCGTGCAACAAAGAGCGCGCGTTCCGCAGGCGGCGGCGCATGGCAGGCGGTTGCGAGGGCTGGCCAAGCAGGCTAGTCTGCGCGCATCGACACGTTCCCAGGAGGCAGCCATGGAGATCCGCAATCCTTCCCCCGGCCTCTACAACGAGGACCTCGCACCCGCCAAGGTGCGCAACTGGGGCGCCTTCAGCATCTTCAACGTGTGGACCTCGGACGTGCACAGCCTGTGGGGCTACTACCTGGCAGCCAGCCTGTTCCTGCTGTGCGGCAGCTTCACCAACTTCCTGCTTGCGATCGGGCTCGGTTCGCTGGTGATCTTCTTCCTCATGAACCTGATCGGCTACGCCGGCGAAAAGACCGGGGTGCCGTATCCGGTGCTGGCGCGTGCGTCCTTCGGCGTCTGGGGCGCCAACCTGGCGGCGCTGGTGCGGGCCGTGGTGGCGTGCTTCTGGTACGGCGCGCAGACGGCGGCCGCGTCGGGCGCCGTGGTCGCCTTGCTGATCCGCGACGGCAGCATGCTCGAGTTCCACAAGAGCACGCAGGTCCTGGGCCATTCGGGGCTGGAGGTGATCTGCTACGTGGTGATCTGGGCGCTGCAGTTGCTCATCATCCAGAAAGGCATGGAGACGGTGCGCAGGTTCCAGGACTGGGCCGGCCCCGCGGTATGGATCGCGATGCTGATCCTGGCCATCGGGCTGTGCGTCAAGGCGGGCGGCTTCTCCTTCGACCACGGCATCCCGGGAGACGTGCTGCTGGCAAAGACCAAGGACGCCGGCGTGAGCGGCGAACCGGGCTCTTTCTGGGCCTTGATGGCGGTGGCCGCGACCTGGATCACCTACTTCGCCGCGCTGTACCTCAACTTCTGCGACTTCTCGCGCTACGCCAGGAACAAGGACGCGGTGAAGAAAGGCAACCTCTGGGGCCTGCCGGTCAACCTGATCGCCTTCTCGCTGGTCGCCGGCATCACGACCATCGCGGCTTTCAAGGTCTACGGTGAGGTATTGCTGCATCCGGAACAGATCTCCGCCAAGTTCGACAGCTGGGTGCTGGCGCTGATCGCCGCCATCACCTTCGCGGTGGCCACGCTGGGCATCAACGTCGTCGCGAACTTCGTCTCCGCCGCCTTCGACATCTCGAACGTGTTCCCCCGGCAGATCAGCTTCAAGAAGGGCGGCTACATCGCGGCGGCGATTGCGCTGGTGCTCTATCCCTTCGCGCCCTGGGAGGGCAATGCCGCGAATTTCGTCAACGCCATTGGCGCCACGATGGGGCCGCTCTTGGGCGTCATCCTGGTCGACTACTACCTGGTCGCGAAAGGCAACATCAATGTCGCGGCGCTCTACGACGAGAACGGCGAATATCGCTACGAGGGCGGCTGGAACGTCAACGCGCTCGTGGCCGCGGGCGTCGGCAGCGTGTTCTCGACCCTTCTTCCGAACTTCACCAGCCTGCTGCCGGCCTGGTGGAACACCTACGGCTGGTTCTTCGGCGTGCTGATCGGCGGCGGCGTGTACCTGTTGATGGCGACCCTGCGGCCGCGCGCCGCGGTCGCCGCAGGTGCGAAGGTCTGACCGGGGCAGCGCGCGCTACAGCTGACGGCTGCGCGCCAGCGGCGGGTTCTGTGCGAAGTAGCGCTGGATGCCGCGCATCAACGCATCCGCGAGGTTTTCCTGGTATTCGACGCTCCGCAGCTTGGCTTCTTCTTCCGGGTTGCTGATGAAGGCTGTTTCAACCAGCACGCTCGGGATGTCGGGCGCCTTGAGGACGGCGAAGCCGGCCTGCTCGACCTGCGGCTTGTGCAGGCGCGCGCCGATGCCGCGGATCTCGCCGAGCATCGCGCCGCCGAGCTTGAGGCTGTCGTTGATCTGAGCCGTGGTGCTCATGTCGAGCAGGGCGCGCTGCACCTGGACCTCGTGCGTGCCCACGTTCACGCCGCCGACCTTGTCGGCCTGGTTTTCCTTGTTGGCGAGCCAGCGGGCAGCGCTGCTCGAAGCGCCGGTCTGGCTCAGCGCGAACACGCTGGCGCCGCGCGCTTCGGGCGTGGTGAAGGCATCGGCATGGATGCTCACGAACAGGTCGGCCTGCACGCGGCGCGCCTTCTGCACGCGCACGCCCAGCGGCACGAAGAAATCGGCATCGCGCGTGAGAAAGGCGCGCATCGGATTGCCGTTGACGCTACTCGCGTTGATGCGGTCGCGCAGCCGATGCGCGACCTGCAGCACGATGTCTTTTTCGCGCGTGCCGTTGGGGCCGATCGCGCCCGGGTCCTCGCCGCCGTGGCCCGGATCGAGCGCGACGATGATGATGCGGTCGGTGCGGCTCGCGGTCGCGCCGCCGTTGCGCGCGGTGGCGGAAGATGGCGGCGGAAGGGGCGTTACCGGCGTCGTGCCCACCACGGGCGGCAGCGGCGCCGGAACGACCAGCGCCTGTGCGGGCGGTGCAGAAGGCGAGGAGCGCTGCGCCTGCTGCGCCATCAATTCGCCCAGCGGATCGACGGCCGGCGGCGCGGGCGTGCGCGGCGCAATGCCGGCCACGGCGGCATCGCGGCCGGGGGCCTTGGGCGCATCGCGCAGCCGCTCGGCGATCAGGGCTTCCAGCGGATCGAGCGCCAGCTGCGGATAGAGGTCCAGCACCAGCCGGTGCTGGTAGGCGGCCACCGGCGCCAGCGAGAACACCTGAGGGGCCACCGACTGCTTGAGGTCGAACACGATGCGCACCACGCTGGGTGCGAACTGCCCGACGCGCAGGCCGTTGATGTAGGGGTCGTCGGGCTTGATCTTGCCGACCAGCTCGCGCAGCGCGGGATTGAGTTCGATGCCGTCGATGTCGACCGCCAGCCGCGGCGGACTGCCGACCACGAGTTGCTGCGAGTTCAGCCGGCCGTCGGATTCGATGGTGACGCGCGTGTAGTCGGCTGCCGGCCAGACGCGCACCGCCATGATGGTGGCGCCGCGCGCGATCTCGTGCACGCCGAGCAAGAGGGCGATGCTGCCGCCTTGCAGCAGCACGCGACGTTTGAGTTGGCCGGCTTTCATGAGGAAGCGGCAGCGAGCAACCGGCTGCCGCGCGGCGTGTTCGCGCGCAGGGTCACGGTGCGGGTGTCGTCGGTCATTGCTTCGATTTTAATAGCAAGGTCTGCAAGCGGAATGCGCCCTGCAGCGTTTTCTGGCCATTCCGCGAGTTTGAGGCCCGAACCCGCGAAGATGTCACGGAAGCCCGCATCGTCCCATTCGTGCGGATCGCTGAAACGGTAGAAATCGAAGTGGAAGATGCTGAGGCCGCCGGGCGCTTCGTGCGGCTCGACCACCGCGTAGGTCGGGCTCTTGATGCGCGAGCCGATGCCCAGCGCGCGCAACAGGTGGCGCACGAAGGTGGTCTTGCCGGCGCCGAGGTCTCCATGCAATGCAATGAACGCGTCAGCCAGGTCGGGCGATGACGCGAGTGCGCATGCGAGGGCGTCGCAATCGTCCTCGCTGCGCCAGCGTTGCACGAGGCTTTGAGTTTCTACAATCGGCAGGTGATCGGCAGCCATCAACTCGTGATTTGGATTCAGGCCTTGGCCCGGGAGCTCGGATTCTCCCAAATCGGGATCGCGGGCGTCGATCTGTCGAGCGCGGAAGAGGGTCTCATGCGATGGTTGGCCGAGGGCTTCCATGGCGAGATGCACTACATGGCCGCGCACGGCACGCGGCGCGCGCGGCCGGCCGAGCTGGTGCCGGGCACGGTGTCGGTGATCACCGCGCGCATGGATTACCTGCCGCGCAGCACGCCCGACGACTGGCAGGCGGTGGAGTTCGACCGGCTGCGCAGGCCCGCCGAAGGCATCGTGTCGGTCTATGCGCGGGGCCGCGACTACCACAAGGTCATGCGCTCGCGCCTCGCGAAGCTGGCCGAACGCATCGCCGACGAAGTGGGTCCCTTCGGCCACCGCGCCTTCACCGATTCGGCGCCGGTGCTGGAAGCCGAACTGGCCTCGCGCAGCGGCCAGGGCTGGCGCGGCAAGCACACGCTGGTGCTGGACCGCGACGCGGGCTCGATGTTCTTCCTGGGCGAGATCTATGTCGACATGGCGCTGCCGCCGAGCGCACCGGTCACGGCGCACTGCGGCAGCTGCAGCGCCTGCATCGACGTGTGCCCGACGCGCGCCATCATCGCGCCGTACCGGCTCGACGCGCGGCGCTGCATCTCCTACCTCACCATCGAGCATGCCGGGCCGATCCCGCTCGAACTGCGGCCGCTGATCGGCAACCGCATCTACGGCTGCGACGACTGCCAGCTGATCTGTCCGTGGAACAAGTTCGCCAAGAAGAGCGCGCTGCCGGACTTCGATGCGCGCGACGGGCTCACCGGCCGCCAGTTGGGCGAGCTCTTCGCGTGGACCGAGGAGGACTTTCTGCGCTACAGCGAAGGCAGCCCGATCCGCCGCATCGGCCACGAGCGCTGGCTGCGCAACGTGGCGGTGGCGCTGGGCAATGCCTTGCGTGCGGGCGACGAGGGGGCGCGCGAGATCCTCGCGACGCGGCGCTCGCATCCCAGTGCGCTGGTGCGCGAGCACGTCGAATGGGCGCTGGACGTCAACGCCGCATGATGGCGGAGATCTGCGCCGTTCCCGCGTCGAGCGAACGCATCGAGCTCAGCCGCAGCGAGGCGTACTTGAGCACCGGGTTGTTGATCAGCTTGCCGCTGAAATGACCGTTGAAGCGCGTGTCCTTGCAGCCGCTCATCGTGAGGTCGAGCGATGCATTGGCCGGCGAGACGAAGTCGACGCTGGAGCCCGTCATCGTGCAGGCGGCGCCCGGCACCTGGCCGCGCACCGTGCCGTCGGAATCGATCTGCATCGCGCCCGGATGGACCGCCGGCGGGCCCTGCGCGCCGGTGTCCTGCTGGACCACGTAGAAAAGAAAAGGCCCGCTCCACGCGCCGTGGTAGCGGGTGTGCTCCTGCGCCTGCACCGACCCCGCGAGCAATGCTGCGACAACGGCCGGTAGGTAGCGCATCGTTCGATGGTAGCGACTGATGATGACGGTTCAGCGCGAGAGCGCCAGGGCGAAGGGCAGGCTTGCCACACCGAGCAGCGTCGACAGCGTCACGAGGCCCGCCACGTAGGGGCCGTTGTAGCCCATGCGTGCCGCCAGCACGTAGGCGCTCGACGCGGTCGGCACCGCGGAAAAGGTCATCAGCACCGCGGCCTGCGCGCCGTCGAGCTGCAGCGCGCCGGCCAGGCCCCAGGCGATCAGCGGCAGCACCAGATGGCGGATCGACAGCACCGACACCGCGAGCACCTTGCCGCGCGCGAGCGTCGCGAATTGCATGCCGGCGCCGGCCGCCATCAGGCCGAGCGCGAGCGATGCGGCGCCGATGCGCGTGAGGGTCGGCTCCAGCCAGTTCGGCACGCTGAAGCCGAGCACGTTGGCGACCAGGCCGCTGAGCGTCGCGATGATCAGCGGGTTGCGGACCAGCTGTCGCGCCAGGCCGGTCTGCGCATGCCGCGCCATCGGCCACACGGCGGCGATGTTGAAGAGCGGCACGCAGGCGCCGATCAGCACCGCGATCATCAGGAGCCCGGCGGGGCCCGCCGTCCGCTCGGCCAACGCAAGGCAGATGAAGGAGTTGAAGCGGAAGGCGATCTGCGCGCTGGCCGCATGGTCGCTGCGGTCGATGTGCGTGCCGATGCCGGGCAGAAAGGGCAGCATGTAGGCGAGCGCAATGCCGGACAGTCCGACGCCGACGCCGGCGGTCAGCAGGTGCGAGGTGGCGCCGAAGTCGAGCGGGCTGCGCACGATCGAGTGGAACAGCAGCACCGGAAAAAGAAAGTAGTAGACCAGGCTCTCGACCTGGTCCCAGACGCGGCGGTCCAGCGGGGTGTAGCGGCAGAGCAGCCAACCGCAGGCGATGAGGGAGAAGTCGGGGAAGAGCAGTTGGGCATAGTTCACCGGTCGAGGATAAACGGCCGATTCCCATGGGTTATCCACGAACTGGGGCGCTCGCGGACCCGTTAGCATCCTGGCTTCGCTTTTTCGACCTCCAGGAGCTCTTCAATGCAACGTCGTCAATGGAATGCACTCGCCGGCGCCGCCGCGCTGGCGCTGATCGCCGGCCCCAGCTGGGCGCAGGGCTACCCCAACAAGCCCATCGAGCTGCAGGTGCCTTTTGCCCCCGGCGGCACCACCGACATCGTGGCGCGCGTGATTTCCGAGCCGCTGGGCAAGGCGCTGGGCCAGAGCGTGGTGGTGATCAACAAGGCGGGCGGCGGCGGCATCGTGGGTGCGGCGGAGACCGCGCGCGTCGCGCCGGACGGCTACAAGCTCGGCGTGGCAACCGTGTCGAGCACGGCCGCCAACCCGGCGATCAACCCCAAGGTGCCCTACGATCCGATCAACGACTTCACGCCGATCATCAACATCGCGGCGACGCCGAACATCATCGCGGTGCACCCGAGCTTCCCGGCCAAGAACTACGCCGAGTTCGTGGCCGAGATCAAGAAGAATCCCGGCAAGTATTCGTACGCCTCCTCGGGTACCGGCGGCATCGGCCATCTGCTGATGGAGCTCTACAAGAACCTGACCAGCACCTTCATCACCCACATTCCCTACCGCGGCGCCGGCCCGGCGCTGAACGATGTGGTCGCCGGCCAGGTGCCGATCATGTTCGACAACATCCCGTCGGCGCTGCCCTTCATCAAGTCCGGCAAGCTGGTGCCGATCGTGGTCTCGGCGCCGCAGCGCCTCAAGGATCTGCCCAACGTGCCGACCTTCAAGGAAGTCGGGCTCGAGCCCGTCAACCGCATGGCCTATTACGGCATCCTGGGCCCCAAGGGCCTGCCGAAGGAAGTGGTCGACAAGATCAACGCCGGCGTGAAGAAGTCGCTCGAAGACCCGGCGGTGCGCAAGCGCATCGAGGACACCGGCTCGCTGATCGTGGCCAACACGCCCGAGCAGTTCGCCGCCCAGATCAAGGCCGAGTACGAGGTCTACAAGCAGGTGGTCGCCAAGCAGAAGCTCACGCTCGATTAAGCCGGCCTCTTTCGATCCAGAGCCGCCCGCGCCACGGGCGGCTTTTTCTTTTTTGCTATCTTGCGCAGCATGACCGCGGCCATCGACACGCCCGAAATCGACGACTTCATCGACGCGCTTTGGCTCGAGGACGGCCTTTCGAAGAACACGCTGGCGGCCTACCGGCGCGACCTCGCGCTGTTCGCGCAGTGGCTCCAGACCCAGCGCGGCAGTGCGCTGGACGCCGCGCGCGAGACCGACCTGCAGGCCTACATGGGCGCGAAGCTCTCCGACAAGGGCAAGGCCACTTCGGCCAACCGCCGGCTCACGGTGTTCAAGCGCTATTTCCGTTGGGCGCTGCGCGAGCAGCGCATCGCCGCCGACCCGAGCCTGCGGCTGGCACCGGCCAGGCAGATGCCGCGCGCGATCAAGACCCTGTCTGAAAAGCAGGTCGACGACCTGCTCGCGGCACCCGAGGTCGACACGCCGCTCGGCTTGCGCGACCGCGCCATGCTCGAGCTGATGTATGCGAGCGGACTGCGCGTGAGCGAGCTGGTTTCGCTCAAGGTCTTCGAGCTGAGCCTCAACGACGGCGTGCTGCGCGTGCTCGGCAAGGGCAGCAAGGAACGGCTGGTGCCCTTCGGCGGCGAGGCGCGGCGATGGATCGAGCGCTATCTGCACGAATCGCGCCCCGCCATCCTGGACGGGCAGCAGACCGCCGATTTGTTCGTCACCGCGCGCGGCGCGGGCATGACGCGCGTGATGTTCTGGATCATCGTCAAGAAGCACGCGCTGGCGGCCGGCATCCACGTGCCGTTGTCGCCGCATACGCTGCGCCATGCCTTCGCCACGCACCTGCTCAACCACGGTGCCGACCTGCGCGCGGTGCAGTTGCTGTTGGGGCATGCGGACATCTCGACGACCACGATCTACACCCACGTCGCGCGCGAGCGCTTGAAGCAGTTGCACGCGCAGCACCATCCCCGAGGTTGAGATGCAGGCCTCGCTGCACATCGGTTGCGCGGGGTGGAGCCTGCCGCGGCCACAGTGGCCGCACTTTCCGGAAGAAGGGTCGCACCTGGAGCGCTATGCGGCGCGTTTCGCCGTTGTCGAAATCGACAGTTCTTTCTACCGGCCGCACCGCCGCGAGACCTATGCGCGCTGGGCGGCGAGCACGCCGGCGCATTTCCGCTTTGCCGTGAAGCTGCCGCAGACCATCACGCACGAACAGCGGCTGGTCGGTGCGATGCCGGCCTTCGACGAATTCTTCATGCAAGTCAGCGGGCTGGGCGACAAGCTCGGCTGCCTGATCGTCCAGCTGCCGCCGAGCTTGGCCTTCGATGCGCGTGTGGCGGCACGTTTCCTCGCTGCGGCGCGGCGCCGCCATCGCGGCCTGCTCGCGCTGGAGCCGCGCCATGCAAGCTGGTTCGTGCTCGCGGCCGAGACCCTTCTCGCGCGCTTCGACACCGCGCGGGTGCTTGCCGATCCGGTGCTGCACGAACGCGCCGCGGCGCCGGGCGGCTGGCCGGGGCTTGTCTACCTGCGGCTGCACGGTTCGCCACGGCGCTACTGGTCTTCGTATCCTGATGTGCAGTTGGCCCAGCTGGCGCAGCGCTTGCGGCAGGCCGGCCAGCAGGGAACGCCGTGCTGGTGCATCTTCGACAACACCGCGGGCGGCGAAGCGGTCGGGAATGCCCTGGCGCTGAGCGACATGATTGCGGCGGCGTCAAAATGAATGTTCGCAAGGAGACGCAGCAATGAGTTGCAGAAAAGCATGGGCCGCCATGGTTCTCTTCGCGGCGGCTTCGGTGGCACAGGCGCAGGCCGTGCCGAAGACCATCCGCATGGTCGTCGCCTATCCGACCGGCGGCGTCAGCGACATCGTGGCCCGCGCGCTGGCCGACAGGCTCGGCGCGCAAATGGGCAGCACCGTGGTGGTCGAGAACAGGGCAGGCGCCAGCGGCACCATCGGCATGGACGCGGTTGCCAAGGCGGCGCCGGACGGCGCGACGCTGGGTTTCGCGGCCATCAGCCCGCTGGTGCTGAATCCGCACATCGGCAAGTCGCCCTTCGATCCGCAGAAGGACATCGCGCCGGTGGCGAGCGTCATGTATTCGCCGGTGCTGCTGCTGGCCACGGAAGCGACCGGCACCCGCGACTTCCGCACCCTGATGGACGATGCGCGCGCCCGGCCCGGCGCGGTGCGCTGGGCCACTTCGGGCCAGGCCTCGCTCGGCCACATCGTGCTCGAGGAGTTGCGTGCGGCGGCGAAGGTGAACATCACTCACGTGCCCTACAAGGGCGGGGCCCAGCAGATGAACGATGCGCTGGGCGCGCAGTTCGAGATTCTTTCGATCAATGCCGGGCCCGCCATCGCGCCGCACATCCGCTCCGGCAAGCTGCGCCCGCTGGCCGTGGGTGCGCCGGCGCGGCTCGAAAGCCTGCCGAAGGTGCCGACGCTGGGCGAACTGGGTTATCCGGAGGCCAATCTCACCTCGCTGTTCGGCGTCTTTGCCCCGGCCGCCACCCCGCCGATCCTGATCGCCAAGTACAACGCCGAGATCAACAAGGCGCTTGCCAGTCCGGAGCTGCGCGCCAAGCTGACGGCCACCGACAACGTGCCGACCGGGGGCGGCGCCGAGGCCTTTGCCGACGAGATCGCGGCCGAGTACGAGAACAATGCGCGCATCGTGAAGGCGGCCGGCATCAAGTCGGATTGAGGCCTTGCGCTTCATGGCTGCCTACCTTATAGTAGGTAGATGAGTGCGACGACTATCGAGCCGGCTGGCGCCGGCACGCGCGCGCAGATCCTGCGCGTGGCGCGCGAGCTGATCCAGACGCGTTCCTACCTGGGCTTCAGCTTCCAGGACGTCGCCAACGCTATCGGCATTCGCAAGCCCAGCCTGTATCACCACTTTCCGACCAAGGAGGCTCTCGGCATCGAGGTGCTGCGCGAAGCCATGCAGGCTTTCAAGGACTGGACGGTCGCCAAGGAGCGCTCGCCGCAAGCCGCGCTGGATGCCTATTTCCGCATGTACCGCAACGGGCTGCATGCCGGCGAGGGCGTTTGCCCCGCGGGTGCGCTCGCGCCCGGCTGGGACTGCATCAACGAAGAGCTGCGGCAGGCCGTGCGCGACTTGCGCAGCACGCAGGTGCTGTGGCTCACTGGCGTGCTCGGCGCGCTGGCCTCGGGCCGCAAGCCGTCGGCGCCGGTCGGCGAATTGGCCGCCTATGTGTTTGCCGTCTGCCAGGGGGCGCTGCTGGCGGCGCGCATGACCGGCCGCGTGGATGATTTCGATGAAAGCATCGCCCAGTTGAAGCGCTCGCTCGCGAGCTGACACCGTTGTCGAGGCACGCTCGCGCGTGCCTTGTTTTTTGTCTCAGAAGGCTACCGATTGGTAGGTAGTCATTGCCCAGGAGAAGCCATGAAAGCCGTCATCGCCGGATACGCCCGTTCCCCTTTCCATTTCGCCAGGAAGGGCGCCCTGGCCGAGGTGCGGCCCGACACGCTGGCCGCGGAAGTCGTCAAGGGCCTGCTGCGGCGCACCGACCTCGACCCCGCACTGCTCGAAGACATCATCCTCGGCTGCGCCTATCCGGAGGCCGCCCAGGGCAACAACCTGGCACGCATCGTCGGGCTGCTCGCCGGGCTGCCGCACGAAGTGGGCGGCATGACGGTCAACCGCTTCTGCGGCTCCTCGATGCAGGCGGTGCACATCGCAGCGGCGCAGATCGAGGCCGGCATGGGCGAGGCCTTCCTGTGCGTGGGCGTGGAATCGATGACGATGGTGCCGCAAGGCGGCTTCAACTTCTCGCCCAATCCCGAGCTGAAGGCGAACACCGATGCCTACATCTCGATGGGCGAGACGGCCGAGAACGTGGCCGAGCGCTGGCATGTGAGCCGAGCCGACCAGGAGGCGCTGGCCGTGCAGTCGCATCGGAAGGCGGCCGCCGCGCGCGATGAGGGGCGGCTGGCCGGCGAGATCGTCCCGATCGCGGCCGCTGCGGGCGAACTGATCGGCGCCGACGGCTGCATCCGTCCGGGCACTTCACTCGAAGCCTTGGCCGGACTGAAGCCCGCCTTCCGGCCCGACGGCGTGGTCACGGCCGGCACCTCCTCGCCGCTCACCGACGGGGCGGCCGCGGTGCTGGTCGCGAGCGATGCCTTCGCGGCCAGGCACGGGCTCCGGCCGCTGGCGCGCATCAAGTCTTTCGCCACGGTCGGCGTCGACCCGGCGGTGATGGGCATCGGTCCGATCCCGGCCACGCGCAAGGCACTGGCACGCGCCGGCCTCACGGTGGCCGACCTCGACGTGGTCGAGATCAACGAGGCTTTCTCTTCGCAGGCGCTGGCCTGCATCCGCGAGCTGGGCTTGAATCCGGCCACCGTCAATCTCGACGGCGGCGGGCTGGCGATCGGCCATCCGCTGGGGGCCACCGGTGCGCGCATCACGGGCAAGGCAGCCTCTCTGCTGGTGCGCGAGAAGGGGCGCTACGCGCTTGCCACCCAGTGCATCGGCGGCGGGCAGGGCATCGCCACGGTGCTCGAGCGCGTTTGAGTGCCGCGTGACAAGATTTCCCGCCCACACCCGAGGAGACACCATGGCCGGAACCCTGTACCTGGAAGACCTGTCGCCGGGCGCTCGCTTCACGAGCGGCGAACACGCGCTGGACGCTGCGCAGATCGTCGATTTCGCGCAGCGCTTCGATCCGCAACCCTTCCACCTGGATGTGGAGGCAGCGAAAAGTACCTTCTTCCAGGGCCTCGCGGCCAGCGGCTGGCACACGGCCTCGATCACGATGCGGCTCTTGGTCCAAAGCGGTCTGCCGCTGGCCGACGGCATCATCGGTTCGGGCGGCGAGATCCAGTGGCCGAAGCCGACCCGTCCGGGCGACGTGCTGCATGTCGAGAGCGAAGTGCTGGAAGTGATCCCCTCGCGCTCGCGGCCCGAGCGCGGCATGGTGGCGGTGCGCAGCGAGACGCTCAACCAGCACGGCGACGTGTGCCAGCGGCTCACGACCAAGCTGGTCGTATCGCGGCGCCCCGCTGCCTAGTTCTGCTGCAGATCCTTTAGTTCTTCGTCGTTGAACCCGGCCCGTGCACGAGCCTCGAGGTTGAAGGGCGCCCGCAGGCGCGGCGCCTCGTGGCGCCGATACAGCACGCGGTAATGCGCGATCGGGTCGAAGCCTTCGCGCTCGCACAACCAGCGGTACCAGCGGTTGCCGATGGCCACGTGGCCGACCTCGTCGTGCAGGATGAGGTCGAGGATCTCGCAGGCCTTGAGCGCATCGGGCGTGTTCACGCGCCTGAGCTTGGCCTGGATCAGCGGCGTCGCATCCAGCCCGCGCGCCTCCAGCGTGCGCGGCACCAGCGCCATGCGCGCGAGCACGTCGTCCCTGGTCTTCTCGCACATGTTCCACAAGCCGTCGTGGCCGGTGAAGTCGCCATAGCTGTAGCCCATGCCGCGCAGATGTTCGTGCAAGAGCGTGAAGTGCTGCGCCTCCTCGTCGGCCACGCGCAGCCAGTCGCGGTAGTAGGCCTCGGGCATGCCGTCGAAGCGCCAGGCGGCGTCGAGCGCGAGATTGATCGCGTTGAACTCGATGTGGCAGATCGAATGAACCAGCGCCGCTCGGCCCTCGGGCGTGAAGGGCGATCGCTTCTCGACCGCGGTGGCGGCCACGCGCAGCGGGCGATCGGGGCGGCCGGGAACGCCGGCTTCGTCGCCGGCTGTGCGGATGGGCTCTGGCGCCATCGGATGCAGGGCGGCCTGCGCCGCCGTGGCGCGCGTCGCGGCGACCTTGCGGTCGGGATCTGTCAGGCGCAGCGCGGCCAGGGCGCCGAGGCGTGGGTGCATCCCTACAATTCTAGTTTTCCCCTTTCAGGAGCACGGCGATGGCCCTCTACGAAATCGACGGCGTGGCGCCGCAGCTTGCACCGGGCGCCTACGTCGCGGACAACGCACAGGTCATCGGCAGCGTCGTGATGGGCGAGAACGCGAGCATCTGGTTCGGCGTGGTGGCGCGTGGCGACAGCGACACCCTGACCATCGGCCGCAACAGCAACATCCAGGACCTTTCGATGCTGCATGCCGATGCCGGCGTGCCGCTGACCATCGGCGAGAACGTGACGGTGGGTCATCACGTCGTGCTCCACGGCTGCACCGTGGGGGACAACTCGCTGATCGGTATCGGGGCCGTGGTCTTGAATAACGCCAGGATCGGCCGCAACTCGATCGTTGGCGCCGGCAGCGTCGTGACCGAAGGCAAGGAGTTCCCGGACAACTCGCTCATCATCGGCGCGCCGGCCAAGGTGGTGCGCACGCTCGACGAAGCTGCCGCCGCCCGCCTTCGGCAGAATGCCGACCACTATGTGAAAAACGCCCAACGCTTCGCGAAGGGCCTGAAGAAGATCGGCTGAAGACGCCGCTTGGAGAGATTGCCTTGAGCGAGTTGCACAAGTTCCTGTTCGACGGCATGCCGGTGCGCGGCATGATCGTTCGCCTGACGGACGCCTGGCAGGAAATCCTGGCGCGGCGCGCCTCGAACAGCAGCACCGGCGCTTATCCGACGCCGGTGGCCGAGCTGCTCGGCGAGATGACGGCGGCGGCCACGCTGATGCAGGCCAACATCAAGTTCAACGGCGCGCTGATCCTGCAGATCTTCGGCGATGGCCCGGTCAAGGTTGCGGTCGCCGAGGTCAAGCCCGACCTGAGCCTGCGCGCCACCGCCAAGGTGGTGGGCGAACTCGCGTCCGATGCGCACCTGCCCGAGATGGTCAATGTAAACAACAAGGGCCGCTGTGCGATCACGCTCGATCCGAAGGACAAGCTGCCGGGCCAGCAGCCCTATCAAGGCGTGGTGCCGCTGCACGGCGACAGCGGCGAGAAGCTCGGCCGCCTGAGCGAGGTGCTGCAGCACTACATGCTGCAAAGCGAACAGCTCGACACCACGCTGGTGCTCGCGGCCGACGACAAGGTGGCGGCGGGCCTCCTGATCCAGCGCCTGCCGGTGAAGGGCGAGGCCAACCTCGAAGGCACGGCTGCCAGCGATCGCGATCAGGCGAACGAAGACCAGATCGGCCGCAACGAGGACTACAACCGCATCTCGATCCTGGCCTCCACCCTGACGCGCGACGAGCTGCTCACGCTCGACGTCGAGACCATCCTGCGCCGCCTGTTCTGGGAAGAGAAGCTGCTGCGCTTCGAGCAGCAGGCCGGCATGCTCGGGCCGCATTTCGCCTGCACCTGCGGACGCGCGCGCGTGGCCCAGATGATCCGCGGCCTCGGCGCCGAGGAGGCCGAGGGCATCCTCGTCGAGCGCGGCGACATCGAGGTCGGCTGCGACTTCTGCGGCAAGCAGTACCGCTTCGACGCGGTCGATGTCGCGCAGCTGTTCACCGCGCCGGGCGACCAGTTGCCGGCGAGCCCGGTGATGCAGTAGATCGCTCGAAGCCGCTGAAGCGGATGTCCGGCGCGCTCGTGTTGTGGCGCGAAGGGAGGCTGCGGCCGAAGCGCACTTCCGACGCCTGCAGCGTCGACACTTCCGGCAGCGGCTTGGTCTCGAGGGCGGATTGCGCCGTGGCCCGCCACGACACCTCGCTCATGTCGGCGTTGTCGGGCGCGACGTACATCGAGCGCAGGACCGCGAATCGGGGGCCGTGCCGGCGTCCCGGCTTCATATCCACGTCGAGCGCAGTCCGCGACTCGCTGATTTCCTGAACATCGACCTTCGCGGCGCCGCCGTTCGCAAACTTGAGCCTGAACCGCAGCGGCTGCGTATCGACGGCGATGTCCGTGATGTTCGCCACCGGACGGCCGGCGTGCTCGACCGGGCCCATCACGAAGGAGGAGCCGTAGACGCCGTCGCCGAAGCGCGGCGCGGGCAGCGGCTTGATGCGCCAATAGCCGTCGGCCGGGTACATCACCAGCGCTTCGAGCGGCTTGGCGCCGGTCTTCGCGAAGATCTGGATCATGTGGAATCCGCCTGCGGTCTTGCGGCCGTCCACGCGCACCGGCACGCGCTGCGGCCGCCAGAAGCTGGGCAGCGTCATGCCGACGACCATCCAGCGCGGCCCGTCGTGCAGCACTTCGCGGCGCTCCTTGAAGGCATAGCGCGGGTCGGTCGGATGCGTGGCGCCGTCGAAGTTGCAGCCCAAAAAATCGGGTGCAGTGATGTCTTTGTCGATGGATGCCAGATACACGGGTGGCAGCGCCTCGACGCGGAACTTGCGGATGTTCCTGCCGCCCAGGTTCAGCGAAACGTTGTCTTCTTCGGCGCAGGCGGTCGCGCGGGTCTCGTTGTCGATCGTCGCCTGGGCCGGCGCGGCCGAAACTGCCGCGGAAGACAGCAGGGCCCACAGCAGGGCGGCCGCACGGAGTCTGAGATGCATTCCTTCGGTTCCTTTACGAGCGCTTCGCGACGAGATCGCTGAACAGCCTGTGTTCGCACGCGGGATCGGAGCACTTCTCGCAGGACCAGGACCATGCAGCGGTCGCTCCTCGCGCGGCACTCCGGCGGGCGTCCGGATCTGCGGCCGCGTTGATCGCGTTCCATGCGTTGGCCAGTTGCTCCGCGCCTTCGCCGTGCACCACCGCAAAGCTCAGGTTCGCGTCCATCAGCGCCTTGCGCAGCATCTCATCGATCGGCGTCGGCGAGGCCGGGGCGATGAGCAGGATGAGTGCACGGCCGCGATACGCTTCGAGCGCGGCCGCATCGGCCGCGTGCTCCGGCAAGGGGTCGGCCACTAGCGTGGCGGCGATGCCGCGCTGCGCAAGCCGTTGCGAGAGCGTCTCGGCGAGCTGGGTCTTGCCGCTGTCATCCGCGCCGAGCAGCGCGATCACGCAGCCGGCCGGCAGCGCAGGCGTCATGGCATCAGCGCGCGATCTGCACGAACACTTCGTTGGGCTTGACCATGCCGAGCTCCTGCCGCGCACGCTCCTCGACCATCTCGAGCCCTTCCTTCAAGTCGTTGACTTCGGAGTTGAGCCGGTCGTTGGTCACGGCCGCGCGCGCATTGGACTCCTTCTGCTCGGCCAGCTTGTCCTTGAGTTGCACCACGTCGCGCACGCTCCCGCGCCCGGTCCAGAGCTGCCACTGGAGGATCAGCAGCAGCAGGACCAGGATGATCGGGACGATGCGTGAACGCATTGCGTCTCGGTCGCAGCGCTAGCGAAGGTTGTAGAAGGCGCCGCGGCCGGGGTAGCTGGCGACGTCGCCGAGGTCTTCCTCGATGCGCAGCAGCTGGTTGTACTTGGCGATGCGGTCCGAACGCGACAACGAGCCGGTCTTGATCTGGCCGGCGTTGGTGCCGACCGCGATGTCGGCGATGGTCGAGTCTTCGGTTTCGCCCGAGCGGTGGCTGATCACGGCGGTGTAGCCGGCGCGCTTGGCCATCTCGATCGCGGCGAAGGTTTCGGTCAGGGTGCCGATCTGGTTGATCTTGATCAGGATCGAGTTGGCGATCCCCTTGTCGATGCCTTCCTGCAGGATCTTGGTGTTGGTCACGAACAGGTCGTCGCCCACCAGCTGCACGCGCTTGCCGAGGCGTTCGGTCAGCATCTTCCAGCCATCCCAGTCGCCTTCGTGCATGCCGTCTTCGATGCTGATGATCGGGTACTTGTCGACCCAGGTCGCGAGCATGTCGATCCAGTTGCCGGCCGACAGCGTGAGGTTCTCGCCGGAGAGAACGTAGTGGCCGTCCTTGTAGAACTCGCTGGCCGCGCAGTCCAGGCCCAGCGCGATCTGCGTGCCTGCCGTGTAGCCGGCCTTGTCGATCGCTTCGAGGATGAGCTGGATCGCGGCTTCGTGGTTTTCGACGCTCGGCGCGAAGCCGCCTTCGTCGCCCACCGCGGTGCTGATGCCGCGGTCGCCCAGGATCTTCTTGAGCGCATGGAACACCTCGGCGCCATAGCGCACCGCTTCGCGGAAGCTGGTCGCGCCCACGGGGATGATCATGAACTCCTGCAGGTCCAGGCTGTTGTTGGCGTGCGCGCCGCCGTTGATGACGTTCATCATCGGCACCGGCAGCTGCATGCCGCCCATGCCGCCGAAGTAGCGGTACAGCGGCAGGCCCGATTCTTCGGCCGCGGCGCGGGCCACGGCCATCGACACGGCCAGGGTCGCATTGGCGCCCAGGCGGGCCTTGTTGTCGGTGCCGTCGAGGTCGTTCAGCGTGCGGTCCAGGAAGGCCTGTTCGCTCGCGTCCAGGCCGAGCACGGCCTCGGAGATCTCGGTGTTGATGTTCTCGACCGCCTTGAGCACGCCCTTGCCGAGATAGCGGCTCTTGTCGCCGTCGCGCAGCTCGATCGCTTCGCGCGAGCCGGTCGAAGCGCCGGAGGGAACCGCGGCGCGGCCCATGGTGCCCGATTCGAGCAGCACGTCGCACTCGACGGTGGGGTTGCCGCGGCTGTCGAGGATTTCGCGCCCGACGATGTCAACGATTGCACTCATCTTTTCTCTTTCTCAAATAGACGGATCACACACCTTCGACGACGATCATGCGCATGATCGCCGCGCCCTGGCGCGACGCGCGCGCCTTGCCGTATTCGGGCGAATCATTGAATTTCTTCGCCGCCTCGACGCTCGGAAACTTGAGCAGCACGAGGCGCTGCGGATGCCAGTCGCCTTCGAGCACCTCGACCTTGCCGCCGCGCACGCAGACTTCGGCGCCGTGCGCCTTCATGGCCTCGGAGGACCACTTCTTGTACTCCTCATATTGCGTCGGATTCGTCACCTCGACATTCGCGATGATGTATGCGCTCATGATTGAAACGAGTTCTCCAGGAATGCGTTTTTCTTGGTAACGCCGTCGAGCGCGAGCAGCGTCTCGAGCAGCGCCTTCATGTGCTTGAGCGGCACGGCGTTGGGGCCGTCGCTCAGTGCCTTGGCGGGGTCGGGGTGCGTCTCCATGAAGAGGCCCGCCACGCCCACGGCCACCGCGGCGCGCGACAGCACCGGCACCATCTCGCGCTGGCCGCCCGAGCTCGTGCCCTGGCCGCCGGGCAGCTGCACCGAGTGCGTGGCGTCGAACACCACCGGCGCGCCGGTCTCGCGCATGATCGCGAGCGAGCGCATGTCCGACACCAGGTTGTTGTAGCCGAAGCTGGCGCCGCGTTCGCAGGCCATGAAGCTGTCTTCGGGCAAGCCCTTTTCCTTGGCCGCCGCACGCGCCTTGTCGATCACGTTCTTCATGTCGTGCGGCGCGAGGAACTGGCCCTTCTTGATGTTGACGGGCTTGCCCGACTGCGCCGCGGCGCGGATGAAGTCGGTCTGGCGGCACAGGAAGGCGGGCGTCTGCAGCACGTCGACCACCTGCGCGGCGGCCGTGATGTCCTCTTCGGTGTGCACGTCGGTCAGGACCGGCAGGCCCAGCTCGCGCTTGACCTTGGCCAGGATCTCCAGCCCCTTGTCGCGGCCGGGGCCGCGGAAGCTGGCGCCCGAGGAGCGGTTGGCCTTGTCGAAGCTGCTCTTGAAGATGAAGGGAATGCCGAGCGCGGAAGTGATTTCCTTCAGCGTGCCGGCAGTGTCCATCTGCAGTTGCTCGGACTCGACGACGCAGGGGCCGGCGATCAGGAAGAAGGGCTTGTCGAGCCCGATGTCGAATCCGCAAAGTTTCATGCCACTACTTTCAATGCTTTCTTGTCCGCACCCTGGTGTTCCAGTGCCGCCTTGATGAAGGCGTTGAACAAGGGATGGCCGCTCCAGGGCGTGGACTTGAATTCGGGGTGGAACTGCACGCCCATGAACCAGGGGTGCACGTCCTGCGGCAGTTCGACGATCTCGGTCAGGTGCTCGCGCTGGGTGAGCGCCGAGATCACCAGGCCGGCGCGGCGCAGCTCGTCGAGGTAGTTGACGTTGGCCTCGTAGCGGTGGCGGTGGCGCTCGGTCACCACGTCGCCGTAGATGCTGTGGGCCAGCGTGCCCGGCGCCACGTCGGAGCTCTGCGCGCCCAGGCGCATGGTGCCGCCGAGGTCGGATTTCTCGTCGCGCAGCTTGATCGTGCCGTCGTTGTCCTTCCACTCGGTGATCAGCGCGATCACGGGGCAGGAGGTTTCGGGATCGAACTCGGTGCTGTTGGCGTTCTTGAGCCCGGCGACGTTGCGCGCGTACTCGATGGTCGCGACCTGCATGCCGAGGCAGATGCCGAGGTACGGAACCTTCGTTTCGCGGGCGAAACGCGCCGCCGAGATCTTGCCTTCGACGCCGCGCTGGCCGAAGCCGCCCGGCACCAGGATCGCGTCGTACTTGGCGAGCCGGGCGACGTCCTGCGGCGAGATGGTTTCCGAGTCGACGTAGTCGATCTTCACGCGCGCATGGTTCTTCATGCCGGCATGGCGCAGCGCTTCGTTGAGCGATTTGTAGCTGTCCGAAAGGTCGACGTACTTGCCAACCATCGCGATGTTCACTTCCTTCTGCGGATGCTCGACCTCGTAGACCAGGTCGTCCCAGCGCTGGAGCTTGGCCGGCGGCGTGTTGATGCGCAGCTTGTCGCAGATCAGGCCGTCCAGGCCCTGCTCGTGCAGCATGCGCGGCACTTTGTAGATGGTGTCGACGTCCCACATCGAGATCACGCCCCACTCGGGCACGTTGGAGAACAGCGAGATCTTGGCGCGCTCGTCGTCGGGGATCGGCCGGTCGGCGCGGCACAGCAGGGCGTCGGCCTGGATGCCGATGGCGCGCAGTTCCTTGGCGGTGTGCTGGGTGGGCTTGGTCTTGAGTTCGCCGGCGGCGGCGATCCAGGGCACGTAGCTCAGGTGCACGAAGGCCGAGTTGTTGGGGCCCATGCGCAGGCTCATCTGGCGCGCGGCTTCGAGGAAGGGCAGCGACTCGATGTCGCCGACGGTGCCGCCGATCTCGACGATCGCCACGTCGACCTCGTGCGGCGTGCCGAGGCCGGCGCCGCGCTTGATGTATTCCTGGATCTCGTTGGTGATGTGCGGGATCACCTGCACCGTCTTGCCGAGGTAGTCGCCGCGGCGCTCCTTCTCGAGCACCGACTTGTAGATCTGGCCGGTGGTGAAATTGTTCGCCTTGCGCATGCGCGTGGTGACGAAGCGCTCGTAGTGGCCGAGATCGAGGTCGGTTTCGGCGCCGTCGTCGGTGACGAAGACCTCGCCGTGCTGGAACGGCGACATCGTGCCGGGGTCGACGTTGATGTAGGGGTCCAGCTTGATGAGGGTGACTTTGAGGCCGCGCGATTCGAGGATCGCGGCGAGCGAGGCGGAGGCGATTCCCTTGCCCAGGGAAGACACCACACCACCAGTGACGAAGACGAATTTGGTCATGCCAGTTCCGAACTTGCAGGTCCGGGCAGTGGGAAATGGGGATTATAGGTGGGGGCTGTTGCCCCGGCCGCCGTAGGGCCGCCACAGATACACTGCCGGCCATGCAAGACCTCGCAGGAAAACACATCGTTCTGGGCCTGACCGGTGGCATCGCCTGCTACAAGTCGGCCGAACTTTGCAGGCTGCTCGTCAAGGCCGGCGCCACCGTGCAGGTGGTGATGACCGAGGCCGCCACGCAGTTCATCACGCCGGTGACCATGCAGGCGCTGTCCGGTCGGCCGGTGTACACCTCGCAATGGGACGGGCGCGAGGCCAACAACATGCCGCACATCAACCTGAGCCGCGAGGCCGATGCGATCGTGCTGGCGCCCGCGAGCGCCGATTTCATCGCCCGGCTGGTGCAGGGCCGCTCCGATGAACTGCTGAGCCTCCTGTGCCTCGCGCGTCCGGCCGAGCGCGTGCCGCTGCTGATTGCGCCGGCCATGAATCGCGAGATGTGGGTTCATCCGGCCACGCAGCGCAACCTGCGCCAGGTCGACGCCGATGGCGCGCGGGTGCTGGGTGTCGGCAACGGCTGGCAGGCCTGCGGCGAGACCGGCGACGGACGCATGCTCGAGGCCGAGCAACTGCTCGAAGAAATCGTGGCGCAGTTCCAGCCCAAGGTGCTGGCCGGCCGGCGCCTGGTCGTCACGGCCGGCCCGACCTTCGAGGCACTCGATCCGATCCGCGGCATCACCAACCACTCGTCGGGCAAGATGGGCTTTGCGATCGCGCGCGCGGCGCGCGAGGCGGGCGCCGAGGTCACGCTGGTGGCCGGCCCGGTGCACCTGCCCACGCCGCGCGGCGTCGCACGCATCGACGTGATGTCGGCCAGGGAGATGCTCGACGCGACCTTGCGCGCCACGCAGGATGCGGCAGTCTTCGTCGCGACGGCAGCGGTGGCCGACTGGCGGCCGGCTTCCCACAGCGAGCACAAGATCAAGAAAGACGGCAGCGGCAAGCCGCCGGTGCTCCATTTCGTCGAGAACGACGACATCCTGCTGACCGTCGCGCAGGGCGAGCGCGCCAAGGCCGGCCAGCTGTTCTGCGTCGGTTTTGCGGCGGAAAGCGAAAACCTGGCCGAGCACGCGAAGGCCAAGCGCGAACGCAAGGGCATTCCGCTCCTGGTCGGCAACATCGGCCCGCTGACCTTCGGGCAGGACCACAACAGCCTGCTGCTGGTCGACGCCAAGGGCGTGCGCGAGTTGCCGCGTGCGCCCAAGCTCACGCTGGCGCGCGAACTGGTTGCGGAAATCGCGGCACGCCTGCCGGCAAGGAGCCAGCGATGAATCCCCAATGGAACACGCCGCCTGATGGCGACTTCGCGAGCTACGTGGAACGGCTGACCGCGCAGGCGGCGCTTCCCAGGCGCGAGAACCAGAACGGCGAGCACGGTCTGGACGTCGGCATGACGCCTTCCTCCGAGCCGCACAGCGCGGTCGCGGACGCGGCCTCCGCCGCGCGGCGCAGCGCCCAGTCGAACGGCGAGATGCGCCCGGCGGCAGGCAGCGGCGACGTGATGCGCAAGATGATCAAGGCGCTGGCCATCGTTTGGGTCCTGATCCTGCTGGTGCTGCTGGCGCTCGACGTGCCCTTGGGCATCGTCGCCGTGGTGTTCGCGTTCGGCCTCTGGCTCGCGCACAAGCTGCGGCGGCTGGCGCTTCCGCCCGGCATGGAAAACTGGAAGCAATGGGTCGAGGCAGCGGCCAGGAAGCAGCAAGAACATCAGCAGCAAAGGCGTGGCAAGTAAGTGAAAGTCGACCTCCGAATCCTCGATCCCCGCATGCAGGACCAGTTGCCTGCCTATGCAACCTCCGGGAGCGCCGGGCTGGACCTGCGCGCCTGCCTCGACGCGCCCATCACGCTGGAACCGAACGCCTGGCAACTGGTGGGCACCGGCATCTCGATCCACCTGGCCGATCCCGGCTACGCTGCGCTGATCCTGCCGCGCTCGGGCCTGGGCCACAAGCACGGCATCGTGCTCGGCAACCTTGTGGGCCTGATCGACAGCGACTACCAGGGCGAGCTGAAGGTCAGCGCCTGGAACCGCAGCGACACCGCCTTCGTGCTGCAGCCGATGGAGCGGCTGGCCCAGCTGGTGATCGTGCCGGTGGTGCAGGCGCAGTTCCGGGTGGTGTCGGAATTCCCGCCCAGCGAGCGCGGCGAAGGCGGCTACGGCTCGACCGGCAAGCATTGAGGCGAGGGGCTGTAGGCTCGCTCCCACAGGTAAAGAATGGAACCGGCGATGCGGCTTCGGCATCGAAGGTTTCAACATGTGTGCACGGTCATCGCGCAAGCGCGCGATGCGTTGAGACACATGCAGAGGGCGCATCGCGCCAGACCTGTTTCGAGGAGCACTACACCATGAAAATTTCAATCCGCCTTGTTTCCGTCGCTGCATCCGTTCTTGCGCTCGCGACCCTGACCGCCTGCGTGGCGCCGGCGCCGGTCTATCAGACCTCGCGCTATCCGTACCAGCCGGTGCAGCCGGTGGCCCAGTCACCCTATGTGGAATATGGCCACGTGGCCAACATCGAGGTGCTGCGCAGCCAGACCGCGGGCACCGGCACCAGCGGCGGCGGTGCGGTGGCCGGCGGCGTCCTCGGCGGCGTGGTCGGCAACCAGTTCGGCCATGGCAGCGGCCGCGCGGCGGCCACCGCGCTGGGCGTGGTTGGCGGCGCCTTGCTGGGCAACAGCATCGAGGCCAACCGCAACGCGCCGCGCGTCTACGAAAGCTATCGCGTCTCGATCCAGACCGACAACGGCGGCTACCGCTCCTTCGATGTGCCGAGTCCGGGCGACCTGCGTGTCGGCGACCGCGTGCGCATCGACGGCGGCCAGATCTCGCGCTTCTGAGCGCGCAGCGCACAAAGGAAAAGCCGGGCACTGCCCGGCTTTTTTTGTCCCTTTTCCCTTTTAATGCAGCAGGTCGTTCCCCGGCGCCATCGGCGGCACCTTGAAGAAGCCGGTGCCCGCCGTGCCCCTGCCGATTTCTTCTTCAGTGGCTTCGCGCACCGACTTCACCGTCATGTCGAGCCGGATCGCGATGCCTGCGAGCGGATGGTTGCCGTCGAGCACCAGGTGCTCGGGATAGACCTCGCTCACGGTGTAGATCGCGTCCTTGGGAATGTCAGGATTCACGCCCGCGGGCAAGGCGGCGCCGTCGAAGGTCATGCCTTCTTCCGTGCCTTCCGGAAAGAGGGCTCGCGGCTCGAGGAAGAGCAGCTGGTCGTTGAAGTCGCCGAAGGCCTGTTCGGGTTCCAGCTGGAGCAGCACCCGCGCCCCCGGCCCGTGGCCGAGCAGGGCGGCCTCGATCGCATCGAAGAGATCGTCGCCGCCGACCAGGAACTCGACCGGATCGTCGAGTACGTCGAGCACCTCGCCCAGGGTGTCTTTCAGCGTCCAGGTCAGGCCGACCACGCATTGTTCAGAGATTTCCATTGCAGAATTCTCCCATGGAGACTCATCGACCCTTGCCTTTGCTCGGCGGCCTCAGCGCTTCGCAATTCATGCGCCGTCACTGGCAGAAGAAGCCGCTGCTCGTGCGCCAGGCCGTGCCCGCGATGGTGCCACCGATCGAGCGCCAGGCGCTGTTCGCGCTGGCCGAGCGCGAGGAGGTCGAGTCGCGGCTGATTCGCCACGGCAAGGCGGGTTGGACGCTGCGGCATGGCCCCTTGCAGCGCAGGGCGCTGCCATCGCTGAAGCAACCCGACTGGACGCTGCTGGTGCAAGGGGTCGATCTGCATCACCAGGGCGTTCATGAATTGTTGCAACAGTTCCGTTTCGTTCCCGACGCGCGGCTCGACGACCTGATGATCAGCTACGCGAGCGACGGCGGCGGGGTCGGTCCGCACTTCGACAGCTACGACGTGTTTCTGCTGCAGGCGCAGGGACAGCGCCGCTGGTCCATCGGCAAGCAGCGCGATCTGCGTTTGCAGCCCGAGGTTCCGCTCAAGATCCTGGCGCAGTTCGAGCCGGAGCAGAGCTTCGTGCTCGCACCCGGCGACATGCTCTATCTGCCGCCGCGCTACGCGCACGAAGGCGTCGCGGTCGGCGGCGACTGCATGACGTACTCGATCGGCCTGCGCGCGCCGGCTGCAGCCCCGCTCGGCGTCGACCTGCTCGCGCGCATCGCGGAGGCGCAGGCCGAAGCGCTGGAGGATGCGCCGATGAAGACGGTCGTTCACTACCGCGATCCCGCGCAGCCTGCCGTGGAGGCGCCGGCGGCGATACCGCCCGCCCTGCAAGCTTTTGCGCGCGATGCAGTGCTGGCGGCCTTGCGCGACCCCGGCGCGATCGACCGTGCGCTGGGCGAATCGATGACCGAGCCCAAGCCCACGGTCTGGTTCGACCAGGGCGAGCAACCGTCGGTGTTGGCCGGCGTTGCGCTCGACCGCCGCACGCGCATCCTCTACGACGCGCGGCATCTCTACATCAACGGCGAAAGCTTCCGCGCCTCCGGCCGCGATGCGAAGCTGATGCGCCTGCTGGCCGATCAGCGCGCGCTCGGTGCGCGCGATCTCCGAGGCGCGAGCGAAGATGCGCTGGCGCTGCTGGGCGACTGGTGCGAAGCGGGGTGGCTGCATGCCGAATGAAGAAGTCGACGATACGTCCTTGCCCGAAGGGCCCTTCGATGGCCGCCGTGCCTTCCAGGCCCACCTGCATGCGGCGCTCGCTGCCGCCGCCCAGCAGAACTGGCGCGAAATCATCTTCTCCGACCCCGGCTTCGGCGACTGGCCGCTGGGCGAGCGTGCCATCGCCGATGCGCTGCAGGCCTGGTCGGCCAACGGGCGCAGCTTGGTGTTGCTGGCGCAGCGCTTCGACGTGTTCGAGCGCGAACATGCACGCTTCGTGCATTGGCGCCGCATGTGGAGCCACATCGTCGATTGCCGGGCCTGCGACGGGCCGGGCCTGCCGCAGGTGCCTAGCGGCATCTGGACGCCGTCCTGGTTCCTGAATCGCATCGATGTCGAGCGCAGCCGCGGGCTCTGCGGCCGCGAGCCCGAGGGCCGGCGCGCCTTGCGCGAAAGAATCGACGAGTGCCTGCGCCACGGCCGGCCGGCCTTTCCGGCTTCCACGCTCGGTTTGTAAGCCAATGCCGCGAATCGCCCCTCCGTACATCATCCTGAGAGGGTGCAGGTCTAGAATTTTTCCTTCGAGACCTTCATCCAAAGGAGTCATGTAATGAGAAATTCCGTCCTGCTCGCCTCGCTGATCGCCGCTGCTGCACTGGCTGCTTGCGGCAAGAAGGAGGAATCCGCGCCGGCCGTCGTCACCCCGCCGCCTGCCTCGGTCACGCCGGCACCCGCACCTCCGCCTCCACCGGCAGCAGCACCTGCAACGCCCGACACGTCGGCCACGACGCCTGCACCGTCGCCCGGCTCGCAGTCGGCACTCGATGCGGCCAATGCCGCGACCGAAGCGGCCAAGAAGAAAGAGGAAGCACCCAAGCAGTAAGGCTGCAGCAGATGCGGAAAGGCCGCCTTCGGGCGGCCTTTTTCATTGTGCGCCCAGCATGGGCGCACT
>NZ_JAGGNV010000039.1 GCF_018614955.1 Variovorax paradoxus
TAGTCCCACATAGCATCTTTCTGGCATCCACATTGAATGGCTGGTGATGGCCGGGACCGCCTGTTCCCGAGGCGCGCTGACAGCTGCCATTGGACAACCAGGCCATCATCCCGAAGGACCGCTGCCGGGTTCGGCTGCGAACTCACAGCCGCTGCAATGAACGGGTCCTTGGGTCGCGCCAATCGTGCGGCGGGTCAAGACCGACTCCGGCCGTTCAACGGCGCGAACCAAGCTGGCGGTTTCGACCCATTGCAGCCCGTGGCGGTCTCCGAGCGACCGGCCGGTCCAACCTGGAACCGGGCATCCGCGGAACTTGCGGGGCGACTCAGAGCCCAGCGGAAGCGGTCATGGGTAGGGGTCAATCGACGACTGGGAAACACGGCAACCGAACGGCCACACTCGAAAGTTGCGAACTCGCACTCTAGACCCCAGAGCCGAAACACGGCGCTTCCGAAACAGAACATTCGCGACTTCGTCGAGCGCGGTTTCCGCTTCGAGGATGCGCGCTCGACGCTTGGTGTCCCCCTGATTCGGACGTCGAATCGCTCGCAACGGCCATGCGCCGCTGACCTGGCAGGCTCCTGTGCGAAGATGTGCCCTGACGCGGCTACCGCGCGGTGGTCTCGATCGAGGGACCCCTGCATGCCCACTCCCGCACCCGGCCCATCCTCCCCCGCGATCCGCGCGCTGCTGTTGTGCGACCTGGTCGCCAGCACCCACCTCGTCGAGCGCCTGGGCGACGCCGCTGCGGCCGAGTTGATGGCACGCCACGACCGCATCGCGCGTGACCTGCTCGCTGCCCACGGCGGCCGCGAGATCGACAAGAGCGACGGGTTCCTGCTGCTGTTCGAGCGGCCGGTCGAGGCGGTGCGCTTCGCGCTTGCCTACCAGGCGCAGCTGCTCGAACTCGGCGCCCAGTCGAAGACTTCCCTCGCCTCGCGCGTGGGCATCCATCTCGGCGAGGTGGTGCTGCGCGAGAACGCGGCCGCCGACATCGCGCGAGGCGCCAAGCCGTTGGAGGTCGAGGGCCTGGCCAAGGCCATCGCCGCGCGCGTCATGTCGCTCGCCGGCCAGGGGCGCATTCTGATGACGCGCACGGCCTACGACTTCGCGCGCCGGGGTGCGGTGGGCCATGCCGACGAGGCCGCGCTGCGCTGGGCCGTGCACGGGCCGTACCGGATGGCCGGCGTCGACGATCCGGTGGAGGTCTGCGAAGTGGCCGCCGCCGGCGCTGACGCGCTGACGCCGCCTCCAAGCGCGGAAAAGGCGCAGCGCGTGGCCCAGGCCGCCACATCGTCGACGTCCGCCGCGCCGGCCGCCGGACCGCTGCTCGCCGTGCTGGCGTTCGACAACCTGTCCAACGACCCCGAGATGCAGTTCTTCTCCGACGGCGTCAGCGAGGAAATCATTCAGCGCGTATCGCGTGGCAGCCAGCTCAAGGTGATCGGCCGCACGTCGAGCTTCCAGTTCCGCGGCGATCGCAAGGCCGAGGCGGCGAACGCCTTGCATTGCACCCACGTGCTCGACGGCTCGATCCGCCGCGCAGCGGCCCGCGTGCGGGTCAGCGCGCACCTGATGGAGGCCGCCTCGCAGACCACGCTGTGGTCGGAACGCTTCGAGCGCGGGCTGGAAGACATCTTCGCCGTGCAGGACGAGATCTCCGAGAACATCGCCCGCGCACTCGATCAGGCCTTCGCCAGCGCGCCGGCCCCGACGGTGGAGCCGGCGGTGTATGACCTCTACCTCCGATCGAGGCCCAAGGGCTACGCGCCCGACGAACTGCGCACGCACGTTGGCGTGCTGGAGCTGGTGACCACGCGCGCACCGCAGTTCGCCGCGGCATGGGGACGGCTGGCCTATCTGCGTGCCTTCTTGCGCTTCTACCAGCCGTTCGCCGAGCGCGCGGCCAGCGCGGCGCAGGTGAACCGCGAGGCCGAGCGCGCGCTGTCGCTCGACGCACAGAACCTCGACGCGATGGCAGGGCAGTACTTCGTGATCGCGCCGTTCGGGCGTTTCGTCGAGGCCGATGCCGCGCTCGTTCGTCTGCGCCGCGCACCCGGCACGGGCGACGGGCAGCGCTACATCGGCTGGGGCCTGCGCCACTTCGGCTGGATGCGCGAGGCGCTGACGGCCACCGAGCAGGCCTACCAGCTCGATGTGCTGGATCCGATGTCGGCCAACCTCCTCGCCCTCGCACGCATGGCGGCAGGCGATATCGCCGACGCCATTCCCGTGTTCGAGGAACTGGTGGAGCGCATGCCCACGATGAGCTTTCCGGTGTCCAGCCTGCTGCGTGCCCACGCATTCCAGCAGGACTGGGCCGCGGTGGACCGGCTGCTCGCGCTGGCCGAGCAACGCCAGCTGCGCGAGTTCCAGGACGGGCTGCCGTTCATCCGCGCCAAGCGCGACCCCTCGCCCGCGCACATCGGCGCGTGGCGCGAGGAGCTCGAAGCGCATGTTCGCAGGACGGGCTGGGTCGACGTGTCACGCCTCGTGTACGCGGCCCACCTGGGCCTGGTGGACGAGGCTTACGCCGCCGCCGACGCCGCACGCCTGGGGCCGGCCGGCCATGCCGACGACATCATGGGGCCCGACGGCTACCGCACCGCGCTGCTGTTCCAGGCCAGCATGCCCGAGCTGCGCAACGATCGGCGTTTCGCGCCGTTGTGCGCGCGGCTCGGACTCGTCGAGTTCTGGCTGGCCAGCGGCAAGTGGCCCGACTGCGCGAGCGAAGTGCCCTACGACTTCCAGCGCGCATGCGAGCAGGCACGGGCCGTGCCGAAAGAAGACTTCGGCTTCTGAGCGCCCGCGCCCCGGCGCTTCACACGGTCACGAACGACTCGCCCTTGTGCGCGGCGGTGACCCCGTCGAGCGTGGCGTTCACCGACTTCCAGCTCTTCAGCGCCTTGATGCGCGCCAGCCAGCCCTGCACGTACGGATAGGCCGTGAAATCGCAACCGATCACCTCGCCCAAGGTGAGCAGTCCGGCGCCGAAATGGTCCGCGATGCTGATCGCATCCCCGCACACGTAGTTGTGCCCGGGGCCGAGGATGTGGTCGTTGAGGACTTGCAGCCACACCTTCGAGCGCTCCTGGCCCCACTGCACCGTGCCGGCCTGCGCCTCGTCGCTGCGCCGCTTGTGGTGCGGCAGCAGCTGGGCGAACACCAGGCCGAAGCAGTAGTCGCGGCTCAGTTGGGTGTTGAACCAGTCCATGCGCTCGTTGACGCGCGCCCGCTGCTGCAGGCCCTTGGGGTACAGCGGCGAGTCGATCTTGTCGGCCAGGTATTTCAGGATCGCCGAGCTCTCGGTGAGGCGGAAATCACCGTCCTCCAGCATCGGCACCAGCGCATTCGGGTTGAGCGCCCGATAGGCCGGCTGCAGGTGCTCGCCCTTGAAGATGTCGACCAGCTTCAGGTCGAGATCGATACCGCTCTCCGCAGCGAAGAGCAGCACGGGCCTGCTCGCGGTGGAAGCGGGGTGGTAGTAGAGCTTCATCTCAGGTCTCCTAGCTCATTGCGCGCTCTGCACGCGCTCGTTGGGATCGATCACGCCGAGGTTCTCGATGACCTTCATCTGCCCGGCCTGCACCTGGCCGACGTACATGGTAAGCCGCAGGTGATGCTGGCCGGGCACCATTTCGGCGGCCCCGCCCGGTCCTTCGGCGATGCGCGCGTGGTCGAGTGCGCGGATCACCGCCGCCTGATCAAGCGTGCCGGCCTCCCGCACGGCGGCCTCCCAGAGCTTCAGCCCGCGATACAGCCCCGTGCTGGCGCTGCCGGCGGTGAACTTGGCGCTGCCCGGAAATCGCTCGTCGTAGCGGCGCAGCAGCGCCGTGCTGAATGGGTCGGTGACGGCCTGGTAGTAGTCGAGGCAGCTGTAGAGCCCCTCGACATGCTCGGCCGGCAGCAGGCTCGCAAGATTCTCCTCGAAGTAGGGGCAGACGATCCGGCCGCCGCGCTTCGTGAAGCCGGCCTCGTACAGCTGCTGCAGGAACGGCGCCACGCCGGGCGGCACCGTGGTGTTGAAGACCACCTGCGCGCCGCTGGACATGATCTTGTCGACCGTGCTGCGGTAGTCCGCGTGATCGACGGGGAAATACTCCTCGCCGACGATCGAGCCGCCGTGCGCGGTGACCTCGGCACGCACCCGCTTGTTCATCACGTGCGGCCAGATGTAGTCAGCCGACGGGAGGTAGAACCGGCGAGCATCGGTGTGCTTCATCAACCAGGGAATCAGCGAATCGACCTGTTGTGCCGGCACGGGGCCGGTGCAGAAGATGAGCGGGTCGCTCTCCTCGCCTTCGTACTGCTCCGGGTAGATGTAGAGCTTCTTGCCCTGCACGACGGCCGGGCCCTTGATCGCCTGCCGGGTGGAGCTGTAGATGCCGCCGAAGATCACGTCCACGCGATCGCCCTGAACCAGCTTCGCGGCCTTGGCGGCGGCCACCTTGTCGTCGGTGGCGCTGTCTTCGGTGATCAGCTCGATGCGCCGCCCGAGCAGGCCGCCGCCGGCGTTGATCTCGTCGACCACCAGGCGGGCGAGGTTGGCGTTGGCAATGCCGAGGAAGGACAGTGGGCCGGTCTGGTCGGTGACGAGGCCGATCTTGATGGATGCTTGGCTCACGATGGGATCTCCTTGCGGATGGTGGATGGGTACGGCCCTGTCGCGGGGTGTAGGCACTGTGCGCGCCGGGGGGCGCCCGCGTCTTTAAGCGATGTGAAACGTTGCTAAAGCCCGCCGCGTGGCCCGACAATCGGGGCCGACAAGCAAGAGAGGCGCTCAGGTCTTGGTCTTCAAGGCGAAGGGGTTCGAAGTGCGGCCGGCCGAGCGCCGCCTGCTGGCCCATGGCCAGCCGGTCTCGCTCGGTGGACGCGCGTTCGACTTGCTGCTGGCGCTGATCGAGCTGCGCGACCGCGTGGTCGCCAAGGACGAGCTACTGGCGCGGGTCTGGCCTGGCACGGTGGTCGAGGAGAACAACCTCACCGTGCAGATCTCGTCGCTGCGCAAGGTTCTCGGGCCGGACGCCATCGCCACCGTGGCGGGGCGCGGCTACCGGTTCACGCTGCCCTTGCTGGACGAAGACGCTCCCGCCTCACCGGCCGAGCCGTCATCCCCGCGCGAGCGCCCCGTGATCGCCGTGCTCGCCTTCGACAACCTGTCGAACGAGCCCGAGATGCAGTTCTTCTCCGACGGCGTCAGCGAGGAGATCATCCAGCGCCTCGCGCGTGGCACCCAGCTGCGGGTGATCAGCCGCACCACGAGCTTCCAGTTCCGTGGCGAACGAAAGGTCGAGGCGGCGCAATGGCTGAACTGCGCCTACGTGCTCGACGGCTCGATCCGCCGCGCGGCCGGCCAGGTACGCATCAGCGCCCATCTGATGGAGGCCGCGTCCGGCACGACGCTGTGGTCGGACCACTATGACCGTGCGCTGGAAGGCATATTCGAAGTCCAGGACGACATCGCCGAAAGCATCGCGCGCGCGCTCGACCACGGTTTCTTAGGTGTTGCGACGCGCGCAGTCGATCCTGCGGTCTATGACCTCTACCTGCGATCCAGCCCCAAGTCCTATGCCCCGGACGAGCTGCGCACCAGCGTCGGCGTGCTCGAGGTGGTGACGCAGCGCGCACCGCATTTCGTCGAGGCCTGGGGAAGGCTCGCCTACGTGCGCAGCTTCCTGCACATGTACCTGCCATTTGCCGAGCGTGCAGCAAGCGCCGGGCACGTGGTCCGCGAGGCCTCGCACGCGCTGGCGCTCGACGCGCAGAACAACGATGCCCTCGTCGCGCGATGCTTCGTGATGCCGCCCTTCGGCCGGTTCGTCGAGGCGGAGGACTTCCTCGAGCGGCTGCGCCAGGCGCCCGGCTCGGGCGACGGCCGGCGCTACATCAGCTGGCTGCTGCGCCTGACCGGCCGCCTGCGTGCGAGCCTCGACGAGGCCGAACGCATCTACCGCCTGGACATGCTCGATCCGATGTCGGCCAACCTGGTGGCGCTGGCCCGCATGGCCACGGGGCAGGTCGCAGAGGCGGTGCCCGTGTACGAAGACCTCGTGGCGCGCATCCCCGACATGAGCTTTCCGATCTCGAGCTTGCTGCGTGCCCATGCCTTCCTGCAGGATTGGGCGGCGGTCGATCGCCTGCTCGCGCTCGCGACCACGCGCCCGCTGCGCGAGTTCCAGGACACCATCCCTTTCGTCCGCGCCAAGCGCGACCCGACGCCTGAACACATCGGCGCCTGGCGCAGCGAGTTCGAGGCGCACGTGATGGTCACCGGCGGTGTGGACGTGGCGCGCCTGGTCTACGCCGCGCACCTGGGCCTGGTCGACGAGGCCTTCCGTGCTGCCGAGGGCGCCCGCCTGGGCCCTGTGGGGGCCAGCACTGACATCATGGGCCCCGACGGCTACCGCACCGCGCTGCTGTTCCAGGCCAGCATGCCCGAGCTGCGCAACGACCCACGCTTCCCGCGGCTGTGCGCGCGACTGGGGCTGGTGGAGTTTTGGCTCGCCAGCGGCCAGTGGCCCGATTGCGCGGACGAGGTGCCCTACGATTTTCGGCAAGAGTGTGAGTGGGCGAAGGGTGTGCCTAGGGAGATCTTCGGGTTTTGACGGCGCAACGACGTGGTTCCGGCTCGCTCTTCTGCTCATTCGCACTGCACTTGTCATGCCGGCCGCTGTCCTCACCCACGTGAGCAGCCCATCCACTTTGCAGCGTGTTGAGATTTGCGCCGCCGGCCCTCTCCGGGGCTGCAGCCCGAATCCAATGTCGGCTTGATGCTGGCATGAAAGCATCCTGCGATTCAATTCGCGTTCCTCGCTGACGGGCCTATCAAGGTCGGCACACAGTTTGTTCCGGCCCTCCGACCACGCGCCTCGAAAGTCAGCAGATGGCCGGGATGGTGAGCTTGAGGCGCAGCGGCGAACGGCAGCATCGCACTACATGCCTGCCGTAGGTCGATCGGTGGCGACGGACGGCAACGGGCCCGAAGCGGTTCTGAAGCCGACCGGATTCGACGTCACAAAGCAGACGATGCATCGCAGCTGTCGTTCTGCGTGGGGCGGAGCCGCGGCGAAAGTGCCACCACAACGGGCTGGTCACGACATCAATCGGCGCGAATTTCGTTGGCTCGAAGCACTGGCTGCCAGTACTGCTGCTCACTGATGATCCGGGCCGATAGGGTCGCCGGCGAACTGGAGGCGGGGGTCATGCCGGCCTGTGCGAAGGCAGCCGACAGCTCGGGGCGGGCAATGGTCTGCCGCACTACCGCTGACGTGGCCTCGACGGTGGCCTTCTGCACCCGACCGGAGGCGAAGAAGGCGAACCACTCCTTGACCACGAATTCGGGATGCCCCTGCTCGACGAACGATGGGACCTCGGGAAGGTAGGTGCTGCGCGCAGGTCCCGAGGTGGCAAGCACTCGTACGCGTCCGGCGGCGTGGTGCTGTCGGAGCAGGCCTTCGGGGAGCGCGAGCGCGGCGATCTGACCGCCCAGCAGATCGATCACCGCAGGCGGGCCGCCGGAGTACGCCACGTGCTGCCACGCGACACCTTCCTTGCGGAACAGCATCGCCTCCAGCAAGTGAGGCAAGGTCCCGGTGCCCGGCGAGCCGATGTTGGCCCGCTCCGGGTGGTTGCGGATCCAGGCGATGAAGTCGGCGAGCGTCGTCACTTCCCTGGGCACCGCCGGGCCGACCGCGAGGCCGAGCAGCATCTCGCTGGCCAGAGATACGGGCTGCAGGTCAACCGCGGGGTCGTACGCAAGCTTGGCATAGAGATACGGATAGACCGTGGCGATGGCGCCCTGCGCCAGCAGCAGCGTCGATCCGTCTGCGGCCGCGCCTTTCAAGGCACTGACACTGATCTGCCCGGCAGCGCCGGGCCGGTTGTCGACAACGGCACGAAGCCCGAGTGTGACGAACAGCTGATCGGCGACGGCGCGGGCGACCAAGTCGGGGATGCTGCCGCCAGGTCCGCTGCAGAGGATGTGCTGCGGATTGCGGTCCGCCCCGGCGGCGTGCCGGCCGAACGACAGGGTGGCCATGGCGGCGAACCCGCTGGCCCCGGCGCGCAGGAATTGTCGGCGCCCGGTCGCGGGTAGGTACGCGGGAGCGTGCACGCGACCGTCGCGCATCGAATGGCTCATGTCGCCTCCTCGGGACGGCGACCCGCCGTCAACAGCAGCTCGTTCGGACCCTCCCACCCATCCTGCGTGCCAAAGGCCACCAACCGATCCCGCATCTCGCTCCACGCCGCTTCGGCCGAAGCCGCGTCGAGCTGACGGAGGATCTGCAGGATCGGACTCGCCGAGCTGCGAACGAAGGCGAGGTAGTGGTCTACCGAGGGCAGGCAGAACGGCGCATCGAGTGCGGTTGTCGCGACGTCATGGAACCCGGCCGATCTGAAGAGGGCGTCGATGCGGCCCGGTTGGCCCAGGCTGAGCAGCCCGCCGGCGAGGAAGGGGTCGCGCGCGGGCAGGCCGGCGTGCTTCAGAGCAGTGGACATGAGGATCGTCAGGCACGGATTCTTCTCAGGGCGCGAGAACACCATCGTGCACACGCCACCGCCGGGCCGCAGCGCGCGATGCATCTCGCGCAACCCCCGCAGCGGATCGGGAAAGAACATCAGCCCGAGCCGACACACCGCGGCATCGAAGGAGGCCTCGGGGACGCCCAGATCTTCGCCGTCGGCGACCCGGGTCTCGACATTGGCGAAGCCGGCGCGGATGGCGTTGTCCCGCGCCAGCGCCGCGATCGCCGGCGACAGGTCGGTGGCGAGCACGTAGCCCTGCGCACCCACCGCCTGCGCGACGGCAAGGGTCTGGTCACCCGACCCGGCTGCGACGTCGAGCACGCGCAAGCCCGCCCTCACCCCGGCCATGCGGCACATGGCGTCGGTCGGCTTGTGCAGCCAGGCGCGGATGTCCGTGGTGTGGGCGTTCCAGCCCGGGGCGGCGGTGTCCCACTGGGCGCGCATACTCGCCTTGAAGGCCTGTGTGCCGTTGATGGGGTCGTCGATCGATGAGTTCATGTCCTCAGCTTAGGTGCCGAGGCTTCGCCGCGTAAGGCGCAAAACTGCAGGATGGGGCCGCAATGACGCATAGCCAGAACGGGTTCAACTGGGACGATCTCAAGCATCTGTTGGCCGTCGCGCGACACGGCAGCACGCTTGCGGCCGGCCGTGCGCTGGGTGTCGATCAGTCGACGGTGCAACGGCGGCTCGTCGAACTCGAACGGCGCATCGGGCAAGTGCTGGTGCAGCGCCAGCCGAGCGGGTATCGACTGACCGAGTTCGGGCTGGCCCTGCTGCCGCACGCCGAGCGCGTCGAGCTCGCGGTGACGGCGTTCGAGCAGCACATCGCGACCGCCACCGCCGACGTCGCCGGCGTCATCCGGGTGGCGTGCCCCGAACCCATCGTCTTTCGCATCACGCAATCGACGTTGCTGGAACGCTTCCGTGCCCTGTATCCGGCCTTGCAGGTGCACTTCGTGATGAGCGACAAGTACGTCGACCTGATGAAAGGCGAGGCCGACGTGGCCCTTCGTTCAGGTGATACCGACGACGGCGAACTCGTCGGACGAAAGATCGGCGACTCGATCTGGGCCGTCTACGCCAGCCGGGCGTACATCGAGCGCCACGGCCGGCCGGAACGTATCGAGGATCTGGCGCAACACGCGCTGGTGAGTTTCGACGACACGATGGCCGGGCACCGAATGGTCGCCTGGCTGAGCAAGGTGGCGCCGAATGCCACCGTGGCCGCGCGCAGCAACAGCGTGCTGGGCCTGGTCTACTCGGCCAAGGCGGGGGTCGGCGTGGCGCCACTGCCCATCGCCCTGGGCGACGCCGAACCGGATCTCGTTCGGGTGATCGAGCCTGTCGCTGAGCTCAGCCGCATCTGGCGCGTGCTGACGACGCCGGCCTTGCGGCGCACACCTCGAGTGAGCGCGTTCTTCGACTTCATCGTGAGCGAAATCGATACGCTTCGCCCAATCATTACAGGCTAACGGGAGCGCTTCTGCCGAGACCGAGACCAGACCCGGCGTCGGCGTTGCATGGCCCGAAGATCCGAAGCGCGACTCAGCTTGGTTCTGGACAGCGGACCTCGGTGAACTACCGCTCAGCCGATTGTTGCCCGCCGCGTGGTCAGTGCGCACGCGCTTCGGCACTGGGTCTGACAGATTGCTGTTGGCCGGTTGTGGCCGCATCATTCCGACGGGCATGCAGGTCCGGCTTGTGGCATGAGGTGCCCCAACGCGAAAGCTCCTTAGATGCTGGGACCATGAGCGGAGGCTCCGTTTTCCCTTGATGGACTCCGTGTTACTCGGCGAGCGCGCGAACCAGGCGAGGTATCGAGCGAACCTTCAACTCGGCCTCGAGTTCTCCCCTTGTTGTGGAGCCCGCGTCTGCCATGGCGTGCGCGGGAACGATGGCCGTGTATCCTCCAGCAAGGTTGAACGCCCATATCTTCTCGAGCTGCACGTAAGACTTGACCGCTGACCATGGCGCAAACGACACAACTTGGTGCTCGACCGTCTCCTGAAGTCCCTTGTCGTCGATGATGAGTTGAACATTGTTCGCGGGAGCCTGGTCAATCGCCGCAGAGCGCTTGGGAGCCCACCGCAGTGACTTCGTTGAGGCATCTGCGACGAGAACCACCGTGGCCAGCGCGAATATCACCAAGAGCGCAACGCTTTGAGCCTTGACCTTGCCCCCGAAAAACGT
>NZ_JAGGNV010000040.1 GCF_018614955.1 Variovorax paradoxus
CATAGTTCAGCGTCTCCCTAGGTCGCCGAAGAAGCGCGAGATCTGCACACCCAGGCCGAGCGGCGGTCCAGGGTCTCCACCGAGGCAGAGACGAGGCCGTGCTGGGTGCGCGAGAGCATAGAGCGGGAGATGCCCGAGCCTAGGCCAGAGCGCCGCCGGACGCTCATGCCGCCACGCGCAGGGCGCGCACCTGGCTATGCCATTGCCTCAAGATCACGTTGCCCACCTGTTCGAAGACATGAAGGAGACGCCGCCACCTTCCTGTAAGAGGTACGCTGCCCCGCTCCAGCCAGGCGGTTTCGGGTGAGCCGCCCCTCCAGGCTCGGCGCAGGTAGGGCAGGGCGAGCACAGTGCCAGGAGCGCGTTGCCCGCTGCCATAAACGACACCCGCGTACAGCGTTGTGAACGTGGACCAATCAGCCGTCAAAGGCCTACCTTGCCAAATTTTGCCAAAGAGACTACGCTTGGCTGATGAGCACAATGAACATCTCCCTTCCGGAGAGCCTCAAGTCCTTCGTGGACGAGCAAGTTGGCGAGCGTGGGTACGGCACGAGCAGCGAGTATTTACGGGAGTTGATTCGGCGAGATCAGGATCGGGTCAAGCTGCGCGGACTGCTACTCGAAGGTGCCTCATCTCCGGCCGCTGCCACGGCTGACAAAGCCTACTTCGAAGATATTCGCAAGCGAGTGCGCAAGGCCGGCAAGGCGTGAGAACCCGACCTGTCGTCCTGCGCGCACTTGCCAGTCAGGATATCGAGGACATCGTCTCTTACTACTTCAACGAGACTGCCGAGCAAGCTGTGATGGGCTTTGTCGATGCCCTTGAGCGCGCCCTCGGTCACATTGGGCGCTACGCAAGCACCGGCTCGCCGCGCTACGCGCACGAGTTGAACCTGCCTGGCCTGCGCTCATGGCCGCTGACGCGCTACCCGCATTTGATCTTTTACGTCGAATGCAGCGACCACATCGATGTCTGGCGGGTACTTCATGGTCATCGGGACATACCTACCCGGCTAGCGGAGCCAAGCGGCTCGGAATGATTGGCTCACTCGACCACTTGATCTTGGCTAGTTCGGCAGGGCTGCAATGACGTATATGTCAAACGCGCTCAGGCAGGTTTGAACGGTCGCGTGGGAAGGGCCGTCGGGCGTCACGTCGGGCCGCTGTACAGTGAATAAAGAGCCAGGTTGACGATCGCCACTCCTCCGGATCAATCCGGATGAAGGTGTCGCGCGAGAGGGCTTTTCGAATCCGACGCCCCGCCCTGCGATGCGTGGGGCTGGTCTTTGACTGCCACCTGCGCCTTCCAAAGCTTGACTTGCATGGCATCGCGCACGGTGCGATAGGCCGGGTCGTGGAAGACGTTCTTCAGTTCGTCCGGGTCGGCGTGCAGGTCGTACATCTCCCACTCGCCCGGGTAGGTGAACATGCCGGTTCCAGGAATGCCCATACCGTCGTTGTAGAAGTAGATCAACTTGTAGCGCTCGTTGCGATAGCCGTAGTGCGCCGGAGCCTTGTGGAAAATATCGTCGTGTTCCCAGTAGCGGTAGTACATGCCCTCGGCTGGCGGCGAACTGGGCGCGCCCACCAGGTCGCCGGCGAAACTGCGGCCCTGCATGCGGGGATGCGCGGGCACGCCGGCGAAGTCGAGGATGGTCTGCGCGAAGTCGACGTTGGTTACGATGCCGCTATGCACCTGCCCTGGCGGCACGAGGCGCGGGTAGGACACCAGCATCGGCATGCGCAATGACTGCTCGTACATGAAGCGCTTGTCGAACCAGCCGTGGTCGCCAAGAAAGAAGCCCTGGTCGGAGGCGTACAGGAAGAGCGTGTCCTCGAAGTCGCCGCGTGCGTGCAGCCAGTCGATCACTCGGCCCACGCTGTCGTCCACTGCAGCGACGCAACGCAGGTAGTCCTCCATGTAGCGCTGGTACTTCCACAGTGCCTCGGCCTCATAGCTCAGGCCTGCGGGCGGATCCTGCTTCAGGTCCTCCGCGCTCAGATGCTCTGCGATGCGCATGGCGGCGCGGCGCGCCGAAGAACTTCGCGTCGCGTAGTCGTCGCTCCACGTGCGCGGCAGGGGAATCGGCTCGCGGTACATGTGCATGTGCCGGGGGTGGGGCTGCCAGGGGCGGTGAGGTGCCTTGTGCCAGATCAGCACGCACCAGGGCGCATCTCCTTGAAGGCCGTCGACCCAATCGAGCGACATGTCCGTGATCAGGTCGGTGGCGTAGCCCTCCACCTCCCGCAGACCGTCCACACCGAGGAACCTCGGGTTGTGATACTCGCCCTGCTCGATCAGCACGTCCCAGTAGTCGAAGCCTTGCGGGTCGTGGCCCGGTCCATCGCCCATGTGCCACTTGCCGACCATGGCCGTGCGGTAGCCGGCGGCCTTGAGCTGTGAGATGAAGGTCGGCTGGCTGGCATCGATCGGCGTCACCAGCGTCGAAACGCCATTGATATGACTGTAGGTCCCCGTCAGGATGCTGGCACGGCTGGGTGTGCACAGCGAATTGGTGGCGAAGCAGTTCTCGAAGCGCGCGCCGCTGCGCGCCAGATCATCGATGCGCGGCGTCTGGTTGACCACGGATCCGTAAGCACCGATGGCGTGCGAGGCATGGTCGTCGGTCAAGACTAAGACGATGTTGGGGCGGCGGGATGGAGCCATTGCTTGGACGCTCGAGTGAGATCGCTAGGGATTCGTTTGAAGGGCCAAGAGATCGACGCGCTCCCAGGTGCGCGATGCGATCGAACGGTAGGCGGCATCGATCACGGCGTTGTCGATGAGGCCGTCCTCGAAGGTCTGGCGCGGCGGTGCCGACGCGGCGAATCTTTCGATGAAATGCGCGAGTTCGGCGTGATAGCCGTAGACCCAGGGTTCCTGGGCAACCGGCGTCATCCATCCTGTCGAGGCTCCTGCCTTCTCGAGCACGTAGCCGGCCTGCCGTCCCGCGAACGCGTTCACGCCGGTGGCGCCGGTCTCGTCGGTGCCGATCCAGCCGTGGCTGCCGTGGATCTCGTTGCGCACGTCCAGGCCGGCCACGTGCGTCCACCCGGCCTCCACCTGGGCGACGCGGCCGTCGGCGAAGCGCACGATGGCCACCGCGTTGTCCTCCGAAGCGACGTCATCGCGATAGAGGCGGTCGCCCCAGGCCATCACCTCCAGCGGCGGGTTGTCGGGGCCGAGGAACCATCGGCCGATGGCCACGCAGTGGCAGCCCAGGCCGCGCAGCGGGCCGCCACCCATGCGCTCGGGGATCCGTGCATGCGCGTGGGGGTGGCCATGTGCCTCCCGGGCGCGTACCGAAAGCACCTTGCCGATGGCGCCGCCGTCCACCAGTTCCTTGGCCTTGACCAGGCCCGGCGCAAACACTTCGGTCTCGGGGTGATCTCGGTTTTCGTGCAGACCGTAGCGGTAACGGACCAGGGTAACCCGCTGCGCGCAGTGCTGGGCTGCGGCGACCGCGCAAGCTCGCATCAGCTTCAACCGGTGCTCGCGATCGTCTGAAACGCCGGCCGCGCCGAGGGTTCTAGCTCATGCGGACTTCCTCCTCCGAACGACTCGTGTTGGCAGGGGCAGTGTTCTGTTGACTTCCGCCAAGCTGCAAGAGGAGTTGGAGCAAGGGCGGCGTTCAACGGCCGAACTGGTCGAACTGCATCGAGCTCACGTTGGCAACCGTGCGGGTGAAATTGCGCAGCTACGCCAGGTAAGCCGGCGGCCACGGCGTTTGGCCGCACCGCGTGTGACGCGGTTCCTGCCCGTGGAGCACTGGGAGGCAGTCAAGGCAACGATCGAGGCGATGCCGACAACAATGCAGCGCGACGCGGCGCATGCTGCGCGAACGCGGTGGCTGTTCTCGTTGCTCTACGTCGCGGCGCTGCGCGTCTCGGAGATTTGCGTAACGACCATGAACCGGATTTTTCGTGCGCCCAGCAGCCACGGGTGTCGAGCGCTGGTGGCTCGAGGTCACCGGCAAAGGGAGCAAGACGAGGTTGGTGCCGACAACCGCCGAGTTGCTGGCCGAGTTGATCCGCTATCGCCGCCACCTTGGCGTGAGCCCGCTCCCCAAAGACGGCGACAACAACCCCTGGTGCCGTCGATCATCGGGCCGCAGCAGCCACTCGCACGCAGCGCGATACATGAAATCGTCAAGAGCATCATGCGATCGACCGCAGAACGCCTGCGGGCGCAGGGGCCGGATTTCGACGCCGCCGCGGCGCACATCGAACAGGCATTGACGCATTGGCTCACACACGGCCGGCAGTCACCTGAGCGAGCGCGCCGATCTGAAGGTGGTCCGCGACAACCTCGGACACGTCAACTTGAGTACGACCAGCATCTATCTGCACACCGAGGACGACGCCCGGCACGACGCCACCGAGCAGGCGCATCGCGTCGGCTGGCAAGCGCCCTGAGCGTCATGAATGGGTCATGCCCTTCGCGTCATGGGCCCGAACTCTGCGGACTCACGGGGTGGCCCCGAGACTTTGCAGCACGGCTCTTGCGAGCGCGTTGTGCTCGATCTCCAGTGCTGCGTGAGCAAGGGTCCTGGCTTCTTCACAATCGCCCCGCGCCCAGGCATGTAGGGCGCGCACCGTGAACTGCCGGGCCTGCCCTTCGGCGCGGCGCACGAGCGTGAGATCGCAGCCGCAGCGCGGGCAGATCGGCTCCTGCGCCAAACGGACCCGGCAACCCGGGCAGCGCTCAAGGCTCACGCCGCGTCCTCGGGCACGGCGTCGCGCGGCTCGTCGACACGCTCATGCCTCCAGGTAGTAGAGCAGGTCGGCCAGAGTGTCCATCGCTGCTTTCAGGGCCGCCTCATCGCCGGCCAGCGCGTCCTTCACGTCCTCGACCGCATCGACCAGGTCCTCTGCATCCTGTGTGCCGACCTTCTCCAGCGCGCGCTCGGCCTTTTCGACCAGTGCACGCCCTTCCACGGCGAGGCGGCGTGCGCTGACAGCCGGCCCGTCGCCGTCCCCGGGGACTTCATCGGCGAGCGATGCGGGAGCGCTCTCCTGCTGCGCACCGAACAGCGCCTGCACGCGGCTGCGTGCCTCGTCGAGCTTGTCCTGCTCGAAGCGGGCGATGGCGTTGCCGATGGTGATGCTGCGCTCGAGCCCGCTTTTCTTCTCGCGTGCCGTCACCTCGAGAATGCCATTGACGTCCAGCGACAGGCCCAGCACGATCGGGTTGCCCGCGGGGACCTTGCTCAAGCCTTCGACCGTGAAGCGCCCGATCGCTATGTTGTCGAGGGCATCGGGTTCTTCGCCCTGGTAGACGTTCACCTCGACCGTGTGTTGGCCGTCGAACACTGTGAAGAAGACATCGCTCTTAGATACTGGGATCGGCGTGTTCTTGCGGATCAGCGGGACGAAGCAGTGCTCGTAGGATTCGCCGTTGAGTTCGCCCAGGGCACTGGTGCCGAAGGTGTAGGGCGTAACGTCGACCAGCACCGTGCGCGTCTGGGTGCCGGCGATGAGCGCCGCTTGAATGGCCGCGCCCATCGCCACGCACAGATCAGGGTCGACTTCGGCGCGCGGCTGTTGGCCCAGTTCCTCTTCAAGGCGACGCGCCACCAGCGGCGTGCGCGTGGCGCCGCCCACGAGCAGGATCTCGTCGATATCGGCCACCGCCAGGCCGGCGCCGCTCAGCGCCACGTGCACGGCGTCCAGGGTCTCGGCGATGTAGGGCTCGATCATCGCTTCGTACTGCTCGCGCGACACTTCGAGCGCCAAGTGCAGCGGCACGCCGTCGTGCTCAAGCAGGTACTCCTCCGTCAGGGTGGCGAAAGGTCGATCCGACAGCGCAATCTTGGCCGCCTCCGCGGCGCGCTGCAGCCGCGCCATGACCGCGGGTGAGTTGCTCGCCTCGATGCCATGCGCCTCTTTCAGGTGGGCCAGCGCAAAGTCGACCAACTTGCGGTCGAAGTCATCGCCTCCCAGATGGTTGTTGCCGTGGCTGGCCAACACCTCGACCACGTCGCCTTCGAGGTTGACGACTGACACGTCGAAGGTGCCACCGCCGAGGTCATACACCAGGGCCTTGCGCGCGCCTTGGTGGCGGCTTTCGTATGCGAGCGCGGCGGCGGTCGGCTCGTTAATGATGCGCACTACCTCAAGGCCCGCAATCTCGCCCGCTTCGCGCGTGGCCTGGCGTTGCGCATCCGAGAAGAAGGCCGGCACCGTGATCACCGCCTTTTTCACGTCGTGGCCGAGGTGGGCTTGCGCAAGGTCCTTCAGGCGGCGCAGGATCATCGCCGAGATCTCCTGCGGCGCATATTCCTTGTCGGACAGGGCGACGCGGGTGTCTTCGCCCATGCGACGCTTGATCGAGCGCACGGTGCGCTCGGGATGCACGGCGTACTGGTTGCGCGCCGCATCGCCCACCAGCAGGGCGCCGTCGTTGCCGACGCCCACTACCGAAGGCAGGATGCGCACCGTACCCGACACCGGGATCACCTCCACCCGCCCGGCGCGCACCACGGCGATCTCGGAGTTGGTGGTGCCCAGGTCAATTCCGACAATGGTCTCGACGGTGGTTTCGCTCATTCGGGGATGCCCTTCTCGTTGAAGCTTGATTTGTTGACGACCACCTCGGCCGCGCGCAGCAGTTCGGTGCCTTGATGAAAACCACGCCTGAGCTCGCGCAGCACCACGCCCTCGCCGGCCTGTGGCGCCCATTCGACGGCCACCGCGTGCATGCATTGCGGATCGAGCGCCTGGCCGACGGCGGCAATAGCGCGCACACGATACCTCGCCAGCAGTTCATCCAGGCGCTGCAGGGTCAGCGTTGAGCCCTCGCGAAGGCTCTGGACAAAGCGCCGCTCGCCGCCCAGCAGCCGGTGCAGCGGCGAGGGGCGCCACCCCACTTGCGCATCCAGCCCCAACTGCAGGCGGTCGCGCAGTTCGAGCAGGCCCAGCAGCAGGCCGCGCTCGGCCTGGGCTTTGGCATCGGCTGCTTGTGAGCGGGCACGCTCCAGGTCGCGCAACGACCGTTCGTTGTGCTCGCGCAGCGCCTCGCTCAAGGCCTGCATCTGTTCGAGCGCGGTCTTGAACTGGCGCGCCTGCAGGCGTACTTCGTTCTTCAGTGCCGCCATCTCGGCCAGCAGTGAGTGCAGGTCGAGCGTCTCGCCCGCCTCGGCCATCTCATCTTCGCCGGTGTCGAGACTGGCACGGAACTGCTCGATCAAACGTTCCTTCGTCTCGGCGTCAATCATGACGGCCCAATAGCTGGTACAAGCTCGCCTCGGTGGGGGTGTCCGTCTTCCACCCGGCGCTCAGGAGTTCGAGTACCTCGCGCGCCGTCGGAGCGCTCGTATCGAACAGGGCATGGGCCAGACGCTGGCGCTCGCTCGCAATGGCCTCGAACGCCGCACGCACCTGCTCGAAGCGCTGCCGGTCGCGCTCGGGCGGACAGGCCCGGATGGCGGCAAGGTAGGCTGCGCGGATGGTGTCGTCGTCGGCCGTCTGCGGGACACCAAGCTGTCTGTAGGGATCACTCATCGAAAAAGTCCGGTTGATTCTTGGCCGCTGGTGACGACGCCCTCGCAGGCGGCCGATCGAGCACCCTGATGCGGTCGGGAAGGGTCAGTTCGGGCCCAGTGAGCAAGAGCAAGTCGAGCAGGGACTGGGCGAATTCCTTCTTGCTGCCCTTGAAGTCACGCCGCAGTCGGTCGACGGTGGTCTTGCCCAGTTCCTGACGCGCCATGTCGAGCAATCTGTCCACGCCGCCGAAGGCCAGCATCGCCTCCATGATCTCGCGGATGCCATCGGGGCCGAACACGTCCAGGTCATCTGCGTCGGAAGCCATGTCCTCTTGCGGCGCTGCGAATCCCGTCTCGCTCAGCATCTTGTCCAGGCGCGACGCGGTGCGTTCGTCGCCTTGAGTTCGTGCCTGATCGAACGCGCGGTCCAGGCGTTTCCACTCGTGCTCGCCCATGCGCCAGGGGCTGGCGCCAAACCGCGCGGCCGCATCGAGATATACAAACACCGGGCGCTCAGGCCAGCGCTCGAGCGCGGCCTTTGCGAAGCGGTGGGTCAGCTCGGACTGGCCATGCCGGTGCAGTGCCTCGCACACCAGCAGATCGTCGCTTTCGGTGAGGCGCAATGTGTTCGCTGCGCGCTCGAGCATGCCGCGCAACGCATCGAGCGCGGCGCTCACGGCGCGCTCGCGTTCGGGCACGGTGTTCAGTGCATGGGCAAGCGCCACGAGGTCCATTGCGCTCGGCGTGGCAGCGAGATCGACGCCGGCGCGGCGCAACAGTCCGCCGGCTTCGCGCGCGGGCTGATGCTTGGTGCGTTGGCCTTCCAGCAGCAACTGAAAGCCACTCACCAACGGGCCGCCCAATTGGGCCACCGCTTCGCGCAACAGCGATTCCCCGGCCGCGGCGGATTCGGCGACGAAGCCTTGCAGCAGAGTGACCACGCCGCGCTCGCCAGCACCGCGAAACCAAATCGCTGCCTCATCGAGTTCGCGCCGTGCCGCCAGCGGGTTGTGCGCGCCGATCTGCTTGCGCGCGTGGGCCAAGTGAGCCTGGCCGATCAGGGTGCGCACGCGCGGGTTGATCGGATCGACCTTGAGCACCTGCTTGGCCAGTCCCGCGGCCTTCTTGAAGGAGCCAGCGGCGAGGGCGATTTCGACGGCCTCCTGCAGCAACTGCGCGTCTTCGGGAAACAGTTTGCGCGCTGCATCGAGCCAGGTGCGGGCCTCCTTCAACTCGCCGCTCCTGCGCGCGTCGCGAATCAAGCGCAGGTGGGTGGCAAGGTCGCCCGGATCGAGGGCCAGGCTATGCCCAAGCCAAGCGAGCGCGTGCGAGCACAGCGCGCCATCGGGGCTGTGGTCAGTGTGCGCGTCTGCGAGCCGGCGCAGCACCAAGGCGGCACGCTGCCGCCCGCCCGGCGCAGCGCCGAGCAATTTGAGCAGCCGCAGCCAGTGGGCTTCTGCCTGTTCGGGTTGCTGCTTCAGCTCGGCCGCTAGCGCCAGCACACGTTCGTGCTCGGCCGCCGTGAGTGACAGGAAGCTCGCTCGGAAGGCATCAATGCGATGCGGCACATGAGCCAGCAGGCGCAAGCACAACTGTCGCGCCGTGCCCTCGCCGATCTCGCGACGCTGGCGCAGCACCAGGTTGAATAGCTCGAGCGACGTGAGCGTGGTGTCAGCACCGTGGGATATCAGCTCCAGCACCAGCGAGCGCTGCGACTGCGGACAGCCCTTGAGATCGAGCACCAGCGTGCGACCCGCCTCGTCGAGTTGGCGCACGCTGGTCAGCCAGTCGGTGCCCGGCATCAGGCAGACCTGCAAGACCTTCCTCAACGGCTCGAATGGCCCGTTCTGCGTTACCCGCGCCAAGGCCGCCGCGGCCGACGGCCGGTCGGAGGCTTGTATCGCCAGCGCCTTCAGCAGCGGTCGCAGATCGCGATACGGCGAGCGAAAGGAGATAGCCTGCAGGGCCGCTTCAAGCGCCGTTGCGTCGCCCCGCGCACAGGCGGCCACGGCTGCGCGTGCAGCGGCGCGATGGCGCAACATCGGGCTGTCCGCGGGCAGCCCCGTGAGCAAGGCATCAGGCGCCACGAGCACCGCCGCGGCGAGCTGGGTCTGGGCAAGGACTTGTGCCTCGGGCGACAGTGTGTCCACCGCGGACAGAAAGCTCAAGGCCTGCTCGACCTGACCGCTCTGCAGTAGCCATGCCACGTAAGGACCGCCGAGCAGCGGCACGCCGCAGGACTCGCCGCGCGTGCGCCACAACGCGAGCGCCTCCTTGACCATTCCCTTGGCCGCCAGTTGCTCGGCCCGGCCCGCATAGGCCGCGGCAAGCCCCTCGAGCCAGTCGCTGCGCCGCTCGCGCTTGAGCAACTCCTTGAACTGCTCTATTGCATCCTTGTAGCGCGAAGCGGCCAGCGCCGCTTCAGCGTTCCTTGCCAGCGAGGAACTGTCGGTGCTTGCCGCCACGGCGGAAGCTGGCCTGGGCTTTTTCTTGCGCGACATGGGCAGAGATCCTGGTAAACACGCTGCGCCTCATTTTCATGCATGCGCCTTCAACGTTCCGGCCGTAATGCTACACAACGGACCAACTGCCCAGCCACGGCGCCTGCGGCGCGATGGGCCGGAGAGATCGATCTCTGCGGCCTTTCAAGTTTAGGGGCGGCCGAGCGACTTGTTCGAGCAATTCATCGCCGCTCTCGGTCTCGGCAGCCGAGCTCGCAATAACGTGGAGCAAAATCCGCAGCACTCTCTCCGGCCTGCCTCCATTGACGTTTTGCAGTAGCTGCTGCCCCGGCGATTCCTCGGGTTGACGCTGATCTTCTACCTGCACGTCAATCCCTACGGACTGTTCGATCTCGCATGGCCTTCGCTGACGGCCTGAGCAAACCTTTCTTGGGGCGGTGTGCAAATCATAGCGGTAGCGATTTAGAAGTCGTTTCAAATCAATGACTTACGAAACGCCTCATTTTTGAGCAGCATCGGGCGGCGTGCAATGCATAGCGGTCACGCCGCGCACACCGCTTGCGCCAACCGCTCAGGCCAGCGCGCGAGCGCGGTTCCGCTCCGACCCTTCTCGTCCGATGAGAGTGCTGCCGCATACAGCAGCTCACGCACCTTGTTCCGCTCGGTTCGCAGGTCGACGGAGCTACGAGCTTGTTGCTCCTGTACTCCGGCCTTGGCTTTACGTACGAAGTCGCAGACGCGCCTGCCTGCGATGTCCACCGTGAGGTCGGTGAGATCGAGCAACGTCGCCACGAGAAAGCAAGCGACTTCCAGCGTTCGCTGGTCCTCGCTCAGGCGGGCAGTATCTGACGGCGGGCGGTGTACCACCGCTTGGCTATAGGCCTGCAGCCGAGGCAGCGCGATGCCGGACAGATCCCACTCATGAGCGGCCAACGACTTCAAGTACGCGACCTTGAGCGTCGTCTCCTTGAGCGTTGCGGCGCCGTGCTTGCCGGGCGGCGTGCGCAGCCATTCGAGCACTGTGCCGCCGGTACGCCCCTTGCGCTTGGAAAATACCCTGGTGAGCGCGCGCACCAGATGCTTCGGTGTCACGCCTTTGCGAACCGCCTCGACGGCCGCAGCCTCCTGCGCCGCGAACGCCTCGCGTGCGGCGTCGCAGAGCGCGCGTTCGCCCAGCAGGATGACGTTGCGCCCGTACAGCCAGAGCTCTGCCTGCTTGCGCAAGTCATCGACCGACGCGGCCGAATACGACAGCTCCTTCAACGCTGACGCGAGCTCGCCGAGGATTGTGTCGTCAGCGAGGACGAATCCGGCGTGTTCGCGAGCCCAGCGCTGATGCTCGAACCGAGTCGCAGTACGCTTGTACAAGGTTCGCAGCGATGCAATCTCCGTCTCTCTAAGATTCAGCGCCCTGGACAACGACTGCAGTAGTAGGCGGGGAATGCCAGTCACCTTGTTCAGAGGACGGCCAGTCGCTCGCGTCACCACCAACTGGATGGCTGCGGCCAGGCGCCCACCCCTGAACTTCAGGCGGATGGCGTCCACGTCAGCTGCGCTCAAGCTGAACGCCCCGTCCACGTCTGACTGGGACATGGACTTCGGCAAGGTCGTCATCCCGACGAACCGAAGGTGGTAGCTCGGCACAGTAGATCTCCGTCACGAACGCGGCCGAGAACTATGCCAGCCGTCCGCCGGGTTCGCCCTATGAGGTACAGCGGGTTTACCCTGGTCCGTTACCGCTACGATCTGCACGAAAACCGAGATCACCCCTTGAAGTGCGTGACCGTTTCGCGGGCCACCGCCACGCCCAGCAGCATCGCGATCACCGGGTTCACAACGGTGTAGCTCGACGCCAGCCCGGCGCTGGCCTTGGACAGCAGCACCATGTAGGCATTGAAGGTGATCAGGGAGCCGAACACCACCAGGTAGAACCAGGCCACGACGGCCTGCGGTCGCGGTGGCCACTGCAACTGTTCGCCGATGAGGGGGCCAGAAGCTGCGTTGACTCAGCACGCTGCCGGCCGACCAGGTGACGCAGGCGGCCGTGATGGCTCCAGCCCGATCGGCGAGGCTTGAAAGCCGGCGTCCTGGGTCGCATTCAGTTCGGAAAGTGCAGCTCGAAGCGAATTGTTCCGGTCGGGGAGCACGAAACACGCGCCTCCCCGCGATGGATTCCCATGATGGCCTTGACAATCGCCAATCCCAATCCGCTGGACTCGGCCGGACGGTCACGCGTCGCGTCGGCGCGATAGAAGCGGTCGAACAGTCGCTCAAGTTGCTCAAGTGGAATGGGGATGCCGTCGTTTTCGACAGCGATCGTCGAACCGGATTCGTGCTGCGTACCGATCAGGCGCACAGTCGTGTTGATGGTGCTGTAGCGAAGCGCGTTGACGACCAAATTGTGAATGGCTCTCCGCGCCAGCGGCGCGTTGGCCAGCGCGGAGCCGCTCGCCTGTACCAAGAACTGCAAACCGGCTTCTTCTGCAGGCCCTTCGAAATAGTCGGCAATTCCCTGCAGTTCGTCAGCCATTGCAAGCGGCACGCGCTCGATGTCGAGCGCGGCATGATCGGCCCGCGCCAGGAAGAGGATGTTGTCCACGATCAGGCTCAGGCGGTTCAACTCCTCGAGGTTCGAATCCAACACTTGCTGGTACTCGGTTGGGCTGCGCACGCGGTTAAGCGCGACTTGGGTCTGCCCGATCATCGCTCCCACCGGCGTGCGAATTTCATGCGCCAAGTCAGCCGAAAACTGCGACAGCCGGTCGTATCCCTGGGCGATGCGATCGAGCATCGCGTTGAACACGGCTACCATTTCCCTTAGTTCTCGCGGAGCGTCCTGTTCCGGAAAACGAATGGCGAGGTTGATCGGATGAATCTTCGCTGCCTGTTCCGCCACACGACGCAGCGGACGGAGTCCATGGCGCAGCGCCACGTAGACCAGCAGCGCAGACGCGACTATCGACATCAGCGTGCTTCGGATGACCTGAAATCGACTCTCGCCGATCATCCGCATCTCGCTCTCGAGGGGATGCCCGGCCACTACCTCCACCAGTTCTCCGTCTTGTCCCGAGCGTGCGAGGCCCGCCACCCAGTGCATCCGAGGATGGTTCGTTGTCCGCAGCACGTCCTGCGCCACCATCTGTCGGCCCACGGGCGCAAGCATCACGGCAGCGGGCACCTCCACGCGATCCGGATTCACCTCAACCAAAGGAATCTCTCCAACGCGGCGCAGTATGAGTACGTCGGTGGTCGCACCCAGCAGGGCCTCGAAGAGCAGAGATCGATCGCGCAGGTCTTGCATCGTGCGTGCGTCACCAACGAGCCGGCGGAAATGCTCGGCACGCCCAATGAGCTGGTCGTCGGCATGCGCAGTGATGGCGGTTCGCGCGAAGAAAAAGAAGTAACCACCCAGCATGCTCGTCATCGAGAGTGCGATCAAGCCGCACAGCAGCGTCACCCGCACCGCGAGCGATTTCGGAAACCAGTGCCCCTTCAATCCGCGCTCCCTTCCAAGTCGTCGAACGCATCGCCGAAGGCGTAGCCGACGTTGCGCACCGTGTGTATCAGCGGCGTCGCGAACGGCCGGTCAACCTTGGCACGCAACCGCTTGACCGCTACATCGACGACGTTGGTGTCGCTGTCAAAGTTCATGTTCCAGACTTCGGAGGCGATCAACGTGCGCGAGAGCGCCTCCCCCTGGCGCTTCACCAGCAAGTGCAGCAGCAGGTACTCCTTGTTCGTCAACGCGATTTCCACTCCCTCGCGCGTGACCTTGCGTCGCAGAACGTCCAACTTGAGGTCGGCGACCTGGTACAGATCAGCATCGCGGGCGACGCCGCGTCGCAACAGCCCTCGGATTCGCAGCACGAGTTCGGTGAAGGAGAAAGGCTTGACGAGGTAGTCGTCGGCGCCAAGTTCAAGTCCGCGGATGCGATCGCTCAGCTGGTCTCGGGCGGTCAGGAACAGCACGCGCATGTCGCCCTTCTCGCGAAGCGCCGGCATGATCTTCCACCCGTCGATGCCAGGCAGAGTCACATCGAGAACGACAAGGTCGTAGTCGTTGTTCAGCGCCGCGTGGAGGCCGTCAGGCCCAGTGCGTGACAGGTCCACGGCGTAGCCACTCTCCCGCAGCCCCTTCTTCAGGTACTCGCCGGTCTTGGGGTCGTCCTCGATGACCAAGATCTTCATGCGAGTGGATTCTGCCTCGACGGAGGTAAGGACGGCATGACATTTTTGTCATTGACTTGTCACCCCCAACCGGCGACCGAATACCTAAAGTCTCTTCGACCGCATCGCCGAATTCACACCAAGAAGAGGCTTTTCGTATGCGCAGGCCCTCCATGGCGCGGCCTTGTGCAGAACCCAACTGTATTCGCCATCGACCACGATCATTCCATCTTAAGGAGTTCCTCATGCATCAACGCCTCAACTCGCTTTTCGCAGCCAGCCTCGTCGCGCTGGCCATCGTCATTCCCATTGCCTCGTTCGCGGCCGGCCCGGAGGCGACCGTTCGCGTTCGCGGCACGGTCGTCGCCCGCAACGGTGACCAACTCGAAGTGAAAGCCCGCGAAGGCAATCTCGTCACGATCAAACTCAGGCAAGGTTGGACTGCCAACGGCGTTGCCAAGGCAGCAATTTCCGACATCAAGCAAGGCGACTACGTTGGCATTGCGTCTTTGCCCAAGGCACAGGGTGGCGACGGCGCGCTGGAGGTCCTCATCTTTCCGGCGGCGATGAAGGGCATGGGCGAAGGCAGCTTCGGGTGGGATCTCAAGCCGGAAAGCTCCATGACCAATGCCACGGTTTCCAACGCCGTGAAGTCGGTCGACGGTGGCGTCGTCACGGTTACGTATCACGGGCAGGAAAAGAAGATCTCGATCCCGACTGGTACGCCTGTCGTGACGTTGACTCAGGCCACCCCAGACGACGTCAAGGCTGGCGCAGTCGTGTTCGTCTCGGCCGAGAAGGAAGCCGACGGCAGCCTGTCCTCAGGACGTCTGGTGGTCAGCAAAGACGGCGTCGTTCCGCCGATGTAAACGAAGTGGCCGGCAGTGCGCCGGCCGTGCAACCTCAGTGGAGCCAGCCATGGATAACCCCCCGGAGCGTATAGCCTCCCCCACAAGACGGAGACTTGTGCAGCGACATAGTGTGGCAGTGCGCTTGACTCACTGGATCAACGCTGCGTCTCTGACGTTCTTGCTCGCGAGCGGGCTTCAGATCTTCAACGCCCACCCGAGGCTGTATCTGGGCAAGTACGGGGCTGACAACGACGCTGCTGTACTCGAAGTCGCCAGCGCCCGCACTGGCGACACGCTTCGAGGCACGCTGCGCATAGGGGGCTTGAGCGTCCCTACGACAGGGTTCCTCGGTGCAAGCAAGGAAGACGACGCCGTCGTCGCACGTGCCTTTCCGAACTGGCTGACCCTGCCGTCCTATCACGATCTCGGGGCCGGGCGACGTTGGCACTTCACCTTTGCGTGGCTGCTGCTGCTCAACGGGTTGGGCTACATGGCCTACGGATTCTGGAAGGGGCACTTTCGGCGCGACCTGGTACCTGCAAGCGATCAATTGACTCGCCGGCACCTCTGGGAAGAGGTGCGAGGCCATGCCCAGTTGCGCTTTCCAAAAGGTGAAGAGGCGCGTCGCTACAACGTCCTGCAGAAGCTGACGTACCTGCTGATGGTGTTTGTCCTGCTGCCCACGATGATTGCGACGGGCCTGGCCATGTCACCGGGTGTCGACGCCGCACTTCCGCTGCTTCTCGAGCTCCTGGGAGGACGAGCAACCGCCAGGACACTTCACTTTCTTGCCGCGTTCTCGATCGTGGCGTTCGTTGCCGTGCATGTGGCCATGGTGGTCGCATCAGGTCTGTGGAACAACCTGCGCTCGATGATCACGGGCCGCTATGCGATTCAGGTCGATAGAGGTGGCAAATGACACGAAACCTTTCTCGGCGAAGCTTGCTCGGGGGCGCCGTCACCGGCCTTGGTACGCTGGCACTCTCCGGGTGCGATCGCCTCGTGAACAACGCCCAGATTGACGGTCTTGCGCGCGGGACTGAGCTCCTGACGATGAAAGCCCAGCGGGCGCTACTCGCGCGGGGGAGTCTGGCGAAGGAGTTCTCCGAGGCGGACCGGTCACCCGTATTCCGAGCCAATGGGACGCGGATGCCTGGATCCGACGAATACGCGCAACTCCTTGATCGGAACTTCGCAGATTGGCGGCTCCGGGTCGACGGGCTGGTACAGAAGCCTTTGATGCTCTCGTTGGACGCCCTCATGGGCTTGCCCTCGCGCACGCAGATCACGCGTCACGACTGTGTCGAGGGATGGAGTGCGATCGCGAAGTGGCAAGGCGTGCAACTGGGTCGAGTCTTGGACGCAGCGGGCTTGGCGCCAGGCGCTCGCTATGTCGTTATGCATTGTGCCGATGAACTTGAACAGACTCTCGATGGCAGTGGACGCTACTACGAGAGCATCGATCTGATCGACGCTTGGCACCCGCAGACCATTCTGGCCTATGCGATGAACGATCGTAGGCTGCCCGTTGAACACGGTGCCCCGCTCAGGCTTCGAGTTGAAAGACAGCTTGGCTACAAGCATGCGAAGTACCTAATGCGACTCGAGGTGGTGTCGAGCTTCGATCGCTTCTGGGGAGGCAAGGGAGGCTACTGGGAAGCCCGCGGGTACGAGTGGTATGCCGGTATCTGAGCGTCAGCATTGCCCCGGCTGCAGTTCCCTCGACCAAGGTTGTCGGCGAGCTGAGCCTTCCAGCCTGACACGCGAGACAACGCCAATAGTCGATGGGACGAGGAGGGCCGTCCTACAAGAAGATCGGCCCTTTCCCCGGTCTATTCGGGAAAGTGGAACCTTTGGCGCACTTGCCGACCTCGCAACACGCGAAAGGACTCTCCAAACATGCACGAGCTGCTTCTACTCGGTTGAACCGAGCTTGTTGCCTCGTCACCAACAGTAGTCGTCTAGTCACCGACCTCGCTGTCGCCGACCTCTTGATCGAGGCGGCGCGCCGGGTCGTCGAGAGGGGATCACGAAACCGGGTGCACTGAATCTGCATACGCGATAGTGCGCATCAATCAATCAACAACACGAGAACCAACTTTCATGTCTACAACATTTGATCTCCCCGATGCCAACCAAGAAAAGTGGCTGAAGCGCTACTACTATTTGCGCGCCTTGTTCTCGATAGTTTGGGTAACCGCTGCTTTCGCGGTCGGCACCAAAGTGCCTGCAATTGCGGGGCTGCTGCTACTTGTCTATCCCGCATGGGACGCGACCGCCAACTGGATCGATGCGACCCGCAGCGGCGGCCTCGCGAAGAATCGCACGCAACGCATCAATGTCTGGGTGAGCGGCGTTGCGACGGTGGCGGTACTTGTCGCATTGAGTTCCGGAATGAGTGCCGTGATCGCGGTCGTCGGCGCATGGGCCATCGCTTCCGGCCTGCTTCAACTAAGCACGGCGGTTCGGCGATGGAAAAGCCACGGTGCGCAGTGGGCGATGATCCTGAGCGGGGCCCAATCCGCTCTGGCAGGTGGCTTCTTCATTGCCCAGTCACGAATGGAGACGCCTCCCTCCATCGCGAACGTGGCCGGCTATGCGGGGTTCGGTGCGCTTTACTTCCTGATTTCGGGCGTCTGGCTGACGGTGCGTCACATGCGGAACAAGCAGCCGGCGATTTGAGGCGGAGCTCAGCCCCACGCAACGAATCGATTGGCCCGAGCATCCAGGACAGAGATTGATCATCGGCACAGATGGTCCTCCCGCAAATCGAGTCCATCTCCCGCGCCAGCAAAAGCGCTCGTTCTTCGACGATAGAAGTGACGGTAAAGTACGATGTCCAGATCCAAAAAATCAAGCATTCATGCGGGTTGCCGGCCTCCGGAAATCATTGAGCGGAACAGGGCACCGCAGTGCATTCTGGCGAAGCAGAGCGTTGTCGTTAACCGCTCATAGAGCCCAACGTCCACCAAGACCATTGGTTCGGTGTCGACGATTCATACGACTTCCGAGAGCCAGCGCCTGAAAGCTGCCAGCGCCTTCGACTCAGCTCGATCCTCGGGCCAGACGAAGTAGTAGGTGTGCGCCTTCCGGTCAAGAACGAAGTCAAACGGCGTTATTAGCACGCCGGCTGCGAGCTCTCGCTCCACAAATGCTTTCTGCGCAATGGCAACGCCATGACCTTCAGCTGCGGCTTGGTACGCCAAAAGCGAAGTCTCATACTTCATGCCTCGATACCCATTGACGCGTTTTGCGCCGCATGCTTGCAGCCAGAGTTGCCAGTCATCGGGTCGAGCCATCGAATGCAGCAGCGTCTCATTGTTGAGATCTTCGGGGTCGCGCAGGCGCTTGAATCCCGCCGCATTGCGCGGTGCCGTCACCGGCACAAGTTCGTTCGCCACAAGCCGCTGAACCTTTGTCCTCGGCCATTGGCCATCACCAAGCTCGACACCTGCCTCAATATCCTCGCGATCGAAGCGCAACGGTGCTGGAGATGTCGATAGCTGCACGTCAATGTCCGGATGTTCGCGATGAAACGAGGCCAAACGTGGAATCAACCACTTGACCGCGAACGTCGCAGGCGACCTCATTTTCAGCGAATGGCGGCGAAAGCTTCCCCCCATGACGATATTTGTGGCGTCGCGCAGCGCACTGAACATGGGGGTGACGTCGGAGAGAAAGCGCGCGCCCGCGATCGTCAGTTCGAGCCCGCCTGGAATCCGCTTGAAAAGCTTGACACCCAGAAACCGCTCGAGTGTCTTTATCTGCCGGCTGACGGCGGCCGGAGTGACGAACAGTTCCGTCGCAGCATTCGAGACGCTCAGCAGCCGCCCCGTTGCTTCGAAGCACTTCAGCGGGTTCAACGGCGGTAGCGGATCCATGATCCGCCAAGCATTCCACCCGGTTAACAAAAAGTCAAATACGAGCGACGAAATGTCGTTTGCGGGCCTCGGCGCGGGATCCTAAGCTCATGTCAATTCAGAAGCCCAGTAACTTGGCCGCGAGGCTCAGGACGATAAACCATGCTACGAGACACGCTTCAGGGGATTCGCGTCATCGATTTTTCCCATGTAGTGGCAGGCCCTGTGTGCGGGATGATGCTTGGCGACATGGGCGCTAACGTGGTGAAGGTGGAGTCACCTGATGGCGAACTCGGCCGCGCCATTGGGCCGCCCTGGCTCAACGGAGAGAGCGTTGTTTCCCTTAGTGTCAACCGCAACAAGCGCGGATTGGCTGTGGACCTGCGCCACCAGGGCGCGCGCGAAGCCGTCATGAAGATGGCAGCATGCGCGCATGTGATCGTCGAAAGTTTCCGGCCCGGCGTCATGGCGCGCTTGGGCTTGGATTACGCTGCAGTGGCAAAGCTGAACCCGGGCGTCGTCTACTGCTCGATATCAGCTTATGGGCAATCGGGAGCGCAGCGCCACATGCCGGGCGTCGATGGCGTCATCCAGGCCGCTACCGGACTGATGAGTTCCCTGGGTACGGCAGGTTCGCCCCCGTCGAAGGTGCCGGTGCCGATCGCCGACATGGCGACCGGATATCTCGCGACGATTGGCATCCTCGCGGCGCTGCGTAAGGCGGAGCGCACGGGGCAGGGGCAGCACATCGATATTAGCCTCTACAACGCCACGCTGATGCTCCAGCAGGTCGGCCTCGCATTTTTCCTCGCAAGCGGGGACGAGCCGCAGAAAGCAGGCAGCGCGGCGCCTTATGCCTCGCCGAACGAAGCCTTCCCGACATCGGATGGATGGGTGATGGTCGCGGCCTATCAGCCTGAGCGCTGGCGCCGCCTCTGCAAGTTGCTGCGGCGCCCCGAGCTTCTCGAAGACCAACGCTTCGTATCGAATTCGCAGCGCGTGTACAACCGCGCAGCACTCAACGAGTTGCTGTCGGGATCATTCAAGTTGCAGTCCACCCACAGCTGGATGGAGCAACTCGAAGCGGTCGACATCCTCTGTGCGCCGATCGCGAGTTATGGCGAAGTGACCCGCTCGCTGCAATACCGCCACAGCGGCGTTGAAACCAGCGTAGTCCATCCTGTAGCGGGCATCGTACGCATGCCCGGATTTGCGCTGGGCGACGCAGAGAGCTGCAGTGCGCCCTACATGCCGCCGCCAAGGGTGGGTGAGCACTCCACCCACATCCTGAGCGAATACGGCCTCACGGCCAACGAGATCGCGGCGCTCGTTTCTTGCGGGGCAGTCAGCCAAGCTGCCGCCATGCACAGCGATGCCCCGAGCGAGTCTTCTTCCTCATCTCAAACATTGGCCTTTGGGCCCGCAATCGTCAAATGACTGACAACACCCCCTCTCTTGCGCTCGTACGTACTGAAAAATCTGGCGCCGTCTTGAACGTCGTGCTCGACGCCCCGGCAAAGGGCAACGCGATGACTGTCGCCATGACGGAGCAACTCGCTGACGTGCTCGAGCGTACAGCCGTTGATAAGTCGGTGCATTGCATGGTCATTCGGAGTTCTGGAAAGCATTTTTGCACCGGCGGCAACGTCAAGGACATGCGCGAAGGTAGCGACCTGATGGCCGGTTCTGTCGCGGACGTACGCGAAAGGTTGCAAGCGACACTGCATCGCCTGACGCGCGCATTGGCGACCATTGAGATCCCGACCATTGCTGAAGTCAACGGCATGGCGATCGGCGCCGGATGCGACCTCGCATTGATGTGCGACATCCGCATCGCGGGAGACCGCGCGCAGTTCGCTGAAAGCTTCTTGCGCCTAGGCCTGGTATCGGGCATTGGCGGCGCCTGGTTCCTCACGCGTCTTGTCGGTCCGGCCAGGGCCATGGAGATGACCTTGACCAGTGAATTCATCGACGCCAAGGAGGCGCTCGCGCACGGCATTGTCTCGCGCGTGGTGCCCCAAGAGAGCTTGGCGGATGAGGTCGCGGCGCTCGCAGAAAGGGTCGCGTCGGCACCGCCCATGGCATTGCGCATGGCTAAGCGACTCGTGCGTGAATCCGCACGAAGCGAGCTCCCAGCCGCCCTGGAGATGGCTGCATCGATGCAAGCAATTTTGCTTTGCGGTGAAGAGCACAAGGCCACTGTGACCGCATTCCTAGCGAATGCCCGCTGAGCGACTGCCGCTAGTCATCGGCACTAGAAGTTGCTGTACTTATGAATACGCCACACATCCATGACCCGGAAGGAAGCGACTGCTTCCTCAGTTTGGTCGCCTTCAAATGGCTGATGGCTGGCATCGGCTGGTGGGTCGATCTGCCGCGCCTGCAGAGCGACAAGGCCTACATGGACAAATGCCTGCAACGCGCGCTGAGGAGTGAGTCAAAGTTGTTGCAGAAGCGCAGTGTCGAAATGCTTGGCTTACGGAACGGCTCGGACGCGCATGCGACGCTGCCATTGCCGTCTGGATAAGTACATAGCTGCTTGGCGCACCACACTAGAGCGGCATCCTGTATCAAACCTACAAAGGAGACAATCATGAAGATCTATCGAAGGGTCGCCATCGCCCTGGCGATCGTTGGTCCGGCCGCAATTGCTGCGGCTCAGTCGGTCCGCTTTCCCGAGAAACCCGTAACGTTCATCGTGCCATTTGCGGCCGGCAGCGCGACCGACCAGTTGGCGCGTGCGCTCGGAGTTGCCTTCACGGAAAAGACGGGGCAGGCAGTCATCGTTGATAACCGCGGTGGTGCGGGTGGGCTCATCGCGGCGCAAGCTGCCGCGCGTGCCGCAGCGGACGGCTATACCGTCCTGATTACCACCAATACAACGCAGGTTGCCAACCCTTACCTCTACCACAAGCTTCCGTATGACCCAGTGGCCGACTTCGCGCCACTGACCGCATTGGGTCGCGGCGGACAGGTGTTGGTCGTGCCCGCCGCTTCTCCCTACAACTCCGTGGCCGACGTGGTTGCCAAGGCGCGCTCCCAACCCGGCAAGCTGTCGTACGGCGCAGGAAACTCGTCAAGTCGCATCGCTGGCGAGATGCTCAAGCAACTCAGCCAGACGGACATTCTCTATGTGCCTTATAAGAGCAACCCGCAGGCTCTGACCGACCTGCTCGGTGGTCAGATTGACCTCATGGTGATTGATACCGTCACTGGCATGCCGCAGATCGAGTCGGGAAAACTGCGCGCGCTGGGCGCCTCGACCCAGCGACGACTGAACGTCTTGCCCAAGGTGCCCACGCTTGACGAAGCGGGGGTCAAAGGCTACGACATCGGGTACTGGTTCGCAGCCTACGCGCCCGCGAAGACGTCGACCGTGGTGACTGCTCGGTTGCGTCAGTTGCTCGTCGACGCGGTACACAGCCCGCACGCCAAGGCCTTCTTCGACAACACAGGTATCGATCCGTGGACCACCACCTCGGAAGAGTTGGTCTGGTTTCAGGCGGTGGAAGCCAGGAAGTGGAGCAAGGTGATCAAAGCGGCAAACATTGAGCCGGAATGAATGACGGTCGGCGCTGATCCAATACTGTTCGATTAGAGCTAATCTAGCTACAATCACCGTCGTGGCAACTCGGCGACGGACGGGACATGGCACGAACAAAGGCGGTGCTGGGCGCGGGCGCCCGGTTGAGTGATTTCTTGGCGGCCAGTTTGCTGGCCCGGGTGGTGCCCGCCGATGTCGTGCACGCTGTTCTGGACGAGCACGGTTGCAACAGTCAACGCATTCGCAGCTTTCCAGCGGTGGCCGGGGTGTACTACTGCATCGCCTTGAGCCTGTATCCCGAGGCGGCCTACGAAGAGGTCTTCGCCGTCGTCTCCCAGGGGCTGGCCTGGGCCAGTGGAGCCGCGCAGCCTGCGCTTGTTGCCAAATCCTCCATCAGCTCGTTGCGCAGCCGCATCGGCTCGGCTCCTTTGAGTGACTTGGTCAAACGCTGCTGCGTGCCTCTGGCCAACGCTCGGGATCATCCGCAAGCTTTCTTTGCCGACCTGCGACTCGTGGCGATTGACGGCAGCACGTTCGAGCTTCCTGATGAGGCCGACAACGCCCGGGTTTTCGGCTACCCGAACAGCAGTGCCGTCACCGCCGGTCATGCCGGCTTCCCACAGGCTCGCTGCGCCGTATTGATCGAGTGCGCTACGCACGCCATCCTCGGCGCCAACATCGGGGCCTTTTGCGACGGCGAACGAGGGCTCTCGGCCGCGTTGCTGCCGCGTCTCGAGCCGGGCATGCTCTGCATGGCCGACCGAGGTTTCAACTCGTTTGAGCACTGGCGCCAGGCCAAGGCCGCGGGAGCAGACTTGCTATGGCGATGCGGGAGCACCTGGAAGATGCCGGTCCAACGCGTGCTCGACGATGGGTCGTTCCTCAGTGTCATCCGTCCCAGCCATGTCACCCAAGCGGAGGCTGACCGGCAGGCCATCACGGTGCGCGTGATCGACTATGAGTTGCCGGGCTTGGACGACGCGCAGCCGCGCTACCGTCTCCTGACAACGTTGTTGGATCCGCAGCTGGCGCCCGCCATGGAGCTGGCGGCGGTGTATCACCAGCGCTGGGAGATAGAGTCCGTGTTCGATGAACTCAAGACGCATTTGCGGCAGAGCCGGCGCGTGCTTCGAAGTAAGACACCGGAGCTGGTGCGACAAGAGTTCTATGGCTGGGTGCTCGCGCACTACTCGGTGAGATGGCTATTGCACCAAGGAGCCTCCAGCCATCGAATACCTCACGCCGAGTTATCCTTCAAAGGACACGTGGATCTACTCAGGCGTACGCAGCCCCACTCCGGGGCCTTTCCCCCCAGCGAGGCCCATAAAAAGACGACGCTGGTTCCGTGAATTGCTACTGGCCAGTGGCGGCATCCGCGCAACGAGGACCATCAATCGACGCTCCCCGCGCATGGTCAAACGCCGCACATCACCGTACTCGGGTCATAGCCGCAACCTCGCGACTCGCGTTCCTGTCTGCTTCACGCCCTGCGGGTTCTCCGGGCCACCAGGTGCACCTTTGCCAAAGGCCAAGCGATCACGTCCGTCGCCATGGTCACCAACAAATCCCGGAGGAGGATTTGCAATTTAAACGAACAGTATTGGGCGCTGATCGCTCGTTGCTCACTGCGGTTCGTGCAGCGTCGTCGCCTGATACAGGGAGCGACGTTGCAGCTGTCTGTGCCGCAGGAGCCTCGCCCCTCGACCGCGAAGAAAACGCTCCATGCAATGTGATCAAGCTCGAGTCGTGCGCAGGCGTGACTTCAACGGTGCGTGGGCGACGCAGCCAGATCTTGGCCACGCGACTGCTCGCTCAAGGCGAGCCGCATAGGGCAGGTCTTCCGATTCCGGTCGTGTCGCGCTTACTCATAGTCTGTTGACCGTGTCAGAGTTTCCCATGCATCGATCTCGTTTGTCATGGCTTTGATCTTGGACCTTACAAGTTCGAGCGCGTCTTTGCCTAGCAGCAGATGTGCCGGTGGACTAGGATGCACGACGATTGCCAGGAGGGCCTGGGCCGCTTTTGCAGGGTCGCCGGCTTGTGTACCGCTCTTTGTCTGCCTTGCCTGCCGGATCGGGTCGAACAACGAGTCATAGTCTTCAATTGTTCGATCGGAGCGCACCATCGAGCGGCCGGCCCAATCCGTTCTGAAGGAGCCAGGCGCAACCGCGGTCACCTTTATCCCGAAGCCGGCGACTTCCTTTCCAAGTACTTCGGAGATCCCTTCAAGCGCAAACTTGCTCCCGCAATAGTAGGCAATGCCCGGCATCGTGATAAAACCGCCCATCGAAGTGATGTTGATGATGTGTCCCGAGCGACGGGTACGCATCGACGGCAGTACGGCCTTGATCATGGCCACCGCACCGAAGACGTTGACGTCAAACTGGCGCTGCATCTCCGAGAGGCCAGACTCTTCGAGCGTCCCCTCGTGACCATAGCCAGCGTTGTTGACGAGGACGTCGATCTGGCCGTGCTCTTGCACGAGCTTGGGAATCGTCGTGTGGATCGCGTCGAAATCTGTGACGTCGAGAACGACGGCACGTGCTCGTCCCGGCGCAGTGTTCTCAAACGCGACCTTGCTGCTGGCGGTTCTTACGGTCCCGAACACTGAATGCCCGTCTGCCAGCGCAGCAGCGGCAAATGCTTGTCCGAATCCCGAACTGACACCCGTGATGAGGAACGTTTTAGGTTGAAACTGGGTCATGGTCGGCTCCTTGATGGTTGGAGCCCAATCGTAGAAATCGAACCAGCGAAGGGATATGCCGAGTCGCACGTATTGCTTGCCTGAAGCTACGAAGCCATGAACCCATAGCGCTCAATGTGGCAGATTGAGAAACACAAACGAACGACTCCATATGCAATCCATATCGCTTCCGACCCAAGCTGTGCAGAGGCAGATGGTCAATCTGGTGAAGCCGCTGGCGCCTGTTGAAGGCTACAACCTGACAATCCTGCCCGATGTCCGAATTCTCAGATCCGATCGTCCACTGAGCAGGGCTCCGGTGTTGTACGAACCAGGCATCGTCGTTGTTCTGCAAGGCCGGAAGCGCGGGTTCTTGGGCGACGAGGTGTACCTCTACGATGCGCAGCACTACTTGGCTGTCTCGGTTCCCGTGCCTTTTTCGATGGACACAGACGCCTCGGCAGAAGAGCCCTTGTTCGCGATCTACTTTCGACTCGACTTCAAGGTCGCCGCGGAGCTCATGATGAAGCTCGACGAGTACGGGACTGCAGAGGAAGCGGCCCCGAAGGGGTTGATGTCCACGGTCATGGATGAGCGCGTAGCGCATACCGTACTGCGATTTCTCGAGGTGATGAATTCCCCGCTGGAGTCCACGATCCTCGGTCCTCACTTGGTGCGCGAGCTCTATTTCCGCGTTCTCACTGGCGAACAAGGAAGTTCGATGAGGGCCGCGCTGACTCGGCAAGGGCAGTTCGCCAAGATCGCGAAGGCAATTCGGACGATTCATGCGAGTTTCGACCAGAAGCTTGACATAGGCCAGCTGGCGGAAGAGGCGGGCATGAGCCCTAGCTCCTTCCACGCGCATTTCAAGACGGTTACAGCGACATCGCCTATCCAATACCTTAAGGCGACGCGCCTTCACCAAGCCAGGCTGATCATGGTCAGGAACGAGGTCACCGCTTCTCTCGCGAGTGTCCAAGTGGGATACGAGAGCGCGTCCCAGTTCAGCCGTGAGTTCAAGCGGATGTTCGGCCGCGGCCCCGCCGAAGAAGCGTCCCGGATGCGGCAGGTGTTCGCGCGGCCGGATCGCTCGCCGCACGAGCTATACGTAGCGTCCCACTGAGCGTCATGATGACAACGTGACTGCTCAATCGAGCGACATCCTCGCGTCGCTCACGATTTTGCCAAGGCGCTGCTTCTCTCTGGCGATCACCTGCACGAATTCGGCCCGCGTGCCACCACCCACCTGCGAGCCATTGGCCTCGAACTGAGCCCGCATCGCGGCATCGGTCTTGAAGGCGGTGTCGAGCGCTGCGCCGATGCGGTCGAGCACCGCGGGCGGCGTGCCCTTGGGCGCGAACAGGCCGCCCCAGTGCTGCATCTGGATGGTCGGAAAGCCCTGCTCCGTGGTGGTCGGCACGTCGGGGAGCACGGCCGTGCGCTTGACGTCGGTAACGGCTACGGCGCGCAGCTTGCCGCCCTTCACGTAGCCCATCACGCCGACGGGCGCCTCCGATGCCAAGTCGATCTGGCCGCCGACGATCGCGTTGACGGTTTCCGAGCCGCTCTTGTAATGAACGATGGTGACAGGCACGCCGAGCGCGGTTCCGACCATCTCGCCAACGAAGTGGCCCGTGCTGCCGGCGCCGGCAGTGCCGAAGGTGATCACGCCCTTGCGCTTGCCGTAGGCCTGCAGTTCCTTCAGGTCGCGAAAACCGGCGCTGGCCGAAGCGACCATCACCGATGGTGCGGTGTTGCCTTCGACCACCGGCACCAGGTCGCTGTCGGCGTAGGGCATCTTCGTGCGCAGCAGCGCGTTGGCCACCGCGCCGTTGCCGGCGATCAGAAGCGTGTGGCCATCCGGTGCACTCTTGGCCACAAAGTCGGAGCCGATGATGCCGCCGGCGCCCGGTTTGTTGTCGACGATCACGCTCTGGTTCAGCTGCTTACCCAGGCCCTGCGCGATCAGGCGCGCGGTGATGTCGCCCGGGCCGCCGGCGGAAAACGGCAGCACCAGCCGGATCGGTTTGTCGGGCCAGGTGCCTTGCGCGTACGCGGGCGCGTTGGTGGCTGCGATGACGGTGAGGCCGGCCCATCCGGCCAGCAGCAGTGTGCGACGGTGCAATGTGCTCATGGTGTGTCTCTCTTTGTTGAATTGCGAAAGGTCACTCGAAGGCAGCAACCACCGGCGGCGCCAGCAGCGCCAGCAGCTCGCGCACGTCGGCGACGTCTTCGATGCCCAGCGTCATCTCCTCGATCGCCTTCTGGCACGGCGCGTCGATCAGGCCTTCGGTGAGGGTGCGGTATTTGGCCGACACCTCGGCCGCGGGCAACGGCGACTGGATGCCGCGCGATGCGCCGCGATCGACCTCGATGCGCTGGCCGTCGCTGAAGGTGACGGCCACGCGGACCCGAAAACGCTTCTTGATGTCGCCGCCAATCGTGTCGAAGGCCGGTTCGTGCCGCACCTCGACCTTGCGCAGCAGCTCCCATACGTCGTCCGAGTCGATGCGCGCCGGCGTGAACTGCTGGACCATCGCGGCGCCGTCGATCGCGGCGACCGCCAGCGCGTAGCCGATGTTCATCTGCGCGCCGATCGGCGTCAGCGGCCGCTCGGGCACCCACCAGCCGTGGTGGTACGCCGCGTGCGGCACGTCGCACTCGATGCGCGTGATCTCGCCGGGCACCAGCTTGCGTTGGGCGTCGATGTCGAACAGGGCGTCCAGCGGCGAATGGATCGCTCCCATCGCTGCGTAGGGCTTGAGCACGATGCGCTCGACCTCCCAGCGCTCGCCCAGGCCGTCGGTGATCTGCGATGCATCCGGGTCGTGGCCTTCGCCGAAGGTCGACAGAAAGCCGCCGTACTCGCGCTCGAACACGCGCTTGATGCCGGTATAGCCGCCCTCGGCCAGCACCGCCGCGTACATGCCGTTGCGCGCCGAAAAGCCGTGGTGCATGCGCTTGCACATGGCCTCGTACTGCGCAGCCATCAGGCCTGCAGACTGGGTGCCGGCCAAGCCCAGCGCGTCCTCGAAGCGGGCCGCTTCCAGGCCCAGCAGCTTGCCCACAGCAGCGGCCGCCGCGTGGGTGCCGAACACCGCGCCCGAATGCCATCCGCGCGACAGCATCTGCACGCCGTGCAGCGCCATGCCGACACGAGGGCCGACTTCGTAGCCTGCCATCGCCGCCTCGAGGAACCGCTTGCCGCTGACCGGCGTTTCGCTGCCCTCGGCCACGGCCCACAGAGCCGGCAGCACGATCGATGCGCTGTGCAGCGGGCCGAGCGGATGAAAGTCGTCGAGCTCGAAGCCCTGGATGAAGGTGCCGTTGAGCAGCGCCGCGCCGGGCGCGCTCGTCTTCGCGCCCCAGCCGATGATGGTGCGGTCGCCGGCGCCTTCGAGCTTGCGCACGATGCCGACGGCGGTGCGCGACCACGGCAGTTGTGCGCCGACAATCGCGCAGCCGATGCCGTCGAGGGTCAGCAGCCGGGCACGTTCGCGCGCCGAACCCGGCGCCTGATCCAGCCGGAAGTCGGCCAACCACTGCGACAGGCGGCCGGTCGGGCCGGAGGGATCGGTCGCCGCGGACGAAGAAGTCGGCGTGGCGGTGGAAGTCGGTTGGCTCATGCGTTGCTCCTGTCCGTGGTGGCTGCCGTCGGCAGCACGTAGCCCTTCAACTGCTCGCGCAGCCGGGTCTTGAGAATCTTGCCGGTAGCGCCTAGCGGAATCGCTTCCACGAAAACCACGTCATCGGGAATCTGCCATTTCGCGGTCTTGCCTTCGTAGAACTGGAGCAGTTCTTCCTTGGTGACCTCGGTGTTCGGTTTTTTGGCAACCACCACGATCGGGCGTTCGTCCCACTTGGCATCCGCCACGCCGATGCACGCCGCCATCGCCACCGCCGGGTGCGCGACGGCAATGTTCTCGATGTCGATCGAGCTGATCCACTCGCCGCCGGACTTGATCACGTCCTTGCTGCGATCGGTGATCTGCAGGTAGCCGTCGGCGTCAATCGTCGCCACGTCGCCGGTCGGAAACCAGCCGTCCACCAGCGGGTTGCCGCCCTCGCCCCGGAAGTATTCCTTGACGACCCACGGCCCCTTGACCAGCAGGTCGCCATAAGCCTTGCCATCCCACGGCAACTCCTGGCCCTTGCCGTCGACGATCCTCATGTCGACGCCGAAGATGGCGCGCCCCTGCTTGGCGAGGATCGACAGTTGCGCCTCCTTCGGCAGCGAAAGTTGCTTTTTCTTCAGCGTGCACAGCGTGCCGAGCGGGCTCATCTCGGTCATGCCCCAGCCGTGCAGCACCTGCACGCCGTACTGGTCCTTGAAGGCGCGCAGCATCGCCGGCGGACAGGCGGCGCCGCCAATCACGGTGCGGTCGAGCTTCGAGAACTTCAGCTCGTTGGCCTGCAGGTGGCCCAGCAGCATCTGCCACACCGTCGGAACGCCCGCGGCGAAGGTCACGCCTTCGCTCTCGATCAGCTCGTACACCGACTTGCCGTCCAGCGCGGGGCCGGGGAACACCAGCTTGCAGCCGGTCAGCGCCGCCGAGTAAGGGATGCCCCACGCGTTGACGTGGAACATCGGCACCACCGGCAGCACCGAGTCGCGCGCCGACAGGCGCATTACGTCGGGCAGCGCCGATGCGTAGGCGTGCAGCAGCGTCGAGCGATGGCTGTACAGCGCAGCCTTCGGGTTGCCCGTGGTGCCGCTCGTGTAGCACATGCTCGAGGCCGCGTTCTCGTCGAAGCTCGGCCATTCGTAGCGATCACTCCGGTCCGAGATCCAGGCTTCGTAACTGAGCAAGTTCGGAATGCCGCTGTCGGCCGGCAGCTTGTCGGCATCGCACAGCGCGATCCACTTCCTGACCGTCGGACAGCGCGCATGCACCGTTTGCACCAGCGGCAGGAAGCTCGTGTCGAAGCACAGGACTTCGTCTTGCGCGTGATTGACGATCCACGCCACCTGGTCGGGGTGCAGGCGCGGGTTGATGGTGTGCAGCACCCGGCCCGCGCCGCTGACGCCGTAGTACAGCTCCAGGTGGCGATAGCCGTTCCAGGCGATGGTGGCGACGCGGTCGGACATCGCCAGGCCTTCCGCCTCCAGCGCGTTGGCCACCTGGCGCGAGCGCCGCGCGATGCCGGCCCAGGTGGTGCGGTGGACGTCGCCTTCGACGCGCCGCGAGACGATCTCGCCATCGCCGTTGTGGCGCTCGACGAACGTGATCAGGTTGGAGATCAGCAACGGCTGATCCTGCATGAGACCTTGGAGCATGAAAATTTCCGGGGTTACTGGGTGGGAAAGGGGCGCTTCGTGCTCAGCCTTCGATCGCGATCTTTCGCTCGCCAATGAGCTTCTTCCACGTCGCGCCTTCGGTGGCGATGGTGCGACGCACGTCGGCACTGGCCGGCGCGGCGGTCTGGCCCAGCGCTTCGAGCCGGCGGGCCATGCCCGGCGCCGCGAGCACCTCGGCCAGTGCCTTGCGGATCGTTGCGACGACGGGCTCCGGCAGACCAGCCGGGCCCATCAGCGCGAACCAGCCGGGCGCGTCGAAGCCCGGCACGCCGGACTCGGCGATGGTTGGCACGTTGGGCAGCGAGGGCATGCGCGTGAGCGAGCTCACGCCCAGCGCGTTGAGCTTGCCGCTGGAGATGAACGGACCGGTGGCCGATGCGGTTAGAAAGGCGAACTGGACATCGCCCGCCAGCAGCGCGGTGATCGCCGGCGCGCCGCCGCGGTACGGCACATGCACCGCGAACGTGCCGGTGCGCGACTTGAACAGCTCGGCCGCCAGGTGGCTGACGCTGCCCGAGCCGCCCGAGGCGTAGCTCAACTTGTCGGGCTCCTTGCGCATCAGTGCAAGCAGTTCCTGCACGGTGGCGACACCGGCGGAGGGCGGCGCCACCAGCACCTGCGGCAGCTGCGACACCATCGCGATCGGCGTGAAGCCGGCGAGCGGGTCGTAGCCGGCGTTGCGCAGCGCCGGCACGATGGTCAGCGGTGCATTGTCGAGCAGGCCCAGCGTGTAGCCATCGGGTGCGGCTCGCACCACCTCGGCGCCGGCAATGGTGCCGCTGGCGCCAGCCTTGTAGTCGATCACGATCGGCTGGCCGAGCAGCCTGCCGAGCGGCGTCATCACCTCGCGCGCGGTCACGTCGGCGGCACCGCCGGGCGTGTAGCCCAGCAGCACACGCACCGGCCGGGCGGGCCAGGTCTGCGCCCGCGCGCTGGTGCCCAGCAACGCCAGCGCCGCGCCACCGAGGCCACCGGCCAAGGCAGTGCGGCGCGACGGATTGAAAAGGTTCGATCCCATGGCCGGTGCTACTGGACGTTCTTCAGCGCAAACTCGTTCAGGTGGCCCGAGGGCAATGCATCGACGCCCGGATCGGCCGGCAGGTCGACATCGAACCAGCGCTTGAGCACGCCCGAAATTAACTCGTAGCAAGCGCCGATGCGCACCACTTCCATGGTGTCGAAGTTGATCAGCGTGCCGGCGCGTCGGTAGGTGTGATAACGGCGCAGGCCGTAGTCGATGGTGATGTCGGCGATCTGCTTGAGTTCGTCAGGAATCTCCTCGACGGAAAAGCGCGTGCCGGTCCCCGTGAGGTTGGCCGAGGAGCCGAACAGCGGCACCACCTCTTCGCGGCTGAGGCGCGTCAGCTCCTTGTGGAACGGGCCGGCGTTGAGCAGCATGCCGATCGTGCCGACCGCCGTGCTGGCTTTGACCGCGTCTTCGTCGAGCTTGCCCAGCAGCGGATGGTCGGGCCTGAAGCTGCCGATCACGCCGAGCGGCAGGTCGTGATCGACCACCAGCGCCTCGACCATCTCCTGCGCGCGCGGGCTGAGCGTGTGCAGCTCGCGCTGCGTGATCAGGTCGCCCGCCATTGCGTTGCGCTTGTGGCTGCCGCGGCGCTTGGTGTCGTAGATTTTTTTCAGCGGATCCATCGACGCGCCGCAGCAGGCGTAGCCGGTGTCGTTCGGCACGATGGCGATGCCGCCGCGCTTGATCACGTCGATGGTGCGGCGGGCGTCGCCGGCGATGTCGAGTCTGCTCATATCGTCTCCTGGTTGTGTTCGAAGCTCAGTCGGAAAAGCGCGGGTCGAGCGGCGGCGTCGAAGCGCAGCGTCCAGCGCGGTGTCGCGCTCCAGGTCGGTGGCGCGCCAGGTGGCGGCGTCGCGGCCGGTGGCCGCGCGTGGGGGGCGGTGATCATGGGTTTCAACTCCTTGAAACAATGGATTGATGGGTGTCACTCGAGCGGGAAGCGCTTCACCTGCGCTTCGATGCGCCTGGCTTCGCGCTGCACCATGGCCGTGAACTCGGCGGGCGTGTTGCCGACCGGCTCGGCGCCGATCGTGGACAACGACTTGCGCACGTCCTCGCTCTTGACCGCTTCGCGCACTGCGGCGGCGATGCCCTGTTGGATCTCGGCCGGCGTGCCCTTGGGCGCGAAGAGGCCGTACCAGGTGGTGGCGTCGAAGCTCGCAAAGCCGGCCTCGATCGCGCTCGGCACGTCGGGCAGCACGGCCGAACGCCTGTCGCCCATAGTCATCACGACCCGGAGCGCGCCGGTTTTGACGAAGGGCATCACCGCGGTGCTGCCGGCGATGGCGAACGAGATGTTGTTGGCCACCAGGTCGGTGATCATCTGGCCGCCGCCCTTGTAGTTGGCGACCACCAGCGTCGGCAGCGCGCTCTCTTCGCCCAGGATGCGCGCCTGCAGCCGGGCCATGTTCTCGGTGGTGCCGACCGAGCACGGCGTCGCCGCGCTCTTGCAGTAACGCACCAGTTGCTCCATCGACTTGACCGGCAACGCCGCGTTGGCCGTCACAACGCCGGGCAGGGCCGAGAAGGCCGACACCGGCACCAGTTGCGCCAGCGGGTCGATGCCCTTGAAGGTCGGCAGATGCTTGATCAGCGTCAGCGACGGGATTTGCACGAGCAAGGTCTGACCGTTCGGCTTGGCGTCGATCACCTTGCGGGTGCCGATCACGCCGTCGGCGCCGGGCACGTTCTCGACGATGACCGGTTGACCCCAGATCTGCTGCAGCTCCTTCGCGACGACCCGCGTCTGCGCATCGACGCCGCCGCCCGGGCTGTAGGGCACGATCAGGGTCACGGGGCGATCGGGTTTCCAGTCGGCGGCGATGGCTGCGAGGGGCAGGCAGGCTGCCAGGGCGAGCGCAGCGACGGCGCGGCGCCGCAGCGAGGCGGTGAGCATGAAAGTGGGCATCGTCTTGTCTCCGTGATTCGTCTTTGTGGTTGTTCAGTCGATCTGCAGGCCGCTGGCGACAACGGCCTGGCCCCACTTGTCGACCTCTGCGGCCTCGCGAGCGGTGCGGGGGCGTGCGCCGGCCGCTCAGCTGACAGCGACCGCGGCGCTCGGCCAGGCCCACGGCCGACGGGTGCGATCGGCCTGTTGCCACTCGCGGATCAGCGCGTCGTCTTTCAACGTGAGGCCGATGTCGTCCAAGCCGTACAGCAAGCCTTCGCGGCGCAGCGGGTCGACCACGAAGCTCGACTCGGTCCGATTCGGCGCGATCAACGCGCACTTGGTGAGGTCGACCGTCATCGACGCGCCGCCGGCGCAGGCCGCGGCTAAGGCTTCGACCTCGGCGGCCGGCAACCGAATCGGCAGCACGCCGTTCTGGAAGCAGTTGCTGTAAAAAATGTCGCCAAAGCTCGGCGCGATCACGCAGCGAATGCCGATGCAGTGCAGCGCCCATACCGCGCCTTCCCGGGACGAACCGCAGCCGAAGTTGTCGCCGGCCAGAAGGATCGGTGCGCCGCGGAACGCCGATTGGTTCAGGATGAAGTCCGGGTCGTCGCTGCCGTCCTCGCGATAGCGCAGCGCTTCCATCGCGTACGGGCCGAGTTCGTCCCTCGCGAGCGTGGTCAGGCGTTCGATGCGGATGATGACATCGGTGTCGATGTTGGCGCGCGACAGGTACGGCGCCGCGCCGGTGACGATGGTGAAGGGTTGCATGGACATGCTCAGGCCTGCGCGAGATCGGTGATGACCCCGGCGATGGCCGCGGCCGCGGCCATCGCCGGGCTGGCGAGGTGGGTGCGTGCGCCCGGTCCCTGTCGTCCGACGAAGTTGCGGTTCGAGGTCGACACCGAGCGTTGCTGCGGCGGCACCTGCTCGCCGTTGGCGGCCACGCACATGCTGCAGCCGGGCTCGCGCCAAGCGAAGCCCGCGGCCTTGAAGATTTCGTGCAGGCCTTCGGCTTCAGCGGCGCGCTTGACGTTTTCCGATCCGGGCACGACCCACGCCGTGACGCCGGCCGCGACATGCTTGCCGCGCGCCACGGCGGCAGCGGCGCGCAGGTCGGTGATGCGCGAGTTGGCGCACGAGCCGATGAAGACCCAGTCGACCGGCGTGCCGGCGATCGCCTGGCCTGCCTGCAAACCTATGTAGTCGAGGGCAGCGGCGAGCGTGCCGCGCTGCGCTTCGTCTACAGCATCGCGCGGATCGGGCACGCGGCCGTCGATCGCGATCGCGTGCTCGGGGCTGGTGCCCCAGGTGATGGTCGGGCGCACGGCCGAGGCGTCGATGACTTCTTCGCGATCGAAGCGCGCGTCGGCCTCGGTCGGCAGCTCGCGCCACTGTGCAATGGCCGCGTCGAAGGCCTCGCCCTGCGGCGCAAACGGACGACCGCGCAGGTAGTCGAATGTCCGCTGGTCGGGCGCCACCATGCCGAAGCGCGCGCCGAGTTCGACCGACAGGTTGCAAAGGGTCAGCCGGCCTTCGACGTCCATCACCTCGATCGCCGGGCCGGCAAATTCGATGGCATGCGCCACGCCCGCTGCGGCGCCGAGCTTGCCGATGATGTGCAGCGCCAGGTCTTTGGCGGTGACGCCGGGGCGCATGGTGCCTTCGCAACGGATGCGCATCTGCTTCGGCTTTTGCTGGCGCAAGGTCTGCGTCGCCAGCGCATGCGTGCTTTCCGACGAGCCGACGCCGAACGCCATCGCGCCGAGGCCGCCGTTGGTGCAGGTGTGGCTGTCGCCGCAGATCACTGTGAGGCCAGGCAGCACGATGCCGAGCTCCGGGCCCATCACGTGCACGATGCCCTGGCCCGGTTGGCCAAGATCGAACAGGCGCACGCCGGCCGAGCGCGTGCGGTCGCGCAGCGCAGTCCATAGCTTGCCGCCTGGCACGTAGGTCAGGCCGTTGCGGCCGGGTTGGCTCGACATCGAGTGGTCGGGCGTCGCGAACACCAGTTCAGGATCGTGCAGCGTCATGCCGCGGCCGGTGACTTCAGCCAGCGCGGGAGGGCCCGACAGGTCATGCAGCAGATGGCGATCGATGTGCAGCAGCACCCATCCATCGCCCAGGTCGCGAATGACGTGGGTGTCCCATAGCTTGTCGAAGAGCGTGCGCGCGGTCATCGCCCGCTCACTTCTTTTCCATCGTCAAGCCGGCGCTGGAGCGCGTGCCGTCCATCGCAGCGCCCGCGTTGAAACGCGTGCGCAGTGCATCCCATTCGTCGGCACCGAACCGGCGGAAGGTCTGCGCCACGTTCTGCGTCACCTCGGGCGCCTTGTGCGTGGCCCTCAGCTGGGCCAGCGCGGCATCGCCGGCCTGAATGGCGGCGACCAGCATCAGGCCGGGCAGGATCGCGAGCTTGTAGCCCATTGCCTCGGCTTCGCGCAGATCGAAGATCGGCGTGCGGCCACCGGGCACCACGTTCAACAGGCACGGGCCACGCACGTTCTTCGGTACGGCGGCCACTTCTTCCAGGGTTTGCGTGGCCTCGACGAAGACCATGTCGGCGCCGGCCTCCAGGGCCGCATTGCCGCGCCAGATGGCTTCGTCCATGCCCATCATGGCGCGTGAATCGGTGCGGGCGATGATCAGAAATTCCTTCGTGCGGCGTGCCTCGACCGCGGCGCGGATCTTGGAGACGAACTCGTCGCGCGACATCACTTCCTTGCCGTCGAGATGGCCACAGCGCTTGGGCGCGACCTGGTCCTCGATGTGGATGGCGGCAACGCCACGCAGCTCGTACTCGCGCACGGTGCGCGTCACGTTCAGTTCGTTGCCGTAGCCGGTATCGGCATCGGCGATCAAGGGTACGTTGATGGCGCGCGCCATAGCCGCCGCATTGGCGACCATCTCGCCCATGTCGAGCAGACCGAAGTCGGGATAGCCGCGCGCGGCCGAGGTGCCGGCGCCGGTCATGTAGACCGCGCTGAAGCCGGCCTGTTCGATCAAGCGTGCGCCGATGCCATCGTAGGCACCGGGGGCGATCACCATGCCGGGCGCGGCGAGTTGTTCGCGGAGGGAGGGAGTCGTCATAGGGAAAAGAGCCTTTCCTTGCCTTCTCGGCGAATGGCATCAGTGCTGTCGCGTTTGGGTTGTATTAAGAATATCACAACATAATGACATGTCAACCAGCTATCCTTCGCTTCATGAACACATCGATCGCCACCGCCCCGCCCTTGAACGGTGCAAAGGGCACCGCCCTTCATCGCCAGATCTTTCTGGTACTGCGCGACGAGATCTCGCGCGGGCTGTTCCCCGACGGCGCATTGCCGAATGAAGAGGCGCTGTGCGAGCGCTTCGGCGTGTCACGCATTACGGTGCGGCGCGCGCTGGCCGATCTGGCGGCACTGGGTGTGGTCGAGCGTCGACATGGCCGCGGCACCTTCGTGTTGGGCGCTCCCGCGCAGGCGCGCCCGGCGCCCAGCCTGAGCGTGATCGACAGCCTGCGCCAGACCGCAACCGAAACGGTGGTGCAGGTGCTGCAGGTCGAGCAGGCCGTGCCGCCCCGCGACGTCGGTCTCTTGCTGCAGTTGCCGGCCGGCGAAAAGGCTATGCATGCACTACGGCTGCGCATCAACCGCAAGGGCGAGCCGGCCATGCTGACCGATGCCTGGGTACCGGCGCACCTTGGCAAGCGCGTCACCGAAGCGGCCCTCAAGAAGAAGGCGCTCTACGAAATCCTGATGGCGCAGGGTGTTCAGTTCGGGCGCGTGGTGCAGGAAATCAGCGCGACCGTCGGTGACCCGCACCGCGCCGGCCTGTTGCGCACCGAGGTCGGCGCGCCGATCCTGAAGCTGGTGCGCCTGATGCACGACACGGACGAACGCCCGGTGCAGCACCTCACAGCGTACATGGCCGCCGACCGCGCCAGCGTGCTGATGGAGATCGCCGGCGCTTCCGTCAACACGCTGACCGCCGGGCAGATCGTGCTCGACGGGCCTGCCTAAACTCGCAGGATGAAAACTTACCCGGTCGGAAGGGTGGCCCGCATGTGGCATCTGTATTGCAAAGGGTGGCGCCCGTGTCAGGGCTCGTCCATGACTGGAGCAGGCGACTCCGCATGGCGCTCCTGGAGGGACCTGCCGGCCGGCATCGTAGAGCAGGGCCGTTACGTTACGTCCGGCGCGACTTCGCTGGCATCCATCGACACGATGGCGGTCGCGTCGTCGGTGCTGCGCGGGCGAGCATGTACTCCATCGGCGCCACATCCACCGCGCGGCTGAAGCGCTCGGAGGAAGGCGACTGCTCTGGGCGGTTACAAAGCCCCGCTATCGTTGACGATGGATGGGCTGGAGTAGCCGCCCGTCAAATCGAGTCCATCTCCCGCGCCAGCAAAAGCGCTCCTTTTTCGACGGTAGAAGTGACGGTAAAGTACGACGTCCCGACCCCACAAAGCCAGCATCCATGCGGGTTTCCGGACCTCGGAAACCATTGAGTGGGGATAGTCGTCATTGAGAAAGGGCAACTTTGCGAAGAGGACAAATCGGGGTGTCGGCTAGCAAGCCCTACTTCACCGTCGCAAAAGCCCCCTCCATCTGCCGCGCTCTTTTCACCTCGTCCCCATGCAGATAGATCGAAGTCGTCTGGATCGAAGCATGTCTGAGGTTGTCCCGCACGGTGGTGAGCTCCGCCCCCCGCGCGAGCGCATGCGTTGCGTGCGTATGCCGCATCCAGTGCGGGCTGGCTCTTTTCAGTTTCTCAGCGGTCGCCGGGTTTTCATGCTCGACCACCTTGGCCACTTGCGTGAAGAACCGTTTCATGACGTTCCAGAGCCGCGCCGCGCTGATGCCTGACTTGCTGCCCATGCTTGCCTCGTCTCCTTCGATGCTCCCGATCAGCGCCGTGGCCGGCTCCCACTTCGAAGGCGTGACCGGCAACTGCCGCTGCACCAGGTAGCGATCCAGCGCGCCGCGCGCCAGGGAGGGCAGGGCGACCTTGGCGTGTCGATCTCCTTTGCCGCGCAGGTGCAGCCAGTGGTCACCGTGGCCGTCAACTTCCATCTGGCCCAGCGTGGCACCCACGAGCTCGCTAACGCGAAGCCCTGTGGCGTAGGCGAAGTCCAGCACGAAGCGCAGACGCTGAGCCGCCCGGGCCTCCCAGCCATAACTCCATTCCAGCCCCTCGGCGACGGACTGGATCGTCGCCCATTCCCCTTCGCTGAAGACCCGCATCACCGCCTGCCCCTGCGTCCGGTCGGCCCCGCGCACCTTGAGCCCCGCGAACGGATTCGCGAGCGAATACCGCTGCTGGATGAGCCACCGGAAGAGGGCGCCGGCCACCGACAGCGCGTAGGCCACCGAGCGCGCCGACAGATCCCCGGCGAAGGGTCGCCAGTCGCTGGCCGTGCGCGGCCGTGCCGGTCCCACCCAACGCGATCGCGGCGATGGCCGCCGTAGGAACGCTCGGTAGGCCACCGCGTCCTCTGCCGTGAGCGAGGACAGAGCGCGCCCACGCTCGATCACGGCCCAGAGGATCAACCGTTCGACCTCCTTGCGGTAGGCCCGCTGGGTGGCGGACGACTCGTGCAGCGACAGCCAGGCATTGACGGCCTCGTAGTCGTTGCGCGCCGCCAGCGTGCAGGTTTCAACAGGCCCGCGGAAGGTCCCACGCGAGCCATCGACCTCGGCCGGCACCAGGAGTTCTTCCAGCGGCACGACGTCGCCGCGAGTATCCAGGCGCACGAGCGCACGGGCCCGCTCGGTCAGTTCCGGGTGCGCATCGAAGAAGGCCTCGATCTGGCGGGCCCCGGAAGCGCCCAGGCCGGGGATGGACGCCCACCAGCGGCGCCGGCGCGGCACGCGTACCGTGAGATCGGCCAGCGTGCGGATGCCGTGGGCGCGCAGCGCGCGCACCGACCGCGGCGCCAGCCAGCCATCGATCTCGTCGGTGACCGAAGGGGAGGGCAGGGATAAATACGAAAGCGTTTCAACCGCATCGGCCACCTTGCGGGCGTGCCGGACTCGATCGGCGGCTGGCAGCTCGAACAGGCGCGCCAGGTCAGGACGCTGGCGCGTGCGCGCGAACTGTGCGAGCTCCTTGCGGATGGCCGAGACCATGGCTCTCGAGGACTGGCCATGGGCCTTCGAAGCCCCGCAGTACTGGTCCACTGCCTCGCGCGAGCCCAAGCCGGCATGCCAGGCGCGCAGGCAGGCGAGGGCGGCCGGGCCGGGAAAGCCCTCGGGGGTTACCTTGCGCGCTGGCTTACTTTTCACAAACGCAGTTTAGCGCTATGAAATGACTACTGTGATAAGAAAGATTATCTTCATAGCTCTGTGGCATACGCTTCTGCTGCTTTTTTTGAGCACATCAAGAGCCTCAAACGCAACGAAATCAGGCATTCAACGGCCTGACTTGCCCGCCTGAAACGCCCCCTCCATCTACTTGTCCCGCTTGACCTCGTCCACATGCAGATAGATCGAAGTGGTCTGGATCGATGCGTGCTGAAGGTTGTTGCTCGTCCTTGGGCCCAGTTCATCCGGCCAACAGAAAACTGGAAGCCTGCTTGGCAGCGGTTTAGTCCACCGTTGCGTACCTGCCATACGACAGTCGCTCGCGAAGGGCAGGGTGGAACGGATCGCGGTCGTTCGCGTTGGTTACGGCCCCGTCAGCGGTCTTCAACTGTCTCGTCGCCACCTCCTTGCCGATCGTCAACCAGTTGCATGTTGTCCAGAAGCTTGAGTAAGTAGTGCAGGGTGTGGGTGATGTCGTTCACGGAAAAGCCCTCGAGCACCTGCTCGTAATAGCCGTGAATTTTCGGCAAGGCCTCGTCCTGCCACACGCGCATCCCTGCCGCCGTCATTGACACGAGACGCGACCGGCGGTCGCGCTCGTCAGCCGCAGTCGTGATTCGCCCATCCCGTTCCATGCGGCTGAGCAGACCGGAGAGGTTCTGCCTGCTGACTTTGAGGTAGCGCGCCAGATCGCCCACGCTCAAGCCTCCGCTCGCAGCGGGCCTGGACAGCGCACCGAGCACCGCCCACTGCTGCGTCGTCAGACCTTCAGACTCGACCGCTTTCGTACCTGTTTTGTGCAACATGTTGGCGCATTGGTACAGGCGGAAGAACACTCGGTTGGCCAGCTCGATCCTTGCAGTTCCTTCGGTATTCTCAGGGTAAACCATAGATCGTTCTCTCTTCAAAAATACTTGCATGTGTGGCGCCCCTCACCGCATAATACGTCAACATATTGACATATCGCCGGCAACCTTCAAGCGACGATGCGTCCACGATAGCAAGCTTCAAACCTGATGGAGAACCAGATGCAAAGATTCGAAAGCAAGACAGTGGTGGTCACCGGCGGTGGCGGCGGTATCGGCGGGGCAACCTGCCGGCGCTTCGCTCGCGAAGGCGCCAAGGTCGCCGTGTACGACATGAACCTGGAGGCGGCCGAAATGGTCGCCGCCGGTATCCGGGATGAGGGCGGGCAGGTGCAGGCTTTCCGCTGCGACATCACCGACCGCGCAAGCGTCGACAAGGCGGTGGAGGCCACGCAGCAGAGCCTCGGCCCGATCGACGTACTCGTCAACAACGCCGGCTGGGACGTGTTCAAGCCGTTCACCAAGACCGAGCCGGCGCAGTGGGACAAGCTGATCGCGATCAACCTGACGGGTGCACTGCACATGCATCACGCAGTGCTGCCGGGCATGGCGGCGCGCAAGGCAGGGCGCATCGTGAACATCGCGTCCGATGCGGCGCGCGTCGGATCCTCGGGCGAAGCGGTGTACGCAGCATGCAAGGGTGGCCTGGTGGCGTTCTCCAAGACCATCGCCCGCGAACATGCGCGCCACGGCATCACGGTCAACGTGGTGTGCCCAGGGCCGACCGACACCGCTCTGTTCGCCGACTACAAGGAAGGCGCCGGCAATCCCGAGAAGCTGATGGAAGCGTTCACGCGCTCGATTCCGCTGGGTCGCATCGGCCAGCCGGACGACCTGCCCGGCGCCATTCTTTTTTTCGCAAGCGACGACGCCGGCTTTGTCACCGGCCAGGTGCTGAGCGTCTCCGGCGGCCTGACGATGAACGGCTGATCGCTTGACGGCCTTTGCACACCACAAGGAGAACCCCATGGAATTCGAAGACATCCTTTACGAAGTACGCAACGGCGTGGCCTGGATCACGATCAACCGGCCCGACAAGATGAACTCGTTTCGCGGCCAGACCTGCGACGAGATCATCAAGGCAATGAACCGTGCCGGCTATGACCGCGGCGTCGGTGCCATCGTGCTGGCGGGCGCCGGCGACCGTGCCTTCTGTACCGGCGGTGACCAGTCCGCGCACAATGGCAACTACGACGGCCGCGGAACCATCGGCCTGCCGATGGAGGAGCTGCACGACACGATCCGCAACGTGCCAAAGCCGGTGATTGCTCGCGTGCAGGGCTTCGCCATCGGCGGGGGCAACGTGCTTTGCACCATCTGCGACCTGACCATCGCCTCCGACAAGGCCATCTTCGGCCAGGTGGGCCCGAAGATGGGATCGGTCGATCCGGGCTATGGCACCGCCTTCCTGGCGCGCGTAGTTGGCGAGAAGAAGGCGCGCGAAATCTGGTACCTGAACCGCCGCTACAGCGGCGCCGAGGCCGTGGCCATGGGCCTGGCCAACGCCGTGGTTCCGCACGACCAGCTCGACGCCGAGGTGCAGAAGTGGGCCGAGGAAATCTGCGAGCGCAGTCCCACGGCGCTGGCCATCGCCAAGCGCAGCTTCAACGCCGACACCGCGCACCAGGCCGGTATCGCGGGCCTCGGCATGTACGCACTCAAGCTCTACTACGACACGGAAGAATCGCGCGAGGGCGTCGATGCGCTGAAGGAAAAGCGCAAGCCCGACTTCCGCAAGTACGCGAAGTAGAGACCCGACAAATCCCTCAATCCCCTGCACGCGCGGCGCAATCGGTATTGCGCCGGGGCGCAGCGCACCCTGGAGACATGTCATGAATCCGTATCTTGATGACGACCTGACAGCGCTTGGCGACCATGCGCGCCGCTTCGCAACCGAGCGCATCGCCCCCGGCTTCCTGGAACGCGACAAGACCCGCGTGCTCGAGCGCAAGCTGATGCGCGAGATGGGCGAGATGGGGTTCATCGCGCCCGAGTTGCCCGAAGCGCATGGCGGCCAGGGGATGGGCTGCCTGGCCGCCGGCGTGATCCATGAGGAGATCGCGCGGGCCGACCTCAGCATGTCCTACATCAACCTGCTCGCCTCGCTCAATGGCCAGATCCTCTCGCAGCACGGCAAGCCCGAAGTCGTCCGGACGTGGCTGCAGAAGCTGACACGGGGCGAGGCCTTGTTCGCGATCGCGCTGACCGAGCCGCGTGGTGGCTCCGATGCGGCCAACTTGCGCCTGCGCATGGAGCGAGTCGGCGACGAGTACGTGATCAACGGTGAGAAGACTTCCATCTCCGCGGCCGACCAGGCCGATGCGGCGGTGGTGTTCGGCCGCACCGGCTCGGTCGAATCGGCGGCCCACGGCGTGACCGCGCTGCTGGTGCCAATGGACCTGCCGGGCGTGACCCGCAACCGCTTCGATTGCCACGGCCAGCGAGCGATCGGTCGCGGCTCGCTGTTCTTCGAGAACGTGCGGGTGCCCGTGAGCCATCAACTCGGGGCCGAGAACAAGGGCTTCGTGCAGGTGATGCAGGGCTTCGACTTCTCGAGGGCACTGATCGGGCTGCAGGTGCTGGCAGTGGCTCGCACCTCACTCGAGGAGACCTGGGAGTACGTGGCACAGCGCGAAGCCTTCGGCAAGCCGCTGTCGGCGTTCCAGGGCGTGTCGCATCCGCTGGCTGATTTCGATACGCAGGTGACCGCCGCGCGCCTGCTGTGCCTGCAGACCTTGTGGCTGAAGGACAAGGGCGCGCCTCACACCGCCGAAGCCGCGATGTGCAAATGGTGGGCGCCCAAGCTGGCCTACGACACCATCCACCAATGCCTGTTGATGTTCGGCCATGGCGGCTATGACCGCGGCGTGATGGAGCAGCGTCTGCGCGACGTCCTCGGCTTCCAGATCGGCGACGGCACCGCCCAGATCATGAAAACCATCGTGGCGCGTACCCGCGCCGGCCGCGACGCCGTGCCGGCCTGAGCCTCTCACCCTCAACGACGAAAAGCCAGGAGACAAGAACATGGAATTCGATGCCGTATTGCTGCCGCCGCGCCGCGCCCGAATGGTGGCGCAGGGCCTGTGGCACGAGCGCACCATCAACGACGAACTCGACGCCTGCGTCGCCGACTTGCCCAACAAGCTTGCGCTGACCGCCTTGCAGATAGAGCAGGGCGTCACCACCCGCTTCACCTACCGCGAGATGGCGATCATGGCCGATCGCATCGCGGTGGGACTGTCGCGCCTGGGCGTGGCCCGGAATGACGTCGTGGCCTGCCAGTTGCCCAACTGGTGGCAGTTCACGCTGGTCTATCTGGCCTGCTCTCGCATCGGCGCCGTGATGAACCCGCTGATGCACATCTTCCGCGAGCGCGAGCTGTCGTTCATGCTCAAGCACGGCGAAGCCAAGGTCGTGATCGTGCCGAAGACCTTTCGCGGCTTCGACTTCGAGCGAATGGTCAACGACCTGCAACCGGCCTTGCCCGACCTGAAGCAGATCGTTGTCGTCGGCGGCGCGGGGCCTGACAGTTTCGAAGCGCTGCTCAGCGGCCCGGCATGGGAGAACGAGCCCGACGCGCAGGACATCCTCACGCGCAGCCGGCCCGGCCCGGATGACGTGACGCAGATGATCTACACCTCCGGCACCACCGGCGAACCCAAGGGCGTGATGCACTCGGCCAACACCACCATGGCCAACATCATTCCCTATGCGCAGCGCCTGCGCCTCGGCGCTGACGACGTGGTGTTGATGGCCTCGCCCATGGCGCACCAGACCGGCTTCATGTATGGCCTCATGATGCCGATCGTGCTCAAGGCCGGCGCCGTGCTGCAGGACATCTGGGAGCCGAAGCAGGCCATCGAATTGATCCGGGCCGAGCGGGTCAGCTTCACGATGGCCTCCACGCCATTCCTCACCGACCTCGCCAAGACCGTGGCCGAGACAGGCAGCGAGGTGCCGAGCCTGCGCACCTTCCTGTGCGCCGGCGCGCCAATACCGGGCCCGCTGGTGGAGCAGGCGCGCCAGGTCCTGGGCACCAAGATCGTGTCGGCCTGGGGCATGACCGAGAACGGCGCCGTCACGCTGATCCAGCTGGACGACGACGACGTGCGCGCGATCAGCACCGATGGGCTGGCGCTGCCCGGCGTCGAACTCAAGGTGGTCGACGAGAGCGACCAGGTGCTGCCGGCCGATCAGCCCGGGCGGCTGCTCGTGCGCTCGTGCTCGAACTTTGGCGGATACCTGCGGCGTTCGCACCTCAACGGCACCGACGCCGACGACTGGTTCGATACCGGCGATCTGGCACGCATGGATGCCCAGGGCTACATCCGCATCACCGGCCGCAGCAAGGACGTGATCATCCGCGGCGGCGAAAACATTCCCGTGGTCGAGATCGAGTCGCTGCTGTATCGGCACCCTGACATCGCCATGGCCGCCATTGTGGCCTACCCCGACGAGCGCCTTGGCGAGCGGGCCTGCGCGGTGGTGGTGCCCAGGCCGGGCCACAGCGTCGACCTGCCCTCGATCGTGCAGTTCCTGAAGGGGCAGAAGGTGGCGATCCAGTACATCCCGGAACGCCTCGTCGTGCGCGACGCGATGCCATCCACGCCGTCCGGAAAGATCCAGAAGTTCAAGTTGCGCGAGATGCTGCGCGAGAACCTGACCTGACGACAACGCCTCGCACCTTCCCTCACATCCAAGGAGACAAGACCATGTTCATTCCCATCCCAACGGCCGCACGCCGAGGCCTCGCGCTCGCCGCTCTCGCCATCTTCGGCGTCGCCGGTTCCGCGCAGGCGCAGACCACCAACTGGCCCACGAAGCCCATCCGCGTGGTCGTGGGCTTCGCGCCTGGCGGCAGCACCGATGTCATGGCGCGCATCCTGTCGCAGACCCTCTCGGAATCGCTGGGCCAACCGGTCATCATCGACAACAAGCCCGGTGCGAGCGGCAATATCGCTGCCTCGGAAGTGGTGCGTGCCGCGCCGGACGGCCACACTTTCCTGATCGCGCCCACCTCGGTGGAAACGGCCAACCCATCGCTCTTCAAGTCGAACATCCTGCCCTCGCGCGACCTGACGCCCGTGGCCAGTGTCGGGCGCACCCAGATGTACCTGGTCGCCAAGCCACAGATGGCGGCCAAGGACGTTCGGGACCTGGTGGCATTGGCCAAGGCCAAGCCCGGCTCGCTGTCCTACGCTTCCGCCGGTTCCGGCACGCCTCCGCACCTCGCCTGCGAACTGTTCAAGCAGGCCACCGCGACCTCCATCACCCACATCCCGTATCGCGGCGCGGCCCCCGCGCTGCAGGACGTGCTGTCGGGTCAGGCGGACTTCGTCTGCGACCCGGGCATCGCCTTCCCGCACGTTCGAACCGGCAAGGTCAAGCTGCTGGGCATCGTGAGCACCAAGCGCTCGCCGTTCTTTCCCGACATTCCGACAGTGAGCGAGCAGGGCTTTCCGGGGGCCAACCTCGACATCTGGTTCGGCATGTGGGCACCCAACGGGATCTCCCCCGAGATCGTGGCCCGCATGAACCGCGAACTGAGCAAGGCTTTGGCTCAGCCGGCCGTCAAGTCGCGCTATGCCGACCTCGGTGCCGAGCCGATCGCGATGGACACGGCGGAGTTCCGCAGGCTGCTGGTCAATGAGATTGCGCAGCTGTCCGCCCTGATCAAGGAACAAAACATCAGCGTGGATTGAAGCGGCCTGTCATGCAAGAACAACCCATCCTGGTGGAGACGCACGGCCGGGTCAGCGTCATCACGCTGAACAGGCGGCAGCAGATGAACGCGCTCGATGATGCGCTGATGGACGCCCTGGGCGCAGCGCTGCTGGCTTGCGACGCCAGCGCAGACATCGGCGCCATCGTCATCACCGGCAATGACAAGGCCTTCGCGGCGGGGGCCGACATCGCGGCGATGGCGGACTGGAACTACATGGATGTGTACCAGGCCGACTTCATCACACGCAACTGGGAAACCATCCGGCGCGTGCGCAAGCCGGTGATCGCGGCTGTGGCGGGCTTCGCCATGGGCGGAGGCTGCGAACTGGCGATGGCGTGCGACATGATCATTGCCGCCGAATCCGCCCGGTTCGCATTGCCCGAGATCAAGCTCGCCATGCTGCCAGGCGCCGGCGGTACCCAGCGCCTGCCACGCGCCATCGGCAAGGCCAAGGCCATGGACATGTGCCTGTCGGGCCGCATGCTGGACGCAGCAGAAGCCGACCGGTACGGACTGGTTTCGCGGGTGGTGGCGGACGCGCGGCTGCTGGGCGAAACCATCGATCTCGCCGCCCGCATTGCAGCCTTCTCGCTGCCCGCTTTGATGGCGATCAAGGAGTCCGTCAACCGCGCCTGGGAGGCCCCACTCTCGGAGGGCATCGGTTTCGAGCGGCGTCAACTCCATGCACGTTTTGCCAGCGAGGACGCACATGAAGGCATGCGTGCCTTTCTGTCCAAGCGCAAGCCGGTGTTCAAGCACCGCTGATTTTTTTCGCCCCCAGTTCATTCGCCCAATCCCTGGAGCCATCCATGAAGATACTTGTCCCGGTCAAGCGGGTCGTCGATTTCAACGTGAAGGTGCGTGTCAAGTCCGACGGCACCGGTGTCGACATCGCCAACGTCAAGATGAGCATGAACCCCTTCGACGAGATCGCCGTCGAAGAGGCGGTCCGCCTGAAGGAAAAGGGCGTGGTCACCGAAGTCATCGCCGTCTCCTGCGGCGATGCCAAGTGCCAGGAAACCCTGCGCACCGCCATGGCCATCGGCGCCGACCGCGGCATCCTGGTCGAGACCACCGAAGAGCTGCAGCCGCTGGCGGTCGCCAAGCTGCTCAAGGCATTGGTCGACAAGGAACAGCCCCAACTCGTCATCCTCGGCAAGCAGGCCATCGACGACGATGCCAACCAGACCGGCCAGATGCTGGCGGCGCTGGCCGATCTGCCCCAGGCCACCTTCGCGAGCAAGGTCGAGGTCGAGGGTGACAAGGTCAAGGTCACCCGCGAAGTCGACGGCGGCCTGGAAACCATCCAGCTCACGCTGCCCGCGGTCATCACCACCGACCTGCGCCTGAACGAGCCGCGCTACGTCACCTTGCCCAACATCATGAAGGCCAAGAAGAAGCAGTTCGACACCTTCAAGCCCGAAGACCTGGGCGTGGACGTCAAGCCGCGCCTGAAGACCCTGAAGGTCAGCGAGCCGCCCAAGCGCGGTGCCGGCATCAAGGTGCCCGATGTCGCCACGCTGGTGGACAAGCTCAAGAACGAAGCGAAGGTGATCTGACCATGACCGTACTTGTTATTGCCGAACACGACCACGCCACCGTCAAGCCGGCGACCCTCAACACCGTGACCGCGGGCATCGCCTGCCAGAGCGGCGATGTGCACGTGCTGGTGGCCGGCGCCAACGCCGCCGAAGCCGCGGCCGCTGCCGCCAAGATCGCGGGCGTGGCCAAGGTGATTGCCGCCGACAGCCCGTCGCTGGCCGAGAACCTGGCCGAGAACGTCGCAGCGCAAGTTCTCGCCATCGCGAAGAACTACAGCCACATCCTGTTCCCGGCCACCGCCAACGGCAAGAACGTGGCGCCGCGCGTGGCGGCCAAGCTCGATGTCGCGCAGATCAGCGACGTCACCAAGGTCGACAGCCCCGACACCTTCGAGCGTCCGATCTACGCGGGCAACGCGATTGCCATCATGCAGAGCAGCGATGCGATCAAGGTGATCACAGTGCGCACCACCGGCTTCGATCCGGCGGCCGCGACCGGCGGCAGCGCCGCGGTCGAGAGCGCCGAAGGCGTGGCCGATTCGGGCAAGAGCAGCTTCATTGGCCGCGAGGTCACCAGGAGCGAGCGTCCCGAACTCACGGCCGCCAAGATCATCGTCTCGGGCGGCCGGGCACTCGGCAGCGCCGAGAAGTTCACCGAAGTGATGGCGCCGCTGGCCGACAAGCTCAACGCAGGCCTGGGCGCGAGCCGCGCCGCGGTGGACGCGGGCTACGCCCCCAACGACTGGCAAGTGGGCCAGACCGGCAAGATCGTCGCGCCGCAGCTCTACATCGCCTGCGGCATCTCGGGCGCGATCCAGCACCTGGCCGGCATGAAGGATTCGAAGGTGATCGTGGCGATCAACAAGGACCCGGAAGCGCCGATCTTCTCGGTGGCCGACTATGGCCTGGAAGCCGATCTGTTCACGGCCGTTCCGGAACTGGTCAAAGCGCTTTAAAATCCGATCGCCGCATCTTTGACATTGACGTTCATCGATGCTGCACCGGCTTGACGATCACCCCACGGTGGCTGTGATGCCGGCGGTCGGCGCGGGCGTTGCTGCGGCGCGTTATGCTGCAGCAGCCCGACTCCGCAAATGGTCGATCAGCTGCCGTGTCGCCGCCGACGGCGCGTGGAGCTTTCGAGTGATGATGACGTACTGCCTTTGAGCCCAGGAATCGGACAGAGGCACGAACACCAGGGAACTGGCTTTGCTGTGTCCCAATGCCCCCTCTCGCGGCACGATGGCCGTCCCCCCATCCCGCCGCGACAAAACGCACGGCCACATCCAAGCTTGAAACCTCCACGCGGTAAAACAAGACGCGTGAAAGCAAAGCTGCTTCCCGCCTGAGCATCGTGTCGAGCGTGCCGCCCGGGGCCACGCCGATGCTGATGTGTTCGATCACCTCCTCGAACCTCACCTCTTTCCTTCGTGCCAACGCGTGTCCGGGACGCAAGGCCAGGCACAGGTGGTCACGTCGGTAACGCGACCGGCTTGCCCCGGCGCCACACGGCCATCATCAACGCGTCGGCCACGAGTTGCGAGGTCATGCTGTCCTGCATCGACCAGCCGACGATGCGGCGCGAGTACAGGTCGAGCACCGCGGCGGCGTACAGCCAACCTTCGGCCGTCCAGATGTAGGTGAAGTCGGCCACCCACTTCTGGTTGGGCGCATCGGCCTGGAATTGACGGTCGAGCACGTTGCCGGCGATGGTGCTGCGCGCACCACGGTCCGGCGGCAAGCCACGGCGCCGTGGCCGCGCACGCAGGGCCTGCTCTCGCATGAGTCGTTCGATGCGGTGCAATCCGCAACGCCGACCCAACGCCAGCACGTCGTGCCAGACCCGTCGAGCACCGTACGTGCGGTCGCTGCCCAGGAAGCTCTGACGCACCTGGCTGCCGAGCACCTCGTCGTTCAGACTGCGTTGGCTTCTCGGCCTGCTGAGCCACGCATAGAAGCCGCTTCGCGAGACACCGAGCGCCTCGCACATCATTGCCAACGGCCATGCCCCTCGGTGTTTCGCAACGAAGCCGAATTTCACATCGACTCCTTGGCGAAGTAGGCCGCCGCTTTTTCAGCAGGTCACGCTCCATCCGCAGCTTGGCGTTCTCTTTCCTCAAACGCTCCAGTTCGGCCTGCTCGGGCTTCATCACGCCTTGGCCAGGGAATGCCTGCTGCGGGTCGGCGGTCGCCTCGCGTACCCACTTGCGCAGCACGTTCTCGTGCACATCGAGGTCAGGAACGCAGTCCTCAGCAGCTTGCCCAACTGGACGCCGGCGTCATAGATCGGGTCGCCCCGCGCCGCCGAGCCGAACCGGGCCAGCGCGGTCACCGCGCTGGCGTGACCCGACATCACCGAGGCGGCCAAGTGCACCAGGGTGTCCCAGTGCGCTTCGATGAGTGCGGTGTCCACGCTGGCCTGGCACACGGTGGCGATTTCCGAGGGGACCTTAGTCCCCCGGGGCACGAACAGGTGACGCTGCTTGAGTCCCTCATCCGAGGGCACAGATCGAACCCCAGCAGTCGAGACAGGCCCATCGCGAAGTCGGTGAAACCGTGCGTGTCCACAGCAAGCTGCGATGTCTCGATCCGCTCCTGTCGAATGACACCCTCGATGGCGGCGCCGGCCTGGCGCTCGTTGAGCACGATCGGCTGCGCGTGGAAGATGCCCCAACGGTCTTGCACATGGCTGTACACGCCGATGGAAGCCGTCTGTCGCCTCGGATCCTGGCGTGCCTGCCACACGCGCCGACTGGTCTCCAGGCTCATCATGTCCGAGGAGGCGAGATCGGATCGACCCCAGGTCGTGGCAATCGCGTGGCACTGCATGAACTCCAGCACCGCCTGACAGGCCCGTGCCAATCGACGCTCGTCGCCGGCCCAGCGCATGGCCTGGCGGATGCTGGTGGCCGAAAGCTGCGGGATCATGCGCGCACACTCGGCGGCCGTCAGGCTGGTACCGTGCGCGAGGATGCCGGCGTAGGTCATCAGCAGTTCTTGGCCTGTCCTCGGTTCACGCCCGAGCATGATCCAGCTGAAGCGCACCTGGGCGTCCACGGCCAGGATGACCTCGGGCAGTTGCACTTCTCCGATACGCTGGTCGAGTTGGGCCCGCAGTCGCGTGACCTTGGGATCATCCTCATCGGCTGCCAACGCCGCCAGATGCAGCTCGTCGTCCACGTGCAGATCGCCGGCACGGGCGGCCGCGGCCACCGCATCGACGCCGGCGCGCACGCGCTCGAGCAGCGGAACAAGGAACTCGCGCGCCTTGGCCGGCAACTGCAGCCTGGCGTAGTGACGCCGCGCTTCGGCCTGCCAGCGCTCCTCGGGCAAGAACAGTCGATCCCGGCCCCGAAAGCTCAGCGAGTGTTCGATCCATACCGAGCCATTGCGCACCGCTCGGCGTAGAGCGAGGAGGGTGGCCACCTCCAGCGCCTTGAAGGCACGCTCGCGATCGGGGTCGGCGATGGCTGCTCGCCAAGCCGCGCCGAGGCGCGGCGCCGTGACTTCGCTAGGAAGTCGCTTGGTACCGGCGACATATCCAGCCCGCAATCTGTTCATGGCGCTGACCGACGGGGGCCGGCCGGCCATGCGCCGGGCACAGCGGCGTACCAGCACATCGTTGAGATCCCCCAGATGTCGATCGATGCCCAGGTCGCTCAGGAATGTGATCCGTCCCAGCACTTCGGTGATCTGGCGCGTGGAGTGCTTGGCTGGCGCGGTCCGAGCAATGCGCGACCTCGTCTCGCAGCACCCGCACCAGGGCGCGGCGCTGGTGTTCGGTCATCCATTTGAAGCCCAGGCATTCGCAGGCCTGGTGCTGGTGGTCGAACAGGGTGCGTCCGCGGGCATACAGCGCGCGTAAGGACGCCAGATCCGGCGCGGCGATATTCAGCTCGCGGCCAATGTGGCGAAGAAGGGCAGGGGGCACGGCGCGCACGCTGTTCAACGGCCGTCCGGTCATGCGGGCGAAGCCGATGTGCAACGCCAGGCCCAGCTTGAGGTTGTCGCGGCGCCGACGTGCGATCAATTCGAGTTCGGCACGGCTGAAGCTGAAGAACGCCTGCAGCTCGAACTCGCTGATCTCGCCGGGCATGTCACGAAGGCCCAGGTAGGACGTCTGCCAGCCTTGCATCACCGCGCTCCTTCGCCGTTCAGGGGCCGCAGACGATACGCCGCAAAAGAGTGAACAGCAATGCTCGTGAAATCAACAACTTACTGCGCTCGGCCCGCGCCGTTGCTGGAAATGCGGGCCGTCACTTTTGACACCGAAATCAAATCGACCCCTTGCGAGGCCGCGGCCCACCACGACGCATCGCGTCTGGCACTGGCTGCAACGCTACTGGCAGGCGGAGTGCCGCCGAGCCGAGCGGGCCGATCGATTCGTGCCCCGCTACTGAGCCGACGGTCGCACGCTTGGTGCGCCGCAAACAACCTTGCTGTCTTCGCTTCCGCGCCGAGGAAGGGCTGCTTCGGGTCGAGGGCAGAGTCGCCGCGCCGCCCGCAGGGTTGTTAGGCCCGGGGCCTCGAGGAGAGTCGAAGCCGGCGCGCCGCCTCCTCCGCCCGAGCATCGTCGATCTCGCGCATGACATATCCCAGGTCGACGGCTCCACTCGCACGCACGTAGGCCCCGGTCAACACCGACTCGGGGCGCAGCCCACCGCTTGCGTACAGGGCCCATATCTCTTCGCCGTAGTTCGTGCCAAGCAGTTCCGTTGCGAACTGCCCGAAGAAGCCGCGCAGGTTGTTCACGTCTCGCAGCAGCATGCGCTTGGCGTGGTTGTTTCCTGCGGCGTCCACCGCCTGCGGCAGGTCGATGATCACCGGGCCGTCGGCCGCCAGCAGCACATTGAATTCCGAAAGGTCGCCGTGCACGATACCGGCGCAAAGCATGCGGTTCACTTCCTTCAGGAGGGTCGCGTGATGGAGGCGCGCCTGTTCGGGTGTGAAGGCGACGTCGTTCAGCCGCGGCGCCGCATCGCCGTCGGCATCGGTGACCAGTTCCATCAGCAACACGCCGTCGCAGAAGTTGTGGGGCACCGGCACGCGCACGCCGGCGGCGGCAAGGCGATAGAGTGCATCGACCTCGGCACTTTGCCAGGCCGCTTCGGTCACTTCGCGACCGAAGCGGGTGCCTTTCGCCATTGCTCGCGTCTCGCGCGAGTTCCGGACCCGGCGGTTCTCGGTGTAATCGACCGCCTGACGGAAGCTGCGTTTGCTGGCTTCCTTGTAGATCTTCGCGCAGCGCGTCTCGTCGCCACAGCGCACCACGTAGACCATGGCTTCCTTGCCGCTCATCAGCTGGCGCACCACGGTGTCGACGAGGCCTTCGTCAACCAGTGGCTGCAGTCGTGCCGGCGTTCTCACCGGCCGGCCCCCGAGCGCACCGGCCCAGCATCGGGCCGTAGGTGACGGCGACCGTCGCACAGCGCGGCGTCGGCGCGTTCGATCACGTTAAACAGGGACCTCTTGAAGTTCATGGTGCATTGTCCCCCGCCCGCCTGTTCCACGCGGCCCCTGTATAAAGGAACCTAAAGTCGCGTTTCGCGCGCTCTGCGCGGCAACCTTGCGACCGCCCCCCATGCTTGGCCCGCGGTTGCTGTCAGGCCCCGGCTGAGCGTCAACGTCTGTTGCGCGGCCTGCAGGACGGCCGAGCCGAACCGCCAAACTGACCGCAGCTAGATCGTGATCCGCGAAGGGCGCAACCGCCAGGTGCAGCGAATGACCGCGGCGCTGGGCATCCCACGCTGCGCCTGATCCGCGCAGCGGTTGGTTGCTACCCGTTGGATGGCTTGGGGCCGGGTGTTCGGATGGATTCGCCCGGCTATGACGCGTCCGCGCCCACAAGTCTGCTTTGATACCGTTCGGTTCAATGGTGGGGCTCGTTGCCATTCGCACCGCTCGAGTTCGCGAAGCGCAGCCTGCCGCTAAGGCGATCGGTGCAGGCGTGGCGCGGAGAGCGCGTCGAAACTGTTCTGAATCGCCTCGTTGACGTCGCGCCATCGCGCCTACAGGTTTCCGGCCTCCAGCGCGGACTGCAGCGCGCGCACGTCCTTCGCGCTCGGTGCCACCTTGATTTGAGCAATCGCCGCCGTGGTGTTGCCGGCCTGCAGTAGCACCAGGACCTTTTTCACCCACTCGTTCGGTCGTGCCATGAGTTCCGCTAGTTGTGCATCGGGCGACCAATGTACATCGGCGCTGCGATGCTGGCTTCGTCATCCCCGGCTGCAGTTCGAGTGGCCGACAAGTCGGGATATCGTTTCGACTTGCCCATCTGCGGCACCGGGTCATCGGCGCTTCGCGGCGCACCAGGCGTGAGCCGCTGGCCCTCTCTTGCGCCGATGGCTCGGCTGCAACCCCTCAAGCAACGCCGTCCGATGCTGCGAACTTGCCGGCCAGGCCAGAGAACCCCTTTGCCAGTTGCTCACGCAGCGCCTCGACCGATCGCACCGGCAGCTCGCAGCTGCCCTTGCGGCACAGGTAGGCCGCGCCCGCGATCCGTCCTTCGAGCGGCGGCAGCGATCCCGGAAAACCATGGAAGAGCGTGACCAGTGGCGCGAACGCCGACTGCGCGGTCGCCCACAGGCGTTCGCTGCCTGGTCCCGCGGGGATCGCAAGATCAGCCCCGTGCTCGGCCAGCAGCTGTGCGTGCAGCAGCGCCGGAGCGGCCATCGGCGCTTCCTCCACCAACGCGCCGTATTCCTCGAGCGTCGCGCGGGCGATGTCGATCCAGTTGCTGCGTCCACAGGGGCCGGCGAGTCGCAGCAACAGCTCGCATGCCGCCGCAGTGCCCGAGGGCACCGCGCCGTCGTGCAGTTCCCGCGCCCGCATCGGGAGCTGCATCGACGCGCTGTCGAAGAAACCTTCGACCGCGTCATGGAAGCGCTCGACCATGCCACTGCACAGGTCGAGCGCAGCGTCCAGCCACTGCAGCTCGCCTGTGGCTGCGTGCAGTTCCATCAGGCCCAGCCCGAGCTGCGCATGGTCGGCCAGATAGCCTTCAACGCGCAGCGTGCCGTCGCGCCAGGCATGGTGGACCCGCCCATGTCGGACCATGGCGGCCAACAGGAAGCGCGCGAGCTCTCGCGCAGCCTGCACGAAGTCGTCGCGCCCGAGCAGCCGCCCGGCTTCAGCGAACGCGCGCAGCGCCATGCCGTTCCAGTCGGCTAGCACCTTGTCGTCAATGATCGGCCAGGCGCGCCGGGCACGCGCGGCGTAGAGGCGCTCGCGCACCGAGCGTTCCCAGGTCGCGAAGGCCTCGGGTTCCATGCCGAGTTCGGCGCGCACGCCTTCCGGATCGCGGCGCTCCAATACGTTCGTACCGTGTTCCCAGTTGCCCTGCACCGTCACCCCATGCAGACGCGCGGCGGCCTGTGCATCGGCGCCGAGCACGGCGCGGAACTCGGTCAGCGTCCAGACGTGGAACTTGCCCTCGACACCCTCGGCGTCGGCGTCCTGCGCGCAAGCGTAGGCCGCCGGCGCAGCCGCCGGGTGCATCTCGCGCTGCAGATACGTCAATGTGCCCTCGGCGACAAGGCGCAGCCTGTCTTCGCCGGTCAGCCTGAACGCGCCGGCGTACACGCGCGCGAGCTGGGCGTTGTCGTACAGCATCTTTTCGAAGTGCGGCACATGCCAGCGCTCGTCGGTGGAATAGCGAGCGAAGCCACCGCTGACGTGGTCGTATATCCCGCTGGCAGCCATGTGGTGCAGCGTCGTCGCGAGCATCGTGCGCGCGCTCCCGTCGCCGCAGGTGGCCAGCGTCAGCAGGTACTGCAGCAGCGGCGTCTGCGGAAACTTGGGCGCGCTGCCGAAGCCCCCGCGCGTTGCGTCGAAGCGCAAGGCGAACTGGCCCACGGCTCGCCGGTGCATGTCATCGGCCGGCGCACGGGCCGCGGGGCGCGTGCCGTGGCGCACGAGATCGAGCAGCGTCTGGGCCTCCCGATCGATGTCACCCCGCCGGTGGACCCAGGCTTCGCGCACGGCGGCGAGTACCTCGGAGAAGCTGGGGATGCCCTGGCGCGATCGCGGCGGAAAGTACGTGCCGCCGAAGAAGGCTTGAAGCTGCGGCGTGAGGAACATGTTCATCGGCCAGCCGCCGCGGCCGGTGAGCGCCTGCAGCGCGCTCATGTAGACGTGGTCGACATCGGGCAGTTCCTCGCGGTCGACCTTGATCGCGACAAAGCCATCGGCCAACTGGCGCGCCAGCCCCACGTCCTCGAAGCTCTCGCGCTCCATCACATGGCACCAATGGCAGGTGGCGTAGCCCACCGACAGCAGGATCGGCTTGTCCTCGGCGCGGGCCTTGGCGAACGCCTCCTCGCCCCATGGGTACCAGTCCACCGGGTTGTGCGCGTGCTGCAGCAGATAGGGACTGGTCTCGCGGGCCAGGCGGTTGGCGGGGCGGTCCGCAGGGCGTGGCGTGCGAGAAGTCATGGACAACGGCCCGACGTCGGAGTTTTTCCGGGAACGCTCACCATCGTTTTCGCCTATGCTTTATCGAAGGTGCGCCATGGTCCAGGAAAGCAACCGGTGGATGGAAACCTCGGATGTTATTCCGATGTTTCCCAGCCTGGTCTGGCAAATCCAGATCGAGGCCAGCTT